>DUPQ01000032.1 GCA_012838235.1 Clostridiaceae bacterium
CGGTCTTCATATACCCGTCAAGCTTACCTGCTATCTCGCTGTAATTCTGGTCAAAGTAATAGAACATGCCTCCGTAGCCTAAAGCTTCCATCTCTTTTTCAAACTCCTCTGTTTTCCCGTTTTCAATAACCACCGAGAAAGAACCGGGTATGCTCGTTCTCTCCTTTTTAACAGACCGTACCTTTCCGTCTCCCGCTCTTCTCAATTCGGCTACAATCGGCTTGGTATTAAAATCACCCTCAATGGATTTTGAGGGAGCTATCAGCACGTTATTAGAAAGTGTCAGTTCTCCTCTGTCTCCCGATCCTTTATTTGTGTATGCTCCGATAATCTCATACTCTACTTCGGTTATGAAATCCTGCCCTCTATATCCCAAAGGAGCAAAGTAATCCTCATTACTTTCCGGCTGCCCGGTATCCTTTCTGATTATCATCTTACTATCTACTGTAAAGTCACTTTCATAAACGGAAAGCTTTATCCTATCGCCTACTCTTAAATCATTTGTAACTGATACAGGCGCACTTATTACACAGACTTTAGCACCTTGTTCATACTCGTCTTTACTTATCGCCCTGCCTCTGTCTATATATGAATCGCCGGCATTGAACGGATACATACTGTACATATCGTCGGTAAGCAATATCTCCATAGAATGCTTGGTTATCTCACAATTGTCTACCAATCTGTTCCATTTCTGATCCTCGGAGTCTAAAAGAGATTGAGCGTCGGTACTCAGAGCCTGAAACGGGTGTGTGGAATCATCGAAAACACGCCATACTTTATCACGATCTATTTCCGGCCGTTCTTTTTTCTCTTCTTCCGAAAGAGTATAGAGATCTCCGTATACACCCACATCCGGACCAAGAGTTCCGTTGTAATCCAGTCGTCCTGAAAACATACCTTCTTCGTAATCCCAACCGAACATGTAAGCATGTATTATGTACTTTTCTCCTACTTTGAACGGAAACCGTAAGTCGTTTGTTAGTAGTGTACCCCCTATTAATATGTAATCACTATTATATCTCGGACCCGGCTTTTCAACAAAAAGGGGAAATATATTCAAATCATTTTTGTCAATCTTGAAAACCGCCCTATAATTTGAGTCTCGCCAAAAACCTATGCGCTCACATACTCCCGTAATTATGGCATACGAATACGGATAAAATCTTGTTCTTGTACCGCTGATGATAAAGCTCGTTATATCCGGACTATATCCCATCAGATATTTTCGCCTGTCGGTATATTTTGTATATTGCGAGTTCTCTGCGGCTTGTTTTACTTTACCAAGCAACTCGTAATCATATTTAGGCTCCTCGGAAGATACATATATCTGTTCCGTAAACTCCAACTCTCTTACAATACCTATCGTGGTGAATGCATCTTTTGAATATTTTATACTGTCATAAGAATACTTCCACATGCCCACACTTATACTCAATGCACTCGCTGAAAGAGCAATAAGCAGTATGAATATAGAGGTCTTTATGGGCGCTCTGTATAGTTTCTTAATGGAGTATTTCATTATTACCTCATTTCCATCAGTTATTTCACATTAGGTATGTAGTAAAAGTCATAATCCGTATATACGCAATTCCGACCTTCTTTCTTTGTTGCACTATCGGAAAAATATTCGTTCATAAGACCATATATTGCGGACACATCGGCTTCCTCTTCATAATATATGCTGAGCGATTTAATCATTTTATTCAATTTAGCCTCATCATACTCAAACAGTTCACCATAGGTATACATTGAAACATATATGGTATCTTGGGTATCTGCCTGATAGAAACCGATAACCTTGAAATTGCGACTGAGATGATAGGGCTCTAAATTAATCAGCATTATGTCTATATCATCTACCGTATATCCTTTGGCAATATTTTCTTTCATCCATGCAGGCAAGATTACATATCCCTTTTTTTCCTCCTCATTCTTCTTCATCATATATGAAGAGTCATAACCTTTAATGAAAGTTACCTTACAATTATCTTTTCTCTCTATAGTTTTGATGCTGGTTATACCCTGATAATATGAAAGCCTGTCAATCGGCCCTATATGCCACGGCTTTTTATATGCAAGAGAAATATCATCACGCTGCTTCGATAAGACTGTCTGAGCCTCTATATCCTCCGCATTTGCAAGAAAGTCTTCCTGCCTGTTGATCATGCTTCGCACATACTCATACGGCATATTCAAATCGATTTCTGCATCTTGTCCTATCCTGCGTACAGGTATTTCATGCAATGAAGGAGCTTCCTCTTTATTTCCCGGCAACAAAAACAGAAACACTGCCGCTACAATTATAAGGATAGCGACAATTATGAATACTGCTATTCTTGCTTTGACTTTGGTTTTTTCTTTTTCCATTATCTCACCTCTCGGTTTAATAAAATATATACACGGACTTAAAGCCTTATATTGCTTCTGTTAATATTTTGATTGTTTAGATATGTTTGATACTATCATAACAGGCATTTATGTCAACGCTTTGCAGGAAAAGTTCATTAAAAGTTCATTTTTACTAATAATTTAGTTACAATAAGCACTAAAAAATCGAGTTTTACCGATATTTACTTTCCCGATAATATATTCTCAAATACATCATTCTTCTCCACATCCGGTCCGACTAAACTTCTGTACAATCCGAACCATCTGCAGTCGTACTGACTTTCACCCTGTCTTACGGCAAAGGACCATATGTGCTGACTCTTATGACAGTCATAGCCTTGTACGGCCATTTCAAATGCTGTAAGCCCGTTGAATCGCTCCAGCGGAATATCCCAGTTCATTAAAATCTTGTTTTCCTCATATAAATGAAGATACAGTTTCGGAGTATCCCATACACCGTATTTTTCATACGATGACATATATTTTGTGCTGTCCGCGGCATATTCCACCGCTAAAGTAAGGGCATATGCATTCAACATATGAGCTCCGTGACCGTACTCGCCTTTTAAGTCATGTCCTATCACCACTTCCGGTTTGAATCTTCTTAAAAGTTCCACCTGGAAATTCAGCACATCCTCCAGAGGATATACGCTTTTAGCATGTTCCAGATTTGAACAATATTTATCCTCAAATTCACTTATAACCGGGTATGCGGTCATGCCTACGGTCCATAATCCGTTCAGCAACTCATGAGGCCTGTACGGTTCTCCCCAATGGTTTGTAAGATATGCAATCTGGACTTTGTATTGCAACTGTCCGGCATAATACGGCATCATACCTCCGAAGTACAGATGTTCATCATCGGCATGAGTGGGTAACAGCAGCATATCGGCATCTTCATACGGGGGATTCCATATCTGTACCCATCCGGGAAGATTGCCGTATGTGAAAACATAGACATCACATATTGTTGCACCATCGTTTGTCAACTCAATACTTATTCTTGTGCAACCGCACGGCAACTCTATATATTCATGTATAAATCCGTTCTTTCCGCACGTCAATTTTTCATCACCTATATTAAGCGTCCATTCTCCCGGTATTTTGTCCCATATTATGTATAAAGAGTGCATCTTTTCATAAGACGATATCTCTATTTTTGATCCTTTGTTAAGTTTGTGTTTGGAGTAGAAGCTGTAATCGGAAAGCTTGTCGGAATAATGCCCGTCAACACTTACATACACCTTCTTGGTTATATCCTCCGCATCGGGTTTTATCTCTTCTGTAGGCTCGGGAGTCGGCTCGGGTGTTGCAGACGGTGTTTCCGTTTCCGGTATAACTGTGGGTGTCGGTGTCGGTGTGGGTGATGGTAAAACTACTGTTGTCCCGCTCGGAGAAATAACCGGTTCGGCACAACCGCACAGCACAAGCAACAGAGCTGCAACTATAATCAATATAAGCAATTTATATGCTTTCCTTTTCATAAGACAACTAACCTTTATATAACAATACCTTTCTTTTCTTTGCCGCATATCCGCTTAACGGCACCAATATTATATTGGAAATTCCTCTCTTTGTGAATATAATATATGGAGGGTAAGTAAGGAGACTTGTTATGACAAACAAACTCGGTGCTGCAAAAAGAGCGGTTTCAGTAATATTGAAAACTCTGGCTGTTTTCTTTACCACTTTAGCTTTAATAGTTGTGGCTCTGCTGGGAGTTATATATGTATTGGTAAAAGGCCCTTCTCCTACCGCAAAAAAACTGTTTGTGCTGTCGGTAAGAGAAACAAGTGCTGTAGGCTTTCTGGCCGACATATATCTGTCGGATGAAGAGCTTGCAACCCTTACTGTTTCGGAAATTGTAGAAGAACCGAAAGAAAAAACCGATACCTCCTTAATCGAAATACCCACACCTACCTCTTCATTACCTCCTTCGGGGGAGGATGCTGATATTACGGATACCGTTCCGGAGGAAAAAGATATAGAGGTTGTCAGAATAAAGGGAAGCCTTTATGAAGCGGTTATGCTTATAGTAAAAGATCCCTTAAGAGTATTTGTGGGAACTCCCGACGAATTGGGAGGAAAAGGCTTAAAGCTTACGGAAATGGTGGAAAAGTATGATGCCGTTGCCGGTATCAATGCGGGCGGTTTCTATGATCCCTTGGGAGGCGGTCATGAAGGCACTCCCGACGGTATGGTTATATGTAACGGTGAAGTAGTCTGGGGTGACCCCGATGTAAAACTGAATGTCTCCGCCTTTGATGATAAGGGTATATTGCATGTAGGCATGATGACCACACAGGAGGCAATGGATGCCAAGATACAGTGGGCGGTCAGTTTCGGACCCCCTTTGATTATAAACGGAAAAGTGCAGAGTTTTGAAAAAGACCTCATAAGCGGATTAAATCCCCGAACGGCAATCGGACAACGTGCCGACGGAGCGGTTCTGATGCTGGTGGTTGACGGCAGACGCATGAACTCCCTGGGCGCCACATATGCCGACTTAGCGGATATTATGCTGGATTTCGGAGCAGTCAACGCTTCCAATTTAGACGGCGGCTCCTCAACACTTATGATTTATGAGGGTGAGGTACTCAATGTCTGTGCATCGGTAACCGGTCCGAGGGCTCTTCCCACTTCATTTTTGGTAAGGTGATTATGAGAGATAAAGCAGTTATGCATAATAAAGACAATGCGGGAAAACCCAAGAGTAAATTCGTAAAAGGCTTGATAATATATTCAATATGCTTTCTTGTTGCGGTGTTTATCGGTTTGGTTTTCTTCTGGCAATATATAAAGTCCTATGAAATATCCCGACCGGAAAACTATATGAACGAGTTTATCTCTACCGTCAATGACGATACCGTAAGGACCCTGATGACTGAAAACAAGAAGATTGAAGTATCGGAATTTGAAGAGGAAAACACAGTCATTAATCAATTATACTTTTCACTTCTTAAGAATGAAGAGTATAAATACCGTAAGATGCCGGGGCAATATGCCGACACATCACCGGTCTACATAATCTATACCGACTCGGCAGATTTAGGTAAAGTTGTGCTGACAAGTAAGGGTGATAATTCCGCAAAATACGGTTTCAATCTTTGGCAGACCGGCAGCTTTACCGTTTTGGATTGGGTACTTTTACCTGAGCAAAAAACATTAAGTATAACGGTACCGGAGTATGCCGATGTGTATGTCAATAATATAAAAGTGGGTGAATCATATATCACGGACAATGCCGTAGCATATACAGGTTTTGAATATGTCAATCAGCCTTTTGATAAAAGACCTACAGGAAAGAAATATGAGATACCGGGTATATACCTGGAGGCGGAAGTAACGGCTGAAGACGACAAGGGGTTGCCTTTAGAACTTAACAAAACGGAAAACGAGTATGCCTACCCTTTAGTTATAAAAGAAACTTATTCATATAAAGTCACCGCTCCGAAAGAGGTTAAGGTTTATATAAACGGAGTATTACTTACGGAAAAGTATATTGAAAACGGTGAAGCATATTATCCGGGGCAGGAAAATATAACGACATACTCGCAGGTTCCTTTGTTAAACACATACTCAGCCGACAATTTGTATTATAAACCGGATATTGAATGTTATGATGTAAACGGAAAGTCTTTGGAGGTAACGAAGGCCTCCGATAGCAAGAATATATTCTATCACTACCCCGCAGACGAGCAACTGAAAAACACTCACGAACAGCATGCTCTGAATTTTGCCAAAACATATATTAATTTTACCGTCAATGCCACAGGCGATATATGGGGATATTTCCCCACATTAAACGCATATCTTGTTGAAGGCAGTGTTTTACAGTCCAGGCTTAAGTCGGCATGTGCAAGTCTGTACTGGGTAATGGGCTCCACTTTGGAGTATAAGTATCTTAAAGTTATTGATTTCCGTCCGGTAAGTGAAACATGTTTCACATGCACTATGTCTTTCAGTGCAATACATAAAACATACTATGAAACGCGATATCTGGAAGATTCGTTTGACCTGGTGTTTATACTGTATAATAATAAGTGGAAAGTAGCGGAGATGCTTTCGGAATAAATAAGGAGTATAATCATGACATTTAAAGATAACGGTCTTGGAATAACCGCAGTTATACCGTCATTAAATCCCTCACAGAAACTTCTTACGACGGTTTCGGGATTAATTGAACAAGGCTTTTCCGATATTATAGTGGTAAATGACGGAAGCAGTCCGGAGTATGACGGTATATTCGATGAAGTATCTTCTACGGAACAGTGCACTCTATTAAAGCATGAAGTGAATAAAGGAAAAGGAGCTGCTCTTAAAACAGCCTTTTCATATATTCAGCAACGGAACAAAGATATTAAAGGTGTAGTCACAGCGGATGCGGACGGACAGCATCTTCCTGAAGACATATTGAAATGTTCGCAGCACATGACCGATGACAAAACGGTTATATTGGGAGCAAGGAATTTCCATCAACCGGATGTTCCCCCGAAAAGCTTTTTGGGAAACAAGATAACTTCCTTTGTTTTCAAAACGGGATGCGGAATAAATATAAACGACACACAAACCGGACTGAGAGTATTTCCCGTAAAACTTATTCCTTTCCTTCTTTCAGTTGAGGGTGATCGTTTTGAATATGAAACCAATATGCTTTTAGAGATGAAACCCGAAGGTATTCCGTTTAAAGAAGTGGAAATAACCACCGTATATGAGGATAAAAATGTAGGGTCGCATTTCAAGGCGGTTCGAGATGCTTTCAGGATATACAAGCTCATATTCAAGTTTATGCTCAGTTCAATAATATCTTTCCTTTTGGACAACATTGTTTTCTATGTGTCTTTGTTGATATTTGCAAATTATGTAGAGAATACAAGGATTCTTATAAGTACGGTAATAGCCAGAGCATTATCCTCATTTTTTAACTTCAATTTCAATAAAAGTTCGGTTTTCAAACATAAGTGTGATTATAAAAAGTGTCTTATCAAATACTATGTATTATCCGTATCCGTTATGCTTGCATCGGCAGGTCTTGTAACTTTGCTTTCCTTGATTATCCCTGCCGAAAAAGAAATAATAATCACATTGATTAAAATAGGGGTGGATGCAATATTATTCTTTGTTTCTTTTCATGTTCAAAGAGAATGGGTATTCAAGAAGTGTAAATAGTTATTTAATCGTTTTGCTCCTCATCTATGTCATTAAACCAAAAATCCATGTATTATCCGTATCCGTTATGCTTGTATTGGCAGGTCTTGTAACTTTACTTTCCTTGATTATCCCTGCCGAAAGAGAAATAATAATCATATTGATTAAAACAGGGGCGTGTATACAATACTTTTCTTTGTTTCTTTCCATGTTCAAAGAGAATGGGTTTTCAAGAGTTAATATGTAAAGGGTGGTTTGTACCACCAAATACATATGGCTGCGGCTCATTTGTGGTGAATTGGAAAGCAGTTGTAAGAAATGAGTATTGTCTTTTTCTTTTATTTCAACAATCCCTCAACATAGGACTCTTCAACCGCCATGTCAAAGTAATCCAGAGTATTTTCATCTCCCCACCGGAGATTTCGCATAATGCCTATTCCTGGTATGATAACTGTTGTTGCCGACTTTGGAAGTTCCTGTCGGATAAGTTCACAAATCCGCAGCAAGTGTGCCTTGGGCAGACCGCATCGGTCATGTGCTGTGTAAATATGATTAATGGGAAACTCTGCAAGCCCGGCAAGTTTTTTACAATGTTCATCCAGCGGGACCGTAGGCGTTAGACCGTAGAGCAATCGTCTTGAACAGGAATCCCCGCTGAACAAAAAACCAGACTGCTTGTCCCAAAACAGAACGCTCCCCAGTGTATGCCCGGGCATATGGATAACCTCAAGAATTCGCTCACCCAGATCAATCTTCTGTCTGTCCTTCAGCGGATTCAGTACGACATTATGTATGGGAAAACATATTCCCGGAATCCCTTTCAGGACCAGATCATAATCATCAGGATGAAGCCATGCTTCACCAACCGACTCAAGATTGTAAACATGATCCGGGTGCCCA
Organism: Clostridiaceae bacterium; assembly: GCA_012838235.1. Classification (GTDB taxonomy): domain Bacteria; phylum Bacillota; class Clostridia; order DUPQ01; family DUPQ01; genus DUPQ01. The sequence continues at coordinate 8,440 of DUPQ01000032.1, forward strand.
TGGGTTAACAGTACCTGTGTCGGAAGGCCTGTAAGCTGACAAGCATAGGAAAACAAATCCGGTGTATCTACTGCCAAATCAATTAAAGCAGCCTTTTCCTGTCCTTGTATCAAATATGAATTCTGTGTTGCCCTGCCCGGTGCGTCTGAAAATCCGTCAGAATTCGGTCCGTGAAGACTGTCGGAAATCCGATATATCCCTCTTGACAGTTCCGTGTAAAACAAATTACATTCCAATTACATCGTCTCCTTTTATAAATAATCCTTATGAGTAATCTTCAATTCTCCATTCATCCAGCCAGTCTATGAAGATCATTCCATTCGGGTGCTGCGGAGCCGGTTCCTCAAACCTCAGCGGAAGCCAGACATAGTCTGCGACGGAAGTGTCCGTATCATTCTGCACAAGAATACTCCGGTAACCTTGTAGCCCGTATTTCCTGATCAGAGATTCCCTGAAATGCTCGCCTTCGCTGAGCGGGACTCGGCCCGAAAAGAAGCCCTCAAAAATTTCCTCGCAGAAGGCTGCCGGTATTTCCATCGCATTCGGCATCCAGCGGTCTGCCAACGCTACATACAGATTCTTCTTTCCAGGCATCTTGAACACCGAGGAAATCTGCGAGTGAAAGGATGTGCCGGTCGGATCGCCGGGATGTGGATCTCCGAGAACAGTAAAAGGGCCATGCCAGCTTTCCGACACTGCAACTTCGCTGCGGTTTGGAAAATACCCGGTCGTTCCGGATGTAATAAGATAGTGCAGTCCATTTCGCTTAAAGTGTGCCGGCGCTTCCCGAACAAAAGGCGGATACGGATGCGGGAAATGATGGGAGCAGACATCTGTCACATCTGTGTAATCTGCTGTCAACTCTGCGCAAATCAGCTCTGAATGGACTCGTTCAAAGTAATAATAAGCTTTTCCGTTCTCATCATCGACAAGATCAAAATCCCCGGCATTCATGCCAAGCGGAGATACCCCGCTCTGTACAATCGAATACGGTCCTAAAAAGCTGTCTGCGACCGCTATCGTAACCGTCTGTCGCCTGTTGTCATCTCTGTGCATGATCTTCATCCAGCAGACATATTTCTCCGTCTTTTGGTTAAACAGGATATGTGGCCGATCCAAACATGCCGTCCGGGGATTGAACGGTGATAACGGATCGTCAAGCACAGGCTCAACGATCAATCCCTTATCCTCCCAGTTGTAGAAGTCCCTTGACGCATAGGCACGAACTCCCCAGGTCCAGATACCACTACCGGGAACAGAGAATTCCTTGTTTTCTCCATACAGATAATATGTCTCGGTTTCAGCATCGAAAAAGATACTCCCCCCGTGGGCCTGAATGCGCTTTCCTTCCGTGTCGAGGAAAGGCTTTCCGGGTCGGATACTATGATTTTTCATATTATTCGAATCTCCATGTACCACTCCCAACCTCCTTTGTTTCTCCGTTCCATTTGATCACTGCACGGGTATTGGGCGGAACTGTTACCGTCAGAACGGAGTCTGTATATTCGACAGAAATAAGGCCGGCCTCGCAGATAAACTCCCGTTTCAGCCGGTCCAGACCAATCACACGGTCCGGGCTGACCTCAAATCTGGCAAAACCCGGCTCAAGCGGTCTGACTCCCGCAAGAACGGAAAAGAAATATTCATCCACAATACCGAAAGCATAATGGTCAAAGCTGATCTTTTGCGGTGTTCCGTCAGGTGCTACGGCACTCCAGCTTTCCCATATTGTTGTAGCTCCCATGCTGACTTCATAGAGCCAGCCCGGGCAGTTCGGGTTCATCAGGACCTTCAATGCCAGATCGTGGCGGCCGATGCTGTCCAGTACTTTCAGAATGTAGGGCGTTGCAAGAAAACCGGTTCCTATACGATAATCGTTTGAATGAATCAATTCAATGAGTTTCCCGGCGTATTCCTTTTCCAGGTCTCCGTCAACCAATTCAAATGCCAGGGCAAGGATGTATCGTCCCATATAGTCTGCATATTCGTGTTGTAGAGGAAGCACTTCTGCCTCGATTGCTGCTTTCATTTTTCGGGCGATACTTCCGTAATACGCAGCGCTCTTTTCGTCGCCAAGCTTTTCACAGATTTCTGCCAGCAGGTTTACCGAACGGAATGCGTAAAAAGGAGCGATATACCAGGCCGTTTCCTTACAAGCTTCAAATCCGGGCTTTTCCTTCCCCGGAACAAGCCATTCTCCGAAATGGAAGCCGGTATTCCAGAGGTACCGATCGTTTTCATCAAGTGAAGCGCCGCCTCTGCGCATCGCCGCTGTGCGGATTAGCTGATTAGCGTATTTCTTCATAGCGGGCAGACATTTCTTCAGAATCAGGTCATTGCCTGTCAGCCTGTACATACTGTACGGAAGTTCTATAATCACATCGCTCCACCCGGCAACCGAAGGCAGTTCTCCTCCTGCTGCGGATTCGCCTTCCGCGGGCAGAATATCCTCCAGCCCCTTGGCCGGCTTTGACTTATCATACTCGCGGCTAATCTTTCTAAGCATGAAGTCATACATTTTTGTCGAGGGGCAGGTAATCGGTACCGCCCCGCTTTCCTGCTGATCTGCAAGGAGGCTGGAAAGCCAGCTTTCATAGAAAGGTGTCATTTCTTCGTTCAGCATGCTTGCGGCATTATAGACCAGAACATCACCTGTCCATCCTGCTTTTTCGCGCTGCGGGCAGTCTGTCGGGATTGACATCATATTGTTTCTCTGGGAATACCGAATGTTTTGATACAGCCGGTTCAGCTTCGGATTGCTGCAATTGAATCCGCCTTTGTTCTCCTTTTCCGTGGAAAGAAGGACGGCGGTCACATCTTCAGGGCGGATATTTCTTGCGCCTTCGATCATGATGTAGCGAAAGCCGTGAAAGGTAAAGATTGGTTCATAGAGAGTCTTTTCCCCGCTGCAGATTACGGTTTCGCGCTGGCGGGAAGATAGCGCCGCGAAATAATTGCCATCTTTATCCAGAACTTCCGTATGATGGATGCGCACTTCCGTTCCGCGTTCTTCCCGTAGCAAGACTCGGCATCTGCCGGCAATTACCTGACCGAAATCATAAATAAGTTCGCCCTTTGGGCTTTGAATGACCTTCTTAACTGAGAAGATTTCAACAGCCCTAACCGGATCAAGCGCCTGAGCCCGGAGAATATCGAAGGGATAATCACAGAGCACCGGTCTCAAGGGCTCCGAATAAGGCTTTGTCAGATCGATTTTTTCTCCGACGAACAGATCCGAATACAGGATATTTGTCTGGCGACACTCCTCACTGCCGTCGCTGAAAACAGTCTCGCGGGTTCCATCTGCATATTCAAGTTCCAATTGATACAGGATTGCGGGCTTTTCGTGATCGCAGCCGACAGGTACGGTCTGGCTGTTGAAGTACCAGCCGTCTCCCACCAGCATCTCCAGCTTGTTTTTTCCCGTATGCAACAGCCCGGACACATCGTATCTTTGGTAATACAAAAGCTTGCTGTAAGCGGTGAACTCCGGAGCAAATTCCCTGTCGTCCGCTCTTTCTCCGTTGATTATCAGATGATAAACGCCATAACAGGTGGCATACATGACGGCTGAGCGAAGTTTCCCGCGGATTTCAAAACCTCTCGTAAAAGAGAGCACCGGATTTTCGATACCGTCAGAGAGCATCTGATGCGGATTTCTCATAAAGGTGGATTCAACCCAGCATGCTTTCCAGTCTGCAAGGTCAAGACCTGTATAAAAACGTCCGGATGCACCGGAGGAATCACCGTCAGCGGTACACACGGTCACAGTATACCGATATTCAGATTTTGAGGGAAGCTTCGGTCCGTCATATGCGACAAAACTCTGCCGCCTGCTCTCCACTGTACCGCTGTCCCACATCGTTCCTTTCTCGCCTTCCACAAGGATTCGGTAAGAACGCTGCACAATGTTCTTGTGTTCAGAACTGATGCGCCAGGAAAACTCAATATCCCCGTCAACGCAGGGATTTGTTCTATGATTTACGCGTAAATGATACAGTTTCATGTCTCTGTTCCTTCCAAAATGTAATTGCTCTTTTAATCCATCCTTCGGCTTCTGTTTTGCCGCCTCTGCCAAAACCATGCCCGCCGTGTTCAGGTTTTTCTATAACACAGGGGACTTCTGCTGTTGTGAGAGCACGAGCAAAAGCTGAGCTGAGTTCACAATCCACCGTCTCGTCATCTCTCGCGTGAACAATAAAACACGGCGGATAGTCGCAGTCAATATTCTGATCAACGTTATAAGGTCCACAATAAGATTCATCGACTCCAGATCCGAGAAGACCTTTAAGCATAAGCTTGCGATACGGTTCCGGCAACTGTTCCAAGGCTTTCCAAACATTAAGCAGGGGATAAGCAAGGAGCACTGCTTCTGGCGCAGGAAGGTTGAATTTCCGATATCCCAGTTCCTTAATGCCCCCGCAGGCAGCAAGATGTCCCCCCGCGGAAAAGCCCCCGACTGCGTAATGCTTCATGCTAACATCAAGATTCTGTTCATTGCTGAAAAGGAAACGAATCGCGGCTGCCAGATCCTCCATCGGCTTTGGGAAAAGCGGTGCCAAAGCCCCGACCCGATATGTCAGACAAAGGCAGTCTATTCCTAGCGCTGCAGCTTCTGCCGCTGCGGGAAATGCCTCGGGCAGATTGCAAACTGCACCGTAAGCGCCACCCGAGGCGAGTATCAGCGTTCTTCGTACGCAGTCTTTTTCGTAGTTGCATGCGGTTTCTGCCGGAAAATGGACCAGTTTAACATTCGCTTTTCCGGGGCACGCAGCAGTCTCATCAGACCTGTATACATCATATAAAACCCTTCCTCTTGCAGCATTACGGCACAGTGTGTTCAGACCGAAAACCATATCGTCCGCATTCCACGCCGGATCTGCAGCCTGAATATCTTTCAGGGTTCTGCTTTCGTCAGAGAATCTGCCGGCTCCCCTTTCTGAAAGGTCATAGATCAACTGGCTGAACAGATTGTCCTGCAGTATGCTGCGGATTTCTTTTATTGTTGTTTCCGGTGTAATCATAGTTCTCAGTCCCCTTCAAAAACCAGTTCTTCGATTCTCTTGCTGATATAGGACCCTGACCCTTCCAAATCGGCGCGGTTCGTCATAAATACAACGCCCAGCCTGTCAATAGGGCTGATGAAGAAGTGCGTGCCAAAAGCCCCGCTCCAGCCGTAGGTTCCGGCTGTCGCAGGACTGCCGCCCTTTTCAGGATCCTGACGAATCTTCATTCCCAGTCCCCATACAAAGCCGGGTTCGGGCTCAAGATGGACGAGAGGCGCTTCACTTCGCATCATTCGAACCGTTTCCGGCTGCAGAATCCGTCTGCCTTTATAGGAACCTTCACAGAGCAGCATCTGTGCAAAATGGCTATAATCATCAAGAGTGGAATACATTCCGCCACAGCCATGTTCAAAAGAGATGGCCTTCTGGTGCATGGCTCCTGCCACATCATTCTTTGTTCCGGTGACATCTTTCAGGCTGCCCGCATGCCTTTTATATACCTTGACAAGCCTTTTCTGTCTCTCTTCTGATAGGAAAAAGCCTGTATCAAACATTTCGAGAGGATCGCAGATTTCTGTGCGAACAAAACCTTCAAGCCGTGTGCCACTCACACATTCAATGAGATATCCAAGCACATCAAAACCGGCGAGAGGTGAATAACCCGTTCCGGTTCCCGGATCAAAATCCAGGGGTTGAGCAGCAAAATACGAAACTTCTTCCCTGAGCGATCCGAACTGCGGAAGACCTTTCAGAAGGCTCAGCAGACTGACCGTTCCCTGCTGCATTCCCGAGGAATGGCTTAAGAGATCGCGGACTGTGATGTCGCGGGAGGCAGGTTTTGTTTTCACTTTACTGATATTGAAAAACGGAAGAAGCAGAGGTATTCTTTTAAGTAAGTCCGGTCCGTTGGCATATTTCGGATCATGATTCACCTGCATATCCGCGAATTCCGTCAGATAATGCGAAACAGGATCATCTATGTCGATAAGTCCCCTCTCTGCACAGATCATCACTGCGGCAGCTACGATCGGCTTTGTCATCGACATGAGTCTGAAAATACTGTCATATTCCACGGATCTCGTTGCTTCAATATCGCTTAATCCCCATTTTCCGCGGAAAATCGTTTCAGCTTCTGAAAACACATGCAACGCTCCACCGGCTAGTTCATGTGAATCAATATAGCCTTGCATCACCTGATTGATTGTTTCAGTCTTCATTGTTATGCCTTTCGTCCCGGTAAGGACTCTGGCTGCTTTCCTCCAGCGTCTCCCCATTCTTTCTGTCCACTCTGACTTTTCGTATCTCTTCCGGAGCCTTTCCCTCTTCTACCCACTTCATCAGAGCAAGCATGCCATCTTTTTCGGTAATTCCGGGTCCGTTGCCGAAGCAATTACCATGGTTGTCACCGGGGGTTATGTATAGTCTCATAAAGCGGTCCAACGCACTCTGCGAACCAAAATGCGTGAGAAGCTTCCCGTAATAGTCCAGCGTCCCTGCCACCGGTATCAGCGGGTCGTCCATACCGTGGTCGATTATGAGTTTGCCGCCGGCATTCACAAATGCATCGATTGCAGGATTATCACCAAGGTTATCCGAAAACTTTCTGACGCCTTCTTCAAAAAGCTCGGTGAATTCCCTAATCTTCATGCCATCAAACTTCTGACCCGGTGTTTCCGTGATCCATCTGGCGCAGATTGGAGCGAGAAAAAAAGGCTTTACGTGCCGCGACCATGGCATCGGATAATAATAGGTGCCGATAGGAATCACACACTGCCAATTCTTCACGCCGGGTGCAAAACCGTACCAAAGGAAACTGCCGTCAGCCTTTCTCGGGCCACGGCAAAGTTCCGTCATGAATCTTGCATCGGCTTCTGTAATGGAATCGCTACCAATATTTTTCCCCACACAGGAATAAAAATCAAATTCAGGGATCTTTTCCAAGTGATAATACTTGTCCGCACCGCCGTTTGCTTCATGAACGGCGTCAATGAAAAACTGATTCTTTTTAGCTGAAAATGTGATTCCATACTCGTTCATGAGTGTCTGAGCCCAAAAACCGGAGACCATCAACTTCTGCCAGTTGATTGCGGGGCAGGATGCCCAGATGCCGTTATAGTCTTTCGGATAATTCTGGACTTCCATGAGCGATTGTCTTCCGCCTCCGGAACCGCCGTTCATATAGGACCATCTGACAGGGCGGTCATGGAGAAGCTCTGCTATAGCTTTTCCGAAAACAGTCATATTATGAGTGCTCCGAAGTCTCCAGTTTTCGTACAACTCACGGTTGAGCGTTCCGGTTTTCGGGTCGATGGTGTAATCGTGGAGCCCGCCGTCATTGTTTCCCGCGAACATCGTCGCTGCAGTAAAACCGTTCATGACGGCAAAGGGGACCGTCAAACCACGCTGGGCGTTATCCGGCTTTGTCAGATAACTTCGTCCTCCGATTCCGGTCCCTCCTCCGGCGGTTCCCGCAAAACGATCGTTCCAGGCTGCAGGCGACCAAACAATGAGCGTCTCAGTATGGTTACCGGTCAGATGCTCCAGTTCCACTTCATAATATGCGGGTAGGCCTTCAATCTTTTTTCCGCCGCCGAACATACGCTGAATCAGAGAAACCTTTGGATGATACTCCCCGCTCCCGTTAAAACTGACACATATATTTCTGAACACCTCACCGGGAAACAGCCGTGCAAGGCCGGCTTCGACATACTGACCCGTTGCCCTCCGTTCGATTCCCTGCGTCGGAGAGACAGAAGTCATATCAAAGAATCTGACGTTGTCTCTTTCAAGCATGATACAGTCTCCTGTTTTTCAGTATTTCCGCGACAATCTGGTCTCGCATTCCTCGCGGCTAATCTCACCGGCATTACATTGAGCCATAAGTTTTGCGTCGTCATCCTTCAGCTTATAGAATGCCATAACCACAACGCTCAGCAGTGTGCCAAGTGCGGGAATCAGCATAAAGACAATCCAAAGAGTGTCCAGTGCACTCTGGGTCTGCACTACATTGAGCTCGGCAAGCTCCTCAAAACTGTCTGCCTCAACAGTAATCCATTCGGAAAGCCCCAGGATGAACACGCCCAAAGAAGAAGCGATGCTTGTCGTTAACTTGTTAACGAACGCATTGAGGGAGAAGAAAATCCCCGAGCAGTCTTTTCCGGTCTTATAGCGCGTATACTCAATCGTATCCGGAGTGAAAAAAGTCTTTGCGATATTGGCAACATTGCCCGGCGCAGCCTGCAGCACCAGCAGGATTGTAATAACGACAAAATTGTTGTAACCGGCAAAGAAAATAGAACCGTAGATTAGAGCTGCGGTCAACCCGCAGACCATATAAACCTTTTTCTTTCCGAATTTGCGGCATAACTTATCGGTATTGAGCTGGGCAATCAGCTGAGGGATAAAGGCGATCGCGATTGGAATGATAAGAATCATCGAGTCACCGTACAGATAGTATGACGCATAGGTTCCGAGAGAACTGCCCGTCGCCAGAGCCCCCATAATAAGCGTGCTGAGAAGGATGACAGCCATGTATTTGTTTGTCTTTACGCATTTAATCATATCACGGAAATTGTAACGCTCCGTGCTCTTTTCGTCCTCGGTGTTTTTCAGTTCGGTATTGTGTTCCTTCACTTTTGTCGCCAGCGGGAGCATCATGAAGAAGAAAATGACAGACGAAACAATCGCAACCATTCTTATGGAGATTCCTACATGTTCGCTAATAAGGAATGTCCAGATGATGCCGGCTAAAACCGTCGCAATGCCGCCGATGATGCCTTTCGTCTGAAGGATTGAGTTACGCTCCTCGGTGTTGTCCGTCAGCGACACAATCATTGAGTTCATGGGGACCTCAACAAGCGTATAGCTGATATCATACAGAAGATAGGTCACCATAAACCAACCGATCTTCACGGCGTTTGGCACGCCCTGCGGCATAAGAAAGAAAAGGACCGTAAAAATCGGGAACAGGAAGAAGGTCGCGCGGTACCAAGGTAGGTATTTGCCTTCACCGGCTATTTTTCCAAAAAGTCGGCTCTTTTTGATATTGAGTTTGTCGATCAAGAAACCGAAAATTACATCGTCGAGCGCATCGATGACCTTGACAACCAGGATTGCCGCGGAAATCGAAATCAGGTTGATTCCCTGAAACAACAGAAAGAGCGTCATAAACGCCGTGACGATATAGCCCTCCAATGTGCGCCCCAAATCGCCAACATAGTAGTTGATTCTTTCGCTTTTTGTTGTAAGCCATAAAGACTTATCGATCTTTGGTTTGCTTTCCTTGCTTTTCATAGAAACCTCCCGATATTATATTATGCTTGACAAGCTCCCAGCCAACTGATACATTTGTTTCATGGTGCAAGTGTATCAATCCTTTTTCCTGAAATCAAGAGAAAGGATTGCTTCGTCAAAAAAAGAAACAAAACGGGGAATTTGTATCACTATGAAAGCAGTAACATCACACGAATTTGTACTTGAAAGCCTTACCAGTGCCTTGATTGGCCTCATGAAAACTAAGTCATTTGACAAAATCACCGTTACGGAGCTTTGTGAAAAAGCCTGTGTCGGCAGAGTTTCTTTTTATAGAAACTACAACTCCAAACAGGATATTCTTGTTAAGTATCTCGCCGCCTGTACCAATGAATGGTGGCAGGAGTTTTCCCAAAAGCCGGAAAAGGAATTCTATGAAAACTTCTGGCCGTCACTGTTGGATGAATTTAAAAAACAGAAGGAACTGCTGCTCCTTCTTAATCAGAATAACTTGAATTATTTATTACGTGATCACATATTCTATTGCTGTGGCCCCTCACCAGATGAAGATGACAATGTGGCCTATATACGGGCTCTTCTCGCAGGTATGATCTCCGGACTTATAGAAGAATGGGTGCATCGCGGCATGAATGATCTGCCGGAATCATTAAACATCCATTCAATGCTGAAGGAAGCGTTGAGATCACATGAATGAAACCATTGGAGTCAGATTGAACCGAAATACTCAACTGCATACTTCTTGCGTTTTAATGTAAGGGGTAAAAAATCCCCTTGACAAACCGTATCTCAAGAAGTGTAAATAGTTATTTAATCGTTTTTCTCATCATTCCACTGCTCATCATCTACATCATTAAACCAGAAATCCATACTGCTTTCACTTGCTGATAATAAGTCTTCAAATACTTTGCTCTCATCCTTTTGATTCTGCGGTCTTTGTTTACACATTTTTTAAATCCTTCTACTTATGATAACTCTCATTGTTTGCTATCTTGAATGCTCTGAATAGCTGTTCTAACAATATTACTCTCATCAACCGGTGAGGAAAAGTCATGTCGGAAAAGGACAGAAGCATATCCGCTCTTTTCTTTACACTGTCCGAAAGACCGAGACTTCCTCCTATCACGAAATCAATAACGGGGTTTGATAAATCGAATACAGATATGACTTTCTCGGAAAAAGCTTCACTGTCAAATTTCATGCCTTCTATCGCAAGACATATCACATAGTCTTTGGGTTGGATTTTTGACAGTATTCTTGCTCCTTCTTTTTCCATGGCATCGGGAATATCGTCTTTTTCATCACTTACTTCCGTTATCTTCACATCACAAAACCTTGACAGTCTTTTAACATACTCGTCTTGTGCTTCAATTAGATATTTTTCTTTTAATTTTCCCACACAGATTATGTTTATCTTCATAATAAAAACACTCTGTTATTGCCTTCCCTTACCGCTACAACCAGATTTATGTCTTTGCCGATTACATAACCGTTCTCTTCTATGCACTTCCTTACGGTATCATATGCCAGCTGAGGCACATTGTTCTGTGCACTCATATGTCCGAGCACAACGGTCTTTAGCCCGAACTCTATGAACTTAACAACTATATCTCCGCAGTCCTTGTTACATAAATGCCCTTTTTCTCCCTGTATTCTTTTTTTCAACTTCAGCGGATAGCGACCGTTTATGAGCATATCCAAATCATGATTGGACTCCAATAACAGCAGGTCGCTGCCTTTGATGTTTTCCGCTATGGTTTCAGTAAGATGCCCCATATCCGTCACTGATGTGATTTTCTTTGAGTCTAAAAAGAAACTGAATCCTACCGGATCGGCAGTATCATGCGGTATGGAAAAAGGCATTATCTCTATATCTTTAATAACAAATCTCTTTCCCGTTTCAAATGTTTTCTTGTTTTCCTCTCTTATTCTTCCGAATATTCTCGGCATTTCTTTCCACGTAGAGGTATTTGCATATATCGGTATGTTATATCCTCTCTCCATAACGCCTATGCCGGATATATGGTCGTAGTGTTCATGCGTTATTAATATTGCATCCAATTCCGATGCATCTTCACCGATATCCGCTATAGCCTGAGTAATCTTTCTTTTAGACAACCCCGCATCTATCAGTATCGATGTATCCCTATATTTAAGATAAATAGCGTTCCCGCTGCTTCCGCTGAATAAAGGACAAAATTTTATCATTATATCCCCTTTAGCTGACATGCAGTCAATATACCTACAACCGCCAGTCCGTTTTTTATCTTGCCTTCCATAACCATTTTTTTAGCATCGGATAGCGGTTCTTTCCATACTATCAACCGCTCTTCCTGATTCCATTTCATTTGTGTCCGGGTAAGCCCTTCCGCTAAAAATATATGCACAACTTCATCGGAAAAACCCGGTGATGATGCTACCGTAATCATATGAGTCATTTTATCGGCTACATAACCGGTTTCTTCTTCCAGTTCTCTTACAGCACACTGCAAAGGCTCTTCGCCCTCTTCTTTTTTTCCTGCAGGTAATTCAATGAGAATATCGTCAAAAGCAATCCTGTACTGCTTCTCCAGTATGATGTTCATATCTTCGTCCAGCGCCACTATGGCACAGGCACCGCTGTGCCGAATCACATCCCGGTACACTTCCTTTCCGTCGGGAAGAAGCGCGGTTACTTTTTCCACCTCCAGAATTCTCCCTTTATACATAACTTTTCTATCCGTTATTTTCTCTTTTATATCCACAATCTTTACCTTCACCGATATATTATACCATCTAAAAGATTCTATAAATGATTGTGTATATAAAATAGTTTGGTTAGTATTTGCATTTATATGCCTGTATAGGTTAAAATCTATTTAGGTAGAGGTTAATATGACAGGTGTATTTATTTGTTTGGCAATTTTTTTCATAACGTTGTGCGTTTATCTGTATCACATTATATTCAAAGAAAATCCTCGTGAGAAGATAACCAAGACGGCTCCGAGCATTATGTTTTTTGCTACAGCCGTTGTGTCGGTCATCCTTACCGGCAATTACACTGCAACCGCGCTGTTTTTATGCGCAGGTCTTTTCTTTTCCATATTCGGTGACTTCTTCCTTATCAGTGAGGTAAAGATAAAGAACAGCTTTCTTATAGGTGTGGCATTCTTCTTTATTGCGCAAATCTGTTATATAGTCTCTTTTTCCATATTGGTTCCGATTACCTGGTTGGATATTCTGCTTTTTATAGGGCTTGAGGGTTCTATCCTGCTCGTTTACAGGTTTATGGGTTATGATGCCAAGGAGCTTAAGATACCTATGTTGCTGTACAGCAGTGCTATATCTTTTATGACGGTAAAAGCCGTTTCACTGGCATTTGCAAAACCTTTCGGTTTTTATCACGGTATCACCGTTGTGCTGGGTGCGGTACTTTTCCTGTTTTCCGACTGGCTGATAGCACGCGGTATTTTAACCGGAGGTAGGACATTAAGAGCTCGTGTCTTAAACCTTGTTACCTACTATTTGGGACAGATAATGCTGGCATTCAGTATATTCCTTATGTTCATGAAGTACTGATTTCTTTGCTTTCATAACTATATTTATTTATCTTTTCAAGGGTTGACACACAACGGTGCCCTTCATTGACTTAACCTGCTTTCTATGTTACTATTTTGTGGATATCCGAATATCTGTTTTGATAGTGGGGGAACCGACTTATTGGGGTGAATCTTTGTAAGATGAGTGTCTTGGTGGCTCAAACCCGACAGCTAATCCCATAGGATTGCACCAAGCAATGTAGTACATGATGATTTTTATGCGCTTTGTTAAGTTGTTGCCAAAAACATGATGGACTGCATATGAAATATATACTGTGGGAGGTCTTATATGAATGTTTTGCTGAAGATTGCTATTGTTCTTGTCGTAGGAATAATAGGAGGAAGGGTAGCCAGACTGGTCAAGTTGCCTAATGTTTCCGGCTATCTGGTATTCGGGTTGCTTTTAGGTCCTTCATTCTTTAACTTTATTAGCCCCGCGGATGTTCAATCCTTCAACATTATAAACGAACTGGCATTGGCAGCTATTGCTTTCAGTATAGGAAATGAATTTGTCTTGAAAGAAATGAAAAAGATAGGTAAATCCATTTTCATAATCACTCTTATGGAAGTAATAGGTGCGGTGTTATTGGTTTTTTGCATTTTATTCTTTGTTTTCAGACAACCTTTCGCATTCAGTATAGTAATCGCTTCCATGTCGGCTGCTACCGCTCCTGCAGCAACATTATTGGTAATGAAGCAGTATAACGCTAAGGGTCCGCTCACAAGAACCATTCTCCCCGTAGTAGCTCTTGATGATGTCTTCGGAATAGTGGTATTCGGTATTGCCTTGTCGGTTGCTAAGATTGTTACATATAAGCAGCAGTTATCGGTTGTTTCCATGATGTTCGGTCCTCTTATTGAAATAGCGGGATCTGTAGGAATCGGCTTCGTGTTGGGATTATTATTATCCTGGCTTTCACAAAAAGCCTCGGGAAGAGACGAACTTCAGGCAATAGCATTGGCAGCCATAGGTGTAGCTACCGGAATCTCTCTTCTTTTGAATATGTCTCCGCTGCTTACCTGTATAGTTATGGGAACGGTTTTAGTTAATATACAGCAAAACTCCATAAGAGTATTTGATTCGGTAAACAGCTTTGCGGCGCCGATATATATACTCTTCTTTACACTTGCCGGTGCAAGCTTGGATCTTTCGATACTTAAAACGGTCGGTCTGATGGGCATTGCCTATGTTCTGGCAAGAGGTTTAGGAAAAATAGCGGGTGCCTGGGCAGGTGCAGCCATGGTGAAAGCCGAACCTGCTGTAAGAAAATATCTGGGTTTGGGACTGCTTCCGCAAGGCGGCATATCCATAGGACTTATGGTACTGGTGCGTCAGCAACTTCCCGACTATGCGGTAGCCATCAATACCATTATCATGTTCTCCGTTCTCATATATGAAACAAGCGGACCGATATTCGCAAAGATAGCGCTTAAGAAGGCGGGAGAGATAGGAATTGAAGAAAAGGTCAGAAAGCCTCGCAGAAAAGGCAAAAAGAAAAGTAAAGTATCTTCACAAAAAAGTGAATCATGTATAATAGATAAGGGGTGAGATTATGTACGTTTTGTTCATAGTATTAAATGAAACCTGTTGCTTGGAAGATATCCTTGCAGGATTTTTAAGAGAAGGTATAGGCGGCGCTACAATTATAGACAGCCAGGGAATGGGCAGAGCAATTGCTCATACCAAAAATGAGGATATACCTATGTTCGGCACATTAAGAATGATGCTGGGTAATACTCATCCTTACAGCAAAACAATTTTCACCGTCCTGAATGATGAACAGATGGTGGAGAAGGCCGTATCTACCGTTCGTGAAACAGTGAAAGGTTGTACCTGCAGCGGTGTAGGCCTGATGTTTACCGTACCTATCGGTAAAGTTTACAGAATGGTTGAGGAAGATAAATAATCTATCAATTAACTGTTAAATATAGAACGGCTGTATTAACAAGTTTAGCTGTTAATATCACAAATCTATTAGCAAAACTTGCTGTTCAATCTTTAATATAACCGGCTTAATGCCAGGCATTAAAGTTAAACTTTCGTGTATTAAATAGCATAAAGAACACTTTACAAACTAAGTAATCTCGGATATATTCATTGTTAAGAGGTTTATTATGAGAGCATCCGGAATATTACTTCCCGTCTTCAGTCTTCCTTCACCTTACGGTATAGGGACCATGGGTAAAGCGGCATATGAGTTTGTAGATTTTCTGGTTTCGGCAAAACAAAAATACTGGCAGATACTTCCTTTGGGACCTACCGGTTACGGTGATTCTCCCTATCAGTCTTTCTGCAGTTTCGCATCCAACAGTTACTTTATAGATTTGGATATTTTGGAGAGCAAAGGTCTGCTGCTCAAAGAAGAGTATCAGAACGAGCCATGGGGCGAAAATCCCGACAAGGTCGATTACGGCTTGTTATATAGGAAGAGAAATAAGGTGTTGGAGAAGGCTTTTAACAGGTTTGATAAAGAAAATCTCTCATTTAAAGCCTTTTGCCGGGATAACGCATATTGGATTAATGATTATGCAATATTCATGTCGCTGAAAGAACATTTTGGCGGAAAAGAATGGCAGTCCTGGCCGGAAGATATAAGGATGAGGCATAACGATGCTTTGGTGAAATACGGAACTCACCTTTCGGAAAAAATATTGTTTCATAAGTTCTTACAGTTTGAGTTTTTTACCCAGTGGACACAATTAAAAAAATATGCAAATGAAAAAGGCATAATGATAATAGGCGATATACCCATATATGTATCACCGGACAGTTCCGACGTGTGGTCCAGACATTATCTGTTCCTGACCGATGAGGACAGAAATCTTACATCGGTTGCGGGAGTTCCTCCCGATGCTTTTTCCGCGACGGGTCAGCTATGGGGAAATCCTCTCTATAACTGGGATGCCATGGAGCAGGAGGATTTTTACTGGTGGAAACAAAGAACAGGTATGGCTTCTCTACTTTATGATTATGTACGCATAGATCATTTTATAGGGATTGAGCGATATTTCTCCATCCCCGCCGGCTCCGATACCGCTGCAACGGGAGTATATCATCAGGGCCCCGGAATGAAATTGATTGATGCAATAAACCAATCCAGAGGTAACATGGGTATAATTGCCGAGGATTTGGGAGTGTTGACGGATAATGTGAGAAAATTGTTGGAAAAAACCGGTTATCCCGGAATGAAAGTGCTGCAGTTCGGTTTTTCCGGAGAGCCTTCCAATGACAATCTTCCCATGCACTATAAGAAAAATCTTATTGCATATACCGGCACACATGATAACGATACAATACTCGGATGGTATAAAAAGCTGGACAGAAAAAACAAAGACTTCTTAAGAAAATACTTAAACAGGTCGCGTGTTCATGTGTACGACTTGATTTTTGAAACAATGAAATCCGTGGCAAATACCGCTGTTGTACCCATACAGGACTGGCTGTGTCAGGGTTCAAAAAGCCGTATTAATTTTCCTTCCGTAGCTTTCGGAAACTGGACTTACAGAATTACCGATAATATGCTTACCGAATCGCTTGCACAAAAGATTTCCGACATGACCACACTCTGTGCCAGATAAACAGTTATTTCTCGCACTTTGCCAAATAGTCCGATATATCCTCGGTGAATACTTTCACCAGGTCGTCGGCTTCTTTCCTTGAGTGTCCCATTGCATTTATATATACTTTCAGTTTCGGTTCGGTACCCGAAGGCCTTAAAGCATACCAGGAACCGTCTTCAAACTCATATTTAAGAGCATCCTGAGCGGGCAACCCCTCATATCCGTTGATGTAGTCCTTACATACCGAACATTTAATGCCGTTAATTTCCAGAAGAGGTTCCTTTCTCCATTGTGACATTACATGCTTTTTGACTTTTGCTCCTTTAATACCGGGATATTCCACAGATATCTGGTTTTCCGTCATATAGCCGAATCTCTCATATATATCGGTCAGCACTTCATAAAGAGTTATACCGCGCTTTTTGTAATATCCCGCCATTTCACACATCATCATGGCCGCACTGACTCCGTTTTTATCTCGCGTAAATGTTTCTATACAGTATCCGATGCTTTCCTCATAACCGAATACGTATCTGTATTCACCGGTCTTTTCAAATTCATTTGCCAGACCGCATATATATTTGAATCCGGTGAGCGTTTCAAAGAAATGTGTTCCGTAATGCTTTGCTATTTTGGGTACAACCGAACCGCTTACTATGGACTGCACAACAGCATCTTTCGGCGAATACAGTCCTTTTTCCTTTCTTTGCGACAACATGTATTCCGCAAGCAATGCACCCGTCTGATTGCCTGTGCAGAAGACAAACTCATTGTTGTCATTCTTAATCATCATGGCTATCCTGTCACAATCGGGATCGGATGCTATTATCATATCGGCATCCGTCTTTTTGCCATATTTCAGAGGTATTTCAAAAACCTTAACATTCTCCGGATTGGGATAAGGAGTGGTGGGGAATGTTCCGTCGGGTTCTTTTTGCTCTTCCACTACGGTCACATTGTGGAATCCTCTTTCTCTGAGTATCCTTGTTACCGGAACCAATCCCGTACCGTACAGAGGTGTATAAACAATTTTAACATCCTTGTCTATATCGTCATTCAAAGTTAAGGACAGAACCTCTTCGATGAACATATCATCCATGTCCTTACCGAGCATTGTTATCTGTCCCGATTTAACCGCCTTGTCAAAGTCCACGGTTTTTACATCGTTAAAAGGATCTATTCGGGAAATGTTTTCGGCTATAGCATCAGCTATGTCGTCCAATATCTGTGATCCTTCTTCCCAGTACACTTTATATCCGTTATACTGCTTGGGATTATGGCTGGCGGTTATGTTAATACCGGTTGCGGCATTCAGTTTCCTTATCGAATAGGACAGCTGCGGTGTAGATCTCAGACTCTCGTACAGATACACCTTTATTCCGTTTGCCGCCAATACCGTTGCCGACTGTTTTGCATATTCATCGGATTTAATCCTGCAATCATACGCTATAACCGCTCCTCTTTTCTCAATGCCCTGCTCTATAACATATCGGGCAAGAGCCTGTGTGGTCTGTCCTATTACATACTTGTTCATGCGGTTGGTTCCGGCACCCATTACGCCTCTCAATCCCGCAGTTCCGAAATCCAGAGTTTTATAGAATCTGTCTTCTATTTCTTTTTCATTTCCTTTAATAGCTTCCAATTCCTTTATAGTATCGGAATCGGCTTTTTTTAACCAATCATTATACTTATCCTTGTATGTCATCTTTGTACCCTTCCTGAACCGTCTCCTTTCATAAGTCTTTCCACTTCCGCCACCGTGAATCGTGAAAAATCGCCGTACACGGTATGCTTTAAGCAACTTGCGGCAACCGCAAACTCCAGTGCTTTTTTACTGTAACCATATGTGTTAAGTCCGTATATCAGTCCTGCGGCAAAAGAATCTCCTCCGCCTACTCTGTCCACAATGTCCGTAATCTCATATTTTTTGCTTACATAAAAATCTTTTCTGTCGTTTATACATGCTCCCCATCCGTTTATATTTGCATTTCTGCTTTCTCTCAATGTGATGGCAATGACCTTTATATTGGGATAGGTCGACAGAACTTTATCGGAAAGCTCCTTATATTTGGAATCATCCAACTCGCCTTTTGTAACATCGGCATCGTTGTGTATCTCCAGGGTTTTTTGTACATCCTCTTCATTTGCAACACAGACATCTGTAAACTTAACTATGCCGGGCATTACCTCCGATGCCTTTTTACCGTATTTCCACAGATTTCCTCTGTAATTAAGGTCTATGGATACCGTAAGTCCCGCCTGCTTTGCGGCAGTCACCGCGTCTAAAGTAACCAATGCGCTGTTTTGCGTCAATGCCGGGGTAATACCTGTAACATGCAACCATGAAGCCCCGTTAAATACCTTTTTCCAATCAATATCTCCCGGTTTTACCAGGGATATGGCGGAATACTCTCTGTCATATATTACTTTTGAGGGTCGCTGCACCGCTCCGGGTTCCAGAAAGTATATGCCCATACGTCCGTTTCTGTAATAAATGTCGTCTGTATTTACTCCGAATCCTCTTAACTGCCTGACGCATGCTTTTGCTATGTCGTTATCCGGCAGAACCGTTACATATGATGTATCCATTCCGAAATTGGCACAG
This sequence comes from Clostridiaceae bacterium, assembly GCA_012838235.1. Classification (GTDB taxonomy): domain Bacteria; phylum Bacillota; class Clostridia; order DUPQ01; family DUPQ01; genus DUPQ01. Next base: position 27,459 of record DUPQ01000032.1, read on the forward strand.
GAAACTGCTACATTGGCTTCTCCTCCGCCGAAAGTGGCTTCCAGTTTATCCGACTGTAAAAGCCTCTCTCCGTAAGGAGATTTCAGTCTCAGCATTATTTCTCCGAAAGTAACTATCTTACCCATTCAACTCCTCCTTGGCCTGCTTTATACTTTCCAATATCTGTCCGGCTATGGCGGTCATCTTTTTATACTCACCCGTCTTGGCATACTTTGTTATATTTCCGCCCACTCCCACTCCGCATGCTCCCGCTTTTATCCAGTCTTTTGCATTATTTTCGTCCACTCCTCCGTTAACCATAAGATTGAGATACGGCATGGGACCTTTTACCGCTTTTATGAACTTGGTTCCCAATACTTCTCCGGGGAATATCTTAACTATATCCACTCCCGCTTCGGTAGCCGTTACTATCTCTCTCGGTGTCATGCATCCCGGCATTGCAGGAACTCTGTAACGGTGACACATGGTTATTGTAGGCAAATCCAGATGTGGTGCGATTATATACTTAGCTCCGGACAGTATGGCTATTCTTGCAGTCTCCTCGTCCATAACCGTTCCCGCTCCCAGTATCAAGTCTTTTTCATCGTACTTTTTCGACAACTCCTCTATTATGCGGTGAGCTCCGTCGACAGTGAAAGTTATCTCTATCAGCTTGACTCCGCCTTCTAAACATGCGTCTGTTATCCTGTATGCTTCTTCGGCACTTTGCGCTCTCACAACAACTATGAGTCCGCTTTTCATTACATTTTCTATTACCTGCAGTTTTTTCATTTAGTTTCTTCCTTTCGGTTATACATCCTTTTCATTATATCCTAATCTTCAAAAAATTCACATTCCAGCATGGCACATAAGCAGTGATATACCGGAAGGTGCAGTTCCTGAACTTTGTATGTTTTTGAAGCGGGAACTTTTATGCACACATCGGCCAGCGAATTGAGCTGCCCGCCTGTTTCCCCGGTTAAACCTATTACCGGTATTCTGCATGCCCTTGCGGTTATTGCCGCATTATTGACATTGCTTGCATTGCCTGAGGTACTTATGCACAGTATGACTCCCGCAAGTTTTCTGAAAGCATAAACCTGCTGAGCATAAATCATTTCAAATGAGGCATCGTTTCCTATGGCGGTTATGAGCGAGGTATGGCTGGATAAGCAGATTGCCGGCAGTCCTTCCGAAAGCCTTTCGCTTATTGATTGGTCCAGCATGGGGTTGGGTTCAATCGGTCTTCTTTTATTGAATCCTTTCATAAGTTCCCCCACTATATGCTCACTGTCGGAAGCCGATCCGCCGTTACCGCAGATAAGCAGCATTTTGCCGTATCTGAATGTCTCCTCCGTTATCTCAAATGCCCTCATTATATCAGCCTTGCATTTTTTCAATGAAGTATAACTTCTCAACAACTCTTCAAAAACTTCCAATGTCTCTCTTTTCATATCAATTACCTCTTATCAGTTGTTTGCCACATAATCCGCTGCAACCGCTAAAGCTTCATAATCTCCTATGGCATCTCCCAGTGAAGAAGGCAGAATATCACATACCTGTGAGGATATTGCCAGACTCTCTTTACTTAAGACTCTCTTTGCATGCGGCCAAAGCAGATTTCTTTCTTTTGTAAATATGCTTCCTATTGTTATGGCGTCGGGATTCAATACATCCACAAGTATTGCCAATGCTCTTCCCAACATCTCTCCGCTCCTTGCATATATCGCTTTTGCAAGATTATCACCCTTTGCTGCGGCCCTTGCCACAATCAGCGCATCCAGTTGCTCTATTTCGGTCTCACTGCTGCAGAAGGATACTTTTCCACCCGATTGCAGCTCTTCCCGTACCATAGATTTTGCCAGTTGTGCGATTCCTCCGCCCGAACAGAAGCCTTCCACCGAACCCATTTTCCCATATCCTACGGGACCGTAATCCGCAAGTCTTACATGTCCTATCTCTCCCGCCATGTTGTTTGTTCCGGTATACAGTTTACCGTTAAGTATCATTCCCGCTCCGAAACCCGTTCCGAATGTGCAGAATATGAAATTTCTGTATCCGAATCCCGAACCCCATAACCATTCCGCCAGCGCTCCTGCATTGGCATCGTTCTGTAAAACGGCTTTTACTTTAAATCTTTCTTCGAAAATATCCGTTATGGGCACACTGTCCCAGCCTATAAGGTTGGGGGGTGAAAGTATAAGGCCTTTTTCACTGTCCAAAGGACCTCCGCAACTTATGCCTATGCAGGATAAATCATTACTAATCAAAAAGTTTTTTGCAAGTATACTCTCCAGACCTAAGATAAGTCTGTCTATTACCGCGGACGGTGAGTCACAGGATTTGGTCTTGAATGAAATCTTGTCCACAATGTCCACTCGAATAATATTATTGTCTACGCATTTTCCCAATACCGCCGCACATTTTGTGCCGCCTATATCTATCCCAGCAATATACATGACGTACCTCCGTCCTATAAATGATCCGCTTCAATTATATCATCTGTACAGCTACATTAGGAAATTCTATAAAGCTTAATTTTCCGCCACTCTTCTTAACCTTCTGTACAGCTCTTTTGCCTCTTCAACGGTCTTGTCGGGTCCTCTTAACCGGAATATGATATTTCTTTTCTTGAACGGCCATGTCTTGGAAGAAAGTATCTTCTTTGCTACATCGGTGGATAATCCCAAAGGTTGCAGAATGGTCAAGTCTTCCGGCACATTTTCCATAGTCTCCTCAATATCATGCAAGAGGCTCTCATAATCAATACCGGTAATGCCGGGTATTTTTGCCATTTCTTCTATTACATTCTTTGCCGAACCGCAATAATGTATTCTGGCCCCGTTCAGTTCTCTAATAAACCTTACATCATGTTTAATCACATGGTTTAAATACAGCTCTCTTCCTATCATATGTAAAGAACAGTTGGATATTCTGGCATTACCTTTCCATAAAGCTGACCAGTCATACAGCCATCCCTCTTTCGCATTTGTCCACTGTCTTGTGGCTTTTGCATATTCTATGGTGGCATCGGTAACCACCTCCATAAGTTTATCAAAGGCTTCTATATCGTCATACATATCAAAAAATATATCGTTGCCTCTTATGAGGTGTGCATTGTTGAACGGTCCCTGAATATCGGGAAATTCCATATGGTATCCTTCCGGCAGTTTCTCAACAAAGTATTCGCTCCATTCCATCACTTTTCTGTAAGGAGCAACATTGATATCGGGAGCTTTCAGAGAAAAAATCTGTTCCCGCGTTTTCACCACATGGTCTTTTGCACAGGGCAGACTGTTAGTCGGATAGAACACTTCACAGCCGAAAGCGTTTGCAACAACGCATGTTCCGAAATCCACTCTTACATTCAAAGTGGAATCATCTCCGACTTCAACATGGCGTGCATTTCTCTCCAGATGATTTTTAAGCATTACATCTTTATCGGCAAGTATTTCCTCCCATGTGGGATTAAACGAAGTTTTTATAGGAATAGTGAATTTAGGTATGCAGTTTTTAGGATCGGTAAACATTTGCATATATTCTTTTTCCAGCTCTTCATATCTTCTTAATTGTGCATCATTAAGAGCATAAACCGATGTGTCCAGCATAAGCCGCTCCCTTCCCGTACTGAATAAATTATACCATTACCTGCTGTTTTATACATTATGTCATTGACGTTTGGAATATATATTCCGGAAAACTGCGTATAATCCGACATGACATGTTGCATTATACGAAATAATGCATTAAAATATATGTGGAATATAAATATACAAGGAGGTTACCATGAACTGGATTGACAGAACCATTACAAATCATCTTCTTCATGCAATGGATTTTTTCCCTGCCGTTTTATTAACAGGTCCCAGACAGGTAGGAAAGTCCTCTTTGTTACAAATGGTTGCAAAGGATTTTGAGTATATAACCTTTGATAACGCCCTTATTCTGCAACAGGCAAAAAGCGATCCTGAGTTGTTTCTTATGAGCCATTCACCAAAATTGATTCTTGATGAAATACAATATGTTCCGGAATTGTTTTCTTCTTTGAAGATAAGAATCGACAATATGAGATTTGAGGCATTAAGTAACAACAAACCCAGAGAATGCTTATATCTGTTGTCCGGTTCGCAAGCATTTGAATTAATGCAGAATGTCAGCGAATCTTTAGCGGGAAGATTGGCAATATTGCCTCTTCAAGGGATATCTTATCGTGAGCAAAAAAAGATATCCTGTGCACTTCCTTTTCTTCCTACCGAGCAATATCTTTCCGTCCGCGAAAAAGAAAGCGTAGATTTATCAGACCTTTGGGAAATAATACACAGAGGATATATGCCGAGACTGGTTTCTTCAAACGATGATTGGGAAACCTTTTATGCAAGCTATGTTTCAACATACATTGAGCGTGATGTTAACAAGATTTCACATATTGATGATAAAACGGATTTTGTTCGCTTCATGGCATCGGTAGCAGCAAGAAGCGGCGAATTATTGAACTATGACAGTATATCGAAAGATATCGGTGTTTCTTCCACAACAGTAAAAAGATGGCTTCAAATACTGCAAACAGCAGGCATCATTTTCCTGCTTTATCCGTATTACAGTAATCATCTGAAACGTATGATAAAAACGCCTAAAGTATATTTTATGGATACGGGATTAATGGCTTGGCTGACAAGATGGGTTACTCCCGATACCATAAAATACGGAGCTAAAGCAGGCCAATTCTTTGAAACCTTCGTAGTTTCCGAAATTATAAAGTCATTACTTAATGCAGGCAAATCCACACGTGATTTATATTTCTACAGAGATGCCGACCAAAAAGAGATTGATCTTATTATCCAGGACGGCAGAACAATATATCCTGTCGAGATTAAAATGACTGCCAGACCTCATAAAAAAATGGCATCGGCTTTCAGTGTTTTGGAATCAGTGAGGGCGGATGATATACAGATTGGAAACGGAGCGGTTATTAATCTGTATCACAAACCCCTGTTGATTGACAGAAATGTACTTTCCATACCGGCAGGATATTTGTAAATCAGCTCACGCTAAACTCCGTTTCGGCGGTTACATCCTTTCCGATTACTCTTAAAACCGCCTTGCCGCTTTGTTTATCGGTTTTTACATATACCCCGGCACAACCTCCCTTTAGCGAGATAAGTTCGGGACCTATAAGCTTTATAGGACCTTCGGTAACAATTCGTAAAGGCTCGTTGCAGTAATTTAAAAGGTTCATATTCTGATCCACCGCCCTTATGGTTACCGATGCGGTATCGTAAGTTTCTTCTTCTTTCAATTCATGAGCATCTGCCGATAAGACTAATTGCATCTTATTCATAGGTTCTTTAATTTCGGTTATTACCGTTTTTCCGTCCTTAATACCTTCAAACACATACTGTTTTACATTGTCTCCCCAACCCGCCACATGAGCAGTGATTATTTCCGTCAGTTTGTTTATTGTAAGTTTTTCTTTTATAAGTACCGTCACAAGCATCAGCATATATCCAAGCGGAAGATTTTCCGGTCCGTTTACATATATATATGACAAAAGTTTTTTAATTACCCTTGATGAATATTCGGAAAAATGCAAATCGTCAATTAACATATTTCCCGTGAAGTCATCTATTTCTATAGGAGGGTGTAATAAATGTTTGAATCGCTTTCTGTCGGGATAAAAGTCTTTTATATGCTTTCCGTTTATGCTCATCTTTATATAATCGCAATTGGTGAAGGCCCATACGCTTTTTGTCATTGCCATGGGATAATCGCCTTTCGACATGGATGTGGCTACATGCATTACCGGATATTTATCGGTCTGTGATGCGTATACATATGCGGCATCTTTCGGATTTCTGAACATGTCCAGCACCCCATGATAACATATCCTGTCACCGCTTCCGAAATCCTTATGTGTATTGTAGTCGTTCATGCACCAGCCGAAACTTCCTGCCACACCGTCATCTCCCATGACGGCATTCAGCACTCTTGCGTGGCGTAGGGCATGTTCTGTTCTGTGCGGTTGGTCATCAAACATTTTGGTAGGATACATATGTCCGTTATACTCGGTTATGAGATACGGCACATCACCTTTTGTCACATCTTTTTTCTTTGCTATTACCTGCTTTGTACCGTTATGGGTAAAATCATTGTAGGTATAGACATCCTCCAAAAAGCTGCTTTTTTTAATACATCTCACTCCGCCGGTCTGCCTGTACGAATCATATTGCTTAGCAACCTTATTGGTTTGCCTGTAAAAGTCGTCATCATCAGGTGATTCGTTTATTCTGACCCCCCACAATATTATGCTCGGATGATTTCTGTACTGTTTTACCATGTTTTCGGTATTTTCCACGGCCTTTTTCTTCCACTGCTCATCACCTATATGCTGCCATCCCGGTATCTCGGTAAACACCAACAACCCTATTTCATCACATCTGTTTATGAAATGTTTACTCTGGGGATAATGCGATGTCCTGACCGCATTTACATTCAGCATATTTTTCAGTATATCGGCATCATTTATCTGTACTCTTTTGCTCATTGCATATCCTGTATATGCATAAGACTGATGTCTGTTAAGCCCTGTTACTTTGACCTTTTTACCGTTAAGATAAAAACCGTCATTCTTAAAAATCGCATCACGGAATCCGAACCGGTCACAATACTCATCTGAAAGCTTTTTGTTACGGTAAAGTTTTACTGTAATTCTATAAAGGTTAGGATTGTCGATATCCCAGTTTTCCGCCGGGACTTTTTCAGACAAATGAATAATCTCTTTCCTCACCGGATAGTATTTTTCAAAAACACATTCATTATCTTTAACCGCAAAGATTGAAAGTTGTATCTCACAATCCTCCGTACAGTTAACTATTTGCACTTCCGCAAAAAACTCGCATAATCCGTCAGCCGCTTTGGCCTTACCGGATACAAACACATCGGAAATGTGTGTCTTCTCTTTAATATCAATGTATGCTTCCCTGTAAATACCTCCGTAAGTCATATAATCTATAACATTACCGAAGGGAGGCTGGTTTAATGTTTCATAAGCATCGGCAATAACAGTTATTCTGTTTTCTTTCCCCCATTCAATATATTGAGATATGTCAACGGTGAATGAAGTATATCCGCAACTGTTACTATATACATGCCTGTCATTTATATACACCTCGGCTTCATGAGCTACTGCTGAAAAAGTGAGTAATATAGTTTTGTTTTCCCACGAGTTATCCGCATGAATAATCTTTTCATATTTCGATATTTTCTGATAAATTGCTTCGTCAAAACAATTATATGGCATATCGACATTACTGTGCGGCAGTCGCACGGTAAAAGATTCGGAAGATTCAACCGACGGATAAAATTGCCAGTCATCATTTATATGTATTCTCATAGTAGCCTCCTTCTGTCAGATTGCTTTTTCTTTTTCTGTAAAGACAACAACCAACAGGGAGCCTGCGGCGGATATTATGGTTGCTATCAACAGCATTGAAGGTATTGATAATGCATCTATCAATGTTCCTCCCAGCAGACTTCCGAAAACACCGCCTAATGTCATGGTTGTAGTCAGATATGCCTGACCTTTTATTCTGTCATTATCCCGCATCAGGTTGTTTATATAATAGACTGTTGCCGGAACAAATACGGCATAGGAAAACATCTGTAATGAATAGCTCGCATATATGTGATTAATATTCTTTGATAAAAGAATTCCCAGTTTTTCTATTGTAAAGAATACTGCGGAGATTTGTACCAGCATACTGCATTTTAATCTCTTTGATATTATGAGATACAAAATCATACCTATAACTTCAAATATTGCAGCTATACCCAACACGTTTCCCAGTTCGGCAGAACCGTGCCCCAATCTCTTTACGATATTAATAAGGAAATTTATATTCATGTTGTGGCTTGTAAATATCAGGGTTGAACCTATTAAAAGCCCGGTAAACTTTTTATACTTCGCAAAAAACTTAAACACTCCCGTAGCAGGTGCATGCGCATATTTGATAACTTCGGAGGATATGCCCACATCATGTGCAGGCTTGAAAGACAGTGTAACGGGAATTAACAGCAGGAACATAGCAAAGTATATTACGGGAACCGAATCCGCTCCCAATTTCGCAGTAATATATCCTACACCGAAAGAGGCAAAAGCCGCACCTAACGAACCGACAGCTCTTGCGATAGTGAAATTGAGTTGTATGCCTTTGTTGGCGTATTCCATGGCAAAGGAATTAATGAATGAGTGCAATGTATGTACGAAGGTTATTATGAGCAATAACAATATGGCTGTTAGATAAGGATAACTCCTTATAGCCACAATCAAAACAGTCAATACAACAATTGCAGAGGTTAACGCCAATATTATTCTCTTTAATTTCGACTCTTCCGCTTTGTCTGCATAGGCCGCTATAGGCGGTTGTAATAAGGCTGCCAATATGCTTGCTACCGCAAGTATGATTCCTGTCTGTGAACTGTTAAATCCTTTATCCGAAAGAAAGTATGCGGCATAATTGTATACGGTTATAAAGCCCATCCAGTAGAGAGCCTGCATTACCCCGTACTTTATATTCAACCTCAATGTTACCTTCTTCAGTGACATGTTCACCTCTATGAAAATTGTAACAGAAAAAGATAAATAGTCTATAAGGAGTTGATTAACAGAATATCTTTTATGTTTTTAGAATGATTACTTGTCTTTAAGTTGTACTCACATACAAAACATAACATATTTTCCGCATTGTAAAGAGGTACGGATACTCAACAGTTTCATTGAACATTGTAAAATTCTATCACTCTATTCATATTGACATTATATCGGCGCACCGATATAATGTGTGTGATAGGAGGTAATCATGATGCTTCAGGAACTGCTTGAAAGAGAAAATATGACTCTGTATAAACTGTCAAAAAACAGCGGTGTTCCTTATACTACCGTTAATGACATATATCACGGAAGAACCGGCTTGGGCAAATGTACGGCGGAAACGGTGTATAAACTGTCCAAGGCACTTAGTGTGAGCATGGAAGAACTTCTCCTGCCTTATCTGATAGAGCGAACAGACTTTGAGCTTTATAAAAGCAGTGTTTGTCATAGATTAAAAGAATCGGGCGATATGGCTTTTATTGCCGAAACTCTTCAGCAAGACAATATCAGTAAGTTATACCGACGCAAAATGTATCCGGAGAGTCTCTACTTGCTTGCTATGCTTGACTATGTGAGTAGAGAAAACAATATTCCTTTGTGTACAAAGTACGATGCATTGCGCAATGTTAAACTGGAGGAAACGCTTTATCCCGCCGGAGTACTTGTCATGAATACGGTAATCGGAAACAATAAAATTAAGGAAGATGCATTATCTCAAGCCATTCCGGAATTCATGCGCCACAATATTGTAGAAAGCGAGGTGCGTAATGTCATCTGATACAGTTTATTCATTTAATAAAGACAATTTAGATATTTATTTAAAAGAGTTGGCAAAGCTCTTTCGCAAACAAAACGGCAAGAAAGCTACAGCGGAAATCATTCTGGTAGGCGGAGCAGCCGTTTTGGTTAACTACGGTTTTCGTAATATGACAGCAGACATAGATGCCATCATTCATGCTTCCTCTTCCATGAAAGACGCTATCAACCAAATCGGTGATAAGTATAATTTGCCTAACGGTTGGTTGAATACCGACTTTATACGTACCGCTTCTTATTCAGATAAACTCAATGTTTTTTCTGTGTATTATAAAACCTTTTACGGTGTTCTTCAGGTGCGTAGTATATCAGCAGAATATCTCATTGCAATGAAACTTAAGTCAGGTCGGAAATATAAAAATGATATGTCAGACATCATAGGCATTTTGGCAGAACATAAAGAACGTAAAGAGCCTCTGACTTGGGAAAAAGTAAATCAAGCCGTAGTAGATCTATATCAAGACTGGGACGGCATTACTGAGGAAGTCAAAGTCTTTATCAAGAATGCTATTGACACCGATAACTATGATACAGTGTTTCAGCAAATAAAAGAACAGGAACAGCTCTCCAAAAATATATTAATTCAATTTCAACAGGAGCACCCGCATACTGTAACGGAATCAAATGTTGACAGTATATTAAGAATGCTTGAATCCAAAAAGACATCCGATGCTCTTGAGTAAGAATAAAAGTTTTGTCTGAAATATCACAATTAATGTGAAATCAAAACATTTATAAGGTGCATGAAAAGAAATGTTTTGAGACCAATGGTGCTCCAACATATCATCCTCCTATAAAAATCAGCAATATATACTTTCCAAATGCTTAGATAAATTAAATACACTATGCATATACTAAACTATACTACCTATTGCATTCAATGCACTGGCAAGTTCCTTCTTTGGTCTTTTTATTTTTCCGGTATAGCCGAGATTGTGAACCAAAATGTCAATACAATCGTTGTCTGAAAGTTGAGTTATAACATCAAGCTTTAGCCTAGCCCTTGAAGTTCCAACATAGTAAATCAGAACATTCTTGGAATTAAATGAATCGCTATCAACATCAATAAGAATTATCGCATCTGCTTCAAGTCCTTTAAATTTTCGGCATGTTGTAAAACGATATTTGTTTCTATATAAACCATCTTTACATTTTGAATTAAATACGCTCTCCTCCTCAGTCTTGCAAGTTAAAATAACTATGTCGGAAAAACCATCCTTGTTCAAGTTGTTGATTGTATGGTCAATTCGTGCCAATACACTTTCAGGGGAAGAGCAAAAATGGATTTTTGCAGGTACTCCTTTTAAGCATCCCTCAATCAGAAGTGGCTTTTTGACAGTTATGGGACGCAAAGAAGTAGTAGCAATATTTTCGGTATTTCTGCAATTTTTGTAGAGAGTCAATTTACAGTCTGCTTCTTCAATAAATTTCGGAAAATGATTTGCTTGAATCATCTGTAACTTATCATAAAAGACATAAAAAGTACCAAGTGGTTTTGTATCAGTTATAATATCTTTCATCAACTGCAGAATATCAGCCTCATTTATTGTATCAATTCCGAAATCTTGCCCCTCATCAACTATTATGTGTTGATAAGGAAAAGACTCCGACAAATACATATCTTCAAGAGCCGCTTTAAATCTTTTATAGTCAGGTACAGCAGTATCACATACTTTACAAGCGAGACCTGCAACGGTGTAGAAATCAATTTTTTCATTTTGATAGCACTTACTAAGATGGGTTTTTAACTGGTTATTAAAGCATAAAAATAAAACTTTTTCACCTGATGAAGCATGCCGTTGCGCTTTTTCAATAGCAATCATTGTTTTTCCAGTTCCTGCCACACCATTTATAACTGCTGTTCTCTGTTCCGTAAGGAAATTTAATATTCCCTCTTGTTCCTTCAGAAACCTGTGAAAAACAATTTTCTTCAAGTCGTTTTCAAATGAGGCTGACGGGAAAACATTGAACTGTGGACAGAAAATTTCTCGTATAATTTTCTTCTCTTCATATTCACTTAAATCCGTGGTTATTCCATTGGGTAATTCTGTGCTGAAAATTTTATTCAAATACTCATCCGGACTTTCAAGTGCTTCTTTTGTCATAATCAGATTTCTATCAGCTTCCGGTGGAAGTGTCATAGTCCTCAACCTTATATCTGTTACCGATGGAAACCATACACCATGGAGAAATTTGCAGCGACTCAATATCCCGGAACAACTGCTTCTTTCAATATAGCGAATTAATTTATATTTATTAGACGAAGCTTGATTGAACGGACCGCCATTATGCATAGGTTCTCCACTTGAATAATACCAGTAACCGTTTTCATATATAACTTGTCCGGCTTTTGCCTCGATACAAAGTACGCCTTTTCTGCGATTAAATATCACAAAATCAGTTTCACTCTCATGAAGAATATTCTCAGTCACACTGGCAATTCTAAATGAGTGGAAAACATAATAGTCGTCAGGTAATAATTTCAATGCATCAAACATTAATCCTTCAAGGCTTACTGAATCAAATTGGTGAGGCTTTTCAGGAATCATTATTGCCATATTATTTCCCCCCTATTGCGTTTAAAATATCAGTTGCATCAATTATCTTATTGTCACCGCAAAAACATTTCCACTTCTCGGTAGTAATTTTTTCGAAAGTATCTTTGTAATCCGAAGAAAAATACATAACTTTAGATTTTTCCCACAATAATGTTGCCCTATATTTTTTTGAATCCCCTGCAATAATAAATGAGCACTCATAAACCGGTTTTTCCTTTGAATCACATATATCTGCAATATTAATCAATTTATCAAGCAAAGACCGTTCTGTCAGATTATCTGTCCATTCTTTAACTGATTTCCATATATCAGCATAACTGACATCACTCATATCGGTACCCTTTTCCGGAATAATCACTTGAAGATTTGTTTTTCTGTTCGCTGAAGAATCCTCTGTATGTGTAACAAAACTTTCCCATCGCCTGTTACCATGCAATTGTTCATAAAAAAATCCGAGACGGTAGTTATTAATCACTCCTGCAACAGTTCCTCTGTCAAGAAAGATGTTGAATTCTTCGCAACTTGTTTCAGGAATAAGTGCACATGAATAGCATGCTGCTAAATTAAGCGAATCTCTTCCTTGTCCCAAACTTAAACTGCAAACCGGATCATTTGAACACACTTCGCTTGATTTAATTGCCTTTTTAAAAATGTTCGGAAATGTATCCGGATACCCTTGGCGAACAAGTCCTCCCAATGTTCCTTCTGAATCTCCGCTTGCGGTATAGATAAGTATACCCGCCATCTCTTTTCCTTCACTTCCCTCACTGCAATAAATTCTTTCTTTCAATGAGGCAATACTATAGCCGCATTCGAAACTCAACTGTTTAATCAAAAGATGTGAAATAGTATGCAAAAGAACATACTTACTTGTCACTGTACGCGGGTTACCAGAGCTGATAAATGATTTGCTGTAATTCTCGTTCAGTCTGTCTATTCGTAATTGTAAATCACGGTTTTCGCTACGCCAATTATTGATTGCTTCTTGATTGAATTCAATAAAAATGCCTTCACCGCGTACTTCATATGCAGGATACCAGTTTGTTGTCGGTTCTTTTATCGGTACATCATTCACCTGTTTCCCAACAGGTTCTGTTCTGTCAACAGGTCTGATTCTTGAAAACCCTGTCAAAGCTTGTACTTCACGAACCTTATGAATCAGTGAAATACGCTTAATATATGGCAAATTGTATGCAACGATATCAGTTGATTCTCTTTGAAAATCGCCATATATGTCTTTACCTAACGATATTTCTCCGCTCAAAGCGTCATATTCTTCCGCACGATACTTTACACTCAATGTACTGTATTCTTCTTCTGAAGGTTGGCGCCATTTTCTTTCAAGTACTTGTTTTATTTTTTCAGGCGATACATTGATTTCCAGGCTCATCTGGTTTGAGTAATGGTCAATTTGGTTAACAATAATGGCATCTTTACTCTCCTGTGCGGTGTAGGGATTACGCATAAATGCAGAAATAACGTTCTTGCACTCAGAAAATGCAGAGCTCTCCTCTATTTTTCTAGTTAACATACTTGAATACGGTGGAATCACTAATGAACTTACGATGACGGGAAAGTATACTGAGGAACTGCCTCGTTGCAAGACCTTCGGGTAGAGCGAGCAACTTTCCTTTTGATTTTTCCAAGGATGCCTTCCCGAGCAAGTGAAATTGTAGTAATTGTTGTGTTTTTTATCAAGTTCTTCAAATATTTCCCTGTCAAAAGCTTCTTTTAATGTCGTTTTCGCGCCGCAAGTTTCACATGTTATAACTAACCCCTCCAGACCTTCCGTTGAAGAAGCTCCAGTTTTGAAAGTAAGTGACGGGCGATTACAAATAATTTTAGCCCCGCCTGAATTTTTACAATGAACCCATTTAACCCATGGAAAATCATCAATATGTCCATGCTCACATACAGTCACTATACGAGCTACTACCAAGTCTTGATTGCATATCGGACAACACATATGCTTAACCATATACGGATCTGATTCTATTGCTCGTTTTCGACCCTTTCTTTTGTACTCATCAATCCAGTGTTTTATAGGCTGAAACTTTCTGCATTTCGGACAAAAATACCACTCGGGAAAGCGAGCATACGATATGCCTTCTTTACATAATTCATTATTCTTACCTGCCGGTATCCCAAAAAAATCTACACGGAGGGCTTTTTCAAGTCTCTCATCATGTATTTCTATAATTTGTTCACGCCAGTATTCGGGAGCAGCGGTCATTAAGGTCTGATCCTTAAAATCAACCATAGCACCGACCCCATATTGCAATACAGCCTGTGAGGCTCTGACAGAATGTGTAATATGATTTAACCGTATTCTTTCAGCATTTTCGAGTTCCATTTTATTTTTCCTCCCAAATCAGAATATTACCTTTGACCAAACTGTCGACATTACGCATAGATGTCATTGTATCAAAAGCTGCATCATAATATCCCGAATTATAAACTTTCATCAAACGGGCTTCTCCGTCTTTAGGACTTTTTATCATATACTTTTCGCCGTATGTGAAACAATCTTTTCCATAACTTTCAGCCATTCGTTCCCATTCGTCTACAATTCTATCTATCTCTTCAGAAATAAGCACACTGTCACTTGTCATCCCCGAATTCATGCGTGTGATGATTGAAGCATCACGATTTATAATGTAGTCACGAATTTTTTCAATTGAATCAGTGTATTTTTCTTTTGAAAAATTTGCAGCACCATTTTCAGGCAAAAGATCTGTATTTGTGTGCCTGAGCAACGCAATAACTACAGCATGCAATGCTCTTTCTCTTGCAGGATTAGAAAACGGTGTAGCACCTGTAGGTTCAACATATTTGTAAAAGGATTCATGATAGGGTTTGAATTGTTCGTAATGTGATCGGTCTCTACTTTTTGAGCCATCGTACAATATAAAAGCTATACCGGGATTTGAGCGACCTATACGGCTTGATGCTTGAATATATTCACTTGTCAACTTGGGTTGACCGACCAACAACATCACATTCAAGCGTGCTACATCAATACCTACCGAAATCATATTTGTTGCCAATAGCACATTTGATGCATATCGTTTGTTTTCGATATTTTCCTTAGAATATTCCAGTTTTTCAAGTTTATCAAGAGTTTCATTCAATTCAGTTGTTGAAACGCGACTTGTTAATTCGTCTGCACCAGCTATCATTCGAGCATCTTTTGCCGTACCGAGACGATACGCAGTTCGCTTAATAAAGTCTTTTACGTCATCATCAACCAATGTTGAGCATTTCCCGAGATCTTTAAGACTGTTGAAATACACTGTTAAAGTCCAGAATTTATCCTTAATACTGTCAGGCAAATCCATCACATTAATTTTTTGCAGTAATGCTGCAATAGAACGAACCTGCATCATTGCCTTTGTTTTACCGGATGGCATCAAACCGATATATAGCCTTCCATACTGGTTTATATCATAGTTAATATTTAATTCCCTCGCAAAAAAAGAATCTTCCGCATCAAGCCCGGGTTGCGGGAACTGAGCGACCTCACGATTGTATAGTGCAGAGCATTGTTCTGCTGCTCTTCTGATTGTCGCCGTAGAAGCAACTATTTTTGCTTTTATGCCCTTAGAACTGCACAAAGCATCAATTGCTGTCTCATAGAGCCCGACCATCGTGCCAAGGGGACCGGAAATCAAGTGCAATTCATCCTGAATAATTAATTCCGGCGAACGATTACTGTTGTTTAATCCGAAAAATGAGCCGATTTCTTTTTTCCATGGCAACATAGCAAATTTGTCAACTGTACCAAACAGCAATGTAGGTGGTGATTTGTACAATTCCTCGTCAATTATTTGTATCGGCAATTTGCCAACTTGATTAAAGAAACAACTTTCTTGAGGACAAAACAACTCAAAATAGTTACCATTTCTCATCCTATAACCGAATTGTCCGTCAAGGCGCTGGTTAATTCTGTTTTTATCTTTAACTAATTTTGTTCCACACCAAGGACATTTAAGAACTTGAAACTTATTATACTTGTCCTTGTTTTCACGAATATTGTCGGCTGTGGATTTAATTAACTTTTCTAAACAATCTTTTGCTTCTTTGTTCTTATTAGGTGTATGTTCGCCCCCAATCCACAATCCGATTGTTATATCATCCTCTCCAAGCGGATATGACTTATAACGAGGGTTTCTTCTCAAAGAGTCTCTTCGTATGTACTCGCACGCACAAATCAAGGTCGATGCTCTCGTAAACTGTTGTGCAGCCAACAGTCGTAAAGTATATCTCATAATAACAGAAGTACCTGCATAACTGTCGGGATGTGCAAG
Organism: Clostridiaceae bacterium; assembly: GCA_012838235.1. GTDB lineage: Bacteria > Bacillota > Clostridia > DUPQ01 > DUPQ01 > DUPQ01. Next base: position 43,766 of record DUPQ01000032.1, read on the forward strand.
CCTTCTGTAAAATATGGTAAAAGCTGTTAAACCAAGATATGCTTCTGTCTTACCACCACCGGTAGGAAACCAAATTAAGTCAACAATATCCCGTTCTGCAGATGCATCTTCCGATACCGAATTTATACTCATTAAAAGAAATGCCAACTGGAAGGGGCGCCAAAAATATTTATCTGCAGTAATATCTTTATTATCTCCGTAATCAAGCTTGTTTAACATATCCGATATCTCTGGATCATCAGGATAGCGATCAATATCCGAGGTTACTTCTTGTAGTTTCAGATGAATTCTTTGCATCAACATTGCTCTATTGGCCAATGCAAATGCATTCCATTTCATTTCGGAGGACTCCAGTGCTTTTATTCCTTTTTTAATTCGATTATATGAGATTCGGCACTTGGTTATATTGGTTTCTGCAATCTTATTATATCTTCCGTTATATTCAGCATCTATAACTGAAAGCTTTTCAGTCAGTTCATCAATCCATTTTTTGTATGCGTCAGCAAATATATTCAGAAGTTCTATTTTCTCTTCCTTTGGAGAGTCACAAAAGTCTGATAAGTAACGCATTGACAGTGTTTTTTTCTCTACTGCATATTTTGGCGGTAATTCAAAATCCATTTGCGGAACTTCTAACATAGGGAAAAAATCGCTAAATAATTCTCCATTACCATTTCCGTCAACATTCCAGTTAATTGATGTGCCAAGCCCTGTTCCGTAAACTTTTTTGTTACGATACTGAAGTTCCAAAGATTGCTCTTCGGAATCAAGAGCAGAAAACTCAGCCACACCGGAATAATCCCTAAAAGTAAAACTATTATCATATGAACTTACTCTTATTTCAGGCTGAAAGACACAACGCAATCCGTTAGATTTACCCTCCAAGTCATTAACAAGCATTATAGTAATCGAGTATAAGTCATCACTGATTCTTTTTCGAAGGGCAGTTAATTTTGCTTTTGTCCCATCCAATTCTTTGTTTTTATCAATGTAATCCGAATTCCCAAATTTCAGTTTAACTTCCAGCGAATGCGGTACACGTACAAACCCTCTTTGTCCTTGATCGGCAAGTTTGTACATTAAATCGTAAATGTTAGATTCGTCAAACTTCAGAAGGTTCTGCTTTTTCAGATTATGAATTTCTCTTCTGCTGATTTTACTGTCTTTGAATTTAAGGCACCTTTCGGATACATCATAAACTAAATAGTTACTTAGTGGTTCAGGTACGGTATATGTCTCAGGATTTTGAGGAGAGAACGGAATTCTGCAATCATTTAATTCTGCACGAATATATGTAGCAAATGTAATTTTGCATTTGATTTCGCTCGAATCACCTAATGCAAAAAAAGTTATTCCCATTGAAGAAGGCATATTCTGTGCAGCTAAACCGATTTCTTCGTCAAGATTTTCCTCGTCCGCGGGATTCACGGAGTCACCTTTATAACTTGTTGCTTCATTCGTTATCTCGCTATTAAGGTCTTCTTCAAAAACTTCTTCATTTTCTTCAGAGACAGATTCTTCTACTCTAACACTGTCGTCATTATCTGCATTAATCATATTATTACGCGGGAAAAGAATTCCTATTGAATAACGAATATCCGGCGAACTGGTAATCAACTCATGTTCTTCGTCGGGTATCGATATTTCCGAACCCGGACCCAACATTTCCTGTTTAATAAGTTTAACATACTCGTTTCTTGCTTCTATTAACAGCTTTATTTCATCCGCATTTGCCATATTCTTCCTCCTTATAAGTTAATCGGACGATTTGTCAGATTCATCGGTACAGAACGCTCAACAAATACAATCGATTCTAAGTAAAGAATCTTAGCAACAGAATCAATTCTGTCATATATATAAGCCTCTAATGTACCCTCTTTAGGTGTTCTGCCGCTTATTTTTTTGATAATTGCTTCACCTATCCAATCCAAAATTTGTCGTCTTATTTTTCTAATAGTTTTACATGCATTGAAATAGTTTTGGGCATTATCAAACATTTCTTCATCTCCTACCAATAAAGCAATTTGTTTAATGGAGTCAACTTCTCTTGGTCCTACTGTATGAGAATCCTCATCCAGCCATCCTCGAATTGTTGCTTCTTGGACATTAACTCCGTTTCTTATCATTCTTTTGGCAATTTCTCCTGCCGAGAGACCTGTTATTTGCATATACTTCTGTAATATTTGTTTCCACTTCTTTGATTTTGAATAACTTTCAATAATCTCAGAACCGACTCTTCGTTCGTCAACTAACTTTGTTAAAACAGTATCCACAATATCTCGTGTTTCATCGGTATTATGCGTAAAGATTAAAGAATCTCCTTCTTTCAAATCAGAAACATTAACTTCATTAACAATACCGTCACTTTCATCAAAAACATATGCTTTGTAAAACTTTGTGAAAAAGATTCTCTCTCCGCTATCAAATATACCGGCTGCAATCACATCAGCATTAGGAGTATATCCAGATTGATTTTCAAATGCCTCAATTCCACTGAACGCTGCTATTTCATTTAACTTACTGATATAGTCATCAATACTTTCCTCTATTTGCGCAACTTCTTCAACATCTTCTACATTATCTGTACAATACGTTTCATCTGTTATAAACTCATCTGACATACCCGCTGATGCAGTGTTCATAGAATTCAGTTCTGCTTCTTCACGGTGGAATTTCCCCGCTCTATATTTATAGATATTGGATTCAAATGAATAGAGTATTGTTTCAATATGTGGAGATGATGAACACTTAAATGCATTAAATCGTTTGCCGACAAAATTTCCCATGACAATTACCAAATCATATAGAACAGAATTGTCAAAACTGTTAGCATTTATGATAGTCAGAAAGTGTTTATTATCCATAATGTCGTAATATCCGCATTTTGTCATAACAGTTACATAGTACGTCTTCGGTACAATAATTGCTATGCGCTTATCTTTGTTCTTTTCGAGTAAATCACGAAGATATTCTTCTTTTTCACATTTATCACTGAGATACAGATATGAAATTTCAAGAAGCAATATTACATTTCTTGCTCTTTCCTGCAATTGTTTGGGTAAAGAAGCTGCAGCGGAATGAAGATCTTTAAGTCTTTGTTTAACAGAGGATATCGTCAGTAATCCTAATGAAACACAATTATCTATTTCAGTTATCTTAAAAGCTACAGTCATAAAGAGATTCATCAAGAACCATGCCGTAATAATAAAATTCTCTTTTTCTTCTGTAACATAATCCGAGTTTTTGATGTCATAAATAGCTTCCCTGAAAATTTTATACTCTTCCCAATTCATCCATCCTTCAACAGAATGTGAAATTACTTGTCTGTCTAAAACTGCTGAAACCTGTTTTTCAAGTTCACGGGTATATTTATTTTTAATTTCACACGGAAGAGTATTAGACAAAAGAAATCCTTTTGAACAGAGAAAAACATTTGGATTCTCTACCTGTCTGATTAAAGTAATTGCGTTTTCCGAATCAAGATTCATCATAACATAAATATATTGAAGTGATTTTCTGTTCAGGAGTTCAGGCAATTCGGAAAGACTCTTTTCCACTGTTTCATTTCCGAAAACAATTACGCCGACATGTCTATTTCCCTCTCTTGATATAATCAATTGTCTTGCAACTGATATCTTCCCGCTTACCTTTAGAATCGCTTCGGTTTTTGCCGTATTTCCCCTATAGTGATATTCATCGTTTTCGGAAAAGTAAGATGCAGTTATCAAGTCAAGTAACCGGATGTTCTTGCCATTAAATGATAATGCCAATTTATCAATCAGAAAGTCAGCCATGCTTCGAGGCATAACTAAAGCAACAGAAGCGTTAATAACTGCGGGAATATCTTCTGACTTGTAGTTCAAAACATCCTTATAAAAATCTTCTCGAATAGTACCCTTTTTGTGCACTCCGCGACCGTCAAGTTTTTGTGATTTTCCAAAATAAGGTTGAATTTTCCCCCATAATTTTTTAGGCACATAATCCCTGCTCCCATTTTGAGAAATTAGTATATATTCTTCTTTTTTGCCTCTGTTAAAAAAGTCTTGTTTTGTATAGCCTTCATAGGCATATCTCTTCCCTTTATAAAGAACCAAATCGCCTTCTTGTAAAGAAGCAATAATATCTTCTGTATCATACTCGTTATAAACCAAACAAGTAGCTGCCGCATAGACAACAGCAACAGCATTATAACAAACCGAACCTGTATGTAAAACAAATCCGGCATTATGTTTTTCTTTATTGGTTGTTTCTATTAGAAAGTCAGCAAATGTCTGCATCAATAATTCTCTTGAAATAACATTGCCCTCCAAGAGCAAATCGCATCTTTCAATTATTTTTTTGAGTGCATTTATTGCTTTCATTTTGTTCCCTTTCCGTTGAAAAACACATTAAATGAAACAATACCTCTTATTCTCTGTTTTTCTAATACATTCCACACTAATCAATTGGTTTAATATCTGTAAGGTCCTTGCTTCTGTACACCCAAGCAACTCCGCCATCTCTTGTTTACTGAAAGAGGTTCTCCCTGCAAAATGATGTACCACATCAAAATACTTATACAAAGTCTTTTTATGTAATCGTGATGATAATTTTGCTTCAATTTTTTTGCATAGTCGTAATTCATCACCATACATGGAATATAAACGTTTTTCAGAATCATCAAAGTTCCCCTCCATTACTGATAAACAATCTTTTATAAATAGTGCCATTTCTTCTATTACGGGAATAGTAACCGAATTCCCTAACTGTTTGTATTGCTGGGTAATCGATATATTTCTAGGAAAAGAAAATTTTTCGTTTCCTTCTGCGTCTTTGAAGGCATATCCTACAAATCCCTGTAAGCGTCCCCACTCAGTAGGGGTCATAACACGAATGTATTTATCATTAATGGGTGATTGCTTTCCTTTTACCATTGTGCCAGCATATTTTTTTCCGTTCTTTTGATCATAAATAAGGTTCCTCTCTTTACCTGAACCTCCAGTAGCCAGCAAAGTGTTTGCAATCGGGTTATTAATCTCCGGAGAGTTTACTATTCTGTATCCGAATCCGTTTCCTTTACTCTTTTGTCTTATAATATGATTTTCAAGAGTTTGGAGATAGCCGGAAGAAAGAAAAAATCTTGCAGGAACATCTTTTTCAAGTACTTGCTTTAACTGTGAAAAAATAGCAGGTCGCTCTCTTTTCTTAGGCATGGCATCAGGCAATGATGATACATGCTTTCCGAAATATGCACGACTGAATGCAATAATATACACCCGTGGTCTATTTTGGGGTAATCCGAAAAACTTACTGTTGCGAATAAATGATCTGGAATATTTTTCTAAATTATCATACTCTCCATGCGGAAATCCGACTATTTCATAATCTAATTCTTCATCAAGTGTCTTAATAATTGTCTTAAATGTATTTCCTTTATCATGTATTACAAGGTTTTCGACATTTTCAAGGAAAACAACTTTAGGAATTGTGTTTTTTATTATTTTTGCTATCTCAAAAAAAACTGTTCCTCTCGTAATATCCTCAAATCCGAGTTTCTGGCCGACACTGCTAAATGCCTGACATGGAAATCCGGCCATCAAAATATCATATTGTTTTTTTGTTATTTCTTTTTGGAATTCTTCAGATGTCAAATCATTTTTCGGATTTTCATTAAATAAGTGCTCATAAGTAATACAGGCAAGTTCATCAATTTCCGCTGATATAATGTTTTCGAAGTCTCCTGCAAGCTCAAACCCTCGTCGTATTCCCCCGATTCCCGCACACAAATCAATTGTCTTATAAAGCATTTAGCTTTCCTCCAAGCATTTAACAACAAAATCAGCACAAGCAGAAACATTTTCCTTAATATCTTTGCCCCAAAATCTGATTACTCTCCATCCTTCTGACTCTAATCTTTTATTCACTTCAGCATCTCTTTGCATATTTCTCTCAATCTTCGGTATCCAAAACTCTCTTCTCGATTTAATTTCCTCCTTTTTGTTTTCCCAATCATAACCGTGCCAAAATTCACTGTCGCAAAACACAACTACTTTCTTACCGATAAAAGCAAGATCGGGATGTCCGTAAATTGTCTTTACATTTTTTCTATAACGAACTCCACGTGCCCACAATTCCTGCCTCAGTTTCCGTTCGATTTCTGAATCTTTGTTTTTAACGGCTTGCATATTCTTTCGGCGCTGTTCCGGAGTAAGTCTGTCCATTCTTTTTTCTATAAATCGAGAAATATAAACCCCTCTTCTCTTTCCTGTTCTTCATACTCTATATTATCATTTTGTAATGTTGCTAATATCACTATTAAAAGCATTATAATCTGTATGTGTTCTTGTATTGTTTTTTTGTCAAGGTCGAGTTTTGTTATCGCTCAAATGTTTATGCAAAAAACTGAAAGTGCATCATTTTCTTGTTAATCAGCAGTTCCCACAACTTATTGCAAAAAGTAAATATAACTACTAATTATTTATGCAATATAATAACATTGTGTATATCATAAATTTTGCTATATATCAATAAAATTCATAAATTATTGATGATATTTGATTAAAAAAGATAGAATTTAATTGAAATGTCCCATGGCTCATCAATAATTTCTTTGGTCTTCTTTCAAGACTTGTCAATACAAATTTTGATTAGTGATAACTCTTAAAATCAATTTCCTTTCAATCATAGTATGCCCAACAATTACTGAATAAGTCAATTATAGCAATGTACAAAATCTATATATAACTATTATAGAAATGTGTTTGTGCAAATTATATAAACAGTTTGAAATTTCTTTTCAACAAATATCGTATTGCATAAATCACGAAAAAGCAACCTCGTTCAATTTTCTTTTCAAAAAAAACAATATTAGTGAATAAATAAACGGCAACTGAAATACTTCAATCACCGTCTTTTGGTGCGGATGACAGGACTTGAACCTGCACAATCTCGCAATCACTAGAACCTGAATCTAGCGCGTCTGCCAATTCCGCCACATCCGCTTGCTTTACCATTTTAGAGCATAATCACCGTATAGTCAATGATTTAATTGTGTTGACTATATTCTCAAATATGCAGTTTTGTGCTTGATTACTTTGTACATTATGTTATTGTTTACATATATCAATTAAGGAGTTTCCGTCATGAATGCAAAGATTAAAAGTTACAACAACAGACCGACAATATTTATTGATGACAAGCCGGTACCGCCTATCATTTATGCTCTTACCGACTGGATAGGTGGAAGATTAAGTTACGATGAGATAACCAGGTTTTCCATAAAGAAATTTGCAGCCGCAGGTATAAGGCTGTATCAGCTGGATATCTCCTTTCAGGATATGTGGTTTGAAGACGGTACTTTTGATATCTCCATAGCGTTAAAGCAGATTAAAGGAATAATAGATGTCCGACCCGATGCGGCAGTATTCTTCCGACTGCACATCAATCCTCCGAGATGGTGGTATAAAGGCAAAGAAAGCGAGTGGGTCAGATATGCAAATACCGAAGTTTATCCCGAGCCTGATATAGAGTTGGCCAGAACCTATATTCTTAATGATCTGAAACCCGTACCCAGAGCAAGCTTCGCTTCGGAAAGATGGATGAACGACATGACAATCATGGTAAGAAGGTTCTTAGAGGAACTCTATAAATCACCTTTATCCGAGCATCTTGCAGGAATACAGGTAGCAAACGGAGTGTACGGAGAACACCATTACTGGGCTTTTATGAGAAATGATCCCGACCTTTCTGAACCTATGTTAAAAAGATACAGAAAGTTTAAAAATGATCCGAACGCACAAATTCCCGGAATGGAAGAGCGATACAATCCGAAGGACGGCATATTCTTTGACCCGGAGAAAGACTCCAATCTGATTGATTATCTTACCTGTCAGCATGAGGCCGTTGCCGAATCCATCATTCACTTCTGTAAGCTTGTTAAGGACACATGGAAAAGAGAGATAATAACCGGCGTTTTCTACGGTTATTATGTTTCCATGTTCGGAAGAGCAGGATTGGGCGGTCATCTTGCGGAAGAGATGATACTGCAATGTCCCTATGTGGACTTTTTATCGGCACCTCAGGCATACAACAGCAATTTAAGGCATATAGGCGGAGCAGGTGTTGCCAGAGGCTTGCTGGAATCGGCAAGACTCAACAACAAACTGTTCCTTGACGAGATGGACCACCCTACCGAATTAGGGGTTCTTCACGGAGGAATGAAAGTATATCCTCCTTATGAATCATTGCAGATACTAAGAAGAAATACTTTGGTTTCCTTCCTTTCGGGAATGGGCTTTTGGTACTATGATTTCGGACCGTTTAACACATCGGGCTGGTGGTATGAACCGTATTATCTGGATGAGATAAAGTCGTTACAGAAGATATACAACAAATACTATGAGAAGGAGTATATAAAGAGGGCGGATGTGCTTTTGGTGTTTGATACCAAAGTCCAGAAATATACCGCTCTTACGGAAAATGCCGACCCCATTACCGATAAAGCCTGTATAAATGTAGCCTATCCGATGGCATTGAGATCGGGAGCTTCCATGGACACCATATACTTAAGCGATTTGGGAAAAACAAATTTGGATAAGTATAAATGCATAATATTCATGAACACATTCGCACTTACCGATACGCAGAAGCAGTATATAGCCAAGAAAGTTTATAAGAAAGGCCGTTCAATCGTATGGTTCTTTGCTCCCGGATATACAGATAAAAAGAGAAATGACATAGCTTTCTGTAAGCAGGTATCGGGATTTGATCTGGATGTTATTGCACCTGCGCCGCAGATAACCGTACAGTGTAAAGACTTTTCCTATTCCGTAGATAACAGTGATAAAGAGAGCAGATTGAATAAGCTGTTTGTACCAAAAGACGGAAATATATTGGGATATATAGGCAAGACTCCGGCATTGGCACATAAAACAATTGACGGCTGTGATGTATATTTCTCCTCAATACCCTTTACCACACCGGAATCCTTCAGATACATCTTTGAAAGAAGCGGAGTGCATATTTACGATAGCTGTAATGATGCGGTTATTGAAGGCTCCAATCTTCTATTGATACATGCCGAACATAAAGGAGAGAGAGTTATAAAGTTCAGGGACTCGGAAATCACCGTGGATTTCCAAGCAGGAGAAACCATATTATTTGATATTAACACCAAGGCTATATTAAGAAGAGGTGAACAGGGACTTACGGTCTGATTACTGTTTTCTCAAATACATCTGTTTTACATATACCCAAATTGTTGCTAATTCGCATTTTTCGTAATAGTAAAACAGTATTCATATGCTAAGCCCAATTCGTTCTTCTGCCCTACATAACCTGCAGCTTCCTCCGCAGGAGCAAAATACTGCTTTAAATATTTTATCAACTCGGTAATGTCGGTATCGCTTCTTGTTTCTATAGTTATTGCTTCTATGTGCTCGTTCTTGAATGCTTCCTTCTTATACTTATCATTATATCCCGTATATGTCAGAAATATCGTGTCATACCCGTCAGGTACAGACTCACGCATCTCTATCTTGTTACCTTCCTTGTCATACACAGCTATAATTTTTTCCTCTTTTTCATCCTTTTCTACCTTATCTTTTGTCTCTTCCGGCAATTCGTAATATCCGATTATCTTGAATCCGACACGCATTGCCTCAAGAAAATTAATGCTTCGGTCCGACTCACTCATTGTAACAATATGGTGGTCTATACTTCGATTATTGCGAGTAGCCTCATGCATTGCTACAGGTACTATGGCATATCCTTTTATATCCCCTTCCAATTCTTTTTCTTTCCTATAGTCTTCATTTCTTAATGCTGCAAGATCCTTACTCGTATAGTTGGTATAAAATGTTATTTCACAGCCTTTTTTCATTCTTTCTATTTCACTTACACCGGTAACAGCTTGATGAAACCACGGCCAGTTCTTACCGCTTTTTTTAAGGTAATCAGTTATTTCTCTGCCGTAAGTTCCGGGAAGTGTTATCGAAAAGCTATAAGACGGCACCTTTGTAAATGCAGGGTAATCACTCGGATTCACTCCTTTTCTGCCCGTACTTATATTTAAATCCGTTATATACTGTGAATATCGGGAGTAGTCATTTATTAGGGCGTCGGCGTATACATGCGACATTTCCAGTTTGTCCTTCCCGTCAATCCGGGATATTGTTATTATATTCTTCTCGGAGCTTTTCTCTCCCGAAAGATCAATAGGCTTTAAATCCACCGTGTTTACAAACATATACGAATACGGCTCATTAAACCTGTTTATCCTTTTTTCATACTGGTTAAGCATATTCATATCTGCGAAATATTCGCTTAAGAAGTATGAGAAATTTGTAAGGTCGGCCTGCTTATTCACATTAATCTCCATACAATCAATATGATCCGGTACATCTTTTTGAGCTCCGAGAACCACCGTACTTAATCCCGAATAGGACAGATACAAAGTATCACTCTCACTTTTTGTAGTATACTCTCCTATTACCGTGAAATATGCCAAGCCGCTTGTGCCGGGGTTTATTATAAACAACACCTTCTCGTTATCAGGTAATTCTTCATTGATATGACTACTCAATGTAGAGGGAATGATAACATAGTGCTGAAAGTTTTCCGCCAATAAATCTGCGGAATATCCTTCATAAATGGTTATTTTACTGTCTTTTTTATCGGATATTATACCGCTTAATGCGGTAATACCTTTGCAGTACTTAATTGAACCTATAACCTCTTCGACATTACTGCTGTCCGGATTTTTCAAAATATCATTGTAGTTATACAAACTTAAGCCCTTATCGCTCATCTCATACCTGACGGAAGATATGTTGATACTGACTATTTCTTCTTTAAATGCCAACCTTTTATCCATTAGAACTTTTGAATATCTGTACGGCATATTAAGAGGCTCCTGAGCATCCGACCTTTTAAAAACAATGTCGCTGTTAGAAGTCGTAACATTGAAACGCTCTGTTTTACCGAAAAGACTGTCACGGAATATGAACAGTAAAGCTGCCGCAACAATCACAACCGATACTATGATGATTATAGTAACACCTGTTTTTTTCTTGTTCTCCATCTGTTAACCTCCATTCGTATATTTAAAATATAGATGTTTATGCAAACCGTATTAATTACTAACTAACGGTACTATATAAACTATCTCGGATAATGCTCATACTGAAAATATGCGAATCACCAAACTTGTTGCCGTTATAACAACAATGATACATAACACTAAAAACCGTATTTTCTTTTTTTCTTCTTTCATTATTAATGCCTCTTCTCTTTCGTAAAAAATGATAAAACTGTTTTCCTGTGTTTTTTGCAGTTAATATGTCCCGAGTATACTTTCAACATGGGCATAAGTCAACAAAGGAGCAAAAGAATTCATGGAAAGTTAATTTTTTGTTCACACTTTATTAACACTTTCTTCTTATACTCATGTTGTATTACTAGCATTTACTTCAATAATTCCTTCCTCCTCTAAAAAAATCAAAAAACATGCTAATAATACCGAAACAATATTAACAACTCCTCATACAAAGTTTCGCTCCGTAAAATAGCACCGTGAGTGCTATTTTTCAGTGTCCGCTTTTCTTTGAATCGGCTCATAACCACACCCTCATCTCCGTTTCCCCCCTGTTGGCAAAGCAGTAATAGGGAATCATTCTCAATGTTTTCTTTCGGTATTTGAACGGGGTAAAGGTATAAAGGTCGTCAATGCTTTGCGGTATTTTAATATCCACATCCAGCATATATGCGTCCAGTTGATCGGACTTTACTGTTTTGTAATTGAGCTCTTTCCCGAAAACTATATTGTTAAGAGGAAAATCGTTATCGACAGCTTCCGCACAATATACCACAGGACCTCTCATTACGGCGGTCTTATGGGAATTGTCATACACTTTCGGGTTACTGTATACCAGTCTCGGTGTAATATCCATTTCCAATCTGATTCGGTTCTGTCCTTTTGGCAGATTGATGTATATGTAACCTTTTTTCGAAGAATATTTGCTTCTTACATCATTGATTACCAATTTTAAATATTTACACCAATAAGGTTTTCTTACGGCAACTTTATTTATTCCGGAAACTTTAATATATACTTTCCCGCAGTTCGGAAACTCCGTACTGATTTCTGCCCTTATATTTTCATACTCCAGATTGGAGGATATGAACTGGTTTATAAACAGGGTATCCTTATTATATGAATATATGTATTCGTTAATTGCTCCTATAAATCTTATTACATTAGGAGGACAGCAGGAACAGCCGAACACTTCCTTTCTCTGAGTAACGGCATTTCTCTCGGTAAGTGTCGTGGCCACATTCCTGTTGTTCAAAACGGGCTGAATCTCCAAAGGATTTTCATAAAAGAACGCTTTCCCGTCCAGAGATACTCCCGAGAGCATTCCGTTGTAAATAATCCTTTCCACCGTGTCCGCATATACGGAGTCGGCATCAGATAAAAGCATGCGTTGCGCAAAGAATGCCAACGCTATTGCCGCACATGTTTCGGCATATCCTTTGGTATTGGGAAGATCGTAATCCAATGTATATGCTTCACCCAGGTACGATGATCCGGTTCCCCCGGTAATATACATTCTTTTGTTCACTATATTGGAAAAAATGGCTTTACATGCAGCAAGAAGTTCTTTGTCTTTGTATCTGTACGCAATATCCGCCATTCCCGAATAGAGATAAGATGCTCTTACTGCATGTCCTTCCGCCGTCCTCTGTTGCCTTACAGGCAGAAAATCCTGTGTGTTATATCTGTTGTAGTTGCTGCCTATCCAAGGCTCTTCTTCAACACCTCTTCGGTCAATAAAGTGCTTGGAAAGTTCAAGATACTTCTTTTTTCCGGTCGTGTCGTACATCTTGACAAGAGCAAGTTCTATTTCCTCATGACCCGGTGTTTTAAATGCGGCGGATTTTTCCGTTATAAACACTTTGTATATGTAGTCGGCATAATCTTCCATCAGTTTTAGAAACTTGTCCTTTCCCGTCGCTTTATAGTATTGCACGGCGGCTTCCATAAGATGACCTGCACAATAAAGTTCGTGGTCCGAACGGTGCTGCCATCGTTCTTCCGGTTTTCTTAAAAAATGCGAGTTATAGTAACCGTCATCCGACCTGTTCTTTTCAATGAGATCTACTATGCGGTCTATGAATGCCTCCAGCTCGCTGTTTCTCTCTTTATGTAGTATGAAAGATACACCTTCTATCCATTTGGCTACATCGGAATCATAGAAGATGTGTGCTATCTTCTCATTTGTAAAATCAAACGCATCAAACCTGCCTGTTTCCAGAAACCTGTTTTGAACGGCTTTTACCGTAATATCCTTATTTATATCCTGGCGCTTCTTCCAGAAACCGTCGGTTATATCCACATGCTTGGTACCGATATGCAGCATATTCGATTCTCCTTTGCAGCTTTTATATCCTTCAGTAATAAATGCTAATCCTGCATTTTGAAAACATTAGCTCTGAGTGTATAATCAAAGTCAAAAGCATCATTTTTAACCGCCACTGCTTTGAGGTAGTAAGTACCGTCCGCAATATCGATAAAATTGGAGATATCGGATATCTTGGCAACATGAATATGCTGAGCTCTTGAGCCGTAATTCAGAAGATCCACCTCTCTGTATACATAGATGTTAATAACATCCTTCATCATATACTTCGAACTCACATTAAAAGTAAGGCTCATCTTGTTCATACCGCTGCTGCTTATCTTGAACCAGTCGGCATCATTTGCGGCTCTTATGGTGAAATCAATCTTTTCAGTGGGGGTTAACGGTGTCGCTTTATCCCATGTGTCGTTATTCTCATGCTTATCCGATTCTCTGATTGTATACTCTAAGTGTATATCATCAAAAACGGGTAAAGCGGAATCTATCTTGATGTAATATTTTCCCGCCTTGTCCAGCTTATATGCCACCCTCTCATCATACTTGTCGGAGGTAAATAACGGAGCGGCATATTCTTCATAACTGTCCAATTCCGCTTCGCTGTATATTGATACTTTAGCATATTTGTTGAAATCCGATTGCATTATGTAATCTATTACACTGTTATCTTTTTCCACGTTGAAATAGAACCAGTCGGTATCATTAACTCCCGATATTGTAAAGGTTTTTCTTTCACCGGCCGGGAAATAGGTTGCAGTATCTCTGGTGTTGTTCAGTTCGTTGGCATCGGAGTTCAGCAACGAAAGATACAATATACAGTCATCGGAAATAATTGTATCGGATACTATTTTAATGTAATAGGTACCCTTTTCCTCCAGCATGTATATGTAGGGAGCCTTGGCGCTGTTAAAGGTGAAAAGAGGAGCGGCTTCTCCGTACGATTCCACATCATCCTGTCTGAAAACAAATATATTTACCGATGCTCCGGTCTTGGGAATATATGTGTTAAGTCTCAATGCCTGATTTTCTTTGTATGTTTTAACTGCAAACCAGTCCTGATCATTCAATGCGGGAAGCGTGAAACGTGTTTCACTGTTGCCCGATATGATTTTTGCACTTTGATAATCATTGTTGGGTTCATATCGGTCTGCCGGAATCACAGTATAACTTATCTCTATCGGAGTAGTTATTACGCTGTTATCGACAGTGTACAGTTTGAAGTAATATGTGCCTGCCTCTTCCATATACACATACGAAGTTCCCGTTCCTCTTGTTTTATACAAGATTTCCGCCGCTTCGCTGGCGGCAATTAATCGTGCACCTTCATACCAGTCGCATACAAGTTTTGCTCCCGAGAAAGATGCATTACGTATGCTGAGCTTGACCGTCTGCCCGGGCTTGTCCGTCTTTACCATTAACCAGTCCACATCGTTTGATGCGGATATGGTAACGGTTTTGGCAACTCCCGGAGTAAGCATTACCGCCTGTTCATAAGAATCATTTCCTTCCAGGCTGTCGGGAGGGATAATGTCGGTTATAAGGGTGACTTTATTGAGAACCGCTTCTCTTGCGGACGGTGTCACCTTTAAGTAGTATGTCTGCGTCTTATCACTCTTATGGGTATAATATTTGTTGAATTCGTCGGATGTGAACAATACCGGTGCGGTATCCCCGTTCTTAATCAGATCTTCTTCTCTGTAAAGTGCGACATTTACTCCTTTACCGGAACTGATATCATTCCTTATTATATATTGCAAAGCCTGATCTTTTTGTAAGGATATCTTAAACCAGTCTATATCATTTATGGCCGAGATATCTATAATGTACGGTTTCTTTATATCTATCGGCGTTGCTCTTTCCCAAACATCATTGTCTTCATATATATCATTTACGATTGTAGTGTAATTCAATTTAATATTGCTGCCGATTGCACTGTTTCCTATTACCGAAACTTTCAGATAATAAGATCCGCCTTTGCTTATCTTATATGCCGACGGTTTGTTCAGCATGTAGGTTCCGAACAGTCTCTCCGCATTATTGCCCTGACTTAAAACATCGTCTTTGTAATACAGAGCCGATATAACGCCGGTTGCAGCCTGATCGTCGCAACTTATCGTCAGAATGACGGATTTACCTTCCGTCACGGGTTCCAGTTCAAACCACTTTTCACTGAACGAATCACTGAAGGATAAGGAATGTGTCGTATTGCCGTATATTTTTACGGCATTTTCCCACGGTCCCTTTATCACTTCCTCGGTTGCAGATTGTTGAACGGTAGCCTGTTCAGACTGTACTCTTTCTTCAGTGTTAACTATTACGGCATCATCAGTAGGAAATGATGCTAATGTTATGACGCTAAAAGTAAGAACTAATAACAGAATTCCTATGCGAACTGTATTTTTTTTCATTATGTCCCTCCGAATGATGTATAAAGGATACATCAATATACTAAAATTGTAAACACAAAAGGCGCCATTCCGGACATAGTTCAGAAAAAGTTCACAATTAACCGTAACTATCAAGTGAGTCTTTGAAGCAATGTCTTCGGTGTTTAAAAATAATACGGTTTATGCTAACATATCGATAGGAGGCAGCATGAGAACTGTTTTGATAACCGGTGCTTCAAAGGGGATCGGGCGACAGACAACTGAGGATTTTTTGGCAGCCGGGTACAATGTTATCGCTAATTTCCATACTACAAAAATGGATAAATCGGAATATCCCTCGTTTCAGGAGCATATCGAGGTGATAAAAGCCGATGTCTCCGACTATGGTCAGGTTGAAGAAATGTTCAAAAAAGGCAAAGAACGATTCGGCAACATTGACGTTGTTATAAACAATGCCGCCGTAAACTATGCGGGCCTTCTTTCTCAGATGGAAGAAAAAGACTGGGACAGAATTATCAATGTCAATCTTAAGGGAATATTTAACGTATGCAAATGTGCGATACCTTCCATGGTCAACAGAAAAGCGGGGCATATTATAAATATATCTTCCATGTGGGGCATAACCGGTGCTTCCTGTGAGGTTGCCTATTCGGTATCCAAAGCCGGTGTCATAGGCTTTACAAAAGCGCTGGCAAAAGAACTGGCTCCTTCAAATATATATGTCAACTGCGTCGCACCCGGCATAATACAGACCGATATGAATAAAGCCTATACTCAACAGGAATTGGAAGAGATGATTCCTTTGGGAAGAATAGGTAAATGCAGGGATGTATCGGAAATGCTTCTTTTCTTAGCCGATGAGAAGACCTCGTTTATAACCGGGCAGGTCTTTTCGGTAAACGGGGGAACGGTGATTTAGTTTAAGGACAGTTCATAATTTCCATCTATTATATGATACTATTAATGTCGGGAGATTAAAATTAATGATGAGAAGAATAAGAGAATTCTTTATGAACAGATACGGAACGGACCAGCTGAACAGGGCTTTAATGGTTGTGTATGCCCTCTTCTTTTTTGTTTACCTGATAACCAAAAATAATGTGTTTTTGTTTATTGCCCTGGCTGTTGCCTTGTATCAGGTATTCCGTACTCTATCAAGGAATTTCACTCAAAGAGCAAAGGAAAATCAGTTTTTCTTAAAATACTGGAATCCCGTTAAAAGAAAATATAGCTCAATTAAAAAGAAAGTTACCGATAAAACACACAGATACTATAAATGTCCCAAATGCAAAACCGAGGTTCGCGTACCTAAAAACAAAGGCAAGATAAGAATCACCTGCCCCAAATGCAGTGAGCAGTTTATAAAAAAGACTTAAAATAAGCGGTTTAACCGCTTCAATAGGCGTCTACCTTGTATAGAAATAATTGGTGTCATAAGTTAAAATAGAATTGAAATAATAATAAATTAAATGGGGGGTTGTTATGGAATTTCTAAAAACATTGGAACAGCTGAGGACTCCGTTCTTTGATCAGTTTTTCCTGTTAGTCACAAAAATGGGTGAGGAACTTTTCTTCACCGTAGTAATATTGATTGTCATATGGTGTATAGATAAAAAAACCGGGTACCGGATGTTTTTCATATTCTTGCTGGGTTCCTTTGTCAATCAGATGCTTAAATTAATCTTTAAAGTCCCGCGCCCCTGGACATATGAGAATGCCGCAAAGCCGGTGGAAGGCTCGGTGGAAGCGGCAACCGGCTACTCTTTTCCTTCGGGACACACCCAACAGGGCATCGGTCTTTTCGGATCGGTAGCCATGTTTCTTAAGAAAACCCGGGTGTATATAGTTATGGTAATTCTTACACTTCTTGTGGCCTTTTCCAGAATGTATCTGGGAGTCCACACTCCTGCAGATGTATTTACATCTTTAGCTATCGGAGTAGTGCTTTTATTGCTCTGCTACTATGCTTTCCGTGTTGCAGATAAGCATAAATACGGGGACGTATATCTTTACGGTATTGTTGCATTTGCTATCGTAATTTCACTTATAGTGCTCTCGTTTGACAAAACCGGCTCTCCGGAATATCTGCACGGAATAGAAAACGGATGGAAACTTTTAGGTTGCTGTATCGGTATTATAGTCTCCATAATCGTAGACATCAAATACACAAACTTTGAAGTAAAAGCCAAGTGGTGGCAGCAGATTATAAAGTTGGTTGTGGGTCTCGGAATCGTATTGGTTATAAAATCCTTCTTAAAACAGCCTCTCCTGGACCTGTTCAACCAAAGTCCGGTTGCCGACGGAATAAGGTATCTTCTTATAATTCTGTTTGCAGGATGCCTGTATCCTATGCTTTTCAAAGTATTTAAAAGGAAACAGTAAAACAGACAGCTGATGCTGTCTGCTTTTTGCTATATATTCTTTTGTTAAGTTTTACTTATTCCGCTTCATACTGTTTGATGTATATATTTCCCGTAGAAGTCTTAAGATTAATGTTTGCATCTGCCGAATGAGAAACCAATACGGGGATTTCCGCATCAAATTTACCTACGCTTGTGCTGTACGAAACAACAAGTTTATCGGTTTTCACCGTGTACAGGTTTATAGATCCGGTATCGGTCTCCGCATATATACTCTCGGGTGGAGTAGCACATTTCATTGTGATACTTCCGGTATTACTTCTGAACTCGCCTGTCCTGAAGGAGCCTTCGGTTTCCACTGTGCCTGTGTCGGATTTTTGTGTAACGGACTTTACTTTGTAATTTTTGCATATTACTCTGCCGACATCCGATTTGCAGTACAGCGTTTCCGCTATTATGTCTTTTGCTTCAATTCTTCCGGTATCGGTCTCCGTATTGATTTTTTCCTCCGCTGTTATCCCGTTTAAAGATATATTACCCGTATCGCTTTTAATCACAATATTCTTAGCTTTTAATTCCGATGCGGTTATCGAAGAAGTATCCGTAATAACAGTAATGGTGCGACTTGCAGCAAGATTGCTTACATTAATCCTTCCGGTATGTGTTTCCAGATAAATAGTATCAGCCGTTACATCCTGTGCTGAAATATCGGAAATCTGACCGTCCGCTTTCAGTGCGGATAATGACTCGGATAAGGTTTTCGGAATCCATATAACTACTTTCTTGGGAGCTATCCTGAATATTGACTCATCTTCCAGCTCACTGATTTTCAAAATTCCGTCTTTTACGGTATAAGTAAGATTCTCTCCTTTGGACAAGTCTCTCTGGCAACTCTCTATAAGCAATATCTTGTCCTGATTATGTACCTTAAATTCCACCGCTTTAGTTATCCAGTTTACCTCTATCTCTTTTATTCCGGAAGTTCCCGTCTCATACCTTGCCTTTTCTTCATACTGCCCTCTGCGAATCTCAATCCTGTGCCCGTCGACAAAGGAAAAAGTAAAGCAGCTGAACCCGTGTTCCACTACATACCATGCTCCCAGACCTATAACTACGAATATGATTACCAGTATCGCTATGGTTCTGATTATTTTTGATGATGTTGCATTCATATTATTTCACCTCACTTCTTTGCTTTCCCAAGCCATATATCCAATATACATTCGACTGCAGCTCCGAACAGGAATATAAGCCATGTAAGATGCCATGCATGTGTCTGGAAACTTATTATGAAATACATTATCAGGATTATAAGCCACAAAAATCCAGATACCGATTTTCTTATGCTTCTTTTCCTCTCAATTTCCGCCATTCTGTCGGTTTGAGTACTGATTTGTGTATATCCCGGTTTGTTCGTCCTGTTGTATATTGCAAGTATTACACCTATGGCTACCAATATTACCGCAATCATAATATTTATGAGCACACTCCTGTATGACAGCGCCATTACCACCGGAACCGCTGCAAGTACGAAAATCATTGCAACCACCGCTCTCAATGCGAGATATTTCTGCCTCTTGGAATCATCGGGAGTTATCTCCTTTTCCAGTTCGGCAAAAAGTTCCGATAAGTCACCTATGCTCTCCACCGCTATCTTATATGCTTCTTCCTTGCTTTTTCCTTCTGTTACAAGATCATTGTATTTATCCTTGAGATTCTGAAGTATTTCTTCTTTAACCTCATAAGCCTTCGCCGTCGCAGGCGCATCTCTAAACAGATTATTAACGTACGCCTTTAACTTATTCTCCATTTACTATCACCCCCGTATCAATTAGTTTCTCAATCATGTTCTTTGACTTATTCCAGTCATTTAATAGCTTTATATATTCCTCTTTTCCTCTCTCGGTAATGGAATAGTATCTGCGCCTTGCAGTCACATTATCTTCACCCCAGTAGGAAGTAATGAATCCGCCTTCTTCCAGTCGCTTGAAAGCCGTATACAGCGTCGCTTCTTTGAATTCGTATTCGCCGGCGGTTTTTGCAGATATATCTTTATTTATCTCATAACCGTAACTGTCCTTTTTCATCAAGCTTGCCAGTATAATCGTATCCGTATTTCCTCTTATAAGATCAGATGCTATTGTCACACTATCTCCTCCTTTCGTTAAGTATTTCACCTTACGTGATACATAATAATACAAGATACCTCGCCTGTCAAGGTATTTTTTAAAAATTTTTTATTTTTTCCTTTCTCTTCATTTTTCTTTTTTACATAGTTGTAAATACAAAAAATTTACAGTTATATCCAATATTAAAAATTCGTTTCTTTTGTTTTTTCTGTGGATAACTTGTTTTTGAATTTATCGCATATTTATCGTATAAATTTTGATTTTACCTTTCTTATCCACAAAAAGCGGGGTTAGCCTGTGGATAACTTTGTATTAAAAAAATGCCTTGTTTATGGGCATTTTTATATGTATGAAAGTTATATGGTTTGTTTGTCCACAAGTACTGTGAGTTTTATTCTTCCTCTTCCTCTTGTTCTTTTTCCGTTATTGTTGCGGCAACAACGGCATTATCTTCCTCTATTCTCATAAGGGTAACTCCCTGTGTAGCTCTGGATAAGATGCTTATCTGTCCTACATCCAGCCTAATCATATCTCCCTGCAAAGACATGAGCAGAAGATCATCCTGGTCCGATGCTACCATTGAAGCTATAATTGATCCGGTTCTTCCAGTGACTTTGTAGTTTATGACGCCTTTTCCTGCACGTTTTTGTATCGGATACTCGGATACGAAGGTTCTCTTACCGAAACCGTTCTCCGTGACGGAAAGAATTGTATCTTCTTCCTTTACAAGACTCATTCCTACCACATAGTCGTCATCATCCAACCTTATCCCTATAACGCCTTTTGCCGATCTTCCGGTTTCTTTCGTGTCCTGCTCCGCAAACTTAATAGCTTTTCCTTTATTGGTTATGAGCATTACGGTATCATCACCCTCGGAAAGTCTGACAGCAATCAAATCATCTTCTTCTCTGAGAGTTACCGCAATAATACCGCTTCTTCGTATATTAACATAGCTTTTAAGCGGAGTTTTCTTTACAAATCCGAGTTTGGTGGACATAAACAGATTCTGATTTGTTTCAAAGCTTTCAATAGGCAGAATCGTGGTAACTTTTTCATTGGGATCCAATTCCAGAAGATTGACTATGGCTGTTCCTCTTGCCGTTCTTCCCGCTTCCGGTATCTGAAAACCTCTGAGCTTATATACTTTTCCTCTGTCGGTAAAGCAGAGAACCGTGCTGTGGGTGCTTGTGGTAAATATATCTACAATATTATCTTCTTCTCTTGTCGTAACTCCTATTATTCCCTTGCCGCCTCTGTTCTGGCTTCTGTAAGTATCTACGGGAGTCCTTTTGATATACCCGAATCTCGTAAGAGTCAGCACTACCGTTTCTTCTTTTATGAGATCTTCGTCCAGTAAGTCTTCTTCGGAGTCTTCTATAGCGGTTCTTCGCTCATCCCCGTATTTCTTCTTAATAACTTCCAGTTCCTCCATTACGACCTGATTGGTAATCTCTTCATGCTCCAGTATGCTGAGATAGTACTTTATCTTTTCCGTCAACTCGTCATACTCGGTCTGAAGTTTCAGTATCTCCAGTCCGGTAAGTCTTCCCAGTCTCATATCCACTATTGCCTGAGCCTGTCTGTCGGTAAATTCGAATTTTTCCACCAAACGTATTTTGGCTTCCGGCTCGTTGGGGCTCTTGCGGATGGTTTCTATCACCGCATCTAATATATCAACGGCTTTTATAAGGCCTTCCAGTACATGCGCCCTGGTCTGTGCTTTATCCAGATCGAACTTGGTTCTTCTCCTTATTACATCCACCTGATGCTGTATATAATATTCCAGCATCTGCTTGAGATTCAATGTCTTGGGCTCATATCCGGTCTTGGAAGGCACCAATGCAAGCATGTTGGCATTAAAGGCATCCTGAAGTTTTGTATGTTTATACAGCCTGTTAAGTATAACGTTGGCATTGGCATCTTTCTTTAAAGTAATGATTATTCTTACTTCTTCGTTTCTGTCCGACTCATCGTTTATTTCCGATATGCCTTCGATAGATTTGTTTTTAACCATATCGGCAATAGTTTCTATAAGTTTTGCCTTATTTACCTGGTAAGGAAGGTCATGAATTATTATTCTCTGTCTTCCGTTTGCAAGCTCTTCTATTTCGGCTTTGCCTCTTACTACAATCCTTCCTCTTCCCGTCTTATATGCCTGATATATTCCGGATCGTCCCATTATGGTCCCGTATGTGGGAAAGTCGGGGCCTTTAACTATTTCTATCAGTTCGTCGATTGTTATGTCGGGATTTTTAATAACCGCAAAAATAGCGTCTATTACTTCCGTCAGATTATGAGTAGGTATATTGGTTGCCATTCCTACGGCAATACCGCTGGAACCGTTTACGAGAAGATTGGGGAATCTTGACGGCATTACAACCGGTTCCATTTCGTGGTCGTCAAAATTGGATTTGAAGTCCACAGTCTCCTTGTTTATATCCGCAAGCATTTCCACAGCTATCTTGGTAAGTCTGGACTCGGTGTATCTCATGGCGGCAGGCGGATCCCCGTCACGCGATCCGAAGTTGCCGTGTCCGTCAATCAAAGGATATCTCAATGAAAAATCCTGAGCCATCCGCACCATTGCGTCATATACCGCAGCATCACCGTGAGGATGAAATTTACCTAAAACCTCTCCTACGGTAGCGGCACATTTTCTGTAAGATTTATCGGGATAGAATCCCAACAAATGCATTGCATAAAGTATTCTTCTGTGAACGGGTTTGAATCCGTCACGTACATCGGGCAGTGCACGGTCGGCTATAACGCTCATAGCATATTCTATGAACGCTTTCCTCATTTGCTCTTCTATATCTACCGGTATGATTTTGGAAACATCACACAAATTTTCGTTTTCCATAGTCTTTTTTATGTATCTCTTTCACAAGTTTTATCTCAATAATTATACCATAAAACACATTCCCGGTCTATGAAAAAAGGGAAGATAATAAGCGGCTATAACTCCGTTTTTACGGAAAAAACAACTTGGATTTTAAAAAGAAAAAGCTTGTTTAAAAAGCTTTTTCGTCGGAACATTTTATTTGTTTTTTTGCTGCTCTCCGTCGGTTAATCGGTCCTGTTTCTTAAGAAACTGACAAACGAACCATCCGGATTAAATATCTTCAGCCTCGTTCCTCTGATATTATACTGTCTTACATACTGCCGTCCGTTCTCGGGATTAAAGACTATATAACCGTTGACACTGGTCCCCTTCAGCTCATAAGTCCCCTTCTCCGCCCATTCGTCAACTCCGTACATGAACGTCTCGTATGTCTTATCACCGCCGAAATATATATATGCTCCTCTTGTCGTGGAGTCGGTCTGTATTTCCACCCACCATGTGCCTACTATAGATTTAAATATCAAAGCCGCCGCTATACCCAAAACAAGCAATACCAATATGGATATAGTAACTATCTTTTCAATCTTCGCTTTGCGTATGGCCTTGGTCTTTTCCTCCGCACTTATATTCCTTCTGTCTTCCGTCATTTATAGGTCTCCTTGTTTTCACATTCTATCACAACTGTCAGTAACTTGAACAGAACTTCTTTATAATCTTCTTGGGACAGACATCATAGCATTTTCCGCATCTTGTACATTTCTCATAATCTATGACCGCCACATTGTTGATAACATGTATTGCGTCATACTCACAGGCTTTTTCGCACAATTTACATGCTATGCATCCGTTCTTGCAGTTTTTGCCTGTAACCCTGCCGCTGTCCTCGCTTGCACATGCAACATAATATCCCTCTTCTCCTATAAGATATCTTATGAGGTTTCTGGGGCAGGTCTTTGCGCAAAGTCCGCATTCGGTACATATCACCGGGTCAATAACCGGTGCGCCGTCTTTCATCATTATGGCACCGTTCGGGCATGCGGCAACGCAATCACCGTATCCGAGACAGGAGTAAAGACAGGAATTTTCCCCTCTGTATGCCAAAGAGGCGGCTGCACATGTCATAATACCGGAATAAGTATATTTTTTTGATACATCGGGACAACATATGGCTTTCATTACTCTTGTTTTTTGTGTCGCCACTTTGACTCCCAGTATCTCCCCTATTTTTATTGCCGAGGCATTGGTTCCCGGTATGCATAAATTACCCTCGGCTTTTCCCTCCGCAACGGCTTCGGCATATAAATCACAACCGGAATAACCGCATGCACCGCAATTGGCTCCGGGAAGTATTTCTCTTATCGCTTCCGCTTTCTCGTTCTTCTTCACTTCAAAGAACTTACCTGCTATAGTGAGTATCACACCGAAGAACAGAGCTATTCCTCCTACTATGGAAACCGGAATCAGTATTTCATTAAGTATCTCTTTCACCGCTTACACCTCACCCGAACATTCCCTTAAATCCCGTAAATGCCATAGACAGAAATGCCGCTGTTATGAGCGCTATGGGAAGACCTTTAAAATATTTAGGCACATCATTCATATCCAATCGCTCTCTTATACCGGCAAATATTATTGTGGCTATCATAAATCCTAAGCCCCCGGTAGCTCCGTACAAAGCGCTCTGCCACAGGTTATATCCGTACTGCACATTCAACAAAGCCACACCTAAAACGGCACAGTTGGTGGTAATGAGAGGAAGATATATTCCTAAAGCCTTATATAACGAAGGCAGGGCTTTTTTCATGAACATCTCTATGAACTGCACCAGTCCCGCTATCACAAGTATGAATGTCAATGTTTGCAGATACTCAAGATTATAAGGGACAAGAAGATATGTGTTGGTTAAATAAGTTACAACGGAGGCCAAAGTCATTACAAAGATAACGGCAACTCCCATTCCCACAGCGGAACTTAACTTTTTCGAAACTCCCAAAAAGGGACAGATTCCCAGAAAGTTGGAGAGAACAAAATTGTTCATCAGGATAGCTCCGAAAGATATATATATAATCATTTTAAATGTATCTGTGTTCATCGGCTTTCTCCTTTCTTATCTTTTGTTTCGCATTGCACGGGGCAATCCGCACAGTCCTTGATTTCGGTTTTTTTACGGGTAAGAGCGCTTACCAGTGCCATAAGCGAACCCAGCACCAGGAATGCTCCTGCCGGTGTTACAAAAATTGCAGGCATAGGTATGTTCTTTATAATCTTAAATCCGAAAATTGCGCCGTTCCCCAAAAACTCTCTTATTGTACCTATAACCGTCAGTGCAAGGGTAAACCCCAGACCCATTCCGAGACCGTCCAAAAATGAATACCAGGCATTGTTCTTGCCTGCAAAAGCCTCGGCTCTTGCCAAAATAATACAGTTTACAACTATAAGCGGAATGTATATTCCCAATGCCTTGTCCAGTTCCGGCAGGAATGCTTTCATAAGCAGCTGTACTATTGTTACAAAGCCTGCTATTACTGTTATATATACCGGTATTCTGACCGTATCGGGTATGAGCTTTCTCAGAAGCGATATAATTATATTGGACAAAACAAGTACCGCTGTCGCTGCTATACCCATCATAAAAGAGTTCTTAGCAGTAGTAGAAACGGCTAATGTAGGGCACATTCCGAGCACCAATATGAATGTGGGATTCTCTTTGATTATGCCTTTTGAAAGTTCATGTAAAGATCTGTTTTTCATTTAACCACCTCTGCATGTATGGCAAGGGCACTTCCCACCGCCGAAATAACCGCATCGGTGGTAACAGTTGCCCTTGTTATATAGTCTATTTTATCAGGAATATTATCTTGCATTGTAAGGCCGGTAAACTGTGAAGTGAACTCGGGAAGTTCCGCGTTCTTGCCTATGTTGGGGGTTTCATCATTGTCTCCTATCACAATATTCTCAACCTTTCCTTCGTTATTTATTCCTACAAATACTACCATTTCTCCTCCGTAACCTTTTGCAACCATGGTAAAAACATATCCTTTATCGCTTTTACTTACTCCCTTTAATTTCGCTTTGGTGTTGATGTTCAAGTTCATCACCTTTTCGGAAATGTCCGTAAAAGGCGCACCGCCGGGAAGCACCGTGTTCATTGCTTTTTCCGCTTCTTCTTTCTCTTTGGCTTCAATCGGTCCTTTGGTAAAACGATTGGTAAGCGCAAGCAGTCCGACGACACAGAGGGTTATAAGGAAAAGACTTAATACAGGAGCTATATACTTTTTCATTTTTTCTTAATCCTCCCGAAAGTTTTCTTCACCGTGAACTTATCTATCAAAGGAACCAGCGCATTCATGAAAAGCAACGAAAATGCAACTCCTTCGGTATTGGAACCGAACTTCCTTATACTTGCGGTCATTAAACCTAACCCGGCTGCATAAACAATTTTTCCTTTACGTGTCACGGGACTGGTAGTGTAGTCGGTTGCCATATATATGGAACCCAACATCATTCCCCCCGCAAGTATGCTGTAAAGCGGATCCTGTCCGAAAGCAAAACTCAATAAAGCGACCGTTCCGATATATATCACGGGAATTTCCCATGTTATTACTTTTCTTATCATAAGATATATGCCGCCCGCTATCAGTGTTACCGCTGCGGTCTCCCCCAAGCTTCCGGGAGTCTTGCCCAGGAAAAGGTCAAGATAGGAAGGCAACAACTCTCCTTTAGGTATAGCCAAAGGTGTTGCCGCCGTCACTCCGTCGGTCAAAGGTGCCACATATACCGTCATTAAAGAGGAAAAGGCAGTTGTTAAGAAAATTCTTGCGGCAGCAGCCGGGTTGAATATGTTTTGTCCTATTCCTCCGAAAAGCATTTTTATTACCACTATGGCGATAAATGCGCCTATAATGCTTAAAATAATTGAAGACTTCAAAGGAGGCATATTCATTGCCAGAATCAGGCCGGTAACAACACAGGAAAGGTCGGTCTCGGAATGTTTCTTTTTTGTTATAAGATTGAAAAGATACTCAAACAGAACGCATGATGAAACCGAGGCAACTATAATAAGTGCGGAAACATAGGAAAAGTAATATACCGATAATATGGCAGTGGGCATTAACGCAATTATCACATCCAGCATTATCCTTGATGTAGTGGCTTTATCCTTTATATGCGGTGAAGACGATACTATTAATTTATCCATTTTTCACCTTCGCTTTCCTCACAAGATCTTTTCCGACACGGAAAGACTGTACAAGATGTCGCTTTGCCGGACAGACATATGAACAGGATCCGCATTCAATGCAGTTCATTATATTATATTTCTCCAACTCCTCGGTCATTTTAGCCAAGGCGTATCTGTTCATTGTCAGGGGCATAAGACCCATGGGACAAGCCTCTACGCAACGACCGCATCTTATACATGCCGATTCTTCCATAAAATCCAGATCTTCCGGAGTCATAAACAGAAATGCGTTACTTTGCTTGACAACCGGCATCTCATAGCTCTCCGCCGTTGTCCCCATCATGGGGCCGCCGCAAAGCACCTTGACCGTTTTTTCTTTATCACCGTTACAATATTCAAAAATATCTTTTATGTATGTTCCTATGACGACCTGATAATTCCCTCTATTCTTAACTCCGTTGCCTTCGACGGTGATTCTTTTGGAAACCAGAGGCATTCCGGTCTTGCAGTACTTATATAATGCCAGCACGCTGGTTACATTCATTACCACTGTCCCTATGTCTATGGGCAGACCGTTCATAGGTACTTCTTTTCCGGTTAAGGCATAAATGAGCATTTTTTCCGCACCTTGCGGATATTTTGTCTTAAGCATAACCGTTTCTATTCTGCAATCGTCTTTCGCAAGCTCCTTAAGCAGAGAAAATGCCGCAGGTTTATTGTCTTCCACTGCAATATATGCTTTGGGAATGGACAGTTTATCTAAAATAAGTTTAACTCCGTTTACTATTTCATTGCCTTCTTCTATTATTGCTCTGTAGTCACAGGTTATGTACGGTTCACATTCCACCGCATTTACAATGAGAGCTTCCGGAATTCTTTCCTTTGTGTCCAGTTTTACATGAGCGGGAAATCCGGCTCCTCCGAGACCGGTCAGCCCGCTGTTTCGAACGGCTTTAAGAAATTTTTCCTTTGTCGAAATATCCGGTTGGGTTATACCCGGTAAAACTTCCTGCTTCCCGTCCGGCTCAATAACTATGCTTTCGCATTTTACACCGCTATGAAGAATCATATCCTTTATCTGCACAACAGTACCCGATATACTTGAATGTATCGGAGCCGATACGAACTTCTCCGTATCTCCTAAAACTTGTCCCACATAAACATAATCTCCTTTACCGACAAGCACTTTGCAGGGTGCTCCTATATGCTGTTGCATGGGGATTTCAACAAGCTTCGGGATTGGAAGAGTTTCCGTAGGAATCTCCGAAGTTCCTTTTCTGTGAGGTAAGGTAACTCCTTTTATGTTTTTGATTTTTATTATCATCCACTCCCTCTCAAATTATAATCATTGATATTATACACCGCTACAGGTAGAAAAAAAAGGACATTGTATGCCCTTTCTTTTATCCTGATATAATATCGTTTATTCCGTTGCCAGGAACAAAACATATTCCGCTATTGTGTTTGCATACTCTTCATATGTCATTGACGCATCTTCCGTGAATGACATATAGACCTGCATTCTCTCTGAAAGACATCCTTTTATTTCATTAAGACTCATAGGAACTTCCTGCTGTTCGGTATCATCGGGAGCTTTGTAAAGAACGCGTAATGTAAGATTGGTGACATCATCGCCGTCGAAAACGAAACTGACATTGTCCGTGGCCATATATTCCTTTGTTATTTCCTTTGCTCCTACTGCAGTTCTTGCATTATTGAAGAATATCATGAATTCCTCCCATGCATCGGTTTCCTGGTTGGTTCCTAAAAGTGCGGGGAAATTCATCAGCAGTGTTCCGTCAATTTCCGAACCGATAATCATATTTACACCTTTGTTTGTTACCGTCGTTTCAAAACCGGTAAAGTATTCACAGGAAAACAGATAGTGGTTCATTTGTCTTATCTCGTATGTCTGGTACAGTTGCTCATTTCTGTCCTGTACGGGATCTCTTCCGATCATTTCATTAAAAGCACTCAGCCTTGCATTCAGTGTCTTCTGTCTGCTGATGTTGTTGAACTGTGAAACGGTAGGCTTCATGATAGGGTCTCCGCCGTACGTGGCAATATCATAAGGAAACTCTTTAATGATATATTTGTCTTCTAAAGCATTTGCGGTATTGATAGACGGTCTGGGTCTTTTATGATACGGGGTACATGAGGTAAGCCCCACTACAAATCCTATTGCAAGAACTATTGCTATTACTATAACTGTTTTTCTTCTCATTTAATCCTCCCATGCCTTTGAACAGCACTATTTTATGAAATAATTGGTACTTATATTATACAACTTAAGATTTTGATTGTAAATCAGTTTTCACAATTGCATCATATTGTTTATGTGATATTTAATAGGAAAATTATAATAACCGTTAAAATTTACTCAATTATTTCTAATACTGTATAAAGATTATATTCTTTTTCACAGACAGGAAAAGGACATTTTCTGTCCTTTCCTTCTATTATTGAAATAATACTATTCTTGTTGTAAGACGTATTCCAGAATTGTATTTGCGTATTCTTCATAATCCATTAACGGATCTTCCGTAAAGGACATAAATATCTGTATTTTCTCCAAAAAGCACCCTTTAATATCATTGAGCTTCATGGGAACTTCCTGCTGTTTTGTATCATCGGGAGCTTTATAAAGGATACGCAATGTAAGATCGGTAAGATCGTCGCCGTCAAAAACGTAACTGACATTGTCGGTAGCCATATATTCCTTCGTTATTTCCTTTGCGCCCGCTGCTTTTCTCGCTTCTTCAAACAGCACCATGAATTCCGTCCACGAATCGGATTCCTGCTTTGTTCCTAAAAGTGCAGGGAAATTCATCAAAAGCGTTCCGTTGATTTCCGAACCTACAAGCATATTAACACCTTTGTTCGTAACCGTCGTTTCAAAGCCGGTGAAATATTCACAGGAAAAGAGATAGCGGTTAATTTGTCTTATCTCATATGACTGGTATAGTTGTTCATTTCTGTCTTGTCCGGAATCTCTGCCGACCATTTCATTGAAAGCATTCAGCCTTGCATTCAGTGTTTTCTGCCTGCTTATGTTGTTAAACTGAGCAACGGTAGGCTTCATTATCGGTTCTCCGCCATAAGTAGCAACATTATATTCCGCTTCCACAACTATATACTTGTCTTCCAGAGCATTTGCGGTGTTGATAGAAGGAGAAATCCTTATTTCATGCGGGGTACATGACGCAAGCCCCGTTACAAATACTATTGCAAGAATTACTGCTATAAGCATAACTGTTTTTCTTTTCATATTCACTTTTCCTTTCTTAGCTGTTTTTGAGAAATAACAGGCGCCCGCATTACTTCTTATGCTTTGATTGTAAATCGGTTTTTATAAATGCACAATAATGTAAATGTGACATTTAATAGGAAAATTATAATAAATGTCGAGAAATTCTTGAAAATATATGCAATATAATAGACTTTCTGTCGGAATCTTCAAAAGAAAGGGAACAATATGGTGCTGTATTGATGATTGTTATATGTTTTTTCCGACAATTCTATTATAAATTACACATTAATCTCTTAAAATGCTTAAATGTGACATTTTATGCGACTTTTATAACTCTTTTCTCTTAAATTGCCTTTTCATATATTTCGGTCCGACTTAATCTCTGTAAGAAAAAAGACACACAATGTTGCATGTCTTACTGTCTGGCGCGCCCGAGAGAATTCGAATCCCCAGCCTTTTGATCCGTAGTCAAACGCTCTATCCAGTTGAGCTACAGGCGCATGTAGATGTATATTAATACTTTTTATACATTTTTTCAAGGTGTTCTCCGCTTTCAATTTACTTGCCGAGCTTTTTTATATATAATTATCAGCAAGAAGGACGTAATCATGAAAGACAAATTTGACAGCAAATCCATATTGTATTCCGACACATTAATTCCCGACATTTTCTTATCTGAATATCTTCCGCTGCTTTCACCGCAGGCAGTGAAGGTATACACTTACTGCTGTTTTTTGGAGAAAACCGAAAGAACCGTCGATATTATTAAATTGTCCAGACGTCTGGATGTTGAAGAAACGGCACTTACGTCCGCTCTGGAAGAACTTACAAAGAAACATCTTCTATCCGTCAGTGACAAAGACATTTTTGTAAATGACATTAAGGGAATAGAGATAGACCGTCTTTACAAAGAAAGAACTTCTTTAAAGCCTGATGATCTGGGAGAAAAAGCGTCTGTAATATCCGCCATTAACGACCAGTTCTTTGACGGTAATATGCCTATATATATGTACGGATGTATAGAGCAATGGTTTAAAAAATACAGATTTGAAGATCCTGTCATGGTTATGCTTTTTTCCGTAAGCAACGAAAAGGGTGCTTTGACCCGTAACTACATTGAAGCGGTTGCTAAAGACTGGTTTGAAAACGGAGTAAAAACGGTTTTTGATGTGGAAGCATTATTTGAGGAACGGGACAAGATGAAAGATATGCACACAAGAATTCAAAAAGCTTTGAACAGAAAGGCCCCGTTCACGCAATATGAAACGGACCTTATCAACAAGTGGTTTAATGAGTATCACTACAGTTTTGAAATTGTCGAAGAAGCGTTGAAGAAGACTGTTAAAATATCCAATCCCAATATAGCATATGTGGACAAGATACTTTCCACTTGGTATGAAAACCAATTCAAGAATCTTGATGATCTTGAGAAGGACAAATCCATCAGAGACCTTTCTCCCGACCAGCTGCGTATGATTATTCAAGAACACTACCAAGGCATAAATATGAAGAATTCCATGCTTTTTGAAAGCCGTAAAGCGGAAGTATTCAAAAAATCTCCTCAGATTGAAAAACTGTACAATGAAATAAACGATTTACATTTCAAACAGGCTTTTTCTCCGGACAAGAAAGCCGTTGCAGAAGAGATAAAGAATAAGAATTATGAAATGTCGCTGCTGTTCAAGCACAACAATATTCCGGAAGATTATCTTATAAGAAAATATGATTGTGATATATGCAAAGACACGGGTGTTGATAACGGCAAAGACTGCAGTTGTAAAACGGATTTTTTACGTAATTACGGAACGAAATAGTTTTCTATTTGCTTAATTGAATAACCGCTATATCTTTCCCTTCCAAAAGGAAATTTTCCATATCGGTTGCGAAAAACAGTATCTGATTATGTCTGCTTAGCTCGTATAGGAAATCAAAAGTACTCTTCTTTCTTTCTTCATCATAATATACAAGTGTCTCATCCATAAAAACAGGGGTTACGCATTCGGAAGAAAAAACCTTTGCAGCAGCCAGCCGGAAAGCCAGATACATCTGTCTTAACGTTCCGTCGGAGAAACTGTATACGGAGCGTATTGTTTTATTATGTTCGGTATTTAGGTCCATTGTGCTGCCGGTTGATAAGTTGTCATGCTTTCCTGCCGTTATCTTTTCAAGATACTCACTCATGTTTTTATTCATTTCGGGAATTATTTCTTCTCTTATCTGCTTGGACGCCTCCTCTATCCCGTCTATTGCACATTGAAGCGCCTTCTGTTTTTCCCCAACCGCTTTCTTTTGCTCTTCCAGTAATAATATATGCTCTTTTTGTGATGCTATCTGCTCGTCGGAGTTCATATATGCATCTAATTGAGCTTTGACTACTCCCAACCTGACCTTTTTAGTCTGAATACGATTAAGGCACTCTTCATAATCCATAGAAGGTTCTTTCCCTTCGGGGTTGTATA
The DNA here is from genome assembly GCA_012838235.1 of Clostridiaceae bacterium. GTDB lineage: Bacteria > Bacillota > Clostridia > DUPQ01 > DUPQ01 > DUPQ01. Next base: position 76,767 of record DUPQ01000032.1, read on the forward strand.
TATCGGCTTTTTCCAATAGAGCATTATAGTCCGATACGTCCTCTTTGCGTAAAATATCTTCCTGTAATCCCGTATATCCTTTTATCAGGTCATTAAAGGATTTGTCATTTCCCAATACTGTTTCAATTTGCTCTAACTCATTCTTTGTTTTTATAATATCATCCAACTTTTCCTTTTCATTAACCGTTTCCTTATTCTTTTTACGAGTAATGAGAAGCAGTACGATAAACGGTATTGCGGCTAAAGCGGACAACAGTAACAATTTGTCCGTTGTTATTGCCAACACGGCGCCTGTTATAATAATCAGAATTGCAAGTATTGAAAAAGCGGTAATTTTTGTATTATTTCTCTTTTCCTCTTTCACAAATTTTTCATATGCTTTTTCCGGCTCTTTATATTCCCCGGAAACGGTATCAAATTCCTTTCTTCTCTTTTCATAAGCATCAATATCTGTATCGGAAAGTTTCTTTTTCAGCGGTTCTATTTCGTTATTGTATCCTTCATATTCCTCAATGTTTTCATTGACGCGTTTAAAAGTCTCACTTTTCCTGCAGAGTTTTTCCTCTTTCTCCAGTTCTTCAAGTTCTTTTTTTATCTCTTCCGCTTCGGCCAGATACTCCATGCATTTTTTGTTCTCATTTTGCATGTTTGTAAGTTTAATTTCCTCTTCCCTTATCTGTGCACTCAATATGTTATATTTTCTTCCTTTTGTTCTTTCATTACCTAATAAAGTAATGCCTTCTTTAAGTTTCTTTACGGCTTTTCCGACAGATATCTGTTCTTCCCCCGATTCGTTTATATTCATAAGTTTCTGTGCTATATGTTCTTTATCTTCTGCGTATAAAAGGCTTTTGTCCTGACATATAAATGACGAATTTGTAAAGCACTCATAATCCATGCCTAAGAGATCCTGTCCCAGCATCTCGTTTTCTTTACTGAAGGAAAATTCGTTTGTTATATCTTCACCGTATTCATTGTATACGGACAGAGTTTTTCCGTTGAAGTCTCTTTCTACTCTTAATATTTTCTTTTCATCGGTCTCCAGTATAAGATATCCGCCATATTTGTCTGAATTCCACGGTTTGTACTTTTTGACTTCCGGAATAAATCCGTCCTTTTCTCTTTCGTTCTTCTTATGCCCGTAAAGCATCGCTTTTATAAACGACATCAGTGTACTTTTGCCGGACTCGTTTTTCCCCAACACTAAATTCAGACCTTCTTTGAAATTGAATGTCCTGTCCGCCAGTTTGCCGTATCCGTATATGTGAGCCGCTATAATTCTCATTCCAAATCAAGATCCTCATCCGATAAAGCCTGCAATCCCAGCTTTAAAGCATCTTCATATATCTTTATCTCTTCCGAAGGAATATTTTCCATCTTGCTTGTCATTATATCGGTAAATCTGCCTTTTATTCCCCGTGTAATCTCTTGAGCTTTTTTTTCTTTCTTTGCAGTCCTTGCATCTGTCAGTTGTACATAGTCATATCCTTCGGGTATTGCAAGCGGCTTATTGTCGCTCTTTGTCCCTGTCACCTTTATTCTGTATATGTTCCGTTTGTCGGGATACATGCTTTCAAAGTCTGCAAGTTTTTCATAATCCATCTTTAAATCAATGTATTTTCTGGATTTACTATTTACAAACTCAACCTCTCCCGTAGACAAATCTCCTTTGAAGTAACCGTGGGCTCCTTCTTCTTTAAAAGACAATGCACAAAGGCTTCCCGGATTAAATATATTGTCTTTTATATACATTCTGTGATTATGCCCCAATGCCACATAATCAAACCCTATATCTTTCAACATATCCGAACTGACCGCATTGTATGTGGAAAGAGACAAATCCACATCGCCATGCAAAAGCAGCACATTTTTATACTTTCTGTCGGTACGAATTGTCTCCAAAATTTTTGCCTGACCGCCTCCGGTATCATAGCCTATTCCGTAGACACACACTTTCTCTTTTTCAAAAATAACATTCGGCTTGTTTCTTCCGAGCACATGTACATTTTCCGACCACGGGAAGTGGCTGTAAAAAGAGTTCTTGGATTCGGGGTCATGATTGCCGGATATAAGGAGAATGTTTCCTTTAAGTTTGGAAAAGGCTTCATTAATCTTACTTATTCTTTTTATATTTGTATATCCGTGTTCATAAAGATCTCCGGCAATAAATAGGAAAGCAGGTTGTTCTTCACGTGCCGTTTCCAGCACTCTCATAAACTCATGGAAAATTTCTTCTCTTCTTTTTGCAGGGAAGCCTTCAACCAATCCTAAGGATGAAAACGGCTGGTCAAGATGTATGTCAGCCATATGAAAGAATGTGAGAACCATCTTGCTCCTCTTTGAATGTTATTACCGCATACGCAACCGAATATTCCTTGCAATGTGAGAGACTTACACTTATGTCCATAATATCGGGGAAACGAGCTTTCAGTTGCTCATTCAACAGGATATGCGGTTTCCCTTTCTCGTCATTTATAACTTCAATATGAATGGGTTGTACCGTAGCACAAAACCCCGTCCCCAATGCTTTTGACACCGCTTCCTTTGCGGCAAATCTTGCAGCAAGGCTTTGATTCATCAAAGTTTTTTTGGATCTGCAGTATTTTATCTCTCCCGGTGTAAAGTTCTTTTCCAAAAACCTGTCTGAACGACTTACGGCATCGGATATTCTTTTATTCTCCACTATATCCGCACCGCATGCAATCCTCATTTAAGACCTCCCGATGTCTTGGTTATGAATATGTCATCATGTTTTCTTGACAAAGACGTATATGCCACGCTTGCAAGTCTCATTTCGCTGTACATTGCCGCTACAGCGGAACCTGAACCGGTCATAAACACCGTAACGGCATCTGTTTCGGAAAGGTCATCCATTACTTTTTGAATGGAAGGCTTATGCGGTATAACAACTTTTTCAAAAATGTTTACAACATTACCCTTTAGTCCTTCAATATCTCTTTCTTCCAGCAAAGACTCAATCAGGTCCATATCCGGTCTCACGGGATTGCCTGCCTTGTCATATTCTTTATATGCCCATGCCGTCTCCACGGAATCTTCGGGTTTTATTATCACGAACCATACATCGGAAAAATCTTTCAAAGGTTTTAATACCTCGCCTCTGCCGGTTGCTCTCTGTGTTCCTCCTCTTATGCAAAAAGGCACATCGGAACCTATCATCGCAGCCATTTTTTCCAAATCCTCATATGGAAGATTTGTATTGAAAAGGAAGTTCAGTCCTCTTAATACCGCAGCGGCATCGGCACTTCCTCCGCCCAGACCGGAAAACAGAGGTATGGACTTATACAGATCAATTTTTATGCCGCGCTTTATACCCATCTCTTTCATGAAAAGTTTTGCGGCAATGAAGGCGGTGTTTTCATTGTTCTTAATCGAACTGTCATCACACCAGAATTGTATCCCTTTCTCTCTTTCGGCAAAAGTTATCCGGTCTCCCAATTCCACCGTCTGCATGACGGTATCAATTTCATGGTATCTGTCCTGTCTCAACCCTTTAATATCCATGCCTATATTAATTTTTGCATGTGCCTTCTGTACAATCATCGCTAAAAATCCAGTACTACTTTTACCGCCTTGCTCTCAGACATCAGTCTGAATCCTTCATTAATGTCTTCCATAGGAAGCTCATGGGTTATAACATGATCAATGAACGAGGAGTTTCCTTTAAGAAAATTCTGGCATTGGTACCAGGTATCAAACATTCTCCTTCCGTTAATTCCTCTCAATGTTATACCCTTGAAAATAACATACTTGCCCATATTGATATTCAGTTCTTCCGACGGAATTCCCAATATGGCCATATCTCCGCCGTTTTCTATTACCTCCAGTCCCAACTGGAATGCCGACGGAAAACCGCTCATTTCCAGAACAACTTCCGGTCGGTTACCGCGGAAAGCTTCTATTACCTGTTGCTCGGGATTATCGGATAAAGGATTAATAACCACATCGGCTCCCGCCTTTTTTGCAAGTGCGGCTTTATACGGTTGAGGTTCGCTGACAACCAGTCTTGCCGCTCCGCATTTTCTTGCTATGGCCGTTGCAAACAACCCTATGGAACCGCCACCGGTTATTAAGACATCCCTTGACGATATGGGTTGTGCCATTACCGTATGCATGGCATTACCCAGAGGATCCATTATAGCTCCGTATTTGTCGGCAACCTCGTCGTCCAAGGGCCATACATTTATTGCAGGCATTTTTACATATTCCGCAAAACAACCGTCTATATCCACTCCGATTATATCTACATCTTCGCATATATGGCCTCTTCCGGTTCTGCAGAGTTTGCATCTCTGACAGGTAATATGTCCTTCAGCAGACACTCTTTGTCCTATATATAAACCTTTTACCGATTTACCTGTCTCCACTATCTCTCCGGCAAACTCATGGCCGATTATAAGCGGAGGCTTAATCCTGTTTTGAGACCACTTGTCCCATTTATATATGTGAAAATCCGTCCCGCAGATTCCCGCTTTTTTAATTTTTATAAGCACTTCGTTTTCATTGATTTCGGGAACCGGCCTCTTCGCAAGTTCCACATTTCCCATTCCTGCCGCTGCCTTGATAATCGCTTTCATATTTACTCCTTAATAACATTTTAATTTTATCATATCCTAACCCGTTTGTTAACGGATTTAACATATATCCGCATTTATACGGTTTCGGTTTTGTTGGCATAGCTCCGCATTTTACTGAATAATCCGTGTTTTTTATAGTATAATGACCGTATGAAAAACTTATTCGACAAACTGATGCAAAACAGACTTTTCAGAGAATTATTCCTTTTATTCAAATACGGTATTGTGGGTATTGTAAATACAGGTTTAACAACGGGAATATTCTTTTTGCTCAGTCATCTGGGGCTTAAATATTATGTTTACACCGTTATAGGATATATAGTAGGCATACTTACAAGTTTCTTTTTAAACAGAAAATATACTTTTAAAAAAGATAATGAAAATATCACCCGACAAATTATTCTCTTCTTTGTAATAAGTGCCTGCCTGTTAGGTCTTGTTCAACTTATACAGTACCTTCTTATTGATGTATTGTCGCTTAAGGAATGGCTGGGTGTGGGTATCGGGATGGTTTTCTATACCGTTACCGGTTTTCTACTCAACCGGAATGTTGTTTTTAAGTATAAAGATAAAGAGAACCCCGAACAATAAAACTTCTCAGGTTCTTTTGTATTATCTTTTAACAGCTTTCCTTATATAACTTCCCAACCTCTGAATTCGTTTGGGAATATTAGTTTTATAGTTGTTCCCTCTCCCGGTTTGCTTTCCACTTCAATGGCTCCGTTATGAAGGTCAATTATTCTTTTGACAAGAGCTAAACCCAATCCCGTTCCTTCTTTTGAATGTACGGTGTCTCCTTTGAAGAATTTTTCAAACATTCTGTTTTTGGTATATTCGTCCATTCCTATACCTTCATCCTGTATTACTATTACGGCTTTTTCTTCTTCATTGTACATCTTTATATGAACAACTCCTTTGGGATGGGAGTAAGTAATGGCATTGTTAAAAAGATTTATCCATACCTGTTGCATCAGATCTTCATTGGCATAAAAGGATATATGTTCCATCTCAATGTCAAAACTGATACTTTTTTCATACCATTTAGGTTCTAAGAGTAATATAACATTTCGAATCTGCTCATCAAGGCTGTATTCGGACTTGTTGAATACTATCTCCTGACTCTCCAGTTTGGACAGATTCAATATATTGGTGGAGAGATTGGAAAGCCTTTTGGATTCCTCGACTATTATATCCAGATATTCCTTTTTTTCTTCATCTGTGAGATTAGGGCTTTCCAGAAGTTTTGCAAATCCCAGTATTGATGATATGGGAGTTTTGAACTCATGTGATACGTTGCTTACAAAATCCTTTCTCAGATACTCTATGCTTTTAAGCTCCTTTGCCATCTTGTTGAAACTTTCTGTCAGCTGTCCTATCTCGTCCTGAGAATCATTTACTACAACTACATCAAAATTACCCTTGGCCACTTCCTGCGTAGCATTATTAAGTTGCACTATAGGTTTCATTGCTTTGTTGCTTAATCCCATGATTATCAGCATGAACACAACAATGGAAAACAGAAACGCATAAGCAAGCAACATGGCATAGTTTCTGAACAGGTTGTTCTCCGGCTGATATCCCACTCTTAAGTAATATTCATCGGTTTTCACGACGGATATTCCTACCGGTATTACTCTTTGTTTTATGAAGACAATAATTCCGTTTTCCAGTAACGCTTTTTCCGTGTCACTTAAGCGAAGATCATCTATGCCTTTGGTGAGTTTAACAGGATAAAGGGCATTATGAGTTATGGCTATAATCCTTTCCAAAGGAAGGTCGGTCTCCTTATTTGCCGACAGGATGGTTTCAGCTACATATCTTTGGTTTTCCTTTATGGTTTCTATAAAGTTTTTGTTGGACACCAGAATTGCTCCCATATATGCAAACACGGAAGCTACTACAATGATAACGAGCAGGAATATGGATAATTTAGATTTCAGTTGCATTTTTCTTTTCCGCTTTGTAACCCAGCCCCCTTACGGTGACTATTTCAAATTCATCTATATTCACAAGTTTTTCTCTCAGTCTTTTTATATGGACATCTACTGTTCTTTCGTCCGTTTCACTGTCCAATCCCCATATATCATCCATCAATTGCTGACGCGTGAATATCTTTTTAGGGTAACTCATCAATTTAAAAAGCAGTAGAAACTCTTTTTTGGGAAGAACTATCCTTTCGGTATCTTTCTGTACGCTTAACGTGTCATAATCAATGATCACATCTCCAACCTCTATTCTGTGTTCGGTAGCTATTTTAGACCTTCTTAAAAGAGCGTTAACCCTCAGCAGCATTTCATCGGTGTTAATGGGTTTTACCATATAGTCGTCCGCACCGGACAGAAACCCTTTCCTCTTGTCCTCCAGTGTTTCTTTGGCGGTTATCATGAGAATGGGCATATTGTAATTGGACCACCTTAAACTTTCCGTCAGCTCATATCCGTCCATATTGGGCATCATTATGTCACATATGATAAGATCGGCTTTTGTGCTGTCAAGAACCTCCAAAGCCTGTTCTCCGTCATTGGCGCAGAGTACATTAAAACCGTTCTGTTTAAGAACCGTCCCTATAAGTTTTCTTAAGTTTTTATCGTCTTCGACTATTAATATATTAAACATAAATAATCTCTCTCCGATACATATTATATATCAACACCGCCGTGATATAAATTGTATACACACCGGAAAAAGAAATAATTTATAAAAATATCTGTTGTTCAGTCGGTCATTAAGCTGCGTAATCCCGCTATTCTGTCTACGGGAACGGAAAATACCGCTGCATTGGCATCGGTGCCTATTCCTGCTTTTGTCATGATGGCGCTCATGATTTCATCTTTTTCCTGCTTCTTTGCAAGGATATATATCATTTCCTTTTCTTCCGCTATGGAAACACCGAAAAATCTTTCATTTGCATTCACTTCCGTCTCTTTTGCCGATACTACGGTACCGCCTTTTGCATTTGCACTACGCGCAGCTTCCATTACCGTTTCCGATGCTCCTTTGTCTGCTATTACAATTATTAATGAGTATTTTAAGTTTTCCATCTTCTCTCCCTTTTTTTTGCCTATTTCCTGTCCTTCAGTCAGATACTTTAAACAAGATTCTCCTCCGATACTTTCCAAAGGTATTGTAAGTGCTATACCGTTACCGGCGACTTCAATTTCCATCTGGTTTACAAGATTTTTTAATATTATTTCTCTACGATCATTATCTACGAAGATATGAAACATTATTTTCTCTGTTTTTTCTATTCCGAGATAATCCAGCATTTTCTTTTGTGCGGTTCCTCTGCATAAATCGGACAATACCATGTGTACATCGTTTTCCCTGAAGAAATTAAGGTATGCCTCTTCAAACTCTCTTTTCGTAATTATTATCATATAGAATATGTTGCTCATTTCACACCTGCCATCAAAAATTGATGATGCTTTCCTTTTTCTTTATTTTCTGTTGCTGCTCCTGTTCTCTTTCCGCAGCCTTTAACTTGAACCGGTAGAACAGTCCGAGAACCTGTATCGTTATAAACGGCGTCATTGTAACCAATGCTATTATTCCGAAAGCATCCACTATTACATTACCGCCTACACTGAGACATACACCTATTGCAAAAGGTACCAGAAAAGTTGAGGCCATAGGCCCGGATGAGACAGCGCCCGAGTCAATAGCTATTGAAGTAAAGACGGGCGGTACGAAAAATGTCAATATCAACCCAATAACATATCCGGGTATAACAAAGTATAAAATTGACGCACTTGTTAAAATCTTAATCATGCAAAGACCTATCGATGTGGCTACCCCGACTGAAAGACTGGTGGCAATTGCTTTCTTGGGTATTGCTCCCGATGACAACTCCACAACCTGTTTGCTTAACACATGAACCGCCGGTTCGGAAATAACCAGGAAGTATCCTATTACCATGCCGATGGGAATGACAATCCAATTGTACGGCAGACTCCCCAGCGCTTTTCCTAAAAAACTTCCCATCTGTAGAAAGCCTACATTGGCTCCGGTAAGAAACAAAACCAGCCCAACATATGCGTATATAAGACCTACTACAATTCTGATAACCTGTCCTTTTTTGAGCTTTAAAACCGCCAGTTGGAAAATGAGAAAACATACTACAATAGGCAATATTGCCAATGCTACTTCACCCAATTTTCCCGGTATCTCCGTTATGAACAAGCGGGTTATCTGTGTTGTTTTGCCGGGATTAACCGGAGCGGTTGCTTCATATGTCGTGTTGCCGGGTTTATATAAAATACCTAACAACAATACGGCTAATATAGGTCCGGCCGCACTTAATCCTACAAATCCGAAACTGTCGCTATGTGCATCTTTATCGCTTCTTACCGCAGCTGCTCCCGCACCGAAAGCCAAAAGAAACGGAACGGTCATGGCTCCGGTGGAAGCTCCTCCCGAATCAAAAGCAAGCGACAGGAATTCTTTAGGAGCAAAAAACGATAATGTAAATATTACCGCATACACTCCCATCAGAACATATGCCAATTTAATTCTGAATATAACTCTTAACATGGAGAAGGTTAAAAACAATCCCACTCCGAGCGATACCGTCAATATCAAAACCATATCCGGTATTCCGGGTACCTGCTGTGCCAATACGGTAAGACTGGGTTCCGATACGGTTACCGCAGTTCCGATAATAAGGCTTGCAATAATAATCAACCATAGTTTTCGTGACTTTGTTATTGATGAACCGACACTTTCTCCGATAGGCATCATGGCGATATCGGCACCTAACGTAAACAGCCCCATTCCGAGAATAAGCATTACGGCACCGAGAATAAAAGTCAGCATTATTCCGCTATCGGCCGGGAAAAAGATAAAGCAAAGTATAAACACAACTATGGTTACCGGTAAAACCGAAGAAAGTGATTCCTTCAATTTTTCAAGCAGTATAGTTCTGTTGTGTTTTATAAATTCCCTGTTTTCTCTGCTCATTACATGCCTTTCCAATCAATGGATAATAATATACCATAATATATGGGAATTTGTAAATTAATTATGGAAAATAAAACATGTTATACAAGACTAACTAAATTAAACAGGCTTAGAAGATAACTCGATTATTTTGTCCATGTTGTCGTCTTTTGCAACAATATTCTTCTTAACAGCTCCGCATCTTTGACACTTGAATACTATTTTATAACTATCCCTGTACTTCTCCAAGCCTATAGGTTCCATTAAGCCATGACAATCACACATGCGATCTCCGGGATTGTTGTCCACATGTTTGGAATACAGACAACGGGGACAATGATTTCTTGCAGTAACTCCGAGAGCATGTACTTTTACTCCGCATGCTTCACAAACAAATGACTCATCTTTCATTGTAAATTTACGAGAATCCATATTTTCTCCCATATTCACCATCGCCTTTCCTCTCTGTCTTTCTAAGCGAAAGAAAGGAAAAACCGAAGCGATATATCAAAAAGACACCTTTCAGTCGTGAAACGATGTCCTTTATGGCGGAGAGACAGGGATTCGAACCCTGGTTACTATTCCTAGTAAACACGATTTCCAGTCGTGCGCCTTCGACCAGCTCAGCCATCTCTCCAAACGCAAGTCATATTTTATACATCGTCTCATAAGATGTCAATGTAATATTGCTTTGTAAGTATTTGTGCGCACTTTTCCAATAGTGCTTTATCATATTTATTAAGGTGTGTCAGAATGGTGTACTTTGAAGAACTCATTTTGTATCCGTATAAGATACTGTCATGGAAAATATCCTCTGGAATACCTAAAGTCTTCGGATTTGTTTCACAACCGGCACTCTTTAAAATATTCTCAATGTTCTCAGTATTCAAGTCCGTTACTTCAACGGGAAGTTTTTCCTTAATTAAATCATACAGTCTGCAAATCACACATAATGCCACACCTACGGCATTTCCGTGTAAAGGATGAACCCATCCTCTTTTTATAAACTCAATATCCCAATAATGCACAATGTGATGTTCACATCCCGAACCCGGCCTTGTATTTTTGTACATGCCCATTGCTATACCGGAAAGAATTAGTGCTTCCATTATACCGGTTACCGCCTTTTTATCTCTATTCTTCAAGAGAGAGGCGCTGTCGGCGCATTTGTCCGCAGCCTTCCAAACCATTTCCGCAATTTCTTCACAGTAATGTTCCTTGTTTAAGTCTCTGGAAAATCTCCATTCTCTTACCGCATTGTATTTAGACAATACATCTCCGAATCCGGCAGTAAGCATGGTATATGGAGCATTTTGCAGTATATCTATGTCCGCAAAAATACCTTTCGGTACCTGTCCGGGACAGCTTTCTTTTACGTTATTTATTATTAACGACGATGTGATTGAAGCATATCCGTCCATGGAAGGAGCGGTTCCTATTACCGCATATTCCTTTCCTAAATGATAAGAAATATTTCTTACAACATCATTAACAACTCCGCTTCCTACTGCTACAAAAAAATCTATTCCCAAAGGCATCCTTATCAAAGTCTCTCCTATGGTACTTTCATTCGGTATAACGGGAATATTGTTTTTCTGAGGTATTACATAACTGTATGTCTCTTTGTTTACTTCCTTTAATCTTTCATAGACCCTTTTTCCCGCAATTTTGAATGTAATCTCATCGGAAATTACCATTATTCTGCCTTTTGCCTTGTTAAGAATAAACCTGATTGCTTCTTCTGTACCGTGCTCGGATATCTCTATCCTTTCCATTTTCGGATCATGAATCAACCCGCACTCACATGGATATATGTTTTTAATAAGTTCTTTTATCTCCAAATCTTTGAGTTTCATGTTTTCCCTCTAATATATAAGCTTCAAAATTTCATATAGTCCGAAACCCATGAAGTTTCCTATCGCATAACCCAACAAGCCTGTCGCAATTCCTATAAGTATAACTCCCTCATTCTTTATGGCTTTGGCCGTGGGTATAATAAACGCAGGTCCGAAGATTCCTGCTATTGATGTGATTATTATGGTATCCGCATCAATCTTAAAGAGCAGCGCAATGAAAAAGTGTAAAAACATTGTTACAAAAAGAACAAACGCTACCATGCCTAAAACATACACGGACTGGCCGAGTATAAGCTTCAGGTCCGCCATAGAGCCGACCGCCAATGAAAACACATATATGAAGTACTGTCCTATGGAATAGGATACTTTGTTTTGCCTTACCCCTTTTACAAAGGATAATGCCACTCCGATAACCGATACTCCGAGCATGATTATAGCTACGTTGGTTGCTTCTTTTGTCAGCAGATAAGAAATCCCTATGCTTACGCCGAGTGCTGCTATTCCCAACAGGATGGCAATAACTCCCTGTTTTATCTTTTCTTTTACAGGTATTTCCACCTTGTCGACAATGCCCTCTTTTTTATATTCGGTCTTTTCCGTTGCTACGGATATCTGCCTGCTCAATTTATTCAACAAGGGTTTGGCTAAAGTGCAGATAAACAGAAAGTACACCCCTCCCAGCACCTGGTCCGCAAGATTGGCAACAATAATAGTGTTTTTGTCGGCATTTACTCCGTACCCTATCGCAAAAAGATTGGGTGTACCTCCGGTATAGCACCCTACCAGCATGGAGGCTATTTTTTCTTTTTCATAAACATTGGGGAAAACCAAAACACTAACGGCGGCTACAACCATTACGGAAACACTTAAGATTAGAAAAGACAATCCGGCTTTCTTTGCATTTTTTCTTAATGTCGTAAAATCCGAGTTAAAAAGAATAAGGGTGATTGCTATAGGTATAAGTACCGATGAAACGATATCCGACAAACCGGCATCCAAAGGCAGTCCGCTGTTTGCCCATATTATTCCTATAGCATAGCAGAAAATAATCGGGCCTACTGTCTTTATAAGCTTTACTTTATTTTCCAGTTTATACAGTATATAAGGTATTCCGAAAAATAAAACAAGTTGAATTATTTTTGCTAACATAAATTATTCCCCCTGCGATAATTATATATCAAATATGTATCTTTGCCCACTTCCCGCTTTTTATTCTTAACATTCCCGAAAAACTCCTGACAAACTGATCGGCAAGAAGACCGAGCCATGCTCCGATAAGACCTAGTTGCAACGGGTATACCATTATATATGAGGACAACGGACGTATCACCGCTACACTTATCAGTGCCATTGTCGCCACAAATTTTACATCCCCTGCTCCTCTTAAACTTCCCGAATGCACAATCTGTGTATTTATACAGAAGGTAGACAGTGCCATAATCAACAAAACATATCTTCCGTTTTCTATAATGACCGAATCATCGGTAAACAGACCCATAAGCATCTTTCCTCCGAAGATAAATACGGCTGATAAAACAACGGAAATGATTATTGCCATCCTTCGCCCAATTTTAATGTAAAGCATGGAGAGGTCGCTTCGCTTCTCCCCTAAGGTTTGCCCCACTAAAGCTGTTGTTCCTGTTCCGAGACCGGCTCCTATATATGTAGAAAGATTCATTATCTGCATACAAACAAGATGTGTTCCGTAATCTATGGTGCCCAGTTCCGCAACAATTTTGTTATACATAAAAAATCCGAAACGAAAACATAATTCTTCCAATGCCGCGTTTCCCGATATGTTCGCTATGGATTTTACAATACTTAAATCAAACTTTTTAAGGCCTTTTATATCAAAATAAATAAAAGTTGCTCTTCTTAGCGAATAACATGCTGCCAAAAATGCGGCAACCATTCCTATAACAGTTGCAATAGCAGCCCCTTTTACTCCTAAAGCCGGAAATCCCAATCTTCCTTTTATCAGCAGGAAATTAAAAAAGACATTGACTACATTGGATATAAGGCTTGTGGTCATAGCTATCTTGGTGTTTCCCGCACCTCTTTGCGCCGCATTTATCGTCATGGTCAGAACACCGAATACTGTCCCGGCAGTAATAATACGGTAGTACACAATAGAATCGTCAATAAAATCTTCTCCGGCTCCTGCAAATCGTAAAAGAGGCCTTGCGGTAACTATTCCTAACGCTGTCATAATAATTGCAAGGATAAAACAGATAAGTAGGGCCTGCATCAGTACCCGATTAGCTCTTTTGGCATCATTCTCTCCTTTTCTTCTGGCTATCAATGCTGTAACACCTGTGTTTAATGCCAAAAAAAGCATAAGAATTATCATTCTCGGCTGCGTTGTTATTCCTACCGCCGTAACCGCCGTTATGCCGACGGAAGATACCATTATCATATCCACAAAACTTGTCAATCCGCCTAAGAGCGCTTCAATTGTAGACGGCAAAGCCATTTTTAACATTCTGCCGTATGCTTCTTTTGCCGAAGGCAGTTCTCCTAATTTCTTGTGCTTACGAAGCATATATTCAGGCTGATAGAATTGCTTAATCATACTCTTTATTCTAACATGTTTATACCTGTTTAGTCATGTAACATGTCTTTAACATAATTTTAACTTTACCATTCCTTATTTCAGTGTTTTTCTCGCAGTGTCGCCTTTTTTTCTTTACTTATTTAAGCAAGTGAATTATTATTAAAGGAGGGAGTTTTTGAAAACCGATTTATTTTCCGAAAGGAAGGAGATATAAAAATGACAAAAAACAAAATGTTACTTTCATGGATAGAAGAGATGGCTGCTCTTACTACTCCTGATGAGATTGTCTGGATTACCGGAGATTCTGAACAACTTGACCAATTAAGACAACAGGCAATAGCAACCGGAGAGCTCTATAAGCTCAATGAAGAAAAACTTCCCGACTGTTATTTACACCGCACAGCCGTAAACGATGTGGCACGAGTAGAACATCGCACTTTCATATGTTCAAGGAGAGAGATAGATGCCGGGCCGACAAATAACTGGATGGCGCCCAAAGAAGCCTATGAAAAGTTGGGCAAAATTTTCAACAAGAGCATGAAGGGAAGAACAATGTACGTTATTCCCTATTCAATGGGTCCTGTAGGTTCTAAATTTTCAAAAATAGGCATTGAGCTTACCGACTCGATATATGTAGTAATGAATATGGTTATTATGACAAGAGTGGGCAATGATGTACTTGATGCTCTCGGAAATTCCAATGATTTCGTAAGAGGACTTCACGGTAAAGCGGATATAGATGAAGAAAACAGATATATCTGTCATTTCCCCGAAGACAATACAATATGGTCGGTTAACTCCGGATATGGCGGAAATGTTCTTTTAGGTAAAAAATGCTTTGCCCTGAGAATAGCCTCATATCAGGGAAAAAATGAAAACTGGATGGCGGAGCATATGCTTATTCTCGGTGTTGAATATCCTAACGGAGAAACTAAGTACATAGCGGCGGCATTCCCTTCAGCATGCGGAAAGACCAATCTCGCTATGCTTATTCCGCCGGAAATTTTTGCCAAGAAGGGATACAAAGTATGGACAGTTGGAGATGATATCGCATGGATAAGAAAAGGTCCCGACGGAAGACTTTGGGCCATTAATCCGGAGAACGGTTTCTTCGGTGTTGCTCCCGGAACAAATATAAAATCCAACCCCAATGCATTACATGCAACGGAAAAAGGCACTATTTTCACCAATGTTGTCCATAATCTTGAAAACAATACGGTTTGGTGGGAAGGATTGGACAAAAATCCTCCGACAAAAGCACTCAACTGGAAAGGTGAGCCTTGGACAGCCGAATCGGGTGAGAAGGGAGCACATCCCAACAGCAGATTTACCGCTCCCGCAACAAATTGCCCCTCTATAAGTAAGGAATTTGATTCTCCGAACGGTGTTCCTCTCTCAGCTATGGTATTCGGAGGAAGAAGAGCAAAGACTGCACCTTTGGTATATCAATCTCTTGATTGGGTAAACGGAGTGTTTGTAGGATCCATAATGGCTTCCGAAACAACGGCAGCTGCAAGCGGAGCTGTCGGAGTAGTAAGAAGAGATCCTATGGCCATGCTTCCTTTCTGCGGATATAACATGGGTGATTACTTTCAGCACTGGTTGAATATTGGAAAAGATGTAGGAGACAAGGTTCCAAAAATATTCCATGTAAACTGGTTCAGGCTGGATGATGAAGGTCATTTTCTATGGCCGGGATTCGGAGAGAATTTACGTGTTCTGCTTTGGATACTGGATCGCTGTGAAGATAAGGTAGGTGCTGTAGAGACTCCAATCGGTTATCTTCCGAAACCTGAGGACATCAACCTTGAAGGAATTGATGTTACCGAGGAAACATTAAAAGAACTTCTCTCTGTTGATAAAGAACTCTGGCTTGAGGATACTGTCAGAATAGAAGATTTCTATAACAAGATTGGAAATACCGTTCCGAAAGAGCTCCGGAACGAATTAACTAAACTTAAGAAAAAACTCTCATAAGTTTATAGAGAATTTCTGAAGGTTGTACTGACAAGGTGCAACCTTCTTTATGTTCGGAAATATAAATAAATTTTCACTTATCAACAGATTTTCTGTGGATAAGTGTTTTTCTGTGGATAACTTTAAAATTTTGTTAAATTTTTTAAAAATTTCTTTTTTTTTCCTCTTGTGCTATGTTTACTTCTCTGATATACTATGCTTCCCTGTTGATAACACTGTTTTATCCACAGGTCACGAAGGATAAATCTGCTTGGGGCGAAAAGTTTCAGAAAGCAGTTTTATCTTTTTTTTAATAATTAGGGGAAACTAACATTTATGACCGTACAAGAAATATGGAACGATGCTTTGACGAATATTGAGAGTGTAATGGGTGAACTTAATTTTAAGACATGGATTCTGCCATTAGAGCCTTACACTATAGAAGGGGACAATTTTGTACTGATAGCTCAATCAGACTTTTCAAAGAATTATCTTGCCAATTACAAGCTTCTTTTAAAGAATGCCATTTCCGATGCGGCCGCTAAAGATCTCAGCCCTCTTTTTAAGTTAAAGAACGAAATCGGGGAATATGACGAAAACGGGAAACATGAAGATTTCCGTTCCAATAATTATGCAGATTCTCAGCTTCTGGATAAATATGTTTTTTCCAATTTCGTTACAGGTTCATCAAATCAATTTGCCAGAGCTGCTGCGGAAGCTGTTGTGGACAATCCCGGTACCACATATAATCCTTTATTTTTATACGGAGAAAGCGGAATAGGAAAAACGCATCTGATGCATGCTATAGGAAATGCAATTTCTCAAAAATATCCGGATAAAAAAATCTTATATGTGCAAAGTGAAACCTTTACAAATGAGATGATTTTTGCTATAAAATCAGCAAAAAGTAAAGAATTCAGAGAAAAATACAGAAATTTGGACGTTCTGCTTATTGACGATATTCAGTTTATTACCGGAAAAGAAGGAACGCAGGAAGAGTTTTTCTATACGTTTGAAAAACTTTATTATTCCAATAAACAGATAGTTATTACTTCCGACGTTCCTCCGGATAAAATGACAAGACTGGAAGAGAGGCTGAAAACGAGATTCCAGCAAGGACTTATGGCAGATATGCAGACACCCGACTACGAGACAAGAGTAGCTATCCTGGAGCAGAATTCCTTAAAGTCGGAATATAATATCTCCAAGGAAGTAATAGAGTTTATTGCAAAGAATATATCGTCAAATATAAGGAACCTTCAGGGAGCGTTAAATAAAACGGTTGCCCATGCACGCGTTTTCGGTGAAGACATAACCATCGATCTTGCCAAAAAGGCCTTAAAAGATATGATTGACGAAAGTAATGCAAATGATATAACCATACCGAGCATAATTGATACCGTTGCAAAATATTATAATATAACAACAAAAGATATAATTTCTCCGACAAGGAAAAGTGCTATTGCTTTTCCGAGACAGATTGCCATGTATATATGTAGAATTAAAACACCTTTTTCTCTTCCGGTAATAGGTAAATATTTTGCGGACAGAGATCATACCACCGTTTTATATGCTTGTGACAAAATTGCGAAAAAAATAAAAACGGATAAAAATGTAGAAAAAGAAGTTAATGAGTTGATAGAAAAGCTGAATTATTAACAAATTTCTGTGTAAATGTTAATATCTTTCTGTGGAATATTGTATAATTCATATATAAGCGTAGTTTACAGTTTTTATTAACAGAAATTATCCACAGTAAAAAGAACGGTAAATAAGGGATAAAATACGTTATACACAATATTCACAAGACCTACTACTACTGCTTATAGATATGTTATTAAAAGAAAGAAGGTAAATAAATGAATTTCACGTGTGCAAGAAAAAAATTACAAGATGCCGTTAACAGTGTATCAAAAGCTATTTCATCTAATCCTATAATGCCTGTACTGGGAAATATAAATATAAAAGCCAAAGATTCTCAAATAATATTCAGAGGATATGATCTTGAAATAGGAATAGAACATATTGAAGATGCTTTTGTAAAAAAAGAAGGTGAAATATTAGTTAATGCAAGACTTTTTTCCGACATAGTAAGAAGTCTCGGAGAAGAGGAAGTGGAAATATTCACCGAAGAAAGTAAATTGGTTATTATTTCGGGAAATGCCGTATTTAATATAAGATGGCTGGATCCTGCTGCCTTTCCTAAATTACCATATGTGGAAAAAGATAATAAAGTTACCATTAAGACGGAATATTTAAAAAATATGATAAGAAACACTTTATTTTCCGTCAGTACAAATGAACAGAGACTTATCTTAACCGGAGCGTTGTTTGAAAGTGAAGAAAACAGTTTTAAGATGGTAACGCTGGACAGTTTCAGAATGAGTATAAGAAAAGAATATATATTAGGTAATAAAGAAGAGTTTAATTTTGTAATACCGGGAAAAACATTAAATGAATTACTTAAATTAATAACAAATGATGATGAAGATATAAGAATTTATTATGAAAAAACACAGGTACTGTTTGAATTCGGTAACTGTAAATTTATTTCAAAACTTTTACAGGGGGATTATTTCAATTATAAGGCAATTATTCCCACTAAAGACTTTGCAACAAAAATTGAGATAAATGTAAACGAATTTAGGAATATTATCGAAAGAAATATGCTTGTATCGGATGACGGAAGAAAAGCTCCCCTTATACTGGAAATAGTTGAAAATATGCTGACGGCAAATACGCAGGGTGAAGTAGGTAATGTAACGGAAAAGTGTCATATAAAGAAGGAAGGAAAGGATATCAGGATAGGATTTAATGCCAGATATTTACTGGATGCCATTAAATCAATAGACGAAGAAAAGGTAAGAATATCTTTTATGGGAGAAACAAGTGCGTGTATAATAACTCCCCTGAATAGCGACGAGTTCCTTTATCTTATTCTTCCCGTACGTATATCGGCGTATTAATGTTAATAGAAAGAATTGTACTGAAGGATTTCAGAAATTACGAATATCAGGAAATATCCCCCAATAAAGGGATTAATATAATATACGGAAGAAATGCTCAGGGAAAAACCAATATCCTTGAGTCTATTTTTTTGTGCTCCACAGCAAGATCACACAGAACAAATAAAGATGCGGACCTGATAAGAAATTTACAGCAGGGCTACTCCGTAAGAATTGAAGGAAAAAGAGACGAAGAACCTTTTTCTATAGATATAAATTGTACAAAAATATCCTCCAGACAAAATAAAAGAGTTATAAAAGTGAACGATATAACTCTTTCAAAAACAGGACAGCTTATGGGAGTATTGAATAGTGTTATGTTTTCACCGGAAGATCTTACCGTGATAAAGGAAGGACCGAGCGAAAGAAGAAGATTTCTGGATATTTTAATAAGCCAGATTAATTCGTCATACTTTTACTCTTTACAGGAATATAACAGGATAATAAAGCAAAAAAATGCACTTCTTAAAAGAGTGTTTGAAACAGGAAAGAACAGCGATCTTATTGATGTATATAATATAA
>DUPQ01000033.1 GCA_012838235.1 Clostridiaceae bacterium
TACATGGTAGTTATAATTCCTAAGTAAGCGGTCATGGCGAAACTGGCAGACGCGTACGTTTGAGGGGCGTATGGGCAACCGTTCGGGTTCAAGTCCCGATGACCGCACCATTTTATACAATTTCAAGTCTCGTTTTTAAAAATGTTGACAAATGCACCCAATGGGTGCATTCTATTAATGAGGTGATAAAGATGACTATACGGAAAATGAGAACTGAATTAGGGGATACTCAAAGTGAGTTTGCCGCAAGGTACAACATTCCGTTTCGAACAATCCAAAATTGGGAAACCGAGGTTCGCAAGCCTCCCGAATATATTATTGAACTGCTTAGACAGCGTGTTCGAGCGGATCTTGCCAATCGACGCACTGTGAACTTGCCGGAGTATTGCCCCGAAAAGCGTACCCTTCCTAAGCGAAGTGATTTTATCGGCTCACTTTCATGGCTGAAAGCTGTACAAGCTTGCCTGGGTGATGACATAGTCTTTGCTTTAGACCAAGCTCTAATGTGTCAGGGAAACTTTGGTGGTCGTAGTGATGAATATTCAGTATGGGTTTACGGAAATGACGCAGTTACCGATTATAACGGAGTAATTGTGATTGGGAACCGGGTTAGCCCTTATGATGTGGAGAGCAAGAACGGTTTTAGGTATACTAATTTAAGCAGAACTATTTCAGATGCATTTGCCAACGAATCAATTTTAGATATGCAGGGTGTAACCGAGGCTGTTAGTCGCTACTATTATTCTAATAACGAAAAATTTGATGGGATTTCTGTCGCCCCGGAGTATCAGGAAAGGTTTGAAAGACTAGCTAGAGAGGCAATTGAATATTACAAAACAAAGAGATAGGCTGATGAAGATATCACCATTTCTAACATACATAACATCAACAAATGTGTTAAAAATCAATAAAATCACACTTTTTGGCACATAACTGCATTTTACTATGCTTTTCAAGAGAAATACGTGTTGCCTACTCACAAGTTTTCAGGCTATAAAAAACATCTGAATTACATAGACCGTTGTAACCGCCTTGTTAATCCAATATAATTATGGTATCGAAATTCGGGAGGATATTTTATGACGAGAAAATCCATTTTGTTTGTCCAAGTCGGAAAAGCGGAGCTGGTTGACATACCTTTACCGGAATTAAAAACAAACGAGGTACTGGTGCGTACCGCTATTTCGACTATAAGCAGCGGTACGGAACGCGCTAATCTGTGCGGGGATTTAAATGTTTCGCCGATGCAACCGACCCTTACGGTTGCCAAATTTCCGCGCTCATCCGGTTACAGCACATCGGGTACGGTTGAGGCCGTAGGTGCGGCTGTGACAAAAGTTGCCGTCGGTGACCGCGTTGCCATGTGCTGGTCATGCCACACCGATTTGAATGTTCTTTCCGAAAACCTGGTATATAAACTGGACGACAATATTTCATTTGAAACGGCGGCTTTGCTCCATATCGGAACTTTCCCTATGGCGGCAATCCGCAAAACACGGTTGGAGTTTGGTGAACCGGCTATCGTCATGGGACAAGGCATACTCGGTCAGATTGCCGTATTACAACTGAAAGTCGCCGGTGCTTCACCGGTCATCGCGGTTGATCTGGTTAAAGAACGCCGTGATATTGCCTTGAATCTGGGAGCTGATTTTGCGCTGGATCCGACCGATTCTGAATTCGTAAACAATGTCAAGGCAATTTGTCCTTTAGGTGTTCCCGTAGCTATTGAAGTCACCGGCGTCGGCAAGGGATTTGATCAAGTGTTGGATTGCATGGCACAGTTCGGTCGTGTTGCTTTACTCGGTTGCACCCGTAACAGTGATTTCACCATCGACTACTACCGAAAAATCCATCGGCCGGGCATCACGGTTGTCGGTGCTCACACCATGGCACGTCCGGAAGCAAACTCTTATCCGGGCTATTGGACACGAACCGATGATATGGAAGCGCAACTTCGTTTAATCAAATACGGTCGGTTATCCTATGACGGTCTGGTCAAGGACACCAGAAGTCCTGTTGAAGCACCGGAGGTTTTTAACCGGTTGGCTAACGATCCGCACTTCCCTATTACTCAATTTGATTGGAGAAGACTTTTATGAAGCCGTTCAGAATCGCCCAAATAGGCACCAGTCGCTGGAGCCACGGCAACGAATGTTTCCGTGCCTTGAAGAATAATCCGGACGTATTTGAGATTGCAGGATACTGCTTCCCCGAAAATGAGCAGGAAAAGTTCCCAAAGCAAATGAACATATTCGAGGGTTACCGCGAATTGACGCTTGACGAAATATTAAATGATCCCACTATCGTCGCTGTTGCAATCGAAACCGAGGAAAAATACTTGACTAAATATGCACTTTCAGTTGTGCGGCACGGCAAGCATATCCACATGGAAAAGCCCGGCGGTTTGGATTCTGCGGAATTCGAACAGGTTGCAACAATCGCAAAAACCAATCAAACGGTGTTTCATACCGGCTATATGTATAGATATAATCCTTATGTACAGGAACTGTTGGAACAGATTAAATGCGGTGAACTCGGCGAAATTATCAGTGTTGAAGCGCAGATGAACTGCTATGAACCGTTGGAGTGTCGGAAATGGCTGGAAGATTATCCGGGCGGTATGATGTTCTTTCTGGGGTGTCACCTGATTGATTTAATTTACACCATTCAAGGTCAACCGAAGGCAATCATTCCGCTGAACAAATCCACAGGTCTGGACGGTGTTACCTGCAAGGATTTCGGTATGGTAATATTCGAATATGACAAAGGCGTGTCTTTTGCCAAAACATCAGCGGTAGAAGGCGGCGGGTTTGAGCGGCGTCAGTTGGTTGTTTGCGGTAGCAAAAAAACCGTGGAACTGCATCCTTTGGAGCGGCACATAGAAAACAGACTGCTGACAACCGGTCGTTACATACGGGAAAATTCCACTCTTTGGAATACAGTCCATGAGCAGGAGTTTGCCGAACCGTTTGACCGATACTCCCCTATGATGTTGAGTTTTGCACAAATGGTACGGGGCGAGAAGAAGAATCCCTATGATTACGATTACGAACTTACACTGCATCAGCTTGTGATAAAGGCGTCCGGAGGATAAAAAATGCTTTTGATTCCAAGCGGTAGCACACTCGGAGCTTTACGGACAAGGAAGAAGAACTGAATGTTCTTGAAATATATAGACGCTTTTTTACAGAAAATGTACTTAATATGGAAAAAACCCTTGAACAACAGTCTCACCAGATGATAAAATAAATATGCGGAGGATACAAACATGATTAGAACTATCAGAATTTTCAAAATAATAATAATGATCTTGTTTTTTCCATTTTTCGTAATTTTAGATGCGGCTAAAAACTGGAAATCTTAATCAATTTTAAGAAGAACACCTGCATATGGTATATGGTGAGAAGAACCCTTATGATTACGATTACGAACTTACACCGCATCAACTTGTGATAAAGGCTTTCGGAGGATAAAGAATAATGCGCAGAACTGTTGAAATCATAAAATTGATACTTATAATATTGTTCTTTCCTTTTTATGTTATTTTATTAGCAGCCGGAATAATCAAATCATGATTAATAACATTCATATCTTACTGCACGCCCGCATTCCGTAGGCGTTTTTTATTCTTCGTCAAAGATAATGAGGCAAAATT
Source organism: Clostridiaceae bacterium (assembly GCA_012838235.1). Classification (GTDB taxonomy): domain Bacteria; phylum Bacillota; class Clostridia; order DUPQ01; family DUPQ01; genus DUPQ01. The sequence continues at coordinate 3,656 of DUPQ01000033.1, forward strand.
ACATTTTATAAGATTCCGATTATTCTTCCGGTATTTATCCGATATCATACCTGCTTAATATCACCCTCTTCTTTTTTCAGAAAACAGTGTCTTAAATTGATAATTAACATAATTTCTATAGTATAATACATCTGACGGGAGTATTTAATATGGAAAGAAACATATCTGCAATTATATCGGAAGGCAAAACCTTTATCGGCATAGAGTTCGGCTCTACAAGAATCAAATCTGTTTTAATTGATGATGCATTCAATGTTCTTGCTTCGGGAAACTTCGATTGGGAAAACAAGCTTGAAGGCGGTTACTGGACATACGGGAAGGACGAAATAATTGAGGGGATGCAAATCTCCTATCGGAATCTCGCTGCCGATGTTTATGAAAAGTACGGCGTAAAATTAATAAAGACCGCAGCCATAGGCATATCCGGAATGATGCACGGATATTTGGCATTTGACAGTGAAGATAATCTGTTAGTTCCCTTCCGTACCTGGCGAAATATAACTACGGGAGTAGCTGCAAAGAAATTGAGTGAAACTTTATCATTCAATATTCCAAAGAGGTGGAGCATTTCCCATCTGTATCAGGCAATCTTGGATAAGGAACCGCATGTAGATAAAATTGACCATATAAACACTCTTGCAGGACATATTCATTATCTTCTCACAGGGAAAAAAGTAGTGGGAATCGGTGAAGCGAGCGGCATATTTCCTTTATCGGGGAATGGGTACAACAAAGAAATGCTGAAAAAGACCGAAGAGCTGTTTTTGGCAAGCGGTTACTCTCTGAAATTGGAAAAACTGCTGCCTTCCGTTAAGAAAACCGGGGAAACGGCAGGTTATCTTACCGAAAGAGGTGCCAAATTATTGGATCCCACAGGAACACTGCAACACGGAATTCCTCTTTGCCCTCCGGAAGGAGATGCAAGCACAGGCATTGTTGCCACCAACAGTATCCGTCCCGGTACCGGCAATATCAGTGCGGGAACAAGCATCTTTGCAACAGTGGTAATGAAATCTCTGCTACCTATCAACAATCCTGAGATTGATATAATGTCCACTCCGGACGGGTATCCCACCGCCGTGATTCATTGCGGCAACTGTACCGGCGATATCGATGCATGGATGCACATATTTCAAGAGGTTCTCAAAGCAACCGGTTCTTCCGTTGAAAAATCCAAGCTCTTTGAGACTCTGATGAATAAAGCCATGGAAGCTGATGCCGATCTCGGAGGTTTGATGAATTTCAATTATATCTCCGGTGAAAGCATTACAGGAATTAAACCCGGAGTACCGCTTTTCCTAAGACAGCCGGGAGCAAGGTTTACCCTCGCAAACTTCCTGCAGACACATCTCTTTTCCGCTCTTGCCACACTCAGGATAGGTATGGAATACTTTTTCAAAGAAGGTGTGAAGTTTAACAGAATAATCTGCCACGGGGGTTTTTTCCACTCACAAGCGGGAGCCAAAGCAATGGCTGCTGCACTTGATTCTCCTGTTTACCTGTATAAAACCGCAAGTCTGGGCGGACCCTGGGGCATGGCTTTACTGGCTGCCTATTCACAATCTGAAGAGAGTCTCACACTTGCCGATTACTTAGACAATAAAGTATTCAAAAACTTCGAATTGATTCAAGTGCTTCCCGACCGGGATACGGTCACAAGCTTTGTGTCTTTTTTAGAAAAATACAGAAAATTCCTCAAAGTAGAGGCAGATGCATCGAGGTGTTTTGATGAATAACTTAGCACAATTAAAACAAAGAGTTTATCGTGCCAATATGGATTTAGTCAAACACGATCTCATTGTCCTGACATGGGGCAATGCCAGTGCGATAGACAGAGAAAAAGAGCTGGTTGTCATTAAACCCAGCGGAATAGAGTATGATAAACTGCAACCGGAAGATATGGTCATAGTAAACATGGACGGCAAGGTTAAAGAAGGCAGTCTCAAGCCCTCGAGTGACATACTGACTCATATAGAGTTATACAAAGCATTTCCTGAAATCGGCGGTGTTGTCCATACACATTCCTGTTTTGCGACAGCTTTTGCACAGGCCGGAAAACCTGTCTTACCTTTCGGCACAACTCATGCCGATTGTTTCTTAGGGCCTATCCCCTGTACCCGCTTTTTAAAAGACCGTGAACTTGCGGATTACGAGAAAAATACCGGAAAAGTAATTGCGGAAACATTTACTTCTCTGGATTACCGTACAATACCTGCAGCATTGGTTGCCGGACATGGCCCTTTTATCTGGGGCAGGACACCTGAGGAAAGCGTACTTCATGCTGTGACACTTGAAGCGGTGGCAAAAATGGCTTTTCTGACCATTACCCTGGGCAGAGAACAATGTATAGGACAGAAACTTTTAGATAAACACTATTTCAGAAAGCACGGAAAAAATGCTTATTACGGACAAGAAAAAAATAAATGAAACATATTTTCTGCTCGTAAAACCGGAATCTCAATTGAGAAGGTGTTTAAAAACAGGTTAAAGAACTATAAAAGTTAAAATTCCATAAAATATATCGGCATTACGGTTGCATTTATGGTGTCATTATGGTGTCACTTGAATAAATATATGTGACAAAGATAAGGGCAATTCAAATAACAAATGAAATAATTTCAGAGTGCTGTATTTATTAGGTAATTTAACGGTTGCTTTTAAGTTCCATCTCCATATCCAATAGCTTTTCTTTCAAATCAATCCCCGGTGCATAACCTGTTAAACAACCTTTTTTGCCTATAATCCTGTGGCAAGGCACTATTATCATTACAGGATTTCTGTTGCATGCCATACCTACTGCCCTGCTTGCTTTTGCATTTCCTATGAGTGCTGCAATTTCACCGTAGCTCCTTGTTTCTCCGTACGGAATATTCAGCAGTTGCTCCCATACCGATTTCTGAAACTCGGTGCCTTTCAGTGAAAGCTTTACATTGAAACTTTTTCGTTTGCCTTGCAGATATTCGGCAAGTTGCCTGAATGTTTCATCTTTCAGTTTTGATTGCGATGAATGGCTACAATCTTTTGCTGTACAAGTCGATACACCGCATATACCTTCGTTGTCTTCCGATATATTGATTCTGCCTATCTTCGATTGGTAACAGCAAACGGTTATCATTATATAATCTCTAAAAACTCGTAGGTCGGTAAAGTCGGAAATTTATTAAAGGGCAAAGTCTGGTACCAATAAGCCACCGAAGAAACATCATCCTGCAGTGCAAGATATTTAGTGTTACTTCTCCAACCTAATGCCTGCATGGTAACCCTTAAGTCTTTTTCAAATCTTACAGGGTCGGTAATATGCCATCTGTACATGGAAAAACGCTGTTGACCTTGCGCTTCTTTTTCATATCTTACGGGATAAAATCCGCTATAGGCGGTGGAATAATCTAAATACCTGTCATTTTCCATAAAGCAGTATGCTCCGCAGAAATAGTCTTCGGTACCGGTACCGCAGATTGTCGGGAATTTATCGTCTCCGTCCATAAAGAACTTGATCTCCCCTTCTCCCCACCATCCGTTGTTATTGGCTCCCCATGTCATATATGTTCCGACATAGTGTCCTTTGCCTTTTATATTATCGATAATAGTGTAATCGGTCTTGTATTTAACGGGATTTTCTCTTCTGAACTGAGCAAAGAAATATGCACAGTCATCGGGTATTTCAGTTAGTATATAGTCAATCTGATAGTAATGATATGCTCGTTTCGGACCTACATTTTCCAGTGTTATCTTACAGTGTTTACGAAAAGGCATTTCCCAATAACAGTTAAAGCCTCTGACACTGTTGTTGCATACGGCAAGTGAATTAATCGGTATGTGAATAGGAAGAAAAGCATTGGCAAAGAAATCACCTATGGGACATTCCACCGACGGATATTCACAGTTATCCCAGTAGAACCGTATAATCGTATCTCTTCCTGTCCCGCCGCTTGTAATCCATATATGCTTAATTGCTCCCGGTCCTTCTATATCGGCAATTTCAAAAAGTTCGCCCGGCTGCAATACTATTGAAGGAGAAACTTTCCAGCCCAAACCGCCTAAATCCGATGCGGGATATGCACCGGTACCTTCCGTTGCCATACCGCCTTTTCCTTTTTCGCCTTTGAAATTTTCCGCACTTATCGATCTGGATTGCGCATCCGACAATCTGCTAAGACTTGATAAATCACTTCCTAATCCGTTATACATTTGCTACCTCCGATATATTTAAATATGTAGTTTTTTTATAAGTTCATTCTGCAGTTTTTTATTGCCTGCAAGCAGTACCAATCCTATTATCACGGGAATTATGGATGCCGCAACAATATATGACCAGGACAATTGTATATCAGAATATATGTAGTAATCTATTACTCCGTCCGTAACAAGGCAAATGATAATAACCGCAATGAGCGATATTGAAACGGTTTTCAGTTTTCCGGGTTTTTTCTTTATTACAATCAGAATTATAAGATACAAAAGCGACATTACGGTTATGCATATCGGTAAGGCGATAAGTAAGAACCAGCGCATTCCCGATAAGGCCAAAGCTATCAGCAGAAGATATAGCGTGGCGGATAAAAACAGCAGGAATATATGCAACAGCGGTCTTTTCTTCTTTATCGCCATGGGGAATATGAAAATCATCCACAACAAAAGACTTCCGCCGAACACATAATACATCCAGTATACTCCCGGGGTATATATGAGGTTGATTACAAGGCAAGCCAGATTGGGCACAAGCAGAATCATGGTCAGAAGTATAGAGAAATACCCTCTGTTCAACTGTGATATTTCCAACTTCTCTTTCGGATAGGGCGGAATTTCATCGGGCAGCTCCATCATTACCTTTGTATTGCACAAAACACACTTTTTTGCGCTATTATCCAGTTCCACTCCGCATTTTACACAATAAGGCATTTACTCTCACCTACTCTCTGTTACTTTCAATTTTAACCGGAATACCCTGTTTAATCAAATATGTGAAAAAGGTTCTCTCGATATCGGTTTCCTGTATTTTGCTGGTAAAATTCAACACCAGTGTATCTTCATAACTGACAACGGCAAGATACGGAGTGCGTATCTTTGCCGGTCCCAGTATAAATTCAAATCTGTTTACAAGTTCCTTCATTTCGGGAGGCACTGTTACAATCCCTATATTGGATATAACAGTGGTTATCGGTCTGTAACCTATGGTGTCATGAGCTAAGGACATTATGAAATTCTTTATAAACAGAGGAACTATTCTTATAAATAAATTCCTTTCCAATATTACATTCTGAGTCATCATGGCATTGAGCACTTTATCATTCAGATTGGCTTTCATGAAATACTGAATCTGCCGCAACATTTCCTCCATCGTATATTCACCCAATATTGTGTCTATTCCCGGGTTCAGAAACGTGGAGAAATTCCTTTTGGTGTTGCTTTTGAAGTAATTTCTCAGATTAACGGGGATAGATACCGCAATCCTCGTAGGTTTTTTGTACAGTCCTTCCTTTTCCTTTTGTTTGTAGAAAGAATAAAGCAGAATAGCTGCAAGATATTCCGTTATCGTGGCATGGTGCTCTTTGGCAAGCTGCTTTATTTTCTCCAGAGAAACTATTCCGGTGATTATGGATATATCCAAATCATCCAGTCCGGTACCCTTCATATGATAGGCTTTAGGTTCTTTCGGCCGCCCCCGTTGTCTGGAATTTGCATATTTGACGAAAGAATCCTCATATTCTTCCTTATCGGGTTTTTCCTCAACATCCAGTATTCCTTCCCCTGTCGGTATTTCGTAGCCTTTGAGTGTAAGATAGCGGGCAGTCAGTGTTTTAAGAAACACCATAGCTCCGGTACCGTCGGTTAAGGAATGAAAGAAATCTATGGCTATTCTTTTGTCATAATAGAACACTCTCAGTAAGAAACCGTTATTGTCTTTCCATCTTATGGGTGCACACGGATTATTGATATCGGGTTTTACCTGCAGTCTCTTCCTTATATTACTTTCAAAATAGTACCAGAAAATACCTTTTCCCATCCGTATATTGAAACTGGGAAATCTTTTGATTGTCGCAACAAGAGCCTCCTGAAGAATAACGGGATCTATTTTCTCGTTCAAAGTAACGCTCAATCGGAACATCCCCGACCATCTTCTTGTGTTGGCGGCGGGATATATCTTAGCGGCGTTATCCAGTTTAAACCAGTGTCTGTACTTTTTCTCTTCTATTTTCCGCAACATTTCTTATATTTCTTACCGCTGCCGCACGGACAAGGCTCATTTCTTCCCACCTTATCTCTCACTGCGGTGTGGTCGGCTACATACTGCTTCCTTATTCTTTCTCTTTCTTCCTTTGACAAAATATCTTCCCATTCATCTAAAGAGTAGAGCCATTTGGCTTTGGCGTTATGCATATTGTAATATAATTTCTCGAAGTCTATTTCACAATTAAGTGCGGTATCATTATTTAAAGTATCCAAATTCACGTTCTTTTTCAGTGATGTATTGATTCCGTCCATAAAACCGGCAAAAACCCAGTCTTCCATACCGAACTTTTCCGCCAACTCCGCCACCGTTCCTTTGAGATGCTTATCTTTCTCAGCCAGTATCGCCTTATATGCCTCGGTCTCCTGTTCTAAGTAGGTATTATAGAATTGTGCTGCATCGTCGGACTTCAGTTTGTCGTTCCATTTATCATATATGTTCATATATCACCCTATAATTTATTCTCTATCTCTTTAACTATCCTGTTCTGAAATTCCTCTAAGAACATGGTTCCGATATCTCCTATTTTTCTTACTCTTACGGATATCCTGTTATTTTCCATCTCGTTGTCTCCTACGATAATCATATAGGGAATTTTTTCCAGTTGCGCTTCTCTTATCTTGTATCCTATCTTCTCCGAACGGAAATCACATTCCACACGGATGTCTTTGGCAAGCAGAATATCCCGTATCTTCTGTGCATAATCCGCCTGCCTGTCTGTAAGAGGAAGTACCTTTACCTGAACAGGTGCCAGCCATACAGGGAATGCTCCGGCATAATGCTCGGTAAGTATGGCTATAAACCTTTCAATGGAACCGAACAACGCTCTGTGCAGCATTATGGGTCTGTGTTTGTTTCCGTCGGCTCCCATATATGTCAGATCAAACCGCTCGGGCATCTGGAAATCCAGCTGTATGGTTCCGCACTGCCATGTACGTCCTATGGAATCCTGTATATGGAAGTCAATCTTAGGTCCGTAGAACGCACCGTCTCCGGGATTCAGCTCGTACTTCATGTTCAAGGACTCCAAAGCATCCTGCAGCGCTTTTTCCGCTATATCCCACTGTTCTTTGGTTCCCATGGAGTTTTCCGGTTTTGTGGACAATTCCACTTTGTATTCAAAATTAAAAAGAGCGTAAATCTTTTTCATGAGATTGATAACACCTATTATCTCATCTTTCATCTGCTCTTCGGTCATAAATATATGTGCATCATCCTGTGTAAAGCATCTGACTCTCATAAGACCGTGTAAAGCACCGGACAACTCATGACGGTGCACAAGTCCCAATTCCGCCGTTCTCAAGGGCAAATCCCTGTAGGAATACATGCGGCGCTTAAAAGCCAGCATTCCGCCCGGGCAGTTCATGGGTTTTATGGCATAATTGCCTTCATCTATCGTTGTGAAGTACATGTTATCCTTGTAATGATCCCAATGTCCCGATTTGTGCCACAATTCCTCATTAAGAATAATCGGTGTGATTATTTCACCGTAACCGGCTCTTTTATGCTCTCTTCTCCAGTAATCTATTAACTGATTACGAATTTCCATACCTTTAGGGAAGAAGAAAGGAAAACCGGGGCCTTCTTCAAATATATCATACAAATCCAGTTCTCTGCCCAGTTTGCGGTGGTCTCTCTTTTTAGCCTCTTCCATCTTGTATATATATTCGTCCAGCATGGTCTGTGAAGGGAATGATGTTGCATACAATCTTTGCAGCATCTTGTTCTTCTCGTCTCCGCGCCAGTATGCACCGGCAACAGACATAATCTTAGCAACCTTTACCCTTCCCGTAGAAGGCAGATGGGGTCCGGCACAAAGGTCTACAAAATCGCCTTGTTTATAGAAGGAGATTTCTTCATTCTCATCCAATTCGCTTATCAACTCGTATTTGTACGGGTTATCTTTAACAAATTTCAATGCTTCGTCTTTAGGTAATGTAAACCTCTCGACTGGATAATCCGCCTTGATTATTTCTTCCATCTTCTTTTCAATCAAAGCAAAGTCTTCATCGGTAAAAGTATGTTCCGTATCAAAATCGTAGTAAAAGCCGTTGTTAATAGCCGGACCTATTGCAAGTTTTACATCGGGAAACAACAATGTAACGGCATGAGCCATTATATGACTGGAAGTATGATGATATACATGAGCACCGTCTTCATCTTCAAACTTCAATAAAAGTAAATCTGCATCACTCTCAATAGGCTCGGTCAGTCCTTTAACTTTTCCGTTAACCTTTGCCGCCACTACCGCTTTTGCCAGGCCTCTGGAAATATCCGTTGCAACCGATAAAGCCGTAACAGCATTCTCATATTCTTTTATAGATCCGTCAGGTAATTTTATCTTTATCATATCTTTTCCTCCTGTACGTCAAACAAATTTAAAAATGCCCCGAATATATCATTCAGGGGCAGTGTATCTTTCCGCGGTTCCACCCTGATTAGCCGTAAAGCCATCTCTAAAGATCGTATCGTAATCTGAACGGTTCTGCTCGGGGAGCGGTCTTTCGGTGTTTTGTAAAAGGATTTCAGCCATGTCCTTTATCTCTGTGGGTTTCACCTACTCTTTTCCCGTCATCACAGCATTATTCGCTATTTCAAGATTCTATCACCTAAAAAAGCATTATGCAAGA
>DUPQ01000034.1 GCA_012838235.1 Clostridiaceae bacterium
AATGAAGCATTAGCAAAGGTTTCGGAAGAACAGCGCAAGGAACTTATGGATAACGCTATAAAGAATCAACCGGGAGCTGAGTAAGTATTATAGTGAAATTTACTCGGCTCGCTTTATATTTTAGGAGGAAATAAAAAGGTGGAGTTAAGTGTTATAATAAAGACCGCTTCGAAATATTGGCCTATGTTCTTGCGAGGAGCCGGAGTAACCCTTTTGATATCCACAATTGGTACAATAATAGGCTTTTTAATTGGTTTACTGATAGGGATAATACGTACCTTTCCTATGCCGGAAAAAGGGATAAAAAAGTCTGCAATAAAGATTATAAATACAATTCTTTCTATGTATGTAGAAGTATTCCGCGGAACACCTATGATTGTACAGGCTATGGTAATTTACTACGGCTCTAAACAAGCTTTTGATATAGATATGTCTCCTCTGTTTGCCGGAATATTCATAGTTTCCATAAATACCGGTGCTTATATGGCAGAAATTGTTCGTGGAGGTATTGTATCTATAGATAAGGGCCAGTTCGAAGCGGCTTACGCCGTTGGAATGAGTCATAATCAGACCATGATAAATGTTGTATTGCCACAGGCAATTCGTAATATTTTACCTGCAACCGGCAATGAATTTGTAATTAATATTAAGGATACTTCAGTACTTAACGTAATTGCTGTAACAGAGTTGTTCTTCCAGACGAAATCAGTAGCGGGCATTAATTATAAATACTTCGAGACCTTCTTTATAGCCTCGGCAATATACTTTGTCATGACCTACACAGTAACAAGAATATTACGATACATAGAAAGAAAGATTGATGGTCCGGAAAACTATATTTTGTATGCTAATCAGATGCAGGTACAGACACCGGAAGATGCTCTTCACAGACAACAGAAGATAAACTGAAATTGTAGGAGGAAGAAAGCATGGAAAAAATTATTGAGGTGCAACATTTAAGCAAGGCTTTTGGTACCAATGAAGTATTAAAAGATATAGATTTTTCAGTTAATAAAGGAGAGGTAGTATGTATTATCGGCTCCTCCGGTTCCGGCAAGTCAACCCTTCTTCGATGCATTAACCTTTTGGAAAAGCCCAGTGGTGGACAGATTTTTTATAAGGGAAAAAATATACTGGATGACAAGCACGATGTACGGGCATATAGAGCAAAGCTTGGTATGGTGTTTCAACAATTTAACCTGTTTAACAACCATGATGCTTTGAGAAACTGTATGGTTGGACAAATAAAGGTTCTGAAACGTTCAAGGGAAGAAGCAAAAGATGTTGCCATGAAATACTTAAGGGTAGTTGGAATGGAGCAGTTTATTAATGCTAAACCCAAGCAACTCTCAGGAGGACAAAAGCAGCGTGTGGCAATTGCAAGAACTCTTTCGATGGAACCGGAAGTAATGCTGTTTGACGAACCAACTTCAGCTCTGGATCCTGAAATGGTAGGAGAAGTTCTGAAGGTTATGAGGGAACTAACAGTGTATGGACTTACCATGCTGATAGTAACACATGAGATGGACTTCGCCAGGGAAGTATCTGATCGTGTTGTATTTATGGATAAGGGAGTCATTGCAGAGGAAGGCAGCCCCGAACAAATATTTAATAACCCGAAACACGAACGCACAAGAGAATTTTTAAAAAGAACACTGCAACAGAATTAGTTGTCAAAGTTGTCAAAAGGACGGTTCTTTTGATAAGATAATTTGGGATGAAAATGACAGGGAATAAAATGGAAGTATTTCAAATCGATAAGGAAAGAGCTTACTTCCCAACAAAAGGTTGGAAACTCTCAACTCCGGAACAACAAGGTATGGATTCCAACTTTCTTACTGATGCAATTAGATATATCGAAAAGCATTTTAAGTACTACTTTAGTTTTATTATTATAAAAAACGGATATTTGATATTTGAATCGCATAATAAACATCCGTATGAAGAAAAAAGATCGCAACTGTTAAAAGCTTGTTTCTCATTGCTTGCAAAAGTTTTGGGAAAACCGGGTTGTTATAGCAGCCACTTCAAGAACAAGTTTGATAAAAGGGCATTCGTTTTATCTGAAAAGCCCAGAGGGAATCACTGACTACAAAGCGGTCCTTCCGGATAAGGATTCGACTCCGGAGACCTGGGCGCGAGTTTGCTCTTCGGTGAAATACAGCATTTAACCGGCCTCTCATACTAAAGTATGAGGGGCTTTTTTCTGCGAATTCATCCTTTCGAACGATGCTTTTTAGAGGATTATTCCTTAAAATTTAGAAT
>DUPQ01000035.1 GCA_012838235.1 Clostridiaceae bacterium
CCTTTGCTTGTTTTTGATAATTCGTTTATTTAGTGTCGGAGAACTTTCTGACCGCATTCCGATTTGCCCGAGCGGATATGCCATTACCGTGACATATGACGGTTATTCTGTTGTTGAGCAAATAACCTAACGCTATTTGCTTAACTATTATACTAAACAAATTCCGTAAAGTCAAGTGGTTTTCGAGAAAATATTTAACTTTTTTGTTTTGGTTATCTTGACATGGACTAAACATATATGATATAATTATCGCATATTACATAAACAAGGAGCGTAATTGCTATGGCAATCGGTGAAAGAATTCGTTTCTTCCGCAATCTGCGGGGAATGACACAAAAGTATTTAGGAACGGTAGTCGGCTTTCCAGAAAAGACTGCCGACATCCGTATGGCACAATATGAATCATGCTCAAGAACGCCGAAAGCTGATTTAATCGAAAACCTTGCTGGTGTGCTTGGAGTTTCTCCGCTGGCTTTGTCCGTCCCCGACATCGACAGCTATCTTGGTTTAATGCACACACTATTTACATTAGAGGATCGCTACGGGTTGACAGTTGAAAAGACTGAAAACGGCGTTTCTATGCGTGTTGATCCCCGCAAAGGAAAAGATGCTGCCGAGCTTTCCGAAATGCTAAATGCGTGGGCAGAACAGTCTGAAAAATACCGTAATGGCGACATCAGCCGTGAGGACTATGACAAGTGGCGTTATAACTATCCGAAATATGATGAATCTTCTGGCTATGTAAAAGTCCCGTCACAGGCACTCAGTGATACACTTCTTGAAACATATATAGATAAGCTGAAATAAACGATAGGGGGAAATGATAATGTCAGAAAAAGAAAGCAAAGTCCGACTGGGTGAAGGTATTTCTGAAGGAGTAAAAAGTAAAGTTAATCAAGAAGCATTAGGCATTTGCAATCTTCTTCTTGAGCGTTTATTCAAGTATCTAGAGGGAAAAGTCCAAGACATTGACTTTGAAAAACTATTTAGCAAAAAGGATAAAGAGAAAATTGTTTCTCTTTGGTCTTCCACACTTGAAGAAAAAGGTCTTCTTCCCAAAGGGTATGCGGGATTGCCCGATAATCTTTTGATTGACAATATGCATCAGGATGGATATATGGATGGCTTATATGCTGGATACGCTCTATCTATGATATCTCTGGTTGATAACAACGCACCAAAAGAGTTGATTCTCTCTGTAAGAGATGAGGTTCGCCCAAATTTGTTTGGACATCATTATAATGACAGAAATAAATTCTATAACCTTTATAAAAGTGAAAAGTATAGCTGGGTTGAAAACTCTAACAAAGAAGACTAACATAATCGGTGAATTAAAATTTTACAGCATACAAAAAAGAGCTAACTGACTTCTCAAAAAATCAGTTAGCTCTTTTCTTTTACAATAATTCAAATAATGTTGCCATTTTGTTGCCACAGAGGGCTTCAAATAGCATAAAGCCTTTATTCATGGGCTTTTTGTGGGTGAGAAATTATTCCCACTCGACGAGGACTAAACAATTCTGCTTATGTGATTTTGCTTTTCGTTAGTCTCTCTGTTTTGATTTTACGATGTATCTGTATTATCCTTTGCAAAAATGCCCTTGTTATCATTTTGTTATCGAGGTTGATAACAAGAATAATATCACCGTGGATAATATGGAAGTGGTATGCTAATATTATAGCGTATAATCTTTCTTATTGCAATAGCAAATTATAATTTTACGCACAGATTTCA
>DUPQ01000036.1 GCA_012838235.1 Clostridiaceae bacterium
CATTTTTACGGGGGTATTAGGGGGTATCCCCTTAACAAGCGAATTTTGGGAGACAAAATTCAGTGCTTGCTGCAACATAAGACACCTGTCTTATGTTGAAACACTTACGGTAGGTATTAGATTACCTGTCGAAAAACAAGTGCCATCATCGCTCATATTCACAACGTTTTTGCCTTCTGTGCAGTACTTCCATCTCTTTTTCTTTAGCGGTAAATTCCACGCCGGCAAAGTGTTCTGAATCAAGGATGTATTCTTCATTTCTGTATGCCTGCCGAACCTTTTCTTCGGCCTGTTGCTCATTCTCCGCCTCGTTTTCGACTGTCATGCAAAGGGTTTCCTTGATTTCCACTTGATATGTCTTCATCATAAAACGAAGCCTCCTTTCTTGATTTTTTATTATAAAATACTGGTATTTTTTCATCTTTACAGCGAGTAATAAAAAGTGTAAATTAATAATTGGAACCAAGGATACGTATCATATTAAATTGTAAATACTATAATAGGATATTGTCTTCTCATCTTTTAAAACGCAGAGCCTATATTGACAAAATGGCCTATGCGTTCTATAATTAGATTGAAAGACGATATGCCAGTTTGTCCTCCGGTGTCCCTCGGGCCCGGGGGCTTTTAATTTATTGGGGGGATACAATGTCGAAAAAAGTATTTAAAACATATCGGCAACTTCTTACAATACTTAGAGGTCGTGGCGTTAGAATCAAAAAGGGATCTGCCGGAAGCCGTGCTATCCGTATTTTAGAGAAAGAGAATTACTACAATGTCATAAATGGATATAAAGAGCTATTTATTGATAAAACAGCTACAACAGCCACAAAAGAAGTATATAAAGCAGGTACTGATTTTGATGAGATCTATGCTCTGTACACTTTTGATCGCGAAATCCGTATTATTTACCTAAAATATCTATTATTAATTGAAAATCACTTTAAATCAGTATTATCCCATATTTTTTCAGAAAAATATGGGCATGATAATTATCTTAAGCTTGATAATTTCCATTGCACTGCTTCAACCGATCCAGGTACACAAAAACGAATAGCAAAGGCCCATCATTTGGATATCACTCGTGATTTAGCACAAATCAATAGAATAAGCGCTGAAGAAAATGTTTCAAACGTAACACATCTTATTGGTGATATTCAAATGGAGATTGCAAGGCAGCTGTCAAAACACCACCCAATGGTAACCCATTATATGACAACGCACGGTTATATTCCTTTATGGGTTCTTGTAAACGTTTTAACTTTCGGTAAGGTTACAACTTTTTATTTAAATATGAAAGAGCCTGATAAAATTCAAATAGCTAAGTCCTTCAATATACATTATAAAGAACTCCATAAATACATGAGTATGCTGGGTTTTGCAAGAAATAAATGTGCACATGACGAACGATTTTATGATATTCGTTTTGTTCAATTGCTTCATACTAAGAGTATTCCTTACTTTTCCCGAATTGGATTACCTCGTAACACCAGCGGCTCATATGACATGGGATTGAATGATGCATTTGCTGTTGCTATTATCTTTAAGCAAATGCTCAGCAAAAGTAATTTCAAAGAATTTGCTTCAGCAATGGATGTAGCTTTCAAAAAACTGGATAAGCAATTACATACCATTACTATTGATGATGTAAAAGGTAAAATGGGGTATCCTAAATCCTGGAAAAACATAGTTAGTCTTTAATTCTATTTCATATACGTTCACATTTTTTTCCGTATAGCTGTCTGCCTAATATTAATTCTAGGTAGTTATTCATATCCTTTCCGCGCTTTGGTGGCTCATCAGAAACAATATAGGCAGACGATAAAATGGTTTGAATCGTTTTTGCTGCCAGTCTTCCGGCTGTATCATTATCCAAATGTAGGGCTATCTCATCGATTTTTGGAGAGCCCTTTAAGTATTGCGTGAGTGCAGCAGGTAGTGTGCTTTCTTCAATAATTTTCTTCGGCATATAAATTCCTGCAAGAGATAGGTAATTATCCTGCCGCCAGTCCCTGCCGGAGAGTAATTCCAAAGTACAATATGATAATAAATCAATAGCGCTTTCAAACAGGTGCAGTTTGCTACATTCATTCCTGGCCGGGATAGAAAAGGAGAAGTGCTTATCGCTTCCATTCACTTCTCCCATAAACCTTCTTCCTGATGTCCCTCTAATTGTGGCATAACGGGGAACACCGTGCCGGTCAAAGCCAATAAATACTGCATTGTGATAATCACGGCTCTCATATAGCCGGTTGGTCTGGATGCAGTAATCAATTATTTCTCTGCGAATACCACGTCCCCTGAGATAAGCAATTACACGGTCGTTGTTTTCATTTTTCTCCGGCAAAAGCAGTTTTTTATGCTCAACGGTTTTCTGTGGTATTGGTAAAACAGGCGGTATGACAGCTACCTGTCCGTCTATCTGAATCACAGCTTCAGGAAATGACATACCCCTAACCTTTATTAAGTAGTCCAGTGCAGAGCGCCCGCCAATATTGCGCGACCACCAGTACCATTTTCCATTGCTGATTTTTAGACTATCATGGGTGCGGGTGGTATAAACTTTACCTGAGAAACGCACCAACTCATGGGGCTCGTAATGCTGCAGATAAGTCAGCA
>DUPQ01000037.1 GCA_012838235.1 Clostridiaceae bacterium
ACACTATTCACATTTCAAGGTCCATCGGGCTTTTTTTGTCATGCCCTTTTTTTTCTTACTTATATACTTTCTATGAATCATCAATATTCGTTATTTCTCTGTTGACTTTTCATAGTTGGTCTCCTTTGATATCCTTATTACGAGTATACTATATTATTCCTGCCTGATGTGAGTTTTTTATTGTAAAAATGTTGACGGTTGTTATTTAACAATTATCTTTGAGCTTTGTATAGAGTTGTTGTTATCCGACAAATCAAGAGTATAATGGCATTGTGTATCAGGGAGGGCGGAAAAATGATAAGCGGAAATATTGACGGTACAGGTGTTCCTGCGTGCATGGATGATTATCTGATGCGGGCGATGGAAATAATGAAGGGTTTGAATACCGAGAGTCCTTCAGGCAAGGTTGCTGTTGACGGTGATGATTTTTACTATACCGTAATGGAAGTAGAAGTTAAGCCTGTTGAAGAGATAAGATTTGAAATGCACAGGCAGTATATCGATATTCACTATGTTATTGAAGGTAATGAGAGAATTGCAGTTGCAAACGGCAACATGCTGAAAGTATCGCAACCTTATTCGGAGGAAAAAGACTGTGCGCTGTGTTATGACGGGCAGGTCATGAGTATTATAGCCCTGCAGGCGCAGGATTTTTGTGTGATTTATCCTTATGAAGCCCATAAACCGGGCGGAATGGTTAATGATTTTTGCAAAATAAAGAAGGCAGTGTTCAAAATTAAGGTTTAAGTGTTGTTAATTGCGTAAAAATCTGTATAATAGAAAAAAGAATCTGCTTAAAAGATATTGATATGTCTTTTAACAGTAAAATAATTGTAGCAAGGCAGGAAGGTAGGAAGAGATATGCCGATTACGGAGATACTGGCGAAAAACGCCAGATTGTATCCTGATGATGTGAGTTTAGTGGAAATAAACCCCGAATTGCAGGAAAAACGACAAGTAACATGGAAGGAATTCGAACTTATCGAAACAAATCCCAAAGAACATTACAGGAAAGAAATAACATGGAAAGAATTTGATGACAAAGCCAACAGATTGGCTAATTTTCTAATCGCTAACGGAATTACCAAAGGGAAAAAGGTTGCCATTCTCCTGATGAATTGTATAGAGTGGTTGCCGATATATTTCGGTATACTTAAAACCGGTGCTTTGGTTGTGCCTTTGAATTACAGGTATACGGCTGAAGAAATAAGATACTGTTTGAATTTGTCGGAAAGCAACGCCCTTATATTCGGCTATGAGTTCATAAGCAGAATAGAGAGTATAAAGGAGCAGATTAGTAATATAAAGCCGCTAATCTATACCGGTAAAGACTGTCCGAAGTTTGCCGTAAGTTATGAGGCGGAGACGGAAAAATACCCGGCTGTTTCTCCGAAAGTGGAGATATCCGATGCCGATGATGCCGCAATGTACTTTTCATCGGGAACCACCGGATTTCCCAAGGCGATACTGCATACTCATTCCAGTCTGGTGTCGGCATGCATTACGGAGAACATTCATCACGGACAGACCAGACAGGATAATTTTTTATGCATACCTCCTTTATACCATACCGGAGCCAAAATGCACTGGTTCGGCAGTTTCCTGGTAGGCAGCAAAGCGGTCCTTCTTCGGGGCGTGAAACCCAAGTGGATACTTAAGGCGGTGAGCGAAGAGAAAATAACCATTGTATGGCTTCTTGTACCGTGGGCTCAGGATATCTTAGATTGCTTGGAAAGAGGAGAATTGGATCTTAAGGACTATAAGCTGGACCAGTGGAGACTGATGCATATCGGTGCACAACCGGTTCCTCCCAGCCTTATCAGACGCTGGAAGAAATATTTTCCGAATCATGCCTATGACACCAATTACGGACTGAGCGAATCCATCGGGCCGGGATGTGTGCATTTAGGGCTGGAGAATATACATAAAGTCGGAGCAATAGGACTGCCGGGTTACGGATGGTCAACCAGGATAGTGGATGAGAAAGGGTGCGATGTCGTAAACGGTGAAGTGGGTGAATTACTGGTAAAAGGCCCGGGAGTAATGAAATGTTACTACGGTGACAAAGCGGCTACCGATGCCGTTCTCAAAGACGGATGGCTGTATACGGGTGATATGGCCAAGCAGGACAGTGACGGATTCATATATCTTGTGGACAGGAAAAAAGATGTCATTATTACCGGAGGTGAAAATCTTTATCCCGTTCAGATAGAAGATTTCTTAAGAGGTCATGATGCGATAAAGGATGTTGCGGTCATAGGGCTTCCCGATAAGAGAGTAGGGGAAATTGCCGCAGCCATTGTGGAACTCAAAGAAGGATATGAATGTACCAAAGAAGAGCTGGATACTTTTTGTCTGGGATTACCGAGGTATAAAAGACCCAGAGCCATCATTTTTGACAAGGTTCCCAGAAATCCGACCGGTAAGATTGAAAAGCCCAAGATACGGGAGAAGTACTGTAAAATGAGTGTGGTGGAGTTACAGATCAGTACATAAACCGTTTTATTGCATTTTAAGTATATAAAAAGTGCATTAAAATATATGCATACCGTATTATAATGATATATAATTAGAGCGGTAATGTATAAAGACCGACACGGGGAGTACAATGTTTAATCAGATAGATTGGGTAGAACAAATAAAATATTTCAGTTTGGAATTGTCCAGTCCTCTTACCGTTATATCCGCAATAATCGATATAGCGATTGTTTCGGTCCTTATTTATAAACTGATGATTTTTGTAAAGGAAATAAGAGCATGGAGCCTTTTAAAAGGTGTACTGGTAATTGTGTTTGTTGCAATAGTAAGCAATCTGTTGGGCTTACAGATTATGACCTTCCTTTTCAACAATATAATTACCTTTGCCGCATTGTCCGTTGTTGTCTTATTTCAACCGGAACTGAGGAAAGTATTGGAACGGCTGGGTACAAGCGAGATTACGCATTTCTTCACCAATACCGGATCGGAAGAAACATTGATGATTACCACTGTAGTGGATGAGATAGTAAAGGCATGCGAAAGTATGGCGGACAGGTATACCGGTGCCCTTATAGTAATAGAGAAATCCACAAAAATAGGTGAGTTTATCAATACCGGGATACAATTGAATGCCGATGTTTCCAAAGAGATTTTGGAGAATATATTTGTTCCTAAAACCCCTTTACACGACGGTGCCGTAATTATTCGTAAAGATAAGATTGTTGCCGCAGCCTGTCTGTTGCCCCTTACCGATAATCCCAATTTGAGTACCGAACTGGGAATGAGACACAGAGGAGGTTTGGGTATTACCGAGGTATCCGACTGTATAGCCGTTATCGTGTCGGAAGAAAGCGGGAAAATTTCCTATGCCTCAAACGGAGGACTTGTGCGAAACTTAAGTCCCGATTCCTTGCGTAAGGCATTGCTTATGAATCTTGTCAGAGAGAAGAAAGAAAAGAACAGAATAGGGAAGATTATAAGGAAGGGCGGAAAGAATGTGGAATAAGATTAAAAAAAATCTCTTCTTCAAGATATTAGCGGTGTTTATAGCTATCATTATATGGTTTATAGTTTCCGTAAATAATAATCCCATTGAAGTAAAAACCGTTTCCGTTCCCATTTATGTACAGAACGAAAGGAATCTTGCCTTAAGAAATCTTAAAATTGTTAATAATTTTGATCATTTTATTGATGTTCAGGTTAAGGGTGCCGCTACCGAGGTAAACAAAGTGTCGGCTTCGGATTTTACAGCATACGTAGATTATGTGGAAATAATAAACGAATCGATAACGGAACTTACCGTAAAAGGACTGAATTACAGCGGCAATGCGAATATTACTTATTCCTGTAAAGAAGAGGATGCAACCAAGGCAATAAGGGTGGAGCGACTGATATCCTCGGAATTTCCCGTAACGGTAAATTTCAACGGAGAACCGGCGGAAGGATATGAACTTGTTACTTATACCGTAATTCCCAATATACAGTCGGTCAATGATGTTACATCCATGATAACGGGTATAAGCGGTATACGGGTAGATATTGATTTGGATGATACCACACAGTCTTTCACGGTAAGAAAAGCTTGTGATGTATACGACAAGAGTATGCATATCATGAATGAATATACAAATACCATTACCGTGGATGTCAGTGTAACCATCGGTAAAGTAGTCAATGTTGTAAGCAAACTTACGGGAACTGCCAACCTCGGAGGCAATCACATGTATATAAGCGATTCGCCGGAATATAACCGGGCTATTATAGTCGGCGATT
The DNA here is from genome assembly GCA_012838235.1 of Clostridiaceae bacterium. GTDB lineage: Bacteria > Bacillota > Clostridia > DUPQ01 > DUPQ01 > DUPQ01. Next base: position 4,252 of record DUPQ01000037.1, read on the forward strand.
ATGCGATAATTAAAGACATAAATACCGTTTACACCAAACCTGTGGATATATCCGGAAAAACCCAATCGTTTACAACGGAAGCCGAGCTGGATATTCCCTCGAATATAAAGGTTTATACGTTGAATTATGTATTGAATTTGAATAATAAGGTGCTTTTAAATGTTGTAATAGAGCAGCTTACAACCAGAGAGTTCGAGTTCGGTATAGAAGAACTTAGAGTAAGAAATAAAAATATTCTCAAGGAATATACGATAAGAGAGGAAATGTTCAACCTCACACTCAAAGGACGGGAGTCTACATTGGCTGAAATTACCAAAGAACAGATTGTACCTTATATTGATGTTCTGGATATGGAAGACGGAAACGCATACCGCAGTGTAAACATACTGTCGCTCGGCAACAATATAACGCTTTCCGAATCACCTGATCTGAATATATATGTTGAGACAATAGCAACCTATTCAATAGACAGCAACAGGATTTCGCTGACCAATGTGGACTCGGATTTTATATATTCCATACAGAATGAGACGTTTAACATGAAGCTTGTCGGTTTAAGTGCCGATATTTCCGATACCGACATTTCCGAAATGAAGTTTTATGTAAATGTACAGGACCTTAAAGAAGGTGTGCATATGGTAGACGTGATAGTGAAAGACGTCAATCTTCCGGAGAATGTGCGGTTTTATGAGGACATGCAGGTTGCGGTCGAAATAACAGTACCGTAACGAGTAATTGAATATTAAGATTCTAAAGTAAAAAACACGAACTTCAGGTGTGGAGGTACTATGGGAAAAATATTCGGTACGGACGGAGCAAGGGGTATAGCCAATAAAGAATTGACTGTAAGCCTTGCTTTTGATTTGGGAAAAGCCGGTGCTTATGTACTGGCGGGGGAAAACCGCCATAAACCTAAGATATTAATAGGGGCCGATACCAGAATCTCGTCGGATATGCTTATGTCGGCTACCGAAGCGGGCCTGTGTGCTATGGGAGCCGATGTAATAAGGGCGGGAGTTATTACCACCCCTGCGGTAGCATATCTTACAAAACTTTACGGTTGCGATGCGGGTATTGTCATATCCGCCTCACACAATTCTTACGAATATAACGGAATAAAATTCTTCAACAGAGACGGGTTTAAATTGCCAGATGAGACGGAAGAGCATATAGAGAATTTTATTACCGATAAAATTGAGGTAAGTGTAAAGACACATAATGAGATAGGCAGAATATATATGAATTGTCATTGTGTCGAAGCGTATATAGATATTCTTATAAACAATTGCAGTACCGATCTTTCCGAATTGAACATACTTTTGGATTGTGCAAACGGTGCCGCAAGTGCAATAGCACCGGAAGTATTCCGAAGGGCCGGCTGTAATGTTTCACACATTCACTCTTCTCCCGACGGTTTAAACATCAATAAAGACTGCGGATCCACTCATATCAACAGCCTGGCGGAACATGTTAAAAAAGGCGGTTTTGATGTCGGTTTTGCTTATGACGGAGATGCGGATCGTCTTATTGCGGTATCGGAAAGGGGAGAAGTAATTGACGGTGATGTGCTGATGTCCGTACTTGCTCTGTACTTAAGGAGCAAAGGACTGCTGTACAAAGACACCCTGGTAGCTACCGAAATGAGCAATTTGGGTATTACCGTTTTCGGCAAGAGCAACTCCATAGAGATTATAAGGACAAAAGTCGGAGACAGATATGTAGTGGAAGAGATGCGAAAAGGCGGATATTCCATCGGAGGAGAACAGTCTGGACACATTGTACTGTTACCGTACACCACAACGGGTGACGGTATCCTGGCATCGTTAAAAATTGCCGAGATACTTGCGGAGAATAATATTAAAGCAAGCAGTTTCTTTGAAATTATGAAGCCTCTTCCCCAGGTGCTTGTCAATGTGAGAGTGGATAATGAAATGAAGGGCAAACTGAAGGATGATATGGAAATTCAGGCACTTTCAGAGAAAGTTTCCAAGGAACTGGGCGGTAACGGAAGGGTAATGGTCAGGGCTTCCGGAACGGAACCGGTGATAAGGGTAATGATAGAAGGTGAAGATTTTACTTTCATAGAAAACAGAGCCAATATGATAGCCGATATGATAAGATTAAAGCTCGGCAAATAAATATGAATATTTTGAAACCGATTTATTCATTTTCTATTAGATGAAATACCTGAATTTACTCAGAAAACCTGAAAAATAGCATTAATCAGTCATTTTTATGCAAATTGAGCCTGAAATGTGAACTCAATGTGAAAAAATATATTGACACTTTTTCATGTGCATGATATTATGACTAAAACTTTATTTATAAAGAGTTATTTACTACGAGGAGGTAAAATTATGAAATTCAAAACAAAGAGCATACTCAGCATCATGCTTGTAGTGATTC
>DUPQ01000038.1 GCA_012838235.1 Clostridiaceae bacterium
GAGGAGGCTCATTGTCAAGAGGATCGTGGAATAAATGCGGAAACTTGGCACGTTCTTCACTTTTCAAGGTCCATTTCAGTCCAAAATTGCTAAATGTCATTTTTTCATAAGTTACTTTACACTATCATTTTATTTATTATTTATCGTTAGCGTTTCGATGTTACCAACCTGAATGTTGTTGCTCCCATACTGGTTGAAAACAATAGGATTGTTAACTATTTGGTTTGTAGTATTAGTGAATGTTTCTTCCGGTTCGGGTTCCGAGTATTTGTCATCAAATTCCTCGGATGAATCATTGTTGGAAACTCCAGACCAGTTATCTTCTTCTATGATTTCTGCACAGCTCGATACTTTTATCTGCCTTTTGATAGTGCAACCCAGCGTTGCTTTATACTCTCTTGTAGCGCCGCCTCTTGAGGGACACCACGCATTATAGGTTTCTTTGCCTATTGTATTATCTTTTCTGTTGATAACAATAAAATGCCATATGCCTAGTAAAAATGGCTGAAGACTTATCTCTGAAAGATCTCGAAGATCGGCTTTTGTAGTTGTAGTACCATTTTCGTTCATATAAAAAACTTGTGTGTCATCAATTGTGTCATCAGCATCGATAAGCTCAAGAAGAGCCTTTACCAAGCATTCATCTTTTTTTGTGCTTGTTCCAAAAACAATAAAATCTGCAACAAAATCGGACATCGCTGCAAGAGCTTTATTGTATTCAGTTTTAACACGGGTATCAAATGCTGAAACCACTGCTGGATCAACGAACGGTAAATATACACTTTTTGAAATGTTACATGCCTTATAGTTAAAAGTGACTTCTTTGAAAGTTCCTTTCATTGATCGTGTCGGCTCTGTATAGTCGGGAACAACGACTTTAATTAGCCCTATAAGGGTATTGGTCTCTGAAAAACCGTCACTTTGACCTTTAAAATGTTCTCTGACTCCATTTCGAGGCTTTCGTGCCTGTAAAAGTAAAGTGAAAAAAGTCCCGCCGCATAGACGTTGATTTTCATTCTTTGTCATGTCTTGTCCTCCGTGAAAGCTACTAACTCTACTAACGTTAATAACTCTAATAACTATAGCAAGCTAACTCTACTAACTATTGGATGCTCTTGTGAGATATCGCAGGAGCATTATTTGTTGCTTTCAAACCGGTGGATATGGCGAGTTATTGCTTAAAAGTAATTCATACCAAATCCTACTAAAACATTTTAACACACAATCTACTGGTAATCAATGCCAAAAAAGTTATAAAACAAGTCACAAATTCCTCCCTGCGATTGCTCACGCAGCACAAATCACAGGAGGAAATCATATGAAAAACAAAGATAACACACAAAAAACCAAACAGTACTACATCTACCTGCCAAACACTAAACAACGCATCCCTGTCACTAAAGAAATCTACTTAGAATACTACCGCCCTATTTGGCGGCAATTTAAACGAGCGCGAGCTCATGGCCAGTGCTCCTGCCCCGGTCACTGGTGGTGGAAATGCGAAGGTGACTGTGTCACCTGCAAATATCAAAATGCAGGGGACAAGCTCTCTCTGGAATATGAGAAAGAGATTCTGGGGGATATTCATCCTGATCCCGAAAGCGATGTCGAGTCCATTGTAACTGACAAAATCATCTTTGAACAGCTGCTCAAACGCCTTGATGAGATACTTCCAGAAGCCCGCCGTATCGGCGAGCTGCGTCTGGCAGGAATTCCTGACCGGGATATAGCTGACATCATCGGTATTCCTCGTTCCACATTTCGCTCCCGTCTTAAGAAAGCAGAAGCCCAACTCAAAAAAGAATACGGCGATATTTTCTAGCTTTCGGGTGCAGCTTCAAATACCTCTGGTTACCCTCATCCAATGACCAGAGGTATCTTCTAAAAATTATTTTTTTAGACTTCGTCCAAATAGGCCTTTTCCCTCCAGCGAATTGTGAAAGTGATAAAAACCTGCTTTCAGAACTGAGGTGAAAAAATGCATCAGGTAAAAGATGCTCGGCCACACGCTGTGGATGAAGAACTC
>DUPQ01000039.1 GCA_012838235.1 Clostridiaceae bacterium
ATTTAGATTCCGAGAACGGTAAGAATATAATTGGGACGCTGAAAAAGCTTGCCCATGAAGAAGACTATTGTGTAATTGTGGTTACCCATGACTTGGAGATATCCGCTGATGCGGACGAAGTTTTAAGCATGAGAGACGGAAAACTGATTGATAAATAGTTTCTTTACGGCTTTGATGAGATAACAAGCGAAGCTATTTAAGATGCTGATACATAGAGAATTGAATATGGGAGATTATTGACAAAAGTCAAATTTTGAGATAGAGAGGTATAAAATGAAAGGGAAAAAGAAAAACAAATGGCTATTAAGGGCATCTGCTATGTTGCTTGTCCTTTTGTTAAGTTTGTGCTCCGCTCTTTCCTATGGAATATGGAATTCCTCGGAAAATTACATAAATAAAATACCGGAAGGACAAACAACATTTGCTTGGTTGAAAGAAAGTGAATTTTTGCCAAACAGTAAAGGATCTACTCAAGTCTATCCTTACAGTCAACTACAGGAAATATATACTGTTGCCGATTCATCTCCGAATGTTGATTCGGTTGATATTCGGTTTCAATGCATGGCTCATGCCGGACTGAATACCGTAGTGTCCGATGAATGCGGCGTTTCCTCTAATACATCCGTTAACATGCCCTACAATGACTCTGTAATAGTTGGAACATGTGAAGCGATAGAATTCAAGAGTATGTCGCAGACAGAAAAAAGCTCCGGTAATATGGCGCATTTCGGATATATTGCTACCATTAAAATAGATAAAAACTTATCTCCTGTTCTTGATCCCGACTACCCTTACTCGTATGTAAGGGTAATGTCTTCGCAGATAATGGCGGATTTCAGTCACTTCTTTGTTGTCGGGTCTAAATACATAATTAACGGGACTGTTTCCTATCTCCATACCCCTTTCAAGGAAGATCAGGCTCCGTACTTTATCATGACGGAAACGGATTTTTCGCCTCCGGTGACCGAGATAAAGTTTGAGGAATATATGTATGAAAAGATTGGTGTGCCAAAAGGGACAAAGATAACCACATTGCATACCGGCTCTCGTGATCTTACATATTGTTGTTTAGTCGCATATACTGATTTGTCATATCTTTCTTATGCAAAAATAGATAATTCTTTGGAAGAGTTTCTTTCTTCCGATGAAAATAGCACATGGAACACAATAATAGCAAACAAGAAAACAGCAAAAGAATCCGTGAAGATAGTTACTGTAAACAATATTGAAAGTGTTCCTCTTTTTGCCTCCGGCAGAGCATATATTACACAAGGAGTTTCTTTTACAGAACAAGACTATTCCTCCGGTAATAAAGTTTGTCTCATAAGTGACCAACTGGCAAAGAGTAATAATATTAAGGTAGGTGATGTCTTAAAATTGAGTTTATGGAATGCCGGTTATGAGTTAAAGACAAGTTTTTTGGAAACAGCATGGACTCCTAAATCGCATGGCAATAAGAATGCATTATCAGATAGTGAAAACTATACTGTTGCAGGTATTTATTTGGATGATGATGCATGGAATACCCAATGTTGTACTTTTACTCCCAATACGGTATTTGTGCCTGAACTATCTATAAACGATTCTATGAAGTTGCAGTCTTCACTGACAGATTTGGGCGGAGACAGGTTTTCCGGCATACCCGATTCGAGGACATATATTCTCAAAACAGGTAAAGCGTCTGATTTTGAGGCTGAGATGAAAACGGCGGGATATGGCGGAATATTCTACTATTATGACAAAAACGATCCTTCCTTGCCTTATCTTTACGCTCTGTCAGATAACTTCAGAATTACTACATATATATCTACGGCGGTTCTTGCAGTGTTTATTATTTCTATGGCTATGCATGCCATTGTTATAAATTTAGCAAGCACTGATAAAAAAGTGCGACTGCGTGCAGTTCTTACGGTTATCATCATTTCTATTATCTCCATTGCTATAAGTGCAGTTATGTCTCTGTCCTTCTATGGAAGCGTTATAAACACAACAAATGAATACTTAACAACAAAAGCCTCTACCGGAAAGGCATTACATACCGATTCCTCACTCCCTCTCCCGTCAGCATCAATCGAACAAGAAAAACTGGACTCTGTTCCTACCCCGCTTCTTATGATATTTGCCGTTCAGACGGGAATACTTCTTCTGATTCTTTGTATATCTTCAGTATTATGTTTTGCTATAAAGGGCGGTAAAAAGAAAACAAAGATACCATATAGGTTAAAAAAAGGTGAAGGAATTAAAGGTGGCATGCCTGCCGTAATATGGTACAGCATCACACAGTCGCTAAGGTCGAATGTTATGGGAATGCTTATTGTAGTGCTTGTAACTCTCTCCGGTATATTTATGTTCTTAAGCGTAAGTACATGGCTGACAGCAAAAAACAGCATATCCGAAGCGGAAAAAGCATATACTACCATTGCTGTAGCTTCGGAGAACGAATTTTTGAAAAATGTTAATACCTATACGAAAGGAATATATGAATACAACTCGCTTGCTGACATATATGAGGCTGCGGAACAATCCGAGCATGTTGAACAAGTTGATATCCGTGATAAATGCATGGCCTACAATAACGGTATAAAGACAATTTCCTCAGGTATTGTTGATGAATTCACTCCTATAACTGCTGTAGACTACCCTTATGATTTGTCTGTAGTAGTAGGCACATGCGTATCTGTAGAATATACTGTAGGAGCTGAAAGGGAAAATGTTTTCGGATCTTTTGGGGATACCGACGTATTCTTGGCATACACGGCAGTACTGGAACTGGATCGTAAGGAATCCCCCGTGCTAAGTGAAGAATATGATTACAGCAAGTATATAAGGGTTGATACTCGGCAGTTTGGTACCGATCCGAACGAATACTTTCGAGTTGGAGAAAGATACATTTTATACGGATCAAAGGGTTATTCGCAATATCCCAAGACGGAAAGATATAGGGATAATCCTGCCCCGTTTGATCTTGAAACGATACTGCCGGAAGGCAAGTATACACTTATTAATATGAACAGAGAAGATCCCGACTTTGCGTTTATTCATTTTAGCCCCCAAATGCACGAGATTCTGGGGACTGACAAAGACACTAAAGTGGAGCGTAAAAGTTCCGGGAAAAAAGTCTCCTATAATATAAATTATTGTTATTTCTGTGCATACAGAGACGATACAAATGTTGCTTATAGCAGACTTGACGGTTCACTCGAAGAGTTTCTCGCTTCCGATAAAGGAGAAAAATGGAAAAGGCACATAGAGGAATGTAAAACAACCATCAATTCACTTAAAATGAATTTCACGAAAAATCTTGATAGTATACCTCTGTTCAATCAAGGTCTTGCATACATTACCGAAGGTCGAACTTTCACGGAACAGGAGTATTCCGAAGGAGCAAAAGTATGCATCATCAGTGCGGAAACCGCGAGAGAAAGCGGAATAAAGATAGGAGACAAAATAGACTTTAAATTTTGGTCTAACGGATATATCGTAACTTCAAATTCCAAGCAACATTTGTGGCAGCATGCTTCATTCAGTAAAGAAAACGGTTTCATTGATGAAGGCACCTTCGAGGTCATAGGTATATACAAAGCAGAGAATGTTTGGAGCGAAAAGGAATTCTTCTTTACTCCCAATAGTGCTTTCGCACCTAAAGGGTCTGTTAAAAAGCCTATAGACCTTGATCTTCCCACTTTCATAATTAACGGTAAATATATTGAAGAAACAGGTGAATATATTCCTGCTACTACGGGCAAGTATCAAAGTATCCCCAACACCCGCTCGTTTGTCATTAGGACCGGTCATATTGAGGCTTTTGAAAAAGAGATGGAATCGCTGGGATACGGAGGAATGTTCTACTACTATGACCAGGGGTTTTCCATGATATCTCCTATTCTCAATTCTCTTAGGGAAAGCACCTCACTCCTTATGTATATATCCGTTGCTGTATGGATAGTGGTAATGTCGGCATTCTTTATCATAATGACTTCCAGAGGCGGAAAGACTGCAGGAATAATGATGTCTTTGGGAATGAAGAGAAATCAGATATTTGTGCATATGTTTACAATGTTTATGTGTATCATCCTCATATCCGGAATTGTTGGCGGAGCTATAGGATACGGTATGTATGATAATATTGTGGGGAAAATATATCAGGAAGCAAAAGAGGACAATGTAAATCTTGATTTCAGCAGTTTCAAGACCGACCAAACCATATCCGGCACATATGA
>DUPQ01000040.1 GCA_012838235.1 Clostridiaceae bacterium
AAATATGACTGTGTAGGTGCGGTAATGGTAAATGACGACTGGGGCTTTAAAACCGCTACCATGTTGTCACCGGAAGATTTGAGAAAATACATATTCCCGTACTACAAAAAGATAGTGGAAATGGTCCATAAAAGCGGTCGTTTAGCCATGCTGCATTCATGCGGTAATCTTACTGAAGTGATGGATGACATAATTTATGATATGAAATTTGACGGGAAACATTCATTTGAAGACAACATTCTGCCTGTTGAAGAAGGATACAGGAAATATGCGGATAAAATAGCCATACTGGGCGGAATTGACCTGGATTTTATTGCAAGGGAATCGGTGGAAAACATTAGAGCCAGATGCGCAGCATTGATACAACTTACAGGATATAAAGGGTATGCACTGGGAACGGGAAACAGTATCCCCGATTATATACCGTTTAAAAATTTTGCAGCAATGATCGGATGTGTTTATCCGGAATTTGAAGAACACTTTTCGCATTTGTTATAAAGTGAATGCTGATTTTAATATATTTGATTAAGCGGTCTTTTCACTGTTTTTATCCAATTTATTCATAAAAACGGAAGCCGCAAAGCCTGCTGCAAAGCAGACTACACTTATAACAAGACTCCACCAATTCGGGTACTCGGTAGGGATTATAAGGAGGGTGGATGCAATAACTATTCCTATTATTGTATGATGCATTATACTGTGGTGCTTCTCGAACAGATGATTAACCAGTCTGGCAAATAAAAGAACGGTTACCGCAAGACCGGCTATCAATGGCAGTATTACCGCCATATCCAAAGCGGCTATACCGGAAGTCATCGGCTGATACAGCCCCATGAATATTAAGATGGATGAGGAACTCAATCCGGGTACAATAAGGCTGAATCCCCATATAAGACCCGAGAAAGCAAACCACCAGATGTTCGGGGTTATGGACGAGGACGATTGATTATCCAGCAGCAATAATAAGGTGAACATTAAAAACAAGCCCAGTGTAAAGCCTATACGGGATTTATTGTCGGTGCCGAATTTACCAGCTTCCTTAAACAGAGAGGGCAATGTTCCCGCTATTAATCCCACGAACAGTGCGATAGCTATCGAAGCGGATGCCGCAAACAGCATTTCCACAAGTTTTGCAATGAGTAAAAATCCGGCAAGCCATCCTATTATAAAAGGAATAAATATTTTATAATAAGTCTTAAAGGACTTTATAGGATGTGCTAAAAGAGCCATCATGGGCTGATATATCCCGAAAACCACACATAGAACGCCTCCGCTTACACCCGGAATTATAGCACCGGCTCCCACTACTATTCCTTTTATCACAAGCAATATCCATTCCGCTATCGGAACAGGTTTCTTCTCTTTCATAACCCAGTCCTTTCGATATTAATACATGAATTATACCATCTGCAATTAAAATCTCAATGAAGATATATTATTAAAAAATGAATAAATAAACAGAGTTTTAAATAATTAATAATTTTAAGGCTATTGATGAGATTAATGTGTTAGAATATATGAAGTTGGCATTCATTATAACGGTTTATTAAGAATAGAACCGCTGCATATGTTTTTAGAAAGGAAAAATATGAAAAAAATTGATATCCATGTTCACAGCAGGATATATCTGTCGGAAGAAGAGGAAAAAAACGCTATATATCGACCGATACAGGATAAACTTACATATCCTGCTCCCGAAGAAATAGCGATATTATATGAAAAGCTCGGCATTGAAAAGGGAGTACTTATGGTAACTATAGCTCCCGAAGGTGCACATTATACTTTCAACAACTTGGAAGCAATGAGAATAGTAAGAAAATATCCCGACCGCTTTTACTGGTTTTGCGGAATAGATCCCAGATGCTGGACAAACAGTGCCGATACCGATCTTTCACATTTTATAAATCATTATAAAAAGCACGGTGCAAAAGGTATCGGTGAAGTGACTGCAAAGTTGCCTTTTTCAGATGAGCGTATGCAAAATCTGTTCAGACATGCCGAGATGTACGATATGCCCGTTTTAATTCATATAGGGACGGATGACAGCCCTTACGGTATTTATGATGTAAAAGGATTAAAGCAGCTGGAAGAGACTCTGACAAGATTTCCCAAACTTACTATAATCGGGCACTCTCAACCGTTCTGGGCGGAAATAGGTGCCGATTCGGAGGAATGTGACAGATTCGGATATCCTTCGGGACCGGTTAAAAAAGCGGGAAGACTGGTGGAACTTATGAGAAAATACGATAATCTTCATGCCGACCTGTCAGCAAACAGCGGATATAATGCAATCACAAGGGACCCCGATTTCGGATACGAATTCTTAGAAGAATTTCAGGACAGGATATACTACGGTACCGGTATCTGTTCAAAAAGAGAGGAGAAATCATTCAAATTGGCACAGTTTTTGGAACAGGGAGCGGAAAAGAACAAATTGAGCGATAGGGCATACGGGAAAATATGCAGAACAAATGCTTTAAGGCTTTTGGAAAGGTAAAGAGGAAAACATGAAAAGAATTGACATGCATATTCATTCCGTCATGTATATAGATGATTGGGAAAAACAAAATGACATACCGAGAGTATACAGGAATGAAACATTTGCAACACCCGACGAGATAAAGCCTTATTACGATAAGTTGGGTATTGAAAAAGGGGTTCTTTTACCGGTAGTGTCAATGGAAGGACAGCACAGATTGATAAATAATGAGGAAACTTACAGGATAGTGCGCGCATATCCGGCTATGTTTGACTGGTACTGTAATATAGATCCCAGATGGCATTACAACTCGGAAGATACCGATTTGGGGTTCTTTATTGAGCACTATAAGAAGCTGGGAGCCAAAGGAATAGGAGAAGTTACAAGCAATCTTATGTTCGATGACTGTAGAATGAGAAATCTGTTTTATCATGCAGAGAAGCTGAGCATGCCTATTCTTTTTCATCTCGCTACGGAAAAAGAAGCATACGGTATTATTGATAAACCGGGTCTTCCTTTACTGGAAAAGACTCTTAATGATTTTCCCGACCTTAAATTTATTGGGCATTCCGCTTCCTTCTGGTCGCATATAAGCGGGGATGTAACCGAAGAAACCATGCACTTATACAACAAGGGTCCGGTTGTTCCGGGGGGAAGTATACCTCGGCTTTTGAGAAAGTATGGGAATCTGATGTGTGATATTTCGGCAAACAGCGGTTATACCGCTATAACAAGAGACCCCGATTTCGGATACGCATTCTTGGAAGAGTTTCAGGACAGGATTTTCTACGGGACCGACATATGTGCTCCGAGGGAATACGGTTTCTTTGACACGGTTAACTTCCTGGATGAGGGATACAATAACAAACGCCTGAGCAAATCGGCATATGAAAAAATAAACAGACTGAATGCCGAAGATATATTAAAATAACGGTATTCAGGTAAATTGTTCGGGTTTACATATTGCCAAAAAACGATAAATGTGTATAATCTTAATGAGATAGGATATTGATAACTTATGAAAATAACAAGAA
>DUPQ01000041.1 GCA_012838235.1 Clostridiaceae bacterium
AAATGCTTTTACGACACTTGGGATGAGACAGCATACCACAAGTATCTGAGAATGTTCCAGCTGGATGAAAATAAGGCCCCACTGGAGTTGTCGGAAGGTATGAAGGTGAAATGCAACTTGTTGCTGGCACTTTCCCATAAAGCCGAGATATTGATTTTGGATGAGCCTACTAGTGGACTGGATCCGTTTTCCAGAGATGAGCTTTTGGAACTGTTCAGCGAGTTGAAGAAAACCGGTGTTACAATCTTCTTCTCTACGCACATTATCTCCGATATAGAAAAATGCGCTGATGATATTGTATATATATCAGGAGGAAATATCGTTGCCACAACGTCAAAACCGGATTTTGTGACACAATTTTCAATTTCAGGCGAAAACCTTGAGCAGACATTTTTAAGACTTGAAAGAGGTGCGATAAATGAGTAATATATTAAGAAAAGAAATGAGGCTCAGTGCATCTGTGCTTTCCTATCTTTTTATTGCCTTTGGCTTTATGTTTTTTATTCCTGGTTATCCGATACTCTGTGGGGTGTTTTTTGTTACGCTTGGCATATTCCAAAGCTTTCAAAATGCACGGGAAGCGAACGATATTATTTTTTCAACTTTACTACCCATTGCGAAAAAAGATGTGGTAAGAGGTAAATTCCTGTTCTCGTGTTTTATCGAATTATGCAGCTTTGCCCTGATGGCTGCTACAGTCATACTGCGAATGACAATATTTTCGGAATCATCCGTGTACAGAAACAATGCTTTGATGAATGCAAACCCATTCGCTCTCGGTATGGCTCTTCTGATATTTAGTCTGTTTAATTATATCTTCATCGGTGGATTTTTTAAGACCGCGTATAAATTTGGGAAGCCCTTCGTGATATTCATTATAGCGGCCTTCCTTACCCTTGGAGTTGGAGAGGCACTGCATCATTTTCCTGGACTTGAAATGCTGAACGCATTTGGTTTCGAGCATATAATACTACAGCTTGGATTATTCGGTATAGGTGCGCTGTGCTATGTTCTTATGACCTTGCTTTCGTACTGGCGTGCCTGTGAACATTTTGAAATAATCGATTTGTAAAGGAGTTCTATATCATGTTAAAAGATAATTTGATTATGCTTCGCAATATGCACGGTTATTCTCAGGAAGAAATTGCGGAGAAAATCGGTATTTCCCGACAGGCTTATGCTAAGTGGGAAAGCGGAGCTACGATCCCGGATATTAAAAAATGCAGCTGTCTTGCGCAGGTGTATGGCATTACCATTGACAGCTTAATTAAGACCGAAACGGCAGACGGTATCGGTATGATTCCTCCTGCGCCGAAGGGAAAAAACATCTGGGGCTCTGTTACAATCAACGAGCGAGGGCAGATTGTCATTCCGAAAGCCACAAGGGATAAGTTTGGACTTACCGGTGGGCAGCGTCTGATTGTACTAAGTGATGAGGAGGGCATTGCTCTTGTACCCGCAGAAATATTTGAAGCCAGAATGAAGGCTGTGATGGAGGCTGCAGCCATGAAGAGCGATGGAAAATAACCTGCCAAACACTCTGCACCATATGTACAGTTATCAAGAAGAGTGGTCAGTTGAAGCGATTTGTTACCATGCCTCCGATGGTTGACATGTTCCCGTGGACGCGGACATCAATAATGAATACTCAAGATATATTGACGACTGCGTCCAAGTATAAAAAACGTTGCAAAGGTCGTGGTGGATCTTGGAGCGGGGTTGAATACCCGTTCTGTTCGGTTTAGTTGCCTTCACGCTGTGCCGGGCATACAGCATGTATTTGACTTTTGATAAAATAAAGGGCAGGGAGTTTATTGAATGAAGGAATTATGAACAGATGTATGGGTAAAAATTATTGAACAGGAGAAAGACAAATATGGTAAACAAACTGTTTTCACGTTTACAAAAACCTGCCCTTTGGCAGCGCAGTTATGAGCTGATTTGGGACGATGAACATATTTCAAAGGGGATGCTCGAAGCTCATCTCAATCCTAATTGGGATGCGGCAAGCCGCAAGCACAGTTACATTGACCGCTCGGCAAAATGGCTTGAAAGCATCATTCCATCAGACTCGGATGGAAACATCAGCAGAGAAAGTACCATTGTGAATACTTCAGATACACCGGGGAAAAGGTTGAATTTAACACAGAAAATTAATATGCTCAGTGAACATTCCGGGTGATGAATATGTAATAATAACCCTTATCAGATTATTTATTACGTGATGCTTAAGATTAAAACAACTAAAATCTTGCATCAAGGGGAATTTATGGCGTTTTATAATTATATCTTGCTTACTGTATTGTTTATTTTGATTGGTTTTCTGGTTGTATCTGCAAAACGGAAACTAATAAAAAAGATTTGGTTAAAAAGAACTGTTACTGTGATTACATCTATTGCCATTGTTTTTATAACACTGGAAGTTGTTTTGTTACCCAATTTAAAAGGCATCCCAACCACGGGTGAATACTCATATACTTCCCGTGTATTGGAATTGACCGATGCATCACGCATTGAAGAGTATAAAACCGATGGAAGTCCTCGAAAATTGTCTGTGCTCGTTTATTATCCGACTGATGACGGAATTGTAAACAACAGTTGTCCTCTTGTTGTATTTTCTCACGGCGGTATTTCTATGAAAACAAGCAATCTTTCACTTTATAAGGAACTTGCAAGCCACGGCTATGTGGTTGTCAGCATTGATCATACCTATCATGCGCTCTATACGGAAATAGACGGGATGAAAATACATATCGATTTCGGATATATGAGAGAATTAAATGAAGAAGATTCGCATTCGGATATAGAAAACTCTTATGCGTGTTTTCAGAAGTGGATGAAGCTTCGTACCGATGATATTAATTTTGTGATCGACACCTTCATTGAAAAATCCATGAATAAAAGCAATTCTTTCTATCGATTAACAGATACAAAAAAAATAGGCGTTGCCGGGCATTCCCTTGGAGGTTCTGCCGCTCTCGGAGTTGCGAAGCAACGGAACGATATTAAAGCGGTAATTGCGTTAGAGTCTCCGTATATGTGCGATATTACGGGAGTTGACGGAAATGAATTTAAATGGAATACGGAGCCCTACCGGTGTGCTGTTATGAACATCTACAGTGACAGCGGCTACCCTCTGATTGGAACAGACAACAAATACGTGCAGAACAAAAATCATTTGCACAATAACGGGAACATCCGGTATTATTATATAGAAGGCAGCAACCATTATACACATTGACAGACCTGGTTAGAACGTCTCCATTTTTTTGTGCGCTGCTTGGCGGATCGTATAAAAAATCCGGATATGATACCCTTAAGTTCATAAACCAAAAGAGCCTTACCTTTTTTGATGAGTATTTAAAATAATATATGAACGCGAAGAAGGTGCTAAAACGATATGAATATTCTTATTGCGGACGACGAGGAAGACATCCGGAACTTAATAAAAATCAGCCTTGAAGAAAACGGATGTACCGTATTTACGGCTCAAAACGGCAGGGAAGCATGGGATATACTTTCGGCGCATGATATCCATCTCGCAATTCTTGATGTGATGATGCCGGTGATGGACGGATTTAACCTTCTGCGCAAAATCCGCGAACACAGTACCATCCCTGTCATCTTCCTGACCGCAAGGACGGACGAAATGGACAAGGTACTGGGACTCGGGCTCGGTGCGGATGATTATATTGCCAAACCGTTTTCCGTTGCCGAATTAGTGGCTCGTGTAGGTGCGCAATTAAGGCGGAATAATGAATATCTTTCACCTAAAGAAAAATCTCCCGTGATTATTAAATACGGAGATTTGTCGGTAGATAAGGAAAAATGCTGCGCTTATATGGATGGAAAGCCGATTGAACTTGGCGCAAAGGAATACAAGCTGCTTCTGTTTTTTTTAGAACATCCCGAGAAGGTTTTTACAAAAAGGCAGCTTTACCAGGCGGTATGGGACGAGGAATACTATTTTGACGACAACACAATTATGGTGCATATCAGCCGCATCAGGAACCGGATTGAGGATGATCCGCAGAATCCGAAATATCTGAAAACCATTCGCGGCATCGGGTATAAGCTCCATTATACGGGCGAAAATTTATGAAAAAACGAAA
>DUPQ01000042.1 GCA_012838235.1 Clostridiaceae bacterium
AAGCTCCGCCTTCGGGATTATAGTCCAGTATGGTTCTATGTCTGGCGTCAAAAGTGAAATACTTTATATCGGTATATGCAGACGGCTTCTCCGGTACAGGTGTAGGCGTAGGTGTCGGAGTCGGTGTAGGCGTAGGTTGAGTTGTCTGACTCGGCTCTACCGTCGGGGTGTCACTGGGTACAACAGCCGTTTCCGTCGCAAGAATAGTTTCCGAAGGTATCGGTGTATCGGTAGGCACAGTATCACAGGATGATAATGCCAACAATAGTGCTAATATCAGTAATATGCTTATTATTCTCTTCATTTCCTTCTCCAATCTTCCACATGATTTCATATATCCGACCGTTTCTATTTACTAATACTGTCCGGAACCATCGTATATTCCGGAAGAAAGTTAAGACGCACCCACGGATCACCCACGGCATCACAACCGTTATATGAAAACATCATATATGCGTCCTGTATCTTATACCATATATCCGCACCTTCTCCGGACAAATTTACATACCCTACATCACCGTAATCATCTATTCTCCAAACAGTCATTTTGATGCTGTCAGCTTTGTAAAGAAAATCTTTTTCTACCCATTTATATGTTTCTATGTCAGGTTTTCCAGGTAGTGTTTCCGCATATCTTATTATCAAAGAGTTAGCAGGTTGAAAGGTTTCCTCGTAGAAATAGCCCTTGCTCTCCTCTGAAAAAAATCTGCGAAATACAAAGGAAGATCTATATGTCTTATACAAAACGCTCTTTTTAACCAAGGTATCAACTGCTCTGTGTAAATCCGACTGCAAAACAGCATCAATTATTGATTCAATATGCGGTAAAACATACAGTCCTTTGCCTTCTATTACTGCATATTCATATGTTCTTGCAACATTCATTACAAGCTTTTCACCTTCTTTTTCAAGAATAATCTTACAGTCCGTTTTTAAGGGGGCCGCTTTAGTATATTCCGTCCAATCACAAAGACCCTTATTATCGAAATTCACGAACCACATATTTGTAATATCATATTCTTTGTCGTTGTTAATTAATGTAACCTTATCGTATCCGTTTAATTTAAGTGCAGCCATATCTTTTGTAAGAGCAGGCACTTTATAGTAATCGCAATTATTCAATTCAGCCTGTATATCCTTTACGCAAGTGTCTAAAACAAGCCACACTTCCTCATCGTTCATTCTAATATGGGCATAAAGACCTTTCTGCCAAAGAGATTGTGCGTATAGCGTTACATCAATTTCGGTTATTGATGAATACACATAGGTATAATGACGCCTTATTCCGTACTTAATTAAATTATCGGGTTTCTGCTCCAATGTTTTTGTATAGTGATTGGCTATAGCGGACACAACCGCATATTTTTCCTGCCCCCAGTAGTATAAGTCACCTGATCTGTTCATTTTTCTTATAAGCAACGGACTGTCGCACATCATATCATATACACTTGTTTTAATAATAGTGTTCTTCTGGTTGGTCCAATTGTTTATTTCCCAATAACCGATATAATCAAAAGCTCTGTGAAATAGCGTAATATTAGATACTGCATATCTATACATAACATGGTCATGCCAAACATGAAAACCATCATATCCGCCGAATGCATTATGGGTTAACGGATACGCCGTACCGTAATATACCTCATTATCTTTTGTAAATTTTATACATTTACTGTTTTCATCTATCCTCGGCTCTGTGGCTAAAACACGCTTTTCAGGTGTATAATACATGAACCATGAAGCACTTATGAACCTTTGAAAGGAATTCCAGCAGTCGGTAATATCAACATAATTACCGTCCACAAAAGCCTCTACCTTATCAAACTTATCTTTGGAAAAATCTAAAATAAAGTCTGTCTCCGGTCTTTTTACATTCTGTGTCTGAGCTTTTGTATTCTTTACATCGGTATTAGCATACCCCGTAAACACCGGAGCAACTAAAACAGACAGTAATACAAATATTGCTACAAGCTGAACAATGAACCTCTTTTTCATATCAAACCTCACATTCTTTATTAATTATAAATATTATATGTTAACTAAAAGTAACTTCTGTGCTCTATTATATACCTTTAAGATTAGCAAATTGCTTTGTTCATAAATTGTTTACAAATTCCCGTTCTTTGTTTACAAAAAGTTCATAAATTCAAGAAAATTACTCTTTTTTTCCTCTATTTCTCAATACATATCAGTATAGATAATAGTAAGGTTTTAATAATATTCTTTCTAACCCCGTTTATCTCGCAAATAACTTGTCATAGCTGATACAAGCTGTTTCTTGATTATAAATGTCACTGCCTTTGCTATAATTCAAAAGAAATCTATCACTTTTATATGGTTGAATCATCAAAAATGAATATTCATCCTCTATGGATATAGTTGCTTTTTGCATTGTTTCCATATCAAGTACTACTATCTCATTGTGGAACAGATTAACATCTTTTGGTTGAGAATAACAGATAAAAAGTTTGTTGATGTTATCCATAGCATGTATGCTCATACATCCGGAATATTTTGTATCATCAAACAAAGTAACTTCATTATTGAGTATGTTAACAACTTGTGATTTACAATTTAAACCGCCGGGTATAAAAACATGCGGATAAACAAATCCAAGTGTCATATTCCCGGGATTACCTGTGTCATAAATGAGTTTGGAAGACAATTCTGCCGTGTCAATTTCAATTATTCTTCCCTGACACAGCAAATACGCATATCTGTTGTCTCTCCACTGCAGTACTTCCGAATACCCTTTTGTGTTCGGAACAGGATTCTCTTTTCCGGTAACAGTGTCTTTTACCCAAACATACCCGACTTTTTCAGTTGCTCTTTCGGAGTAGTATATCATTTTTGTTCCATCTTCATTGAATGACGGTCTTACTGCCCATACCACAGCATATTCAATACCGTTAAAACTTTTGGTGTTGTACTGAGAATACTCCTTTGTTTCGGTAAGACAATAAAATTGCAGTGATTCTGCTTCAGGATCAAGCAAGAATAGCAAGCCCCCTTTTTCAACAATGTACTTGTCTGAATTAGGAATCTTTATTAAACTGAAATCCGCCTCGTAAAGTACTATCTGTTTTTTGCCGTCCTTAATGATGTACGGAAACTCAAACTGATATTCCAAACTCTCGTTGACTCGAATTGAAGAAATGAACGAATCTGCAATTACAGGTTCTCTAAGATTGTCAATAGACAGAACCGTTACAGGTAATTTATATGAAGGGATACGAGTTTTTGAGTCTTCAGATTTTTTCAGCAAATCAATGTCCTGCCCTGTTTTTAACTTAACCAAGTTATTATCAACAGTACATCTGACCCCTTGAGTTTTTGCATAGTCAATATTTTTGCCATTTATTTTTATAACATTTCCTTTATCGTTTACTGCATAACCAACAACTACCGCTATTAATAGTGTCACCAAAACAAGCAACACTATACCTCTTCTGTAAAATCTTTTCATTATATGCCTCCTTAAAAACATGAAACTTCTTTCAAATAATACTCAATTCTGAATTCCGACATACACAATGCAGAATGATTAATGTGCTCATTAGTCGTTTTCATCATAGGTTTCTTACTGTGAGCATAAACAGAATATATTGCCTGTATATCTGTCGGTATTCCATTTATGCTTACTTAATTATAATTTTCCGAACTTATATGCAATGAAAACATTAATAGTAGCAGTTATTACTGTTATCATCGCAAAAAGTCTCTTACCATATATAACAACTCAAAGAGACAAAACGGGGACAAAAATTTTAAACTTTTTTCAAATATTTCAAATTTTCTTAAATTTACTCAAAAGCCACTATTCTTCGGCTACACTTTCAGCCATTCGTATCACATCTTCATAGGAAACGGAAGTTGTACAGTCTATTATAAACAGATATTTACCGTTATCCCATATAACGGTCTGCATATTTCTCTTGGTTGAGTAAATAGCGGTATATTGTCCCACTTTCACATATTTATACGGTGCATCTTCGGTATCTAATGTCATGCTTGTGTTATGAAGAACGGACTGCTTAAATATTATATCTTCGCCTTTTTCATTAGTCCAAATAAACTTGCGACGGAAATCCATTTCATCCTTGGAGGAGAGAGTATAACCTTCAGGCAGTGCAGTTACCATATACTTCTGTTCAATTGTTTTAGGGACATCAAGGCCTCTAACATCGAAGGAAAAAGCTGTGTATTTTTCATATACCGTAATGATGTAATCGACCACAGCCTCTCTGGCTGCTTTTACAGTCATAGTAAAACCGAACAGCATTATTATTACCATTGCGGCAACAGCAACTTTTTTTAACGGGGTATTAATTAAAGGCCAATAGCTTTTCCTGCTGTTTTTAATCAGTCTGTTTATCTTTCTTTCAAACCTCGGAGACGGAGTCCAGTCTATATCCTCATCTTTAGGTATTCCGGACAACTTTATCCTTTTAGCCTCTATAAATGCATCACGCAATGTGTATTTTGTTTCAGTCATTTTCCATACCTTCTTTTCTCAGATAGTATATAAGCATTTTCTTGCCTCTTACTATCTGCTTTCTAACTGTTTCCTGCTTTCTTGATAATGCCGATGCTATTTCCCGGGCAGTAAGGTTTTCCACATAATGCAAGTAAAGCACATCGCTGTAAATATCGGGTAGACTTTGTATGATATCGACGATACGGTTATATTCTTCTTTAGATACGAATTCCTCCGCAATATCACTATCACTGACAAACAACCAGGAATCATCATCAAAATCAAGGTTTATTATTTTTCTGCTCTCCCCTTTCTTCTTTTTTAATAAATTAAGGGCAGTATTTTCCGTAATCGTCATGACATAATAGTATGCTTTTTTGGAATGAACAACATCAACATTCTTTATATTGCGGGCTAAAGAAAGCAAGGTTTCCTGTACTGCATCTTCCGCATCACATTCATTATGCAGAATCTCATTAGCGACAAAAAACATTTTCTTACGATACAGATTATACAATGCACCAAATTTTTCTTTACCCTCATCGTCATCTATCAGGCTTAAGAATATCAACATTGCTGCTCCTTTTTCCGAAATCTCTTTTGGTAAGATAATATCAAACTATACAACATATTAGCACACATCCGTTTTAGTGACAATAATCGCATAGTCGGAATAAAGGGTGTTGCATGTACGCTAATGCTTACAATATTATGAGCATACTGCTCTTATACTATATATAACAATCCTGAAAGGCAAAACGGGGACAAAAATTCTGAACTTTTTTTAAATTTTCTTATTATTTTGCCAAATTCTTAAGAATTTCCTCTTTTGCATCGTCTACCGTGTATATACGGTCGTTTATATTCGGGTGCTTTTCCTTTATTTTCTTCATCACCTTTGTTATTTCCGGTATGTCTAAACCTAAAGACAGGAGTTTCTCTTCATTACCGAATACTTCATCTCTTGTGCCGTCCATAACTACTTTACCTTGATCCAGTACAATTATTCTTTCGGCATATAGTGCAACAAGTTCCATGCTGTGAGCTACCAGTATAACGGTGCACTCTTTGCTTTTGTGCAGATTCTGTATAGTGGCAAACAACTCTCTTGTTCCTTCGGGATCCAGTCCCGCTGCCGGTTCGTCAAGAACCAGTATCTCGGGTTTTAATACAAGAATTCCCGCAATGGCCGCACGCTTTTTCTGTCCTCCCGAAAGGTCGTACGGAGAGACTTTAAGGTTTTCTTCTGTTAAGCCCGCAAGTTTTGCGGCTTTTGGTACTCTTTTCTTTCTTTCTTCTTCCGGAACATTTCTTTTTATCAGTCCGAACTCTATATCCTTGTAAACGGTCTCTTCAAACAGCTGATATTGTGCATACTGGAATACCAGACCGACTTTTCTTCTTAAGTCTCCCTGAGCTTTCTTATCCTTTGTATCTATTCCGTCTACCGTAACCTCACCTTTGTCGGGTTTTAAAAGGCCGTTCAGATGTTGTATAAGGGTGGATTTACCGCTGCCGGTAGCTCCTATTATGGCTGTATATTCATTGCCGTAGAAGTCTAAATTAATATCCTCCAAAGCCTTCTTTTCAAAAGGAGTGTTCTTTGCATAGGTAAAAGAAACATTCTTTACGGATATTATCTTTTTTCTTTCTTGGGCTTTCATTATAGCAACCTTCCTATTATATCCGAAGCTCGGTTTCGGTCTATTGTAAGATCTTCTATGTTTATCTTTTCTTTTTTCAACTCATACAACAGTTTGGTCGCCTGCGGTACATCCAATCCCGCTTTGAGCATATTATCCACATCGGTGAATACCTCTTCAGGAGAACCTTTTAATGTTACGGTTCCTTGATGCAGCACATACACTTCATCTGCAAACCTGGCTTCATCCATGTTATGAGTGATATTTATTATACTTATTCCTTCTTCTTTATTGAGTTTATCCACAACACTTAACAGTTCGGCCTGTCCTTTGGGATCCAACATGGAAGTGGATTCATCAAGTATTATACATGCCGGTCTCATGGCCAGCACTCCCGCTATGGCAACCCTCTGTTTCTGTCCGCCCGACAAGGTATGAACCGCTCTTTCTCTTAAGTCATATATACCAATCTGATGCAGGGCATCATCTACCCGTTGTATAATCTTTTGCCTTTCATATCCTAAGTTTTCCGGACCGAATGCAACATCTTCCAGCACTCTTGTGCCCACTATCTGGTTGTCCGGGTCCTGAAATATCATGCCTACCTTTTTCCTTATGGGCAGTTGATTTTCTTTTTCTTTGGTATTCATACCCAGTACGATTATATCTCCGCTATCGGGAATGATAAGTGCATTAAGCATTCTGGCAAGTGTGGACTTGCCGGAACCGTTTCTTCCTAAAATTGCTATGTATCTTCCTTTAGCTATAGACAAGGAAATACCGGAAACGGCCTTTGTTGTTTCCGGTTGTGTCTTGTATGAGTAATGTGCATTCTTTACTTCAATCATCCTTAATATTAAACAAGCCTTCCTTGAAGGCTTATTTTCTACTTAAATTATCTCAAGTAACACCATCTCTGCGGCATCACCGCGTCTCTTTCCCAACTTATATATCTTGACATATCCGCCCTGTCTGTCTTTGAGCCTGGGTGCAATTTCATCAAAAAGCTTGTTGACCACGTTAACTCCGTCTACTTTGTTAACCCATTTGAATATCTGTCTTCTGGCATGTAGTCTTGAGGGACTGTCCACGGTAACCATTTCTTCTACCGTTTCTCTCTCAATAACTTCGTAATCCACCTTGTATTTGCTTTCCTTGGTCATGGTAAGCCTTCTGCCTTTATGTGTCTTGGGACGAGTGACTTTCTGAGGCTTGGATGTAAAATTATCGCACTCTTTAACAGCTTTAGCTATTATGCTGTCGGCTATCTTCTTTACTTCCTTTCCTCTTGCTTCGGTTGTTTCAATTTTTCCTGTCATTATCAAACCCGTAACCAGATTCTTAAGAACTGCTATTCTCTGGTCTGTAGGTAAGTCAAGTTTTCTATGTGACGGCATTTTATTCCTCCTTATTCATCCGACTTGGCAAATTTATATCCCAATTCGTCAAGCTTGTTATGTATTTCCTCAAATGATTTCTTGCCGAGATTGCGAACCTTCATCATTTCCTCTTCGGTCTTGCTGATAAGGTCACCTACGGTGTTGATAGCGGCTCTCTTTAAGCAGTTGTAGGATCTTACCGAAAGATCCAAATCATCGATGGGTTTTTCCAAGCTTTCATCCTTGTTGATTTCTTCGGCTTCTTTAACGGTTTCCGTCTGTTTGACTTCTTCCGAAAGATCAATGAACAAACTGAGATGATCGCTCATTATCTTAGCCGCATAACTCAAAGCCTTTGTCGGGGACATTGATTTGTCCGTATATATTTCCATTGTGAGCTTGTCATAGTCGGTTATCTGTCCGACACGGGTATCCTCCACTTTATACACCACTCTGTTTACCGGGGTATATATCGAGTCGATGGGAATGGTTCCGATAGGCATGCCTTCTTTTTTGTTCTTTTCGGCGGAATCATATCCTCTGCCTTTGGATACCGTTATTTCCATGTAGAAAGATTTACATTCATCCATCTTGAAAAGATAATGATCGGGATTGAGTACTTCCACTTCGGCATTCTTAAGAATATCTCCCGCTGTAACATCTCCGGTACCTTCGGTTCTTATGCTTAAAGTCTTTACTTCATCGGTATCCAGTCTGAACCTGATACCTTTAACATTAAGAATTATCTCGGTAACATCTTCCACTACTCCGGGGATTGTGGAAAATTCATGCAATACGCCGTCTATCTTTATGCTCGTAGCAGCTGCTCCGGGCAAAGAGGATAACAAAATTCTTCTTAAGGAGTTACCCAATGTAGTGCCGTAGCCTCTCTCGAGGGGTTCCACTACAAACTTACCGTAAACATCGGTTGTTTCAACACATTCGATTCTCGGTTTCTCTATTGTTATATCTATCAATGTTATACCCTCCCTTTTAATTAATGGTATATTTAGCAGTTACTACTTGGAGTAGAATTCCACTATAAATCTTTCCTCTACAGGCAGACTTACGTCTTCACGTTTACATGTATCGACAATCTTTGCGCTCACGGCGGACTGATCAAACTCTATGTGTGCCGGTATTATCTTGGTCTGTGAGGTTTCAATAAGTTCCTTAAACTTGGGCGAGTCTTTCATGGACTCCTTGAGTTGTATGACTTCTCCCACCTGTACCAGATATGACGGTATATCCACAGTTTTACCGTTTATGGTAAAGTGACCGTGCTTAACAAGCTGTCTTGCTTCCGGTCTGGAATTAGCCAGTCCTATCCTGTAAACTACATTGTCCAGTCTGCTTTCCAATATTTTAAGAAGGTTTTCGCCGGTCATACCCTTTTGTCTGGAAGCCATCTCAAAATACTTTCTGAACTGTGATTCCAATACGCCGTAAAATCTTCTTGCTTTCTGTTTTTCACGAAGCTGCATACCGTATTCGCTCTGTTTGCTCCTTCTCTTACCGTGCTGTCCGGAAGCATAAGCTCTTCTTACCAAAGCACATTTATCGGTATAGCATCTGTCACCTTTTAAAAACAATTTTGTTCCTTCGCGTCTGCAAAGTTTGCATACTGCATCTGTATATCTTGCCATATTAACTGTACCTCCTTAAACCCTTCTTCTCTTCGGCGGTCTGCAGCCGTTATGCGGAATAGGAGTTACATCCTTTATCATTACAACGGTAAGGCCTGCGGTTTCCATAGCCCTGATTGCCGATTCTCTGCCGGCACCGGGTCCTTTTATATATACTTCCACCGTTCTCAAGCCGTGTTCCATAGCAGCTTTAGCAGCTGTCTCTGCGGCAACCTGTGCGGCAAACGGTGTGTTTTTCTTGGAGCCTCTGAAGCCTAATCCGCCTGCGCTTGCCCATGACAAAACATTACCTTGTAAATCCGACATGGTTACAATTGTATTATTGAAGCTGGAACGGATGTGTGCCTGGCCGTGTTCAACGTTTTTCTTCTCTTTTTTCTTTCTTGCTTTCTTAACAGTCGTTTTCTGTGCCATTGCTCATGTCTCCTTACTTCTTCCTTACGCTAACAGATGCTCTGACGGGACCCTTACGTGTCCTGGCATTGGTTTTTGTTCTCTGACCCCTTACAGGTAAGCCCATTCTGTGTCTTCTGCCTCTGTAGCTTCCTATATCAACCAGTCTTTTTATGTTGAATGATACTTCTCTGCGAAGATCACCTTCAACTACATGTTCCTTTTCTATCAGGCCTCTCAATTTTACAATTTCAGACTCTGTAAGATCTTTTACTCTGGTGTCAGGATTTACTCCTGCCTGCTCCAGAATTTTCTGTGAACTGGTCAGTCCGATACCGTATATGTATGTCAGACCGATCTCTACTCTTTTCTCTCTGGGTAAATCCACCCCGGCAATACGAGCCATTTTACTTTTTTACCTCCATAGTCCTTTCAAAATCTTTTTGAGTATCTATGTTATCACTGCCAAGAACAGTTACTCACTGTCAGCCGCTTATGGCAGTGCTAAGCACATTATCCCTGTCTTTGCTTGTGCCTGGGATTATCGCAGATTACCATTACTCTGCCTTTTCTTTTGATAATCTTGCACTTTTCGCATCTTTTCTTTACTGACGGTTTTACTTTCATAGTATATCCCTCCTATTTGCCTCTCCATACTATCCGACCTTTGGTCAGATCATACGGCGACATCTCTATTTTTACCTTATCTCCCGGTAATATCCTTATATAGTGCATTCTCAGTTTGCCCGAGATATGCGCCAATATCACATGCTTGTTCTGTAATTCCACCCGAAACATCGTATTTGGTAAAGCTTCAATTACTACGCCTTCCGTCTCAATAACATCCTTTGCCAAAATCTTTGCCTCCTTATCCCGGACACTACATCCAGCCGTGTTTTTCGGAGTATTTCAGTATTTCCTTCCATACATCCTCCGCTACCTGCTCTTGCGGTTTGTGCCCGTCTATATCCACAACAATTCCTCTTTCTCTGTATACCGCAAGTATGGGTTCCGTTTGAAGTTTATATGCCTCCAGTCTTGTGTTTGCCACTTCAACGGTATCATCTTTTCTGGTATACAGTTCTCCGTTACATAAATCACAGATTCCGGGTGTCTTTGGAGGATAGGTTACGATGTGATATGCTTTTCCGCATTTACACATTCTTCTGCCGGAAATCCTTCTTATGACTTCATCATCCGTTACTGAAAGATTAATGGCCATATTGATGGATTTATTGCATTCCGTAAGCATCCTGTCCAACGACTGCTGCTGGTTGATTGTTCTCGGAAAACCGTCAAGCACAAATCCTCTTTCACAGTCTTCCTTTTCAATCCTTTCCTTCAATATACGTATTGTCAGCTCGTCCGGAACCAGTATTCCTTTGTCAATGTACTTCTTCGCCTCTTCTCCTACCGCAGTGTTGTTGGCTATGTTCCACCTGAATATATCACCTGTGGATATATGCGGTACTTTAAGTCTTTGTGCTACTATAACGCTTTGTGTTCCCTTGCCGCTGGCAGGGGCTCCCAGCATAATAACAATCATGGCTACCTCAATCAAGGAATCCTTTGTAATGTCTCATGAGCATCTGCGATTCCATTTGTTTAACCGTTTCCAGTGCAACACCTACTACGATAAGTAAAGCACTGCCTCCGAAACCTATCTGTATTCCTACCACCTTTGCAAGTATTGACGGTATTGTTGCCAATAAAGCAAGGAAAAGTCCTCCGAACCAGGTTATTTTATTCAGTACATACGCAAGATAATCGGAAGTGGGTTTTCCCGGTCTAAAGCCCGGTATGAATCCTCCGTTCTTCCTCAAGTTGCTTGCTACTTCCACCGGATTGAAAGCTATCATGGTGTAGAAGAACGAGAAGAAGAATATCAATGCGGCATATACCGCTAAAAATCCCCATGAATCGGTCTTTTGCAGTGCTATCAGGAACTTGCTTTCGGTATTGGGTGCTACGAAGTTAATAATGATGGAAGGCAAAGTAGTTATGGATGAAGCGAATATTATCGGCATAACGCCCGACATATTAAGCTGCATCGGTATATGAGTACTTTGTCCTCCGTACATCTTTCTTCCCACTACTTTCTTTGCGTAGTTTACCGGTATCTTTCTTGTAGCTCCGGAAACATAAACCGTTCCCACTACCATACCTAACATTACCACTAAAAGACCGGTTACCAAAAGTATAGTCTCTA
>DUPQ01000043.1 GCA_012838235.1 Clostridiaceae bacterium
ACATTCTAAACCCGATATTCTGATTCTGAGTAATACCGGAAACACCTTTTCTGGTTATATTCACTCCGTGTCCTTTATCTATCAGTGCACTTACATCGGGTACCTGAATAACATGCGTTTCATCATGTATAAAATAGTCATCTTCCTTAATTAACTTTGATACCTTTGCAAAATCTGCACCGTCTTTAAGCTCGACATATACCATCCTTCTGTGTACTCCGGTACCTAACGGTATGGTCATGGACAGCGCATTTTTAACTCCTTCAACACTCCTTGCAACAACCGAATGCCCCATGCTCATCCCGGGACCGAAGTCGGTATATGTTATTCCTTTGGGTGCCATCACTTCCATCAGGGCTCTTACTATGGAATCGGTACCGGGATCCCATCCCGCCGATATTATTGAAGCTACATTGTTTTTCTTTGCAACCTTATCCAGTTTTCTTCTCAAATCACATATTCCCGAATGAATGTCATATGCATCTACAGTATATATTCCTTTATTAAGAAGGGATTCGGCCACCATAGGTACCACTCTGCTCGGAGTGCACAATATTGCCACATCAAAACCGCTGAGCTTATCTATATTATCCACGATAGGATAGTCAATTTTAATCTTGGACAAATCCATATTAGTCTCAACAACACCTGCAACAGCAAAATCATGGCTTTGAGACAAGGCTTCCAATACCGCTATACCGATATTTCCATAACCTATAACTACAGTTTTTATCATAATTATTCCCGCTCCTTTATTCACTCTTTTGTTAAAGTATAACTCTGATAAAATAAAATGACAACCTTTCATAAAAATATCCCGCCTCCGTAGTTATTCCCTACTTTGGCGGGATATCTGTTAAGTTTATATATCTCCCGTTCTACTTTTTACCCGGCTTCCATCTCATCCCAAAGACAAGGGATGTTGTCGTGGCAACAGTCATTATTGCCGAGACAGGTGTGGTTTCATTTACCATTCGCATAGTTAAACTCAGGTTGTTTGTTGAAAACAGATATACTATTGCAACAACCGCCAATACTGCCGTAATCAACTTGAATATCTTGTTTCTCACAAAATGCGTACCGGAGTCATCCACTCTGACCGATTTAATCAGAAGCTGAATAAGCATTGCCAATGCGGAAAATGCCGTTGAAATCACACTCACCAATGACCAGGATTCTTCTTTTTGTTCTTCAGGAGTCTCCTCTTCCGTATCAGGACCGGGTGTGGGAGGCGGAGTTTGACCGGAATCTTCCTTTACCGTTACTTCCACTTCCATCACTTCCGTAGATCCGTCGGGATATGTTACGGTTATTTCACGCGTATATGTTCCGGGAACCGTTGTGTCAAGCGGCTGTGCCGATGTATCGGTAACCGTTGTGCCTTCGGGCAGATCTTCCAGATTTTCCACGACATTTTTCCAATCTATTTCCTTGCCGTATTCCACCGTTTCACTGCCGACAACGGGATTATACCTGTCACTCTGCTGCTGTTCTTCCACCGTAACAGTAACATCTATCACTTCCTCGGACCCGTCGGGATATGTTACGGTTATCTGACGCGTGTATGTACCGGGGACGGTTGTATCAAGCGGTTGCTCCGACGTGTCGGTAACCGTTGTACCGGCAGGCAACTCTTCCAGATTCTTTATGACATCCTTCCAATCTATCTCTTCACCGTATCCCACCGGTTCCCTGTCCGCAACAGGATTATATCTGTCACTCTGCGGCTGTTCTTCCACCGTAACAGTTACATCTATCACTTCTCTCGAGCCGTCGGGATAGGTTACGGTTATCTGACCCTGATGTGTGCCGGGCACCGTTGTATCAATCGGATTTTCCGATGTTTCGGTAACAGTGGTTCCGGGCGGCAAGTCATCTATATTATCTATAACATCCTTCCAGTCTATATCCTCTCCGTATCCTACGGTTTCGTCATCACGTACAACGGGATTATGTACATCACTCTGCGGTTGTTCTTCCACCGTGACCGTTACATCTATTACTTCCTGCGATCCGTCGGGATAGGTTATTGTTACCTGCCCTTGATGTGTACCGGGCACCGTTGTATCAATAGGATTTTCCGATGTTTCTGTGACAGTAGTTCCGGGAGGTAAGTCATCTATATTATCTATTACATCTTTCCAGTCTATATCCTCTCCGTATCCTACCGTTTCGTCATCACGTACAACGGGATTATGGGTATCGCTCTGCGGTTGTTCTTCCACCGTGACCGTTACATCTATTACTTCCTGCGATCCGTCGGGATAGGTTATTGTTACCTGACCCTGATGTGTGCCGGGCACCGTTGTATCAATCGGATTTTCCGATGTTTCTGTGACAGTTGTTCCGGGAGGCAAGTCACCTATATTCTCTATTACATCCTTCCAGTCTATATCCTCTCCGTATCCTACCGTTTCGTCGTCACGTACAACGGGATTATGGGTATCGCTTTGTGTCCGTTCTTTCACTATTATCCTTATATCCGATACAATTACCGATGCATCGGGATATATAACTGCCAGTTGTCCTCTATATGTTCCGGGAACGGTTGTATCAATTTCCTGCTTATATATTTCCATAACTCTCGTTCCCGCAGGTAAATCTTTCAGATTCAACACATTATCCGTCAAATCTATCACTCCGCCGTATGCCACTATTTCATCTATCACAACGGGGGCATTGGCCTCATCATCGGCTAAATAATCCGGCTCGGGCTGCACTCTTACCTGCACATTAACTACATCGGTTGTCTGGTCCGGGTATGTAACCGTTATCTGACCTTGGTATACTCCGGGCGATCTTGTATCAATAGGCGGAACGGTTGTATCGGCAATAACCGTATTTAAGGGTAATTCATCTGCGTTGGTTACATTATCTTTCAGATTAATCACTCCGCCGTACTCCACTATCTCGGGAACAACAACAGGCTCAAATTTTTCATTGAGAGGTTGAGGCAGTACCGTTACCTGAACATTGATTACAGTCGTTGTCTGATCGGGATAGGTAATTGTTATCTGTCCCTGGTATGTTCCGGGCAACCTCGTATCTATCGGTGGTGCCGTAGTATCGGTAACCGTCGTTTGATCCGGTAAGTTATCCAGATTGGTAACGTTATCCGTTAAATCTATTACACCGCCGTACGCCACCGTTTCATCAACCGCAACCGGATTATATGATTGGTTGTCGGGAATATCCGGCTGATGGTTAACAGTAACCTGAACATTGACCACATTTTTGGTGCCGTCAGGATAAGTAACGGTTATCTCACCTCTGTATAATCCGGGTACCATTGTGTTAATCACGGGAGCCGTTGTATCGGAAATATCCGTGTTATCCGGGAAAGTATCGGCATTTGTTACATTATCTTTCAGATTAATCACACCACCGTAATCCACCGTTTCCGGAACTACAACAGGCACATATTTCTCATTGTGAGGTTGCGGCTTAACCGTTACCTGGATATTGTATACATCGGTTGTCTGATCGGGATAAGTAATGGTTATCTGCCCTTGGTATGTTCCGGGTACCTTTGTGTCAATAGGTTGTGCAGTCGTATCGGTAACTTGTGTTCCGTCCGGCAGGTTTTCAAAATTCAAAACGTTATCCGTTAAGTCTATCACTCCGTCATACTCCACTGTTTCATCAACCACATTCGGGTTATATACCTGATTATCGGGAATATCCGGTTCATGGTTAACCGTTACTTTGACATTGACCACATCCTTAGTTCCGTCAGGATAAGTAACGGTTATCTGGCCCGGATATACTCCGGGTACCGTAGTGTCAATTACCGGATCGGTTGTGTCGGAAATATCCGTGTTATCCGGGAACGTATCGGCATTGGCAACATTATCCAACAGATTGATTACTTCGCCGTACTCCACTATCTCGGGGAAAACATTCGGCTCATATATCTGATTCATAGGTTGCGGTTGTACAGTTACGTCCACATTAAACACATCGCTGGTTCCGTCACGGTATATAACGGTTATCTGACCTGTATGCTTTCCGGGTACGGTAGTGTCAATAGCAGGATGCGTTGTATCCAAAATCATTGTTCCTTCAGGTAACTGCTGAATATTGGTTACGTTATCCTTGAGATTTACAACTCCGTTGTATTCCACTATTTCCGGTACTACAACAGGTTCATATGTAACATTCTGTGCCTGACTGACCGTTACCTTTCTGGTCTTTTCGGTAACATTTCCGCCCGAATCCTCTGCCCTGTATGTAACGGTATATGTGCCCGGTACGGTTGTATCCACCTTAGGCGTAACCGTAAAATCAATTTCTCCGTCTTCATCATCGGTTGCCGTAACACCCGCTTTAGGATTAAAAAGGGCACCGTACATAAGAGTGACATCATCAAAGTCGTTAAATACCGGCGCGTCATCCACATAATAGAAATTGAAAACATTATCTGTTGTACCGTCAATAGTCACCAAAGTATCCTGATTTGCTACTTTATCATATGCTCCTCCGTCGGGAAGAGGTCCTACATCATGCTGTCCTACGGGTAAGTCGCCTGTCTTAGGTAATATATTAGGTACGGGTTTAGTCGTGTTATCCCCGTTTGCAAGACGGATAAAGTAATTTACTCTGTACCTGTAGTTAACCTTTACCGTTACTTTAACATCATCCTTTGTACCGTCCGGGTATGTTACCGTCACCGAAACCTCATTATCTCCCGATGTGTTACCGTCCGGCAGTTCGGCTAAATTAACAGTTAACGCGGGCTGAAGCTGTCCCGGAGGATAATTATCTACCGCAACCGCAGCCTTTACTTCGGCTTCGGTTGTAGCCACACCGAATTTCTTAAATATGTCGTTTACAGTCGGCTCATAATCGTCAGCCAGAACATTCTTAACAATAACATCGGCTGTTTTTGAATAGCCGTTCAATGTTGCTTTTACTTCAATCACGGTACCTTTATTTTGTTTATCAACCTTTAAAGTAAAGTTACCTTGTGCATTAACAACCGTTTCCCATGTCTTGGCATCTTTTGTTACCGAGATTTTAGCTCCGGGATCGGCTTTACCGGTAATGACTGTCGTAGCGGCATGAGCTTTACTGTCGTTAATAGCGTTTAAATCATATGGAGCTCGCAGCAGTACCGTTATTGTTCTGTTTTTGACAGTGACGTTCCCTGATGTATCCTCCGCTCTGTATGTCAGAATATAGTTTCCGGGTCGGGTTGTATTTACCTGAGATGTGACCGTATACCCTATTTCTCCTTCTTCATCATCGGTTGCTGTAACTCCCGCTCTAGGATTAAAAGGTGTACCGTATTCAATAATACTATCATCACAGCCGTTGAACACGGGTGCATCATCTACATAATAGAATGTAAAGTTGTTACCCGATGTCTGAATGGTTTTAACGGTATTCTGATTGGCTGCCGGAGCATATTGCCCTACTGCCTGTAATTGACCGAAATCATGCGGTCCTAAGGGCAGGCTTCCGGTAATATCGTTTATTCCCGGCACTTGTTTGTTTGTATTATTTCCGTTTTCCAGCCTTATGCGATAATTCACCGTGTAACGATATAGGACGGAGACCTTTACTGTAGCTGCATTAGCGGAACCGTCCGGGTAGGTAACGGTTACATTAATTAAATAATCTCCCGATGTGTTACCGTTGGGTATTGTCTGATTCGGATTAACTGTTACTTGGGGTTGTTGCGGTCCGGCCGGATAATCAGGTACCGTAACTGCATTGATTACTTCGGCTTCCGTTGTAGGCACACCGTATTGTTTAACAATATTCGTTATTGTCGGTAAATAATCGTCTGCCTGGACATTTTTAACAACAACATTTGTCGACTTTACATGGCCGTTCAATGTAGCTTTTACTGCGATTACTGTATCTTTCAGTTGTTTATCAATACTCAAAGTAAAATTACCTTGTGCACCTACCTGTACAATCCATGTCTTGGGGGCTATTTCTACCGAAATAACCGCTCCCGGATCCGCCTTACCGGTAATAACCGTCGTGGTCGGATGGGTTTGCCTGTTGTTAATGGAGGTAAGATTGTACGGAGCCCGCGGCAATACCGTTACCGTTCTGGTTTTGACAGTGACATTACCGGATGAATCCTCCGCTCTGTATGTAAGAATATAGTCATCGGGTCGGTTGACATTTACTTCATTTGTAACGGTATACTCAACTTCCCCTTCTTCATCATCGGTTGCCGTAACTCCCGCTTTGGAATCAAAAGGTGTACCGTATTCAATAACGGTATTCTCACAGCCTGTAAATACAGGTGCTTCGTCTATGTAATAGTAAGTGAATACATTACCTTCTGTATGAATGGTCACATCGGTAACCTGGTTAGGCACCGGTGCATATTTTCCGATAGGCTGCAATTGTCCGAAACTATGAGGTCCTTCGGGTAGTTGACCGGTCTTAGGTAATTTATCAGGCACATGCTTATCCGTGTTATTCCCGTTTTCCAGCCGGATGAGGAAATATATCGTGTAATCATATACAGGTTGCGGCAACACCGTTATCTTCCTTGTTTTAACAGTCTCGTTACCGGACGAATCCTCCGCTCTGTATGTAAGAGTATATTCTTTAGGTACGCTCGTATCAATTGCCGCAGGTGTAACCGTATAATCAATTTCTCCTTCTTCGTCGTCAATTGCCTTAATACCTGTTTTCGGATCAAATGCATCATTATATCCTACATAGATATCCTCAAACTCGGTAAATACCGGAGCTTCATCTATATAGTAGAAAGTAAATACATTACCTTCCGCCTGAATGGTCACATCGGTAATCTGATTTGCTGCAGGAGCATATTTTCCTATCGCCTGCAATTGGAAAGTATGCGCTCCTAAAGGCAGGCTTCCGATTTCCTGCGGCTTATCGGGTACCGGCTTGGCTGTATTATTACCGTTTTCCAGCCGTATAAGGTTATTTATCGTGTACTGATAGTAAACCGATACCGTTACAACATCCTTATTGGTTGAACCGTCCGGATAGGTAACGGTTACATTAATGGGATAATCTCCCGATGTATTACCGTCCGGCAGAGCCTGACCTTGATCAACGGTTATTACAGGCTGTGCCTGTCCACCGGGATAATTCGGCACCTTAACCGCAGCCTTTACATCGTCTTGGCTTGTAGCTACGCCGTACTCCTTATTTATATCCGTCACTGCAGGAAGATAATCATCGGCCAGGACATTCTTAACCGTAACATCAGCCGATTTAGTCTGACCGTTCAATGTGGATGATACGGTAATTACCTCACCTTTATCCTGCTTATCAATATTTAAGGTAAAATCACCGTTTGCATCAACATCAGTATTCCAGGTATCATTGCCTATTGTTACCGAGATATCCGCTCCGGGATCGGCTTTACCCGTAATGACTGTCGTAGCCGCATGGACCTGACGGTCGTTAATAGCGGTCATATTATACGGAGCTTGCGGTTTTATTGTTACCGTTCTTTGTTTGGTAACGACATTTCCTCCCGAATCAATAACTCTGTATTCAAGGTTGTACACCACGGGATTACTCGTGTTAATACTGTCGGGTGTGACAGTAAATAAAGCGGTAATGTTTCCGTCTTCATCATCGGTTACCGTAACACCTGTTCTGAGATTAAAAGTTGCACCGTATTCTATAACGACATTGCCGAAATCATTGAATACCGGGGCATCATCTACATAGTAGAAAGTGAATACATTACCCTCTGTCTTAATCTCTTTTGTAGTAACCTGTCCTCCTGCGGGAGCAAACTTATCTTCCACCTGCAGTGGTCCGAAATCATGCTCTCCTAAAGGTAAACTGCCGGTAACATCGTTTTTTCCCGGTACAGTTATGTCCGTTTTAGTCCCGTTTTCCAGCTGTCTGCGGTATTTTACCGTATACTTATAGTAAACCGATACCGTTACAACAACTTTATTGGTTGAACCGTCCGAATAGGTAACGGTTACATTAACAGGATGATCTCCCGATGTGTTACCGTCCGGAATTGTCTGACCCTCATCAACGGTAATTATAGGTTGTGCTTCCCCTACTGGATAATTCGGCACCTTAACCGCAGCCTTTACATCGTCTTGGCTTGTAGCTACGCCGTACTCCCTATTTATATCCGTCACTGCAGGAAGATAATCGTCGGCCAGGACATTCTTAACCGTAACATCAGCCGATTTAGTCTGACCGTTCAATGTGGATGATACGGTAATTACCTCACCTTTATCCTGCTTATCAATATTTAAGGTAAAACTACCGTTTGCATCAACATCAGTATTCCAGGTATCATTGCCTATTGTTACCGAAATTGTCGCTCCTTTGTCGGCCTTACCGGTAATGACTGTCGTGGTCTCATGGGCCTGACGGTCGTTAATAGCGGACATATCGTACGGCGCTTGCGGTTTTATTGTTACCGTTCTTTGTTTGGTAACGACATTTCCTCCCGAATCAATAACTCTGTATTCAAGGTTGTATACCACGGGATTGCTCGTGTTAATACTGTCGGGTGTGACCGTAAATAAAGCGGTAATGTTTCCGTCTTCATCATCGGTTACCGTAACACCTGTCCTGAGATTAAAAGTTGCACCGTATTCTATAACGACATTATCACAGCCGTTAAACACCGGGGCATCATCTACATAGTAGAAAGTGAATACATTACCCTCTGTCTTAATCTCTTTTGTAGTATCCTGTCCTTCTGCGGGAGCAAACTTATCTGCCACCTGCAGTGGTCCGAAATAATGCTCTCCTAAAGGTAAACTGCCGGTAACATCGTTTTTTCCCGGTACAGTTATGTCGGTATTAGTCCCGTTTTCCAGCTGTCTGCGGTATTTTACCGTATACTTATAGTAAACCGATACCGTTACAACAACTTTATTTGTTGAACCGTCCGAGTAGGTAACGGTTACATTAACGGGATGATCTCCCGATGTGTTACCGTCAGGCATTATCTGACCCTCATCAACGGTTATTAGAGGTTGGTCTTGGCCTGCAGGATAATCAGGTACCGTAACCGCAGCTTTTATTTCTGCTTCGCTAGTAGCTACACCGTATTCCCTATCTATATCAGCCACTGTCGGCAGATAATCGTCGGCTAAAACATTCTGAACGGTAACATCCGCTGAAGTTGTCTGACCGTTCAATGTGGATGTTACGGTAATTACCTCACCTTTATTCCGCTTATCAATATTTAAGATAAAATCACCGTTTGCATCGGCATCAACAAACCAGGTCGTTCCCTCTATTGTTACCGAAATTGTCGCTCCCTTGTCCGCTTTTCCAGTAATTCTTGTCTTATCCTGATGGGCCTGACGGTCGTTAATAGCGGTCATATCGTACGGCGCTTGAGGTTTTATTGTTACCGTTCTTTGTTTGGTAACGACATTTCCTCCCGAATCAATAACTCTGTATTCAAGGTTGTATACCACGGGATTGCTCGTATTAATACTGTCCGGTGTGACAGTAAATGAATCGGTTAAATCTCCGTCTTCATCATCGGTTACCGTAACACCTGTTCTGAGATCAAAATCCGAACCGTACTCGATAGCGACATTATCACAGCCGTTAAATACGGGGGCATCATCTTTGTAGTAGTAGGTAAAATTGTTCCCCTCTGTCTGAATAATCACATCGGTATCCTGATCTTCTACGGGAGCAAACTGCCCTTCCGTCTTCAATGCTTCGAAACTATGCTCTCCGAGCAGCAGACTTCCGGTAATATCGTTTTTTCCCGGTACAGCTATGTCCGTTTTAGTTCCGTCTTCCAGCTGTCTGCGGTATTTTACCGTATACAGATATTTAACCTTTATTGTTACCGTAGCTGCATCGGTTGTATTATCCGGATATGTAACGGTTACATTAATAGTATAATCTCCCGATGTGTTGCCGTCCGGTAATGTCTGACCTTCGTTAACAGCAACTGTCGGTTGTTGTTGTCCCTGAGGGAAACCAGGTACCGTGACGGCAGCCTTCACTTCATCCTCGCTTGTAGCCGTACCGTAATCTTTTATAACATCCGTTACAGTCGGTTCATAATCGTCGGCCTGGACATTCTTAACCGTAACATCGGCGGATTTTGTATAGCCGTGCATTGTGGATTTTACTTCGATTACACTACCTGCAGGTTGTCTGGTAATCATTAAGGTAAATTCACCCGATTCGCCTACAGGCATACTCCATTGAGAAGAAGATATTGTTACCGATACAGTTGCTCCGGGGTCGGCTTTTCCTCTGACAGCAGTCTTTGCAGAATGGGCTTTACTGTCGTTTATAGCGGTCAAATCGTACGGAGGTTGCGGTTTTACCGTCACAACTCTCTGTTTGACGGTTTCGTTTCCTCCCGAATCGGTAACTCTGTATGTAAGTGTATATTGTCCCGGTTTACTTGTATCTATACTTTCCGGTTGGACTGTAAAAACATTGATGGATATATCTTCATCATCGGATACCGTAACACCTGCTACGGGATCAAAAACCGCATTATGCTCAATGCTGACATTACCGCAACCGACAAATACCGGGGCATCATCTATATAGTAGAAAGTAAATACATTATCCTGTTCCTTAATGGTCTTTACGGTATCCTGACCTGGTACTACAGCATACTTTCCACCTTTGGGCAGAGGTCCTACATCACGGTTTCCGAGAGGCAGACTGTCAATCTTCGCTTCCAATCCCGGTACGGGCTTGACCGTGTTGTCTCCGTTTGCAAGCCGGATGCAGTAGTTTACCGTGTACTGATAGTAAACCGATACCTTTACGCTGCCTTTATTGGTTGAGCCGTCCTGGTATGTAACGGTTACCTTAATCATATAATCTCCCGAAGTGTTGCTGTCCGGCAGCGTCTGACCTGAATCAATAGTTACTACGGGCGGTTCCTGTCCGGCAGGATAAGTAGGTATCGTAACCGCAGCCTTTATTTCCTCTTCGGTTGTTGACACACCGTATTTTTTATTTATATTAGTAATAGTCAGCGGATAATCGTCTGCCATAACATTCTGAACAGTAACATTGGCAATGGCAGAATAAGTATTCAGCGTTGATTTTACAGGAATAACCGTACCTTTATCCTGCTTGGCTATCTCTAATGTAAAATCACCGTGTTCATCCGCTGTGACCAACCATGTTGTTTCCCCTATTTTTACCGAGATATCCGCTCCGGGATCGGCTTTTCCTTTAATAACCGTCGTATTCTCATGCTTCTGACTGTTGTTAATGGCGGTCATATTACTGGGTGCAACAGGATCGGGCAGTTTAGGGACCGTAGTGGTAACCGGTACCGAGGCATTGCCCAAATAGTCATAATAGACTACCTCAATAACCTGGAATTCCTCAAATTTTTTTGCCCCTGTAAATTCATAGGTTAAGACTCCTACAGTCTTCTCAACCTTATTATCGGGGTCATTAGGGTCAAGCACTACCCAAACTTTTTCTTCACTTTCGGTAAAAGTATAACCTCCACCGCAAATCCATATGTTTGTCGGTTCACCTGTCTCATTATTATATTCCCGTTTCGGCTCACACTCTATAAACGCTCCTATTTTAAGTTTAATCTTGTCAACATCCTTAATATCGGGAAGTACCGCTTCAACTGAAGTGTTGGAAATCCTTAATGTATTGGTATTTGCCAAAGGCTGATCCACACATAAAGGTGTCGGAGCTACATTATCTATGACAACGGCACCGCCGGTTGATATTTTCTTTTTATTCTTTTTGTCTATAGTTTCTCCCGCGGAATCGGTCTTATCTGACTCCAATTCGTTTGCTTTTTGCTGGGTTATAAAGATTTTTTTGTCTTTGAAACGTATTATTTCCTCTTTGGGAACAATAATATCTTTAGTACCGTCCGCATTTGTTATCACACTTCCGGTAATTGACGGAATTACAATCTCCGTATATACTGTCGGACTTTCTTCGCTGTAGAACCTAAGTATTCCGTTCTTTGTACCCTGAACAGTCAAAGAAACATCACCGTCGGCATTATTGGCATTCTGGGTAATGGAAGTAATGGCGTCTGTAGTGGGTTTTTGAGTGACGGTAAAGACAATATTCTTTGTCGACACATTTCCGAAGACATCTTCCGCAGTTACGGCAATGGTATATATTCCTGTCTGCGATACATCAAGAACATCCGCCGTCTTACCGGAAAACTTACCTGCAGCATAATCAAATGCGATACCGTCGGGAAGAGAAACCGTCGCTCCCCCCTTTGTATACTTAAAAGTTATAACGTCCTTGGCATCTCCGGTTGTCACGGCACCTTCAGCGGCTCCTATCAGATTACCTGTCAAAACTCCGAAGGAGTCCGGTGCAGTAATATCCGGTCCCGTTAAATCCATCGTTACAGTCGGAGGACCGAATGTAGTATCCTTAAAAGTCAAGGCGGGGTCAGTACCTTGAATACAATATGTTGTACCCTCATTCAATGTTCCGGCAGGTACTTTGAAAGTTATTTTTTCATCCAAATCGGGTGATTCATTGCCGGAAACCGCCTGGAAAGTCCCGCCTTGCATATATCCCAATGTATACTTCGCACCGTTATAGGTACCTGCAGGTATCTTGGCGGTAACGACATTGTGAGTAATAAGACCGTTGTCATCCTTGATGTGCGGCTCCTGCTTAAGATCGGTAATCGGCGGCAGGTAATCATAGGACATAACTTCACTAAAAGCACAGTCCGAATCGGGCGGAATGTCGGTATTGTTAACAGTGTATAACGCATACACCTTCTTGCCCGCCTTATCCGAAAAATCATATGTTAACGGGATGGTAATAATTAATTCATCATTTACTTCACTTATAGTAAAATTGTCATCACCGGAAGTCCATATCGTATCACCTTTACTGAACCATATAGGATTTTCAGTATAATCCGGAAGTTTTAAGCAAAGATACTTCGCACCGTCCTTAGGACTGTCAATCTTAATCTCGGTATGATTTGTCTGAATTCTGTGAATTAAAGGCAGCGCAAGGTCAACCTTAAAATTCCTTAATGTGAAATGATAATTCTCTGTTACTTTAACGGTCTGAACAGCATCAGGCTGGTTGCTGTTTGTGACCGCCAAATAGGAATGTGTTTTGTTAGTTTGGTCTTTTAAGGTGATAGCCGTATATTTTGAAAGATTATCGCCCTTATTGAGCATTGTGATATACATTGAGGACCATGTTCTTTTGTTGTTGAAGTGATCAATAATTTCCTCTTCCGTATGAAAACCTTCCTGTTCCGGGCTTATAAACTCCGTCATAAGATAGGAATACTTCCGACCGTTGGCATCATGACCTTCCTGTGGCGCCCACTGCCAGTTTACTCCGTCTTCCGTTGTTCTGTAGAAACCTGGAATTATTTCATACTTTGTCGGATCCAAAGTCTTCCCTTCGGTTGTTCTCATAAGCACCATAGCCACTTGGCTGTTGCCGAAATGTGCAACCGCATCGGGATCGGGTTTCTGATTATTGTTAGGATCTTCTATCCATTTTTCATATGCCGCCTTTGCTCCCGAAGGATACCATAATTTCTCCGCAGTCATTACTATCAAAGGCTTATACTGAGCATAAAGATTGAGAGTTGCAATGCCATTATCGTTAGTCAAATCGGCTGAAACATCCTTCCATGGATTATCATGAACTACAGGATTTTGAGGTAGCTCATTTAACTGAAGTTGAAGCTTCCCTCCGTTCAACCTTATCTTGCTTGCATTGGTATATAACTGATGTACTAAAGTTCCGTCCGGGACTACCGCCTGCTCCGCCCAACCTACAAAGTAGCAATCGGCCTTTTGAAAATCGTTATCATACAGTATATTACCCGGTTTTCCGAGGTATGTTGTTAATTCCGCAGTATTATCACCCGTTATATCCGCAACGGGTACATATATTATGTGGCTGACATTCATGTCGCCGCCGTTGTTGTTATGAAGTACTATTTTATACTGTTCTATAGTGTTTTTTTCCCAAACCGCATAAACGGTTCTGCCCTGGTCTACGGGAGAGGTTGCAGTAAACTTATAGTTATCGGTACTTTCCCATTGTGCCACATCGGTAAGTGCGGGCAAATCGGCAAAGGTCGTTGCTCCCATGGAATCCACCTGCTTGGTGGACCAACCGAGGAAATTGTAACCGGCACGTGTCGGATCGGAACAGAAAGTTCTGTCTTCAATATCTCCTAGGTCGGTAAGGGCCTTACCTTCATAATCGGAAAGATATTCAATCGTACCCTGGGAAACCTTCAGAATATTGGGTCCATCAAAACCGTTGGGGCTGTAACCGGGGTCATCGTAAGCCTTTTGATTTATGGGCACAATGCGCACCACAGTGTTACCGGTTCCGTCATTTTTATCGAATGTCACTTTTGCCTGGGCTCTGTAGGTGGATGCCTTTGATCTCATAAAACCTATTGCCGAATTGGAAAAGGACAGAGCCATATCTTTTTTTAAGCTCACATCGGCAGGTATATCCAGAGTAAATGCATAACCTTGAACATTACTCCCCTCGGCAGTAAAATCTTGAAGAATGGAGGAAGAATTGGCTTCTCTGAAAACCGCTCCGTCCGATGCTTTTCTTACCGATACAAGAGCCAAAGGATATTTACTGTGTCCGGTAATAGACGCACTGTCCGTGAAAAACTCGTCAACATGAGGAGTGTTTGCACTGCGGTTTATTATGATACCCGTACGCACATTGGAATGAGCCAGGTTATATATTTTATTCTCATTCTCCGCGTGTTTTGTTAAGATATATTCCACTCTGTTCTCATCGTACATTCCGGTAACTACCGTCATTTTTACCTGATTGGGCGATGCAGTATCGAACACGGTTAAGTTTACGGTTTCTCCCGCCCGGAGTGTCAGACCCGTTTCGGGTGTTAAAACATGTCCGCCAAATATTAGCCCGGAATAGAATGTTTGTGTATAACCTTCACCGTAGTCGTTAGGGTCTACACCCGTACTCATCTGACCGTCTACTTTTGTTTTTAAATTACCTATTAAACGTTCATAGTTGTTGTTCGGACCGGATTTAAAAACGGAACGCGAAGTTTCGGGCAACTCAAATACAAGCCTTGCTCCTTTCGGAATGACAATATTCTGAGTAGGAGTCAATCTGTACTCAGTCTGCGTCTTTTCCGTAGGTCTGTCGGTTATGTAAGCTGTGGAAATGCTTAAAGTCGAGTAATTGCCTTGTGCAAACAAGGCATCCATCTTATTCTTATCCACATTGTAGATAAAGCGTACAAAGTCCGACTGTTTTCTATATCCGTGTAAATACACGTTCTTTATATTAGTTGTCTGATCGGCAGGCACAACAGCCTTATTCACTACGTCGGTTTTAAACCCGGCAGGTACCATCATGTAAGAATAGGTGCCTACGGTCGGAGTTGTCGGTATATAGGAAAATTCATCGGCTCTTATTTCCGTAGATACACTCCAATTAGTTCCGGGAACACCGTCCAAATCCGTCATTCTCATCTGACCCACTACCCCGTCGGCATCGGGCAGTAAAGCATCATATATTCTGGAATCCATGACCTGACGTATTCCTATCCATGAGGATAAGAACAATCCGTTATTTGCAAAAGTACGATAGGTATAGTGATTAGGCGCCACCCTGTAGTAAACATGAAGTTTCCCCTGAGCGCTGTCATAAATAACCGATTGGGCCACCGTT
Organism: Clostridiaceae bacterium; assembly: GCA_012838235.1. Classification (GTDB taxonomy): domain Bacteria; phylum Bacillota; class Clostridia; order DUPQ01; family DUPQ01; genus DUPQ01. The sequence continues at coordinate 15,643 of DUPQ01000043.1, forward strand.
CTCATCATGTCCGGAGGCAGGTAAGGATTGGCAACCAGATTACTCATGGAAGCCGTGTGGAAAGGAGCTATTGTTTTCAAAGTAACATCGTCATTGTCGGCACTGGGATCATAATTGTCCAGTTCTTCAAAATAGTTCAAGTAGTTTCCCAGCACGATTCTTCCGTTTGCACCTTTTTGATTATAGACTTGATTACCGGTATTGGTATAACGCAACTCCAAAGCGTAATCGTCATTCAACTGCTCTCTTGTGACCGTGTCTTTCAGTATTAAATAGAGTTTAGACTTCATGTAGTCACTGTTGGCAGGCTTCTGCGGATATACCTGATCAATAGTAAATTTATATACATTCTCCGTCCCCGTGTTGTCTCCCAGGTTAAAGGAAACGGTTGTCGGATCTTTCGGATAATACATTTGAAAGAAACTGGCATCTACATCCACCTTGTTTATAAGTTTGGGGTCTATGAAAATATGTGCATTTTGCCAATTCTCTCTGAAAAGTCTGGATGCTGAAACCTCTCTACCCGCTGATGCCGGAAACATGCTTAACTCAAATTCCAGCACAATCCTGTCCTGTTCATCATAATAGTAATGGTGGTATGAAAAACCGGCTGTACCTATACCGGTATATGACGTTGACTGAATAGTAGCATCTAAAGGCCATTCGTTTAAAACCTCTTCGTCTGTAGTCCAGGAAAAATTCGTGTCATAAGAACCTTGTGACTGCACTTTACCGGGCATACCTGCCAAGGCTAAAATGGCGATTAATAAAATAACCATAGACCTTTTTATTAAATTTTTATTCCTTTTAAAACCTATCTTTTTCAATCTACCATACCTCTCATTTACTTATGCACTGTATATTATAATTAAAATCTTTTATTTGTTCAATATATGTAACGAACTATTTAGTATTAAGTATCAATAATAGTGTAAATTAATGTTAAATTTACTTTAAAACCCTACCATATCAGTATTTATACAACACAATATCCGCTGTTGAATGTAAAATAGCAAAAAACACCGATAAATACAATAAACAACATTTTAAAATATACTGTCGTTTGCTTTTTTTACACATACTTCATTGACACGGAAAAAATTACTAACTATAATCTAACATTATTAGAAATATGTTAGTAATCAAAGAAGGTACAACATGGCAAGTAACGATAAGATTCAAAAAATTATAAGGATAATTGAGGATATTGAGCTGGAAAAAGTTTTTAAATCCCTGAATGACACAATGACCGGAATAGGTGCAGCGCTTCATATTCTCTATGAATATGACAGAAGTACCACAAGCGGACAACTTTGCGATTTGCTTGGAGTAAGTACGGCAAGGGTTGCCGTTCTTCTTAAAACAATGGAATCAAAGGGACTTATCATCAAGAGAAAAGGTGTCCTGGATGCAAGAACCACTGTTGTCTCACTCACTGCTTTCGGTAAGGAGACAACGCTGAAAATACGGGAAGAAATGTATAACCGGATTAATCGGATTATTGATCATGTGGGCTTTGCACAGCTTGAGCAATTTTTCGCTATTGCAAAGCAGATTGAAAAAGCGGTAACGCCGACCGCAAATATATTCTGAAGTCAGTTTTTCAAGAAGCAGTAAATCTTTCTTGATTTTATGAACTTAGAAAATCACGGTATACAAGGAGGAACAAAACTTGCTGGAACTTAAAAATATAACTAAAACCTATCACACGGTCGGGGAGGATGTGGAGGCTCTTAAAGGAATAGATCTCACATTCCGCGATAACGAATTTGTTTGCATATTAGGTCCGTCAGGGTGCGGTAAAACCACCATGCTGAATATTATCGGAGGTCTTGACCAGTATACCACCGGTAATCTTCTGATAAACGGCAGATCCACTAAGGAATATAAGGATAGGGATTGGGACGCTTACCGGAACTATTCCATAGGCTTTGTATTCCAAAGCTATAATCTGATTCCCCATCAGACTGTATTAAGCAATGTGGAATTGGCTCTTACCCTGTCCGGAGTGTCCAAAAAGGAACGCATCAAACGCGCCAAAGAAGCTCTGGAAAGAGTCGGTCTTGCAGATCAGATACGAAAGAAACCTGCACAACTTTCCGGAGGACAGATGCAGCGGGTGGCCATTGCACGTGCCATTGTCAACAATCCCGACATTATCTTAGCCGATGAGCCTACCGGAGCGCTGGATACCGAAACCGGTATTCAGGTTTTGGATTTTCTGAAAGAAATTGCCAAGGACCGCCTGGTTGTCATGGTTACACATAACTCATATTTGGCAGAAAAATATTCCACGCGTATAGTAAAAATGCTGGACGGTAAAATAATCGATGACAGTATGCCGTTAGATATCGAAGAAAAAGAGAAGATAACTGTCGAGACGGAAAGCAGCAATAAAAAGTCTCTGCGAAAAAAGAAACCGTCAATGTCTTTCGGTACTTCCTTCGGGTTGTCGTTGAAAAACCTTATTATGAAAAAGGGCAGAACAGCGTTAACCAGTTTTGCCGGTTCTATCGGTATTATCGGTATTGCTTTAATTTATGCGGTATCACAAGGTACCACCGCATTCATTGACTCGGTACAGGAGGAAACCCTTTCTTCCTATCCGTTAACAATTGAGGCGCAGAGTGTGGATGTATCAACTTTGCTTTCCACTTTCATGGGAAAAGCACAGTCGGTTTCCGAGCATGAGGACGATGCAATCTACCAAAAAGCCATGCTTTATGAAATGACCAATGCAATGAACTCTATGGAGACGCAGAAAAACGATTTGAAATCTTTTAAAGAGTTCATTGAAAAAGAACGAGCCGACGAAGAAAACCGGCTGCATACGGCACTTTCCGGTATACAGTATACCTATGAAGCCGATCTTCTAATCTACACTAAAAATGTTGACGGTAATATTATACGTTCCGATACGGAAACAATGACACTGGAACTGATGAAAAAATATGCGGGTGTGGATATGTCTTCCATGCTGGCAATGCGCTATCAAACCGCTATGAGAAATTCCTCTTCCATGACTTTGTGGAAAGAATTGCTTTCCGGTGATAACGGAAGACCGGTACATGAAATCATTGAAAAGCAAAATGACTTGATTTACGGAAGCTGGCCCGCCCGTTATGATGAAATAGTGCTGTTTGTGGATGAAAATAACGAAATTGATGATGTGACTCTTTATGCGTTGGGTCTGAAATCGGAAGAAGAAATGGAGAAACTGATGGAGGCGGCAGTCAATAAGACGATTATTGATTATGAGATAAAAAAATGGTCCTATGAGGAAATATGTAATATGGATTTTCGCACCATCCTAAGTTCCGACTGCTACACTTACGATGAAAAATCCGGCACTTATATCGACCTTCGGGATTCCGAAGCCGGACTGAAATACCTGTATGAAAATGCCTTAAAACTTCATGTTGTAGGCATTGCCAAACCCGGCAAGGATGCTGTTTCATCCTCAAGCCGCAGCTATATCGGCTACACAGGCAAACTCACCGGGTACATTATTGAGCAGGCTGCCGAATCGGATGCCGTTAAAGCTCAAAAAGAAAAATCCAACACCGACATTTTCACCGGCCTGCCTTTCAAGGATAAGGAAGGTATGGTTTCAGCGGAGAAGAAAGCGAGGGATTTCAAAGAGTACATCTCAGGTCTGGATGTTTCCGGTAAGGCGACCGCATATATTAAAATAATGAGCATTCCTTCCGAAGAAGCCACTCAGCAATTTGTCTCCGACACTCTTTCCGGCATGAACCGCATCGAAATGGAAGCTACTGTCGCACAGGCTATGGCCGAGCAGATGGATGTGGACCGTTCCACCGTTACAGGCTATATTTCTTCCATGAGCGATGAGGATTTACAGGAATTATTTACCAAAAAGTTGAAAGAACAGTTTCATGCACAGTATGCTGCACAGGTAAGTCAACAAATGAGCGCAATGACCAGTGAGCAGCTGGCCGCTTCTCTTGATATGGCGATTAATCGGTATACGGACGAAATGTGTGCGCAATATTATGATGAAATTCCGGAATTCTCCGATTCCACCTACGACAACAATCTTATAAAGCTCGGATGTGTCAATCTTGACAGTCCCTCATCCATTAATCTGTATGTGTCTTCCTTTGCCGACAAAGAGATTATTGAAGAAGCTATTGCGGAATATAATCAGAATGTGGATGACTTAAAGGAAATCACCTATACAGACTATGTAGGTCTTCTGATGTCGTCGATTACGACAATAATAAATGCGATTACTTATGTGTTGATTGCATTTGTTTCGGTATCTCTTGTAGTTTCATCAATTATGATCGGCGTTATTACACTCATATCCGTTCAGGAGCGCACGAAAGAGATAGGTATTCTACGTGCCATCGGTGCATCAAAACGGAATGTTTCCGGTATGTTTAATGCGGAAACGGTCATTATCGGCTTCACATCCGGTGTACTTGGTGTGGTTCTCACCTATCTGCTTTGCATTCCCGTCAATTTACTGTTGCATCATCTGACCGGTCTGAACAATCTCAATGCAATTCTGCCGCTGCCGACAGCAATTGCTCTGATTGTAATCAGTATCTTTTTAACGTTGGTTGCCGGTATTATACCGTCACGCAGTGCGGCCAAGAAAGACCCGGTTGTTGCATTAAGAACGGAATGACGCTGTGAAGTTTTAGCAACGTTTTATGCTATTCCTCTAAAACAGCTCTTGCTTTGGCATATTTCTCCTTATTGCGAGCAATATCTTCTGCCGAAAGTTCATTACACCCCTCGAAGCGGCTCTCATCCGAATTATGAGCAATATCGGCTAACTTGACTTTCAAAGCCACCGGATTTTGTTTGATTTCACGTAAATAGTCCAAGTAGCCGGTCCCGCTTTTACGAGTCAAGAAACGCAAAGCCTCTATAACTTCTCTCGGAAACTCTTTTTCCAATTCCTCAAAGGTTACAGAGGTATCCTCTATCACATCATGGAGCAGGGCTACGCAAACACTGATCTCGTCTGTCATCTGCTCAGCAACATGATATGGGTGGAAAATGTACGGCTGACCGCTTTTATCCGTTTGTCCGTGGTGCGCATCATAAGCCAAACGCAAAGCCTTATTTGTAAAAACCGTGTAAATCATGTGTTATCCTCTCTCTGTCTATTCTATTATACAACTTTAAGGCATCTGATACTGATTATGTTTTCCGGAGTATACATGCTTTTAAAATACCGACCGCTCTTTTTATTTACTTTTGACGTGAATGAGGTATCAGATTTTACATGTCAATTGTACAATCAAAACGATTTTGAAAATGATTAGAAAATTAAAGGAGAAAGAAAAAAATGAAAAAAAGAACAGCAGTAAAAATAGTAGCATCACTTTTACTCGTAGCAATGATAGGAGCTTTTATGGTCGGTTGCGGTACTGACAATGACAAGGTCACCGCTTCACCGAAGACCACCAAGAGCGTTAGCAGCACAAGTTCGCCGGAACCCACCAAAAACACCAATCCCATAGTTGTAACGTGGTATCCTAACGAATCATCGGATACTCATGAAGCTGTGCGTAATGAAGTCGGCAGGTTGATTGAACAGGCTACCGGCAGAAAAGTCACTCACAAACTTACCACCGATTACACAATAACCATTGAAGCAATTGCAAGCGGTTCAGCCGATATAGCCATTGCAATGGGTGCTGTCGGTTATATAGAAGCAAAGAACCGTAATCCGGAAATTGACGTTCTGTTTGTCAACAGTGATGAAAATTGGTCACTTGACGGTGCCAAGTATTTTGCATGGATTTGCGTACCTGCGGAAAAAGCGGATCAGTACAAAAGCGGTGATACATATTCAATTGATAATATAAAAGGTAAGAAGATGTCCTTTGTTTCCAACAGTTCCACATCCGGTTTCAGAGTTCCCACTTCCTCTATCATCTCTCATTTTAAGAGTGATAACTTAAATGAAGATAAGCTGATTGAAGGCGGTCCTTTCTTTAAAGAAGTTTACTTCGGAGGTTCTCACCAGGGTTCTGCCGTAAACTTACTCAGCGGTAACGCCGATGTTGCAGCTTTCTGTGATATAGAAGTACAGCCGTATGTAGAAATGAAATCCGGGGATATAAGCAAGGTAGGCTCGGTTGTCGTTGTAAAAAAAGGTGCCGATGCCCCGTTTGATCAGTATGTAGGAAGAGAATTAACAATAATAGCCGTAACTCCCGTGTTTAACGGACCTAATGTGTATAATCCCAAGAATTTAAGCAAAGAAGAAATAAAAGCCATCCAGGATCTCTTTTGCTCGGAAGAAGTTGCAAGTAACAAGATACTGTTTTATGACGATAAAGTCGAAGGCGCAAAAGGATTGTACAAAAAATCCAAGAGTTACGGATTTGTCCTGACCACCGATTCATGGTATGACCCGTATCGCAGATAGTTTTAAGGACAATGATAAATATGCCTATATTGGAATTTAAAAATGTAAGCAAAGTTTACAACAATACTACCAAGGCGTTAACCGATGTTTCATTTTCAGTAGATGAAGGAGAGTTTGTTTCCATAATAGGTCCCTCAGGTTCAGGTAAATCGACCATCTTGCGTTGCATCAACAGGCTTGTTGACGTAACGCAAGGGTCTATTTTTTTTGACGGACATGATATCAGTCAGGCGGACAAAAAGGAAATACGGGAAATTCGCAAGAAAGCGGGTATGATATTTCAGCACTATAACCTCGTAAACCGCTTAAGCGTAATTGAAAATGTTTTACACGGACGACTGGGATATAAATCGTCAATAGTCGGAGCCGTAGGCCATTATACCGAAGAAGAAAAGGAAAGGGCTTTTCATATTCTGGCAATGCTGGGACTTACGGAACAGGCCTATAAACGTTGCGATGAATTGTCCGGAGGGCAAAAGCAAAGAGTGGGTATTGCCCGTTCCCTTATGCAGGAACCGAGAGTGCTCCTGTGTGATGAACCCATAGCATCCCTTGACCCCAGTTCAGCCAAGGTTATTATGGATTATTTGGAATATATTAATGAAACCATGAAAATTACCTGTATTGCCAATTTGCATCAGGTAGATGTTGCCATGGCATATGCCAAAAGAATTATCGGAATCACAGGCGGACAGATTTTATACGACGGACCGCCCGAAAAACTGACGAAAGCACAAATTTATGAAATATATCAATCTGACGAAGGCGAGTTGATTACAGATGCAAAGTAAACAAGTTAACAAAAAAGTATATAATGACAAAACAGAAAACAATGCGGAAAGAGCACCGAGACCGGAGAAGCAAACATCGATATTTGTAAAAAGAAAGCGTTCGTTTACATTGGTGTTTTTGGGAATCATTGCACTGTTTGCCGTTTCGGCGCTTATAACGGAATATAATGTGATTACCGGTTTTGAATCCATTCCCAAAGCCGTTGTCTGGATGGCAAAACAGTTTATTCCCGACGCAAAAGCCTGGTCGCGTCTGTCTTCCATACTTAAAAAACTGGCCGAAACCGCCCTGGTATCGGTAGCTGTCACCGTATGTGCCGCCATATGTGCATTCTTTTTAAGCTTATTCGGGACAAAAACCACTAAAGCACATCCTTTGGTTGCCAGAATAGTCAGGATTATTGCGGCATTTTTCAGGAATGTTCCGGATGTAGTTTGGGCAATGCTTTTGCTTTTCTCTTTCGGGCAGAATATACTGACGGGATTTTTCGCCCTGTTTTTTGCCACCTTCGGTATGCTCACCAGAGCATTTATTGAAACGATAGATGAAGTGAGTGCATCCTGTGTTGAAGCATTATATGCCACCGGTGCTACCTCTTTGCAAACGGTATTTAACGGAGTAATTCCTTCATCCATGCCGGAAATTGTTTCATGGGTCTTATACATGATTGAAACAAATATCCGTTCCTCCACATTGATAGGTATGCTTACGGCAACAGGTATCGGATATCTGTTTGACTTATACTACAAACGAATGGATTACGGTTCGGCAAGTCTTGTGGTGATAGCCATAGTTATACTGGTTATCGCTATAGAGATAATATCCAACAGGATAAGAAAGGTTATTATGTAATGAGTGAACTTAATATGACGGAAAAACTTCCTGTCTATATTGATATAAAGGAGTACATGCGAAAGACTCGAAGCGGAAAGATAAAAACCACGGCAAAATCCAAGGGCGGTATTGCTATAAGAATAACCATATTTGCACTGGTGGCACTTACCGTATACGGATTTTTGACATTTGATTATAAAGATATTGACATGGCTAAAGCCGTTGCCGGCACCTGGAACAATGCCAAAGTACTGTTCGGTCAACCTAAACTGACATATAACACATTAGCGGGAGCATTAAAAGAACTGCTTGTGACATTTTCTCTGGGTGCACTTTCCACCATCTTCGGTGCAATAATAGCTTTTTTCGGAGCTCTGCTATGTGCAAAGAATATTGCCAATCCTATTGTATCCGGTATCACAAAAAGCTTTGTTGCTTTTATAAGGGCGGTACCTACAATACTGTGGGTCCTCATATTCACCGTTGCAGCAGGACTTGGCAGTGTAGCTGCTGTCATAGGCTTGACATTTCACAGTTGCGGTTATTTAATTAAAGCGTATGCGGAATCCATTGAAGAGGTGGATGCAGGCACAATTGAAGCATTAAAAGCAAGCGGAGCAAGTTTCTGGCAAATTGTATTTCAGGCAATGCTTCCCTCCTCTATAAGTCGCATGACGGCATGGACATTCTTACGTTTTGAAATTAACTTCACAAATGCCATTGCCGTAGGTGCTGCAGCGGGAGCGGGCGGAATAGGATTCGATTTATACATGGCAGGCAGCCACTATTTTGATCTTCGCGAGCTGGGATTCATCACATACATAGTATTTGCAGCGGTTATTTTGCTGGAAATACTGGCAACCGGAATTAAAGCGAAGGTGAAATGACGATGCAACAGGTTTTTTACGATTTTTCAATTTTTAATATATTAAAAGGTAAAAAACCGCTGTTGGTGTGTGACAAAATATTTGACACATTCGGCATAAAATTTCCTTGCAAAGTTATGCGATTTGACGGGTTCAGTTCCAACCCCGTTTATGAAGATATATGTACAGGTGTAGAAATACTAAAGAAAAATAACTGCGATTTTATAGTGGCAGTAGGCGGAGGAAGTACAATAGATACCGCCAAGGCGATAAAATACTACAGCGGTGCCGATTATCCTTTAATGGCCGTTCCTACCACTTCCGGAACCGGCAGTGAAGCAACTCATTTTGCGGTAGTCTACATAAACGGAGAAAAGCACTCCGTTTCCGATCAATGTCTGCTGCCTAAGTATGTTATTTTACAATCAAATTTGCTTAAAACACTACCCTTGTATCAGAAAAAATGCACCATGCTGGATGCACTCTGCCAAGCAATAGAGTCCTGGTGGTCTAAAAGAGCAACCGAAGAAAGTATCAGGTACTCAAAGGAAGCGATAGATTTAATTATGAAATATATGGACAGTTATTTGAAAAATGAAGATTCCGGCAATGCAAAAATGCTTTTAGCATCCCATCTGGCAGGCAAGGCAATAAATATTACCACTACGACGGCACCCCACGCCATGAGCTATAAACTTACTTCTCTTTACGGAATTCCGCACGGTCATGCCGTTGCCATCTGCCTTCCCAAAGTATGGAAGCAAATGAGCAACTTTGATGACATTGCTATTGCATTAGGTCAACAAAATCATGAAGCCGCAATATCATTTTTTGAAGAGCTGCTACAGAGGTTGAATATTTTGCCGCCTGATAATGTAAACAAAGAGGATTTGGATATACTTACAAATTCGGTAAACATAGAAAGACTGAGTAACAATCCGGTTCAGTTTGATAAAAAAACTATTAAAGAATTGTATAGAGAGATTCTGGAGGTATAAATGGATAAGAGAGTAAAAGCGGTTATCTTTGATTGGGCGGGAACAACTATTGACTACGGCTGTTTTGCACCGATAAAAGGATTTATAGACGGATTTAAAAGTATAGGTATAGATATTTCTAATGAAATGGCAAGAAAACCTATGGGGCTGTTAAAACTGGATCATACACGTGCTATTGCAGCCATGCTGCCTGAACCTGTTACGGAGCAACAGATTTTGAGGGCTTACGAAACTTTTGAAGAAACTCTCTTTGCCAATTTAGAGCAACACTGTGATGTTAAAGATTATGTCATTGAAACGGTTGCCTCTCTCAGAGCACGGGGAATCAGGATAGGTTCCACTACTGGCTACACCTCCGAGATGATGAATGGCATTTTACATAAAGTTTCGGCACAAGGCTACTCCCCCGATTACTGGATCAGTGCAGACAAAACTGCTAAGGGCAGACCTTATCCGTACATGATCTGGAACAATCTCATGCACTTCGGTATTTCAGATTCGAGAGAAGCGGTAAAAGTGGGAGATACATGTACCGATATATTAGAAGGGAAAAATGCAAATTGTTGGACAGTGGGCATTATTATGGGTTCGTCGGAGTTGGGTCTTACCCGCAGAGAGGTTTCAGCCTTGTCAAAAAATGAGTTGGAAGAGCGAAAAGCAATTGTCCGTGCTTCGTACTACAAGGCGGGAGCGGATTATATAATCGACGACATGAATGAACTTTTGGATGTAATTACGGATATAGACCGAAAGCTCAATCAAAATGCAGCACGGAAGTTATTGACACCGGGACCGCTGACTACAAGGTATTCTGTTAAGCATGCCATGCTCACAGATCATTGTACCTGGGACGATGAGTATAAGGCTATTACAACTTCGGTAATAAAGGATATTACACATATTTCAGCCAACGATGATTATACCACCGTTCTTTTACAAGGCAGCGGCACATATGCGGTAGAGACAATGATTAATACACTCTGCCGAAAAGACGAGAAAATATTATTTTTAGTAAACGGCGAATACGGGAAACGAATGTTAACCATCGCTGACAAATCGGGTAAAGATTATACATATCTCAGTTTTGATATGACTCAACCTGTAAATGTTAAAGCTGTTGAAAAAGAATTACAGAAGCACAAGCAAGACATTTCCGTAGTCGCATTCGTTCATTGCGAAACCACAACCGGCATTATAAATCCTGTTGAAGAATTAACAAAACTTTGCAAATCATACGGTAAAAAAGTTCTTGTGGATGCCATGTCCAGCTTCGGAGCTTACGATATTGATATGCCAAGTCTGGATATCGATGCATTGGCCTCAAGTGCAAATAAATGTTTGGAAGGATTACCCGGGTTGGCATTTGTAGTGGTAAAGAAGACATTGTTAGAGACAAGTTCAGGCAACTCCTCGTCACACAGTCTTGATTTATTTGATCAATATAAGTGTTTCTGCGAAACAAACGGCAAGTTCCGTTTCACCTCCCCCACCAACATACTGCTTGCTTTGAGACAGGCTATCGATGATTATAAAATGGAGGGCGGACTTAAAGCTCGGAAAAAGCGTTATATGGAAAATCATAAAGTTTTATTGCAAGAACTGGAAGAACTGGGCATCAAGTCTATTATTGCACCGGAAAATCAATCGTATATCATAACAACTTTTGAGCTCGGTAATCTGGACTTCTTTGCATTGTACCAATCGCTTAAGTCAAAAGGATTTGTTATCTATCCCGGCAAACTCACTTCCAGACCCACTTTCAGATTAGGAAATATCGGAGATGTGTATCCCGAAGATATGGTTGCGCTGGCCGATGCGATAAAGGAATTATATCGGTTTTAATCGGCTTGCATAAAACCAAGACTTTTTGCAGATAGAGATATAAACAGATTGTCGCTTGTTTAATGAAGTGCTGTTGTTTATAATAAAGCGCAATAGAATAAAGATATAAGGTTATTCTTTACATGCAAGTAGTTACCTTACCACTAAAGAATCTACCTCTTTACTAAAATGATAAGCATGGACCGTTTATTTACATACTTATTATTTTGCATCAGCATTAAGAGCAATTATTTACCTCATAGGTAAATTTTGCATTGACAATAGGTGAAAAAAAGTTATAATGGAATTAACCTCACAGGTTAATGCTACCATAAAAAGGAGGCTAAAGTTGCAGATTAAATATAGAACGAAAGCTATTGGAAGAATCTGCACAAATGCTTCTGTAGCTGTGAAAAAATATGGGATTGAAATGGCGGAAAGAATACATCTTCGTATTGACCAGATAAAAGCGGCGGAAAGTGTTGAGTTTATGATTAAGTACAGAATCGGTAGATGTCACATGCTCCGAGGTAATCGAAGCGGTCAGTATGCAGTAGATTTAGTAAATCCTAACAGGTTGGTATTTGAAATAACAGGTGATGAAATACAGATTGTAAACATTATTGAAATAATTGATTATCATTAAATTTAATTGGAGGGCTTTCAATGATTAAGAGCAGAACATATATTGCTATACCGCCGGGTACAACTATCAAGGAGCAGCTTACCGATCGCAAAATGAGCCAAAAGGAATTTGCGTCAAGAATGGACATGTCCGAAAAACATATAAGCAGACTTATCAACGGTGAGGTTCAGCTTACTTGTGATGTTGCAATGCGTTTAGAATCGGTACTGGGTCTTCCTGCGCACTTTTGGAATAATCTGGAGATAATTTACAGAGAAAAGTTAATTAAAGCACAAGAAGAAAATGAAATGGACGCAGATCTCGAAATAGTAAAAAAATTTCCATATAATGAAATGGCTAAAAACGGATGGGTTGAAGTTACGTACAATCCAAAAGAAAAGGTTTTCAATTTAAGAAAGTTTTTTGAAGTTGTTAATTTGGGTTTGGTAAGCGGACATCTTATACCACGCATAGTGTGCAGAAAACTTGGAGATGGAGATAAAAGTGACTACGCACTTATTTCGTGGTCGCAGAAAGCAAAACTTGAGAGTCGCAGCTTATCTGTGAGGTCAGTAAACATTGAAAAACTGAAAACATTACTTCCCGATATTAGAAAAATGACTACAAAAAATCCTTCCGACTTTTGCCCGATTCTTCGCAAAGAACTTGCAGACTGCGGGATAGCTCTTACATTCTTACCACATATAGGCGGATCATTTTTACACGGTGCAACATTTTATGACGGTGGCAAAATAGTTTTAGGTATGACAGTCAGAGGAAAAGATGCCGACAGATTTTGGTTCAGTTTATTCCATGAAATAGGGCACATTGTTCTTGAGCATATCAATCAAACTGAGGGAACAACTGATGAAGATGAAAAAGCTGCAGATGCGTTTGCACGTAACTTACTTATTCCCGATGAACAATTTGATGCATTTACATTAAATAAAGATTTTAGCAAAACCGCAATTATTACTTTTGCAAATAAAATGGAAATTGATGCCGGCATTGTATTGGGAAGACTGCAAAAGGAACAATTTATTCCATTCAGTCGGCATAGCGAGTTAAAAACAAAATACGAATTGACAGCTTAAAACCGTTATTCAAAAGTCCCGCTTCGTTAAAATAGACAACAATTTTAACCTGACTTCCATTGTACGAGTGGCTATAATAATATTATTTATTGTTCGATAACAAGTCATCAAACAGCAGTAAGTCTTTTCTGCTTTGCGCACAGCTTTTAAGCTCATCGGTAAAACCGGCTGCACTGAATAAGATATAATAAATGCTGTATGCGGAGCTTTCCGGTACTGCAGTTCTGGCTTTTTCCTCAAGTACCCTTAATATATTCATGCCGACTTTATCCTTCCAAAATTTACATTCACCTAAAATTATCTTTTTTTCATCAAAGTTTATTGCCGCAATATCTATCTCGGTTTTGGAATTCCACCAAGAACCTACTTTAGAAACCCTGAAGGGTAGCTTGCCGTTGTCTGAAAGATCCCACATTTTCTCACGGCAGACATCTTCGTAAACATAGGAAACATGAGAGGTGACGAGATTCTTTCTTATCAGTTGCATGACAAATTCGGTGTTTCCTCTTTCGATATAACTACGATTGGGATAGACAAACAAAAACCAAAAACGTATGAAATTATCCTTAATTCTATAAAGTCCTTTTTTGCTTCTTTCAGGATTTTTTTCGGTAATAGGTATCTTCCTCTCAATAATATCCAAATCAATAAGGGTCTTAAGATATTTTGTAAGACTTGTAGCCTTGACTTCAAGAAAAGAGGCAATTTCCGATATTTTAGTCTTCCCCGCGGCAATGGCTCTGATTATTGTAAAATAACTTCCTATCTCGGACACCTCCTGTCGAAGCAGAAACTGCGGCTCTTCATATAGAAACTTTGATGTACCCAAGACATTGTTCTTTATAGCCGAATATATATCATCCGCTTCAGAAAAAAGCTCTATATACTTTGGAACACCACCTGTTATAGCATACATTTCAATGAGTTCATGCCTTTCTTTATCGGGGAAAAATTCATGATAATGTTTGAACGGAATTTGTGTCAACCGAATCTGACTCGTTCTTCTTCCGTAAAGAGGACTGTTATAATTAAGAACCTGTGACTCTATCATTGAAACAAGAGAGCCGCAAAGAATAAGCATAACCTCTTTGTCTTTTAAAATCTCTTCCCAAATACGTTGTAAGACTGACGGGAATGCCGAATTGGACTTACCTATATATTGGAATTCATCCATAACGATAACGGGTTTACTTTCATAATCTGCAGTCATAATTGCTTTAAAAATAGTATCCCAACTTTTTATATCTGCGTCCCTGAGTAACTCATTTTGAGTGAATTCGGCAGCCTTTTTTTGAAAAATAAGCATATTTTGCCATTCCGATTCTTCACTTGCCAGAAAAAATAGAGCATTTTTATCTTTAATAAAATTTGAGATTAGAGTTGTTTTACCTACCCTGCGTCTTCCGTATATTACGACAAATGAACTGCCCTTTCTATTATATTCACCCTCAAGTTCCTCAATTTCCGCATAGCGGTTTATAAATCTCTTCATATGGAATATTCACACCTTTCAATATAACTACGATATCTGTTAAGCATACTAAACATACCGCAAAGAATAAAATGATTACTGCAATCACTACATTCAAAATTATTATACTTCAAATTATAATAAAATCAAGTATAATATTTTTCAAACTCTAAATACGAGAATTTTTTTAAAAAAAGGTTTGCAATATATTGCAAAGAAGAATACACACAAAACATCATGGGTGTCACAAATTATGTTATAATTAACATAACAAATCAAAATTTGCATAGGACATGATTGAATATGAAACTTATACTTGAAGATGAATCCATATCCGCCAAAAACATGAGAAATTGTCATAAAATAATGCTGGATATTTTCGGTGATGATGTCGAGCTCGTTGATTATTGGGGACCTGTTCAGATGTGCGTCTTTTATCTGGAATACAACTATTCTCCCGATGATTATAAAATAATAATGGAATGTGAACGCGGATTTATTGTTATAGAAGTACAGGATAAAGCCGGTAATGTTTTCTGGCCGTTTATGATATTCCCCCAGGCCAATTATTTTCATTATGCAGATGTCGAAAAGGATGTTCTGCAACTTGTAGAGTTGACTCATAAGGCGATAAAAGAGAATCTGATTATTTTTGAACCGTCCGGTACAACAAAATATTCCGATTCGACATGTTTACATTGTTTTGATGTCAGGGAAGTTCACAACTTTATTTCACCTGAACGGTATGAAGAAACCATAGAATATATTAAAGAACTGATTGAAAAAGAAAACTTTATCCTGGTAGAAGGTAACTGTCCTATAGGAGAACATAAGAAAGACGGATATTGGATTGATGATATCATTTATCATGTTATAAAATGTCCGAAATGCGGCTGGAAATTCACCTGCATTGTAAACACCTACAGAGGAAGCGGTTCATTTACAAGAGAAAGATAAATTCATGTTTTTAAGGCGACATTTGCATCGTTGCTTTTTAATGCATTGATACACAGGGTTTTTAAGAAGATAAAGAAACTATAAGGCAACAGATAAACTGTACCGGGTGCCGTATCTTCTTTGGTGCAGATGGCGATACAGGACTTTTTTATAAAATCCCATGAAATCAATATTTGCAGGCAGTCAATAGGCAGGATATTCCTTAAATAGTTCCCTATTCTCTCAAAATAAATCGCTATGAGATCCCGTTCTGCTCAAAATCAAGATGAGCTCTTTCCGTTTAATTTTATAGATAAGAAGCCAATCGGGAGTTATATGCAAATCTCGGTAACCTTTAAGATTGCCTGTAAGTGCATGATCTCGATAATGTTCAGGTAAAGGCGTATTTTTCGCAAGCAAACTAATTGCCTCGTGGAGTAAATCCATATTCATTCCACGCTTTTTTAACCGTTTATAGTCGCGCTTAAATGAACTGTGATATTTAATCTTCAGCATTTAAACTTTCCACCAATTCTTCAATTGTTTCAAAAGGTCCATGCAAATTTTTACCTTCTTCAACATCGCGGATAGCAGATAGCGTTTGGCTGTTGAGATTGGAAAGTGAGAGCTCAAAAGGTATTCTTTGCTCGCGTACAGCTGCCTTAGTAAACATTGTTAAAGCCGTAGTCATATTTAAGCCGAGTTCATTAAACAGTTTCTCGGCTTCCTGCTTAAGTTCGCGATCCATTCTTATTGTTATATTGGTCTGGCCCATAGTTTATCACCTCCGTTACAAAAGTATTATACATTATATTACTGTGCAATTCAAGTGCGATACATGTGCGTGATAGTAAATATTTGCAAATCCTTTCACTCGCAATAAGACAAGTGTTCTTACAGAATTTAATTCATTAAATTCGCTGACAAAACTTGCAAAATGAAGAAAAGAAAAGGAAAGGAAAGCAGTCAGATGTAGCTGCTGCTTTCCAATGAATGGTGCGGATGACAGGACTTGAACCTGCACACTTCCGTATTGGCTCCTAAGACCAACGCGTCTGCCAATTCCGCCACATCCGCAGCATAGAAAAGTATATTTAATGAACACATCTTTGTCAATCCTCGCCGGAAACAGTGATATATTCCTTAATTTTCTCAAACTTGGCATTTTTTATACCCGGCACCTTCATTATATCCTCAATAACCTTAAAATTACCGTTCTTAATACGATAAGCGATTATCGCCTGAGCAGTCTTACTGCCTATACCCGGAAGCAGACATAAAGTCTCTTCTGAAGAGGTATTAATATCAATCTTGTTCTCAAAAAGCACCTTTTCATCATCTTTTTGTATTATGACATCGCTGTTATCCGATATATCTATTCCTCCCGCCCGGCTTTTCGGTCGTATGTAAACGGTCATGTTTTTATCCAGCACCATAACCATATTAATATCTTGGCCCGCATCCTCTGTCAAACCTCCGGCTTTGTCTATAAGGTCGGTAAGAATACTGCCTTTTTCCACTTCATATATTCCCGGATTATTTATTTCTCCCTTAAGACATATTTTAATGGTCTCCTTGGTAGAAGCTGTTGAAAGCTCATGTTCGTCGGGAATATCCACAAATCCCCTGTTTATATTTCTGACAATGAGAAATATAATCAGAAAAACGAAGCATACGGTAATGATAATTACGGGTGTGTACTTTTTCATAGATACTTACTATCACATCGGTTGATAAGTTACCACTGACAAAATCAATTCTTTTCATTCAAAACAAATATCATATGTAGTATAATTTACAAAAGAAAGGTAATCATGAGAAAAAGCATTTCAATAATACTTGTATTAACAATAGCAGCATGCCTTTTCAACATTAATGTACAAGGTAACGCTCAAAGCATAATCAATCCCGAATTATGTCGTTCATATATATCCGTTGATTATGAGACGGGAGATGTCTTGTACTCATATAATGCCGACAAGAGGATTTATCCCGCAAGTACCACAAAACTCATGACAGCCCTTGTAGCGGTGGAACACTGTTCTTTGGATAAAGTTTTTACTACCTCGCTGAATGCAACCAGATATCTTGAGGAAGGAAGCACCGAACTGGAACTCAAAGAGAATGAAACAATGGATTTGTATTCCCTGCTCCACGCATTGTTGATAAGAAGTTATAATGATGTGGCACTGGTAATAGCGGAAAATGTTGCAGGTACAGAAGAAGCATTCATTGAAATGATGAATAAAAAAGCTTTGGAATTAGGTGCTTCAAATACACATTTTGTGACACCTCACGGACTTCATGATGATGCTCACTATACAACGGCAAGAGATATGGCACTGATAGCAAAAGCGGCTTTTTCCAATTTCAACATATCCACAATATGCAGAAAAAAAGAGTTCAATCTTCCCGCAACAAACTTAAGACAGAAGTTTGAAACGCTTAAGAATACAAACCTTATACTGGGCACAAATACGGGATATGATTTTGTAGTAACCGCCGGAAAAACCGGATACACATCAAAAGCACAGAATTTACTTGTAGCATTATCCACCGATCAGAAAGGACGGGAAGTTCTTACGGTAATGGCAGGAACAAAAGAAAGAGAAACCGCTACGGAACTGACTTTGGAGCTTATGAAATATTCTTATACGGATTTCGGCGTCCAAAGTATTGTCAAAGCCGGACAGATAATAGGAACGCATGAGGACATCCGTTTAGCCAATGCCATGTACATAGAACACTTAGTACCGTATGACACCGATTCCTGGCAATTGGACAAGACAATCGAATTGAGAGATGATATCATATATACGCAAGTAAGAGTCGGTGACATCTTGGGTGAAGTTTCCTATTCATATAATAACAATTATATAGGCAAATCACTCATTGTAGCTGCCGATTCTCTTATTCCGGAAGTGACTTCCGTTAAGATTTCTTCGGAAGATCCGCCAAAGGATGTTGCGGTAACGGCAATGGTGGAAAGGCAACCCTTTCCCCCGGCGTTTATTGCGGCATTAAGCATAAGTGTGATTTTACTGGTTCTTATCATAGTTGTATTTTATAAAACAAGTAAACGCACTGTTGATAAGACAAAGGAAAAGGAAGATAATAATGATAAAGATACAAAAGATAACGGATAATGCGGGAGGGGTTTATGAAGCAGCTTTTTGATACGATAGCACAGGCGGAAATGCTGGGATTTGCATTTTTGGTGATAGCCGCAATGGTTATATGTGTGGCGATTATTTTCTTTTTTGCACTTATAATAGTTCTGGACAAAAAAAGTATTCCCGTACTGAGACCGGCAAGAGAACTGGATATACTGAAAAAACATATGTTGGATATCAAAGCCAACTTCCCGGCATATGTAAACAATATACTTACTCTTGATGAAGGCAAGGATTTGAAAAAAAGCAATGAACCGCTGGATATAGGGGTGATAATACTGAAAAACTACGGCAACAGTTCCGCAGTGGATATTCAGGTTACACATATCGGCAGTTACAAAGTAGAGGAAGATTTCTCCAATAAATATGTCTCCCTTGAGCCCGGTGAAAGCGTTGCCGTTCTGGTCTATATTCCCAAAGACTTATTAAGTTCGGTCAAAGTATCGCTTGTCAAAGTGAAATCGAAAAATTACGCCAACAGTACCAGAACGGAAAAATTCAGTATAATATCCGACAGCGAATTGAGCTACCGGATAAGTGAAAAATGTACTTTACATCCTTTTATTCAGATGTAATGCATTAAAGTTTATATATCTTCTTTAAATCTTCTGATATTTCTTTCAGCGAAGCATATATCAAGTCGGGTTTTGCGTCGCTGTTTTTTACATCCTCCAAAGAAGACTCCCCGGAAAGAACAAGTATCGATGTAAAACCGTTGTAGGCTCCCAAGGCTATATCGGTGTATACTCTGTCCCCTACTATTGCCAGTGATTTTTTATCGTATCCGGTCTTTTCAAAAATGAAATCCGCCGTATGTTTTGACGGTTTTCCGAAAAATTCCGCACTTACACCCGTAGACGCATATACCAACTGACATATGGAACCGCAGTCGGGAATGAACCCGGTTTCGGTAGGACAGTTGTAGTCCATATTGACACCGTATAAAGTTGCACCGTAACGCACGAAATCGCAGGCTTTGACAAGCTTTTCATATGTCAGCGTTGTATCAAATCCCATAACAACCACATCGCAATCCGTATCCGTTACATTAATTCCGGCTTCCTCAAAATCATCGATAAGATACTGTGTACCGGCAACATATACTCTGCTTTTTTGATGATGCTCCAGAAGATGCTTTATAATTACCTGATTGGAGATAAGCATCTTTCTCTCTTCACAAACAATCCCCATTTTCTTCAGTTTATTGATATAGAACTTAGCGTTCTTTGAGGAATTGTTCGTGTAGTACCATATATCTATTCCGCATTGCTCCGCCGTGGCTAAAAACTCTTTTGTATAATCAAAAAGTTGATTTCCCAGATAAATAGTTCCGTCCATATCCAATACAAAACATTTTATGTCTTTTAACGCCATTGCATCTCCCCTATCTTATCGCCTTTATCTTGCAAACCATTATTATCTTTCGGATAAACTGATTATACAGCAAATGTGCTTTTATTACCTTAAAGAACAACTTTATCCGCATTTTTCTTGTCTCATGCCGATAGTTTTTAGATATATTGCCGCCTTTTTCAAAACTTTTTGCTAACGCACATGCACTGTAAAAAGCAAAACTGAATCCTTCTGCGGAACTGGGCGACACATAACCGGCCGCTTCACCTGCAAGAAACAATGTATTGTTGTTTTTTGAAAATGTTTTCGGATAGCCGTCCGGTCGTAACAACAGTGAGCCTTCCTTATTTACAGCCTGACCTATTGATAACCCGTCATTCTTCATTTTTTCAATAAGTTGAGCAAACAGTCTGTTACCGTCCGCTCCGTCGGGAAATGCCATACCTATAGTAAAAGTACCGTCTTTGGGGAATGCCCACCCTGAATAATCGGTCAATGTTTTGTCAAATATTGCATAATATTTAGCACCGGCATCGTCACATTTATACACATGCTGAATAGCATAATAATGCTTGAAAGGCATTTTTTCTTTTGTAAAAAAGCACTTTCTCACAACCGATCCGGCTCCGTCACAACCTATTAAAACCTTTGAATTATATGTCTTCCCGGTACCTGTATGTATAGTATACAGGTCATTTTCGTACTCAACCTTATTGACCACTGCGGAGTATTCTTTGCATACATTTTCCGGTATTTTTGAAGACAGATACCGGTCGAATTTTTCTCTGTCCATGTTGAGATAGAATCTCTGATAATCTCTTCTTAAACCGGTATTCAAGTCTACGGTATGCACACTGAAAAGCTGCGGATTAGCCAGCACATCATTGGGAAGGTTAAGATTCAAAGAAGCTAAAACCCTTTGTGCATCGGGTGCAAGAAGCCCTCCGCAGGCCTTGTGCCTTACGGGAGGATAACCGTCAAGATTTCTCTTGTCTATAAGTAATATGTCATGACCCTGATTTGCCAACAGCATAGTAAGCAGGCTTCCGGCAGGACCCGCTCCTATTATCGCTATATCAAATATCTTCTTCTCATCCATTACACAACAATGTTTATAAGTCTCTTGGGCACCGCTATAACCTTCTTAGGTTGCTTCCCTTCCAGAACATTTAATATTTCTTGATTTTTATATACCAGTTGTTCCATATCTTCTCTGGACATATCGGAACTTATGAATATTTTAGTCTTGTTTCTGCCGTTAATCTGAATGACTATTTCTATCTCGTCTTCAACGGTTTTGGCCTCATCATATTGCGGCCATTTCTGTTGATGAATATACCCGGGAAATCCGCATAATGACCATAGCTCTTCGGTAACATGAGGAGAAACGGGGTTAAGAAGTATAAGGAAGTCTGCAAACTCTTTTTTGGTTATACTTCCCTTAGCATAAATTGCATTGGTAAATGCCATCAACTGTGCAATGGCGGTGTTGAATTTCATTATTTCAAAATCTTTTGTAACCTTTTTAATGGTCTGATGCATCAGCGTCTCCATATCCTTGGAGTAGTTGTCCTCTTCGGTCATGAAATCCGTCATCTTAAAAGCTCTTTCAATAAATCGCCTGCAACCTTTAACGCCGTTTTCCGACCATGGAGCGCTTTTTTCAAAATCCCCTATGAACATCTCATACATACGCAAGGTATCGGCACCGTAATCATCTATTACCTTATCGGGATTAACTACATTACCGCGCGATTTACTCATCTTTTCATTGTTTTCACCCAGTATCATGCCGTGTGCGGTTCTTTTACTGTACGGCTCGGGAGTATTGACATAACCTATGTCGTAAAGAAACTTATGCCAGAATCTGGAGTAAAGCAGATGCAACGTAACATGCTCCATTCCCCCGTTATACCAGTCCACAGGCATCCAGTATGCTATTTTTTCTTTGGATGCGAATGCTTCATCGTTATGAGGATCAATATACCTTAAAAAGTACCAGGAAGATCCTGCCCAGTTGGGCATGGTGTCGGTTTCCCGTTTAGCAGGCTTTCCGCATTTCGGACAGGTTGTATTTACCCAATCGGTAATCTTGGAAAGCGGCGACTCCCCGTCTTCCGCAGGTTCATATGTTTCCAAATCGGGCAACAACAAAGGTAACTCCGATTCTTCAATAGGTACCCAACCGCATGTGTCGCAATAAACCAGCGGTATCGGTTCTCCCCAGTATCGCTGTCTGGAAAATACCCAGTCACGGAGCTTGAAATTGTCCTTTGCTTTTCCTATTCCTTTTGATTCAATATATTCAATTATCTTAACTTTGGCGTCTTTTACTTCCAATCCGTCGATGATACCCGAATTGACCATTACTCCTTCTTCAATATCGGTGTATGCTTCCACCGATAAATCTCCTCCCGATACCACTTCAATTATGGGCAGATTGAACTTCTTTGCGAACTCATAGTCTCTTTTGTCATGTCCGGGAACAGCCATTATCGCTCCGGTACCGTAGGACATCAGTACATAATCCGATACCCATATGGATATCTCTTTGTTGTTAACGGGATTTACGGCTTTTATACCTTTTATCTCCACTCCGGTTTTTTCCTTGGCTATCTCCGATCTTTCAAAATCACTCTTCTTTGAACTTTCGGTCTGATATTCACGGATTTCATCAATATTTTCAATTAATAATTTATATTCCTCTAAATACGGATGTTCCGGAGATATTACCATATATGTCACTCCGTACAAAGTATCCGGCCTTGTAGTATACACAACAAGAGGTTCGGAAATATTTGTCAATTTGAAATATACTTCGGCTCCTGTGGATTTACCTATCCAGTTAATCTGCTGTGCTTTTATACTTTCCAGATAATCGAGATCGGTAAGACCTTCAATAAGTTTATCGGCATAGTCGGTAATCTTAAGCATCCACTGATTCTTCATCTTCTTTACAACTTCCGCTCCGCACCTTTCGCATCTGCCGTCCACCACTTCTTCATTGGCAAGACCTACTTTACAGGAAGTACAGTAGTTGATACTCATATTCTTTTTATATGCAAGTCCGTGTTTGAATAATTGCAGAAAAATCCACTGCGTCCATCTGTAATACTTAGGATCGGTTGTACTGATTTCCCTGTCCCAGTCAAATGAATATCCTATGGATTTAAGCTGTTTTTTAAATCTTGCTATATTGTTTTTGGTTACAGCCGCAGGATGCAACTTATGCTTCATGGCATAATTTTCCGTAGGTAATCCGAATGCATCCCATCCCATGGGAAACAGCACATTATATCCTTGCAGCCTTCTTTTTCTGGCAATTATATCCAATGCGGTATACGGTCTGGGATGACCTACATGCAGTCCCTCGCCTGAAGGATAGGGAAACTCCACCAAGGCATAATACTTGGGTAGTGAAAAATCGTCCTTTGCATTAAAACACTTTAAATCGTCCCAAATCTTCTGCCACTTTGCCTCAATTTCTTTAGGATTATATTCCATAACAATACTCTCCGAAACCAATATTCTTCACAGTATTTTATTGTAAATACTGTACATTGTCAAGAAAAGGTATATCTGTTGAACAGAGCAAAATACTCTTTATAAAGAACGATTATCTAACATTTTTAAGTAAGATTTTTCTAAATATGCCACTCCGACATTACATAATACAGCCTCTATTGCAACCAAGCATTGGCTTTAATGAATAAAATTCATTAAATCAGCAAGCGAACTCAGAGTATTGTCTAACTTTTTTATAATCCTTTATATGTGATTTTCCGACAAAAGTTGGATTAAATATGCTTAATAATGCTATTTTGTTAATTTATACGAAATTTATATCAATAATATTTTATTTTTATTTAACATATTGTTAGTCACTTTACTTGACTGGTATGAAAAAAAGTGTATAATGGATATGAGTTTTGAATATTTATTCAAGGGAGGAAAATCAATGAACAAAATGAAACTGATTAGTTTGGTACTTTGCTTGGTGCTTGTTTGCTCGTTTGTTTTCACGGCTTGCGACAAAAAGCCTACTGAAACTGCAACACAGCAACCGACAGAGACGAGTACTCAGACTGAAACACCCACGGAAACACAAATCGATACCACACCTGCAGTGGTAGAGAAACCGGCGGTAATGGATATAACTACCCTTTACTATTACGGTGATGCAACGGAAAATGCAGCTGAGAAATTAGCGTATAAAAACTACCTGAACAGACATTACGGTTTCACAATCAACATTCATGCTCATGCCAGAGACATGTACATTGAAACTATCAATCTTCGAGCTGTATCGGGTGATCTTACCGGTATAGTAAGACTTTTCGCAGGAACCGACGGAATCAAATGGTATCAGGAAGGTATTGTGCTGGCAATTGATGAATTTCTTGCCGATAATGAAGTTTGGAACACTATTGTTCCGGAGCATTGGAAAGAAACTTTCTCATATGACGGAGCAGTATACGGACTTGCATTCGGCGGTGACGGTACTCCTTCATGGTTTTCAAGAACAATGAGAGGTGACTGGTTGGATGCGGTAGGAATGTCCAGACCTTCCACCATAGATGAGTTCTATGAGGTATCAAAAGCCTTTACCTACAATGACCCCGACAAAAACGGAGATAACGACACTTGGGGATTCTGCTCAAGACATGTATGGCTGATGCAGGATATTTTCAAGGCATACGGTTGTACACCCAATTGGGAATCCGCACTGGTTCCTGTATGGAATCCGAGAGATGATATATGGGAAGATCCGGTTATAAAGCCGGTCATGGCTGATGCATGTACATTCTTAAGAAAGTGCTATGTAGAAGGCATTATACATCCCGAGTTATTCTCAATGAGTTCCACCAATGTAAGGAATCTTATGTCCAACGGACATGCAGGCTCCTGTTTTTACTGGGATCACTGGTTGATAGTATGGGAAAATGCGGTAAAGAAAACAGTAGGAAGCCATGCTTATATGGTAGC
>DUPQ01000044.1 GCA_012838235.1 Clostridiaceae bacterium
GCCCTTTTTCAGAGAGCGCCCTGCTATCTTATCATTTTAAACATATGCGTGTCAACATAAATGTTATCTGTTTTTGGACAGCTCCTAAATATTAGCATAGCAATATTGCACTGTCAACAGGTTTTTTTAACTACCTACTTGCGCATCGGTACCAGTAGGTTAATCAGCCGTATTACTTAAGTATTCCTGCCGATACACAAATGCCGTTTGACTTATTTCAATACATACGCATAATACGCATTTTCTGTTGACATATATGCGCATAATGCGTATGGTAAGATTACGGACGGATGAAAGATGACTGCTGCACAGGAAAGACTCAGATAATCAATATTGAAACAAGCGAGGTACCGCAAAATGAAACTTATATATCCCGCAATCTTTACCGCATGTGAAGAAAAAGAAGGCTATACAGTGGAAGTTCCCGATCTTCCGGGATGTGTCACTGAAGGAGACAGCCTCAGCGATGCAATCGAGATGGGCACAGATGCGGCCGGCGGTTGGATTCTTACCGAACTTGAAGAAGGTCGCAGCTATCCGAAGGCAAGCGAACAAACCGATATAATTATACCCGAAGGCTCATTTGCCGGTCTTCTGGCACTGGATATTG
This sequence comes from Clostridiaceae bacterium, assembly GCA_012838235.1. Taxonomy (GTDB): domain Bacteria; phylum Bacillota; class Clostridia; order DUPQ01; family DUPQ01; genus DUPQ01. The sequence goes on from DUPQ01000044.1 coordinate 611, forward strand.
ATGCTTACGCTGAAAAATACGGAAATAAGGCGGTGAGGAAGAATATAACAATACCTGCATGGCTCAATACATACGGCGAGAAAAACAACATTAATTTTTCAAAACTGCTTACCGATGCACTTATGGAAAGAGCATTGAGTGAACAAAAAAGAACGGTTAAATAGCTGAAGAAAGTTCTCTCACAGTAATTCTTATATACTTTTCCGGAATCAACAGGAAACATAACCGAAAAAAAAGAGAGACCTCGCAAGTTCTCTCCCGGTTCCAGGCCCCGCAAGCATCTGCAACCTAATCACTGGACATAATATATCGTAATCGCTCATGCTTGTCAACATATCCTTTCGTTCAAAAAGTTCTTCTCCGCATATACTTCATTAAGTACTTCAGATTATTGCAGTGATACTTTTCTCCTGTTTTTAATATGAAGTTTCTGTCCAACTTAGCAAATTCGTACTCATCAATGCGTAAATCCTCAAAAAGCATTTCCTCTATATCTCTTTGATTGGTCACGGGCGGCATTATGTAAAGCTTATCGCACAGTGCCTTTTCCGCTGTTGCAATCCTGTACGCATATCCGTTTTCCTCTCGGATAAGAATACCGAACGGAAAAACATCCGCAGGAACATCCCGATAAGAAAACCTTCCGAACAGATTCTCATATAGTTTTCTCTTCTTCTTTTCAAAGGTTGCAGATGTATATTCATAAACAGCTTCCGGGATTAAATCGTATACCGAAAGAGCATAATCAAATGACAGATAAGAAGGTCCGTATATAACTCCTGCAAGATAATGCCCCTTAGCATCCTTATTTGTTTCATATATTCCCCGTGTTAGCGGGAATAATTCACCATTATCTACAAGACGTCGAATCTTACTCTTCGGATTTCTGTAATTACCGTATTGCTCAATAAGCATTGAAGTTGTTACTACCACTATTTGCTCCTCCAAGTGCAATTATACTGCACTTAGCGGAGCAAATCAATAGCTTCTTCCAATACTATTTCATCATATACTGTAGGAAGGTTGATAAATCCAAGGTCATAATTTTCCTTCAAAAGCTCTTGGGCAAGTTTACCCTGTGGCATTGGCAGGTACTAATCAAGAGCAGTGAGCGCTCCGCCGGATACATGATACAAATCGGCACGAATATAATCGTCCAAAGCTTTACGACTCAAATCTTCATCAATCGTACGTCTGACGTAGAAAAGTGCCTCCTCAATTGTTTTGCACTTTGTGATTATTAATATATGATGTCCCCATGGTATATAGCTGAAAGAAATCGGAAAGGATATTTCTCCGACAAGCTGTTGGAGTTTTTCTTCATGCATCTGAGTTCCAATCTGTTTACTCTTGAATTTCCGAACCAACCTGATTCAGTTTTAGACTTCCCATATCAAGACACTTCTGCATATCTGAAATAAGCGGAATAGTTTCCGCTTATCTCCGCTATGGTATAATATACGGTACACGGAGAATGCTATGTACTATTCAAGAATGCTTATACCTACAATAAGAGAGACTCCTCAGGAAGCCGAAGCGGTTTCCCATAAACTCATGCTTAAAGCAGGGTTGATCAGGCGCTTGGCTTCAGGTGTATATATATTCTTGCCTTTAGGGTACAAGGCTTTGAGGAACATAGAGAGGATAATCCGGGAGGAAATGGATAAAAAGGGTGCACTGGAACTTCTTATGTCCGCCCTTATACCCAAGGAACTTTTGGAACAGTCGGGAAGATGGGAAGTCTTCGGGCCGGAAATGTTCCGGTTGAAAGACCGTTCGGAAAGAGAGCTCTGTTTAGGCCCCGCTCATGAAGAATCCTTTACAATAACCGCAAGGAACGAAATCCGGTCGGTAAAGAATCTGCCTTTAACCTTGTATCAGATACAGACCAAATTCCGTGACGAGTTGCGTCCCGGGCACGGAATAATACGTTCAAGAGAGTTTCTGATGAAGGATGCATACAGTTTCGATAAGGATGAGTCCGGGCTGGATAAGTCATATAACGATATGCACGACGCATATTGTAATATATTTGCCCGTTGCGGTCTGGATGTGGTTATTGCCTATGGGGCGGGCTCGGAGGAATTTATGGTATTGAGTGATATAGGAGAAGATAAGGTGGTAACCTGTACGGTATGTGACTACGCCGCTAATCAGGAAATAGCAGAAGCGGTAAGCCATAATACAGCTTCTTCCGATACATTGCTGAACATGGAACTTTTACACACTCCGAATATAAAGACAATTGACGACCTTTGCTCCTTCATGGGTTGTTCTTCCGTTAACTTTGCAAAAACTTTGATACTGGTAGCCGACGGCGAACCGGTTATGGCTGTTATAAGGGGGGATAAAGAACTGTCGTTGAAAAAGCTTGCAGGTTTGCTTAAATGTGACAAGCTTTCGCTTGCGGAAAATCATTTGGTGGAGAAACTTACCGGTGCTGCGGTGGGATTTGCCTCTCCCGTAGGCATGAAGTGTAAAGTTGTTTTGGATAACCAGCTTAGGAATATGACCAACTTCGTTACCGGAGCCAACAAGACCGATTACCATTATATAAATGTAAATCTTAAGGATTTCACAAGTTATTCTTTCGGGGATATAAGGGCGGTATGCGAGAAAGATGTATGCCCCAAATGCGGTAGCGGTATAAAGATAAGCAGTGCCGTGGAAGTGGGACACATATTCAAATCGGGTGACAAATACTCCAAGGCTTTGGATTGTGTGTATACCGATGAATTCGGAGAGAAAAAGCCCATGATTATGGGCTGTTACGGGATAGGATTAGACAGAATACTGGCTGCGGTTATAGAGCAGCATAACGATGAAAAAGGCATAGTGTGGCCCATGGAAGTTGCACCGCATAAAGTATATATATTACCCACATTGGTAAGCGATCCCGTCATATTTGATATGGCGGTCAAGATGCATGACGAGCTGGTCGCTATGGGTATCGATGTTATATTAGATGACCGCAACGAGCGGGCGGGCGTTAAGTTCAATGATGCCGATTTGTTGGGCATACCGTTAAGAGTAACTGTGGGCAGAAATGCCAAAGACGGTATGGTGGAACTTAAAAAACGTAATGAAGAGCAGGCTGCACTTGTTACATATAGCCGGGCATTACAAAGTATAATAGAAAATGTAAGAGAATATACTGCTTAACGGCTTCAAGGTCCTGTTCAAATACGCTTTGCAGACTTTTGTTGTATATAACGCTTGCGGGATGATACAGAGGAAAATGTGTTATGCCTTTATATTCCGTCTGTTTACCGTGCCACTGCCCTATATTCAAGGTAAAATCTTTTTTCAGTGCACGTAAAGGAACATTACCCAAGGTAAGTATAAGTTTCGGTTTGATTATCTCTATTTCTTTTTCCAAACAATACAGGGAAAGTTGGATTTCCTTTTTTGTCGGGGTACGGTTGCTCTTTTTACCTGACTTGGGATTAATTTTATACGGTCGGTATTTTACCGCATTGGTTACCAATATGTCGTCTCTTTCCAGTTTCAGGGATTCCATGAACTCTTTAAGTTTTGCTCCCGCCATTCCGACAAAAGGTTTACCTTGTGCAACTTCATCTTTTCCCGGAGCTTCCCCTATAAGCATAATGCCTTTACGCATCAAGCCGTCGGAAAAGACAAACTGGAAATCATAGTCTTTGTTGCTTTGCTTTACCTTTTCTATATATTCCTCATAAAGCTTTTTTAAGCGGTCTGCAGTCTTTTCCATGCGTTCTTCAAATCTCTCCACATATCTATCTTCTTGGACTCATCCCGCAAAAGTGCCGCCGGATGATAGGTAAGCATAACCGGTATCCCTTTATACTCATGCCATGTGCCTCTTTGCTGCGTTATCCTTATATTTTTATCTATAAGGCTTGCTGCTGCGGTATTGCCCAAAAGCACTATTACTTCCGGTTGCACCAGTTCAATCTGTCGGTCCAGATAAGGTAAACACTCCTGTATCTCCTGTTCATAGGGGGTGCGGTTGTTTTTAGGTCTGCATTTTATAATATTACAGATATAGTAGTTGTCTTCTTCTATACCCATTGCCGACAAAGCCATGGATAACAACTGTCCCGCTCTTCCCACGAAAGCCCTGCCCTGTATATCCTCTTCTTCCCCGGGAGCTTCTCCTATAAGCATAAAGGCGGCAGTTTTATTGCCTCTGCCTATGACAACATTCTTCCTGTTTTCCCATAAAGAACATTTCTTACATTCATTGCACTGTTTTTCCAGCTGTAACCATTCACTCATACTTCGTTATCCTTTATATCCCAAGTCTTTTGCAATACCCTCTAATTTCGCCAACCGCTTCTGCACAGTGGATTTTGACACCTTTACCTTAAGTCGCTCGGCAATCTCGTTATACTCCGTCAACTCTTCGTTAAGTCTCAACAGTGCCGTTTCTTTAAGTTTTTCTTCCAGAAAATCCAGCCCTTTGGTGCCTTGTATATATCTTATGGCGTTAATCTGTCTTATCTTGGTTTCCACCGATTTGTCGGTATTGTATTCGTCACAGTTTATCATTCTGTTGGTATCGTTCATTATACTTTTTTCTATTCTGGCATTCTCATAATCCATTAGGGCGTTATGCGCTCCTATCATGTTAAGGAAGGTGGAAATGTCTTCGGAATTGCAAAAGTAAATATATTCGGTATTGCGCCGCTTAGACCGCTTTACGTTGAGCAACGATTCTTTCAGAAGCATGTTATACAGCCTGTCGGTCTCGGTCGCATTCTTTGATGCTATTTCCAGAAAGTATCCTTTCTTGGGTTCCCGTATAAGTCCGCAGGCAAGAAAAGCGCCTCTGTAATAGGAGTATCTGTCACAATCGGACAGCAGATACTCGGTTATATCGGTAAATATACCGTTACCTTTGGCATCCGCATCCATGAAACCCAGATCGGAAAAAGCATTTTCCGAAGCATAACTGGCTTCGGTCTTTACGGTAAATATCGTTTTATCGTTAAATCTGTTCTTTTTTCTGCGGATATCCGAATGTAAAGAATATATTCTGTTGATGGAAAATATAATCCAGCGGGCCTCGGAATTGTCCTCGGTGTTTATGCGTAAGGAAAAGTAGCCGTTTCGTTCTTTGGTAAACTTTCCTTCCAAGCGAATCATGGCACTTAACAGTGCCTTCTCGCAACAGCTTTTGGATAGGTTTTTATATGACAGTTCTTTTTTTACTAAAGCGGTGTATGACATTATCTCTTGCCATACTCTTTAACTATGGCATCCTTTTCTATATCTCTGTGTTGAACGGTAACCCTGTGATTGTTTTTTTCCAATATTCTGCCGAACTCGTCACCTATTACCACCGAACGGTGTCGCCCTCCGGTGCATCCCAAGCCTATGACCAGTGAGGTCTTTCCTTCTTTGATGTACAGAGGAATGAGATACTCCACCATCTCGGTCAGCATCTTAAGAAAATCCTGTGTGGCTTTCTGACCCAGAACATAGTCTATTACCTTTTGGTCTTTCCCCGTCATCTCTCTCATGTCTTCTATGTAATAAGGGTTGGGTGTAAAACGCAAGTCGAATATGAGGTCGCAGTCCACCGGATTGCCGTATTTTACTCCGAAGGATGCAAGGGTGATTATGAGGGATTCCTGCAGCGGTCCTCCCAAGACAATCTCCGCCAACTCCCGTTTAAACTCTTTTGCTAAAAGCTGGCTGGTATCTATTATGTGGTCGGCTCTTCTGCTTATATCATGAAACTGTTCCCGCTCTTTTTCTATGGCCTCGGTTATGCTTGTGGTCTCGTCTTCCATGGGATGATGCCTTCTGGACTCGCGATATCTCTTCAAAAGCATTACATCGGAAGCCACAAGATATATCAGTTTATACTTACAACCCTGCTCATCCAACTTATCCAGTGTAATCAATATGTTTTCCAGCGGCTCCGCTCCCCTTATATCGGTAACCAGCGCTACTTTTCTTATCTTTTTGTTGTTGCGTACCATTGTAACGAACTTAGGAATAAAGGAAGGCGGTATATTGTCCATGCAATAGAAACCCAAGTCTTCCATGGTCTTAAGTGCGTACGATTTGCCCGCTCCGCTCATTCCGGTTATGATAAACAGTTGCATTATTCTTCTCCGATAATCTTAACTTCCAATTCAAGATTTACTTTATATTTATTATACACAACACTTTTTATATAGTCTATAATTGTAAGAATATCTTTTGAGGTTGCACCTCCTTTATTGATGATAAAACCTGCATGTTTTTCCGACACTTGCGCCCCGTTTACGGTATAGCCTTTCAATCCGGCATCCTGTATAAGTTTGCCGGCGAAATGTCCGGCCGGTCGCTTGAATACGCTTCCGCAGGAAGGATATTCCAAAGGCTGAGAGGATTTTCTTTTTCTTGCATACTCCAGCATATCCCGCTTTATGCTGCTTTTATCACCATGTGTAAACGCAAAAGTTGAATTGAGTATTACATAATTCTTATCGGTAAAGAAGCTTGTTCTGTATCCGAATTGATGCTGTTCTTTTTGTAAAGTACATATATTTAAGTTTTCATCCAGATATTGCGAACTTACCAGTATATCCTCTATTGATGTGCCGTACGATCCGGCATTCATGGATACCGCTCCGCCTACCGAGCCGGGTATTCCCGACACCGCTTCGGCTCCGGTTAAGGATGCTTCATATGCCGCTGCGGCCAGTTTTGCCATGGAAACACCTGCAGAGGCGGTTATGAAATTGCCCTCAACTTCTATGTCATTCAACCTTCCCGTTAATATTACAGCCCCCCTTATGCCTTTATCACGTACCAGTATGTTGGTGCAGTTGCCGAACAGGTAAACAGGCATATTATATTCTCTCAATATTGTAAGTATCGCTTTGAGAGATTCTGCATTTTCCGGCAACGCCACAATATCTGCAGGCCCTCCTGTTTTATATGAGGTATAGTTGCTCATGGGCTCATTGAATTTTACAAAATCATACTTGTCAAGTATTGTTTTCAAATTTCCTGTTCACCCTTTCATACATTTCTTTGGCTGCATTGTATCCCATCTTCTTTTGCCTAAAATCCATTGCCGCCACTTCCATAAGTATGGGCATGTTTCTTCCCGGCATTATGGGCAATGTCAATGAAGGTATCTGTATTCCCAGATACTCGGTATACTTTTCCTCCATACCTATGCGGTCGTATTTTTTATTCTCATCCCATCTCTCTATGTTTATAACCAGATCTATACTGTCTATATCTTTTACCGAACCCGCTCCGTAAAGTCCTTTGACATCTATAATACCCACTCCGCGCAATTCCATGAAATGGCGTATTATCTCGGGCGATGTACCCAAAAGGGTGGTCTGGCTTACCTTACGTATTTCCACTACATCGTCGGCTATGAGGCGGTGACCTCTTTTAACCAGTTCCAGTGCGGTCTCCGATTTGCCTACCCCGCTGTGGCCCGTGATAAGAACACCCACACCGTATAGCTCTAAAAGCTCCCCGTGTATGGTCATCCTTTCGGCCAGTTCCAGATTGAGGTAACTTATGAGCATGGCCAAAAATACCGCCGTACCTTCATAAGTCCGTAAAACCGGAACTCTCTTCAGCCGTGCCGACTTTATAATCTCATCATATACCGGCTGCGAATTGGATATTATTATACAGGGTATGCTTTCATGCATGTAGGCATCCAGTCTCTTCTGCCGCTCCTCACGGGAAAGAGTGCCTAAAAAGTTCATCTCGGTTCTTCCCAACAGCTGCACACGCTCCGGACAGAAACCTTCCAGATAGCCTGCAAGCTGCAATCCCGGTCTGTATACTTCCGCAGAATCTATAATCTTCTTGTCGATATTCTCCGGAACATACATCTTATCCAGACAATACCTCTCTATAATGGTGTTCACACTGATGCTGTGAGGAGTCGCATCATAATTTTCCGGTATATTCATAAAGTACCTCCTGTAACAATCCGTTGCTTGCCAATATATCACTTTTATATCTCATGGAAGGCGGGTTACCTTTCCAGTCGGTACATACGCCTTTTGCTTCGGTCAGTATACATATACCCGCAGCCACATCCCACGGACTTAAATTGCGTGTAAGAAAGGCATCGGCCGCCCCTTCGGCCACATAACAGATATCCAATGCGGCCGAACCGCTTATACGTATATCCATGCATGCCAGGAACACTTTCTTCAGCACATCGAAATGCATATCGGCATCGCCTCTTTCGTACGGACTGGTCTCACATGTTATAAGGGCGTTCTCTATATTCTTAACATTTGAAACCCTTATGGGTTTACCGTTAAGTTGGGCGCCCTTACCCTTTTCGGCTATATAGGTGGCATCGGCAACCGGATCGTGCACTATACCGAAAACCGGCTGCTCTTTATACACATAAGCCAGCGATATGCAGGAAGGCGTATAGCCGTGTAAAAAATTGGTGGTGCCGTCCAGGGGGTCTAAAATAAAGACGGAATCGGATAAAATATCCCGGTTATCCTTCTCTTCGGCGATAAGCGGTATGTCGGGATAATGTTGTCGTAAAGCTTGGGCTATACTTTTTTGTATGGCTATATCGCATGCCGTCACATAGTCCTTATCGCCTTTTTTTACGGCATTTGTACGATAAGTTGCGTCTTTCATCAATGCTCCCGCATCCAGCACCGCATTAACAGCTTTTATAAAATCCATTATTGTCCTCTTATATAAACCACACCGTCTATTACGGCGGCAGCTCCGTCACGCGAGTAGGAAAAAGTATCTTCCTTACCGTCATATTTAAATGTAATGGTCTTGTTTTTTATAACATAGGTCCCGCTTATTTCATTATCATTTTCCGTACATGTAAACTCATTATTCATAAACTCATATTTTCTTCCGGTCTCCTCACTTACATACACACCGAAAAGATATGTCTGGCATGCGGTAAGAGTGAGTAATATAACGGCTGTTAAAAATAAGATAAGAATCTTTTTCATATATTTATATACCTCTTCTTTCTTCCCAAATTATATCATGTATCACACATACACTCCACCTGTGACGGATTATCGGTAAGATTCTCCACATTAGGCATATATATGTCATGTGTAACGAGATTTCCTATGGCACCATATCTTTCACAGTTTTTAAATTTCCTGAAAGTTATGAAGGCATCGGTCTTTACGGCACCCTCATCGGAAGATACTATCACGTTCTTTAAAAACAGATTTTCCACACGGTCATATACATGTATATATCCGTCAACCTTCACATCGGAAGCGGCCTGAATTACAGTTAACCCGTCAATTACGACGTTCCTGATACGCGGCCTGCAATCGGGGGCGTAATTTAAGTCGTTCTCATGGAAAGGCAATCCGAACACCCACAGCGGCCGGTTATCCGAAGGGTTCTGATGGTGAATGTTTTTAAATGTAATACAGTCGAAGTTCCCCCCTATATCAAACAAAGTGGCGGTTCTGTAAGGATATACATGGTCCATGGGACGTAAGTCTATATTCTCAAAGGTAATATGTCCGTAATTGCCGAAACCGTCTCCCGGAAACCAGGGGTTTATGAAGAAGCCGTAGCTTCTGTAAGTACCTGTTACATTTCTTACCGTTACCCTGTCCAAGTGTCCTTTTGATCTGCACAGCATTCTTATGGCCTGATCGGCATAGTCCAAATGCACTCCGTCTATAAGCACATCGGTTATGGAAGATACCAGGTCATGCTCGTCGGGACCTAAGGCTATGAAGTCGTCTCCCGACCGCCCTTTTATATTCCTCATTGTAAGAAACTGCCCCGGCCCCCAGAAATGAAAACCGTCCTGATTCTGTCCCCTCATCCAGTTGGGCAAATCAATATATATGTTTTCTATGGTGACATTTTTAAAGTTGACGCACATTACCGACCAGGCTCTCTGATTCCTTATGGTTATATCCCTCATGATAAGGTCCTGCACCCCGAAAAACTCGAAAGCCACCACCATTCTGTAAGCACCGAAATCGTCGGATATGCCTTCTATACCGAAACGGTATTTCTCTTCCGTTATGGGTACATGGTGCTGTTGCCCCCTGTTGTTATGGTTATATGTTCCGCCTATGAGAGAAACATTTCTCGTAAGCAATTTTGTATAGCTTCGCTCCTTCAAATCGATAAGTGAACGGTCGGAGCCGTCTTTCAAAAAGAATCCGCAGTCCTTACTTAAACATTCAATAGTTGTATTGGATTTCAGATCCAGACCGGTAATAAGAGCGGCGCCGTCCATTATAAGGTGAATACCCTGATCCTCCCCCGCTTTATCCAATACCCGCTGTAAAGCGGCCGTTACGTCGGTTCCTCCGCCGTTATATACATTACTGTCCAATGTAGCCACAGAGCTTGCAAATATTTTAGTAAACTTCATTTTGTCCCTCCTGTCCGATACCTTTATTTTAACATCTGTAACCGATATTACAATTAAAAGGTTAGGGATAGATATGGCGTCAGAAACCGTCGGCATATTCTTTTAAGAAGTCAGCCGCATTGAGTATTTTCCGATCTTTCGGAAAATGCTTAAGGTTGCCTGTTATCAACACGGCACCACAGTGCTTTGCAACCTCATAGAACATTTTATCGGCTTCATCGGTAAAATCAATATCCGACGGTTTAGCAACCACCGAGTGTCCGTTACTCTCAAACCAACCCAGCAGTGAATTAATTTCGCCCTCGGAAAAACCAAATCCCGGTCTTTTCAATACCTCGCGATACTCGGTGATTATCCTATAATCAAAACAAGGAACAAGAACACCTCTCAAAATCATGCTTACAATCTTGGCCGGATTGCTGTTTCTTGACCACAGTGCCGATACCAATATATTTGTGTCTATTACAACAAGCATGAACTACTCCCCCCGGCGGGCAGCCGCAATCTCCGCTTCTATCTCCTCATCGCTCATGTAGCCTTTTGCCGCCGCTTTAGCTCTCATGGAATTAAAGGCGATTGCAGCCTTTGCCTGACGAACCGCTTTCAATGTTTCTTCAAAACTGCCATCGGAGATATCCAGCATAATTGCCGTCGGTCTGCCGTTGTTGGTGATAACAACCTCGCCGTTGGTAACAAGGTCTTCCCAAAGGCTTTTAGGTGTGGTTCTTAAATCTCGTACAGTATAAAAATTCATAACAGTACCTCCGCTCATATTGTACCGTTAATGTAGCACAATTGTCAACATATTGTGTATTTTGAAAATATTTCCGGGAGTATACATGAATATAGGGTATACTTTTATAGAGGTGGTGATGATGCTTAAGAGTATTACGCCGAGTACAAAGGAAAATTGCATTGAAGAAACAAGAGAAAATAACCTGTCGGAAAAACTTGATTCCTTTCTTGCTAAAACGGATTATGTAAACAGCGGAGGAAGTTTTACCCGAGACGAAATGAATGAAAGATAAGCTTTCATTAATACGATATATTCAAGGAGCAATGTCTGCTTGAGAAGATTGCAAAAATATGTAAGAGAAATTGTATTTAAGACTTAAAGCAATATTACCGAAAAAAACAAATAGATTCATCGCCTAATGTGGGAAATGTAAAGGTTTTAATGTGGGTTTTGTTAATGTGTTTTTTTGCGATCTATCATTATTTCATCTGTCTTTACTACATATGCATATGCCTCGGGATAAGCTCTTTTCAAGTAGCAAAGAGGTAACAAAATTTCATGTGTAACTGTCTTATATGCTCTTCTTTAAAACTATCCGGTTTAATCATAATTTCTATCTCTCCATTTAAAGCTTTATATCGTTCTCTCTTATAAACTCCGATATTTTCTTGTCGACTTTTCTCCTATTGGCATAACGGAAAAGTGCTTTCTTATCGATAACATATCGTGTGAAAGCATCTTTATATATTGCGGGATACTCACTTTCGCTGACAGATTCCATAATCAACGGTTCCGCAAACAGATCTACCAGTATTTTTTCCAATCTTGCATGCCAAACAATCTCTTTTCCCTTAGGGGCTTCCGTCGTAAGCTTTACAATAACAATCATATTGTCGCTCCAGTATTGATGATATAACTCTACAGTAGGATTTATTAAAACTTTACCGGGATAATATTCTTTCAGCGTGTCAAATACAAATCCCGTAATATCCGCTTCTACCGACAGATAAATTACATTGTGAGCAATTTGGTGATTAACAAAATCATTCAGTTGCACCAGCTCGAAAACGGAATAAGTGAGGTATGGATATTGTTCAGTCATTATATTTGCAACCTCCTTTGCAAGTTCGGAATAGGTATGAGTGTAATCCGCAGTCCTACCGTCCGGAACGAAATACACATCTCTGCTTTCTCTTATAATATTGCCGTTATGTACTAATCCTTCTAATGTTTTGTAAAAAGACGCATCACTCAGCGAATAACCTTCTCGTCGAAATGATTCAAGCATCTCCTTTCTTGAGAATTTCTCTTTGCCTTTCAGTCCGTTAAGATATTTGGAATCAGCCATACACCATACCTTCCTTAATCTTATTTTTGCGGCACTAATACTCGTTTAGTGCCGTAAAGATAATTATAGTATACATCGGAATTTCAAAATAGTCTATAAGTTATAAGTATTAATATGCTTTTTATGACAACAACCTTATACTCAATAAACTTATTGCCATCATATGCAGAAAACGATTTAATTAAAACAAGGCATTACCTTGACGATAATGCCCTGTGTTTTAAGTTATTTAACTTTTTCGGTTACATTCCGTATCCGCCCATGCCCGGGTTTCCTGCCGGCATCGGGGGCTCTTTTTCCGGTATGTCACAAACCAGTGATTCGGTTGTGAGTATCAGAGCCGCTACCGAAGCTGCATTCTGCAACGCGGTTCTTGCAACCTTTGTAGGATCTACTATTCCCACTTCTATCATGTCTTCATATTTTTCCGAAAGAACATTGTATCCGACACCTTTCTTGGAAGACATTACTTTAGCCAGTATAACCGAACCTTCCAGTCCCGCATTGATGACTATCTGTCTTAAAGGCTCTTCTAAAGCTCTTGCCACTATCTGAGCACCGGTCTTTTCGTCTCCGGTAAGTGAACGTATGACGGCATTTACTTTAGGCAGTGCATCTACAAATGCCGCTCCGCCGCCCGCTATTATTCCTTCTTCCACGGCCGCTCTTGTTGCTGCAAGTGCGTCTTCTATTCTTAATTTCTTTTCCTTCATTTCAATCTCGGTTGCGGCACCTACCTGGATTACCGCTACACCGCCTGCCAGTTTTGCAAGTCTCTCCTGCAACTTTTCTCTGTCAAACTCCGATGTGGTTTCTTCAATCTGTGATTTTATCGAAGCCACTCTTGCTTTAATCTTGGCTGCATCTCCGGCACCGTCCACTATTATCGTGTTCTCTTTCTGAACTTTAACCTGTCTTGCTCTTCCTAACATATCCATGGTGGTTTCTTTAAGGTCCAAGCCCAGCTCTTCCGAAACTACCTGCCCGCCTGTAAGAATAGCTATATCTTCCAGCATGGCTTTTCTTCTGTCACCGAATCCCGGAGCTTTTACGGCTACACAGGTAAAGGTTCCTCTTAACTTATTTACAACTAATGTTGCCAGCGCTTCGCCTTCCACGTCTTCGGCTATGATAAGGAGCTTCTTGCCTGTCTGAACTATTTGTTCCAGTAAAGGCAGTATTTCCTGAATATTGCTTATCTTCTTGTCGGTAAGCAGTATATATGCATCGTCCAGAACCGCTTCCATCTTATCGGTATCGGTTACCATGTATGCCGAGAGGTATCCTCTGTCAAACTGCATTCCTTCCACAACTTCGAGGTTGGTTCCCATTGTCTTGGATTCTTCTACGGTGATAACACCGTCGTTTCCTACTTTTTCCATTGCTGCGGAAACCAGTTTTCCTATTTCGCCGTCATTTGCAGATACAGCCGCTACTCTCTCGATATCGCTTTTGCCTTTGATGTGGCTGCTGTTCTCCACTATTCCCGAAACCGCGGCATCTACCGCTTTTTCAATACCTTTTTTCAGTATCATGGGATTTGCGCCCGCTGCAAGGTTCTTGAGCCCTTCTCTTACTATTGCCTGTGCAAGCAATGTTGCAGTGGTGGTTCCGTCACCTGCCACATCGTTGGTCTTTGTGGCAACTTCCTTAACCAGCTGTGCACCCATATTTTCAAAAGCATCCTCCAGCTCTATTTCCTTGGCTATTGTAACGCCGTCATTGGTTATGAGAGGAGCTCCGTATTTCTTATCCAGAACAACATTTCTTCCCTTGGGTCCCAATGTTATCTTAACCGTATCCGCCAGCTTGTTTATGCCGGTTTCCAACGCCTGTCTTGCATCTATTCCGTACTTAATCTGTTTTGCCATATCATATCCTCCTTAAATTAAACAACCTTTGCCAATACATCCGATTGTCTCAATATTGTGTACTCCACACCGTCAAGCTTTACTTCCGTTCCGGCATATTTGCTTATAAGCACCTTATCGCCGACAACAAGTTCCATCTCCACCTTATTTCCATCCACAAATCCGCCGGGACCTACTGCGATAACTTCCGCTACCTGGGGTTTCTCCTTGGCCGATCCGGGAAGTACAATACCGCTCTTGGTTGTTTCTTCCGATTCCAACATCCTTATTACTATTCTGTCACATAATGGTTTGATTACCATAATTCTACCTCCGATTGTCCATATTTTAGCACTCAAGACGTTAGAGTGCTAAAGATATTGTAGTTTACATAGCACATATTCTCAAACCGCAAAATCGGTCAAATATGCTGTTTATCCGTAAATATATCCCGATTGCTTTAAATTACTCAAATATGCCGGTCTTTACTCAAGTTTACTTCTTTTTGCCTTTTTTATGCACTGCATGCTTTATAAACAGCGTAAACAGCGGGTGCGCTCTGTTGGGACGGCTTTTGAATTCCGGATGGAACTGTACACCTAAGAAAAAGTCGTTCTTCGGCAACTCTATGGCTTCCACCAATATATCGTCCGGTGATGTTCCGGAGATTACCATTCCCGCAGCTTCAAATTGTTTTCTGTATTCGTTATTTATCTCATAGCGGTGTCTGTGACGTTCGGAAACTTCATCGGTCTTGTATGCTTGGTGCATAAGAGTTCCGTCTTTTATCTTACAGGGATAGGCGCCCAATCTCATGGTGCCTCCCTTTACCATACTTACATACTGATCGGGCATGATATCCACCACTTTGTGATGACTTCTTTCGTCAAACTCTCTGGAGTTGGCATCGGTCAATCCGCATACGTTACGTGCAAATTCCACTACCGCTATCTGCATACCTAAGCATATTCCGAAATACGGCAGATTATTGACTCTGGCATAGTTGCATGCGATAATTTTACCTTCTACTCCTCTGATCCCGAATCCTCCGGGAATAATAATACCGTGGCAGTCGGCAAAAACCTCCTGTGCATTTTCAGCGGTGACTTCTTCGCTGTCCACCCATTTTATAACAGGCTTGACGTTATTCTCCAATCCCGCATGCTTCAGAGCTTCCACTACCGAAAGATAGGCATCATGAAGCTGGATATATTTGCCCACCAGAGCAATGACCACTTCGTCTTCTATTTTCTTCAGCCTTTCAATCATAGCCGTCCATTCGGTCATATCCGGGTCTTTTGTTACCAGACCCAATTCCCTGCATACCAAAGAAGAGAAGTCCAGTTTTTCCAGCTCCAGAGGAACTTCATACAAAACATCCATATCCAGATTTTCTATTACACAGTCTTCTTTTACATTACAGAAAAGCGATATCTTTTTCTTTAAAGAATCATCCAGATGATCGCTACAGCGAAGCACAATCATATCCGGAGATATTCCCATGGAATGCAACTCTTTTACCGAGTGCTGAGTGGGTTTGGATTTGTATTCTCCGGAACTGGCTATATACGGAACAAGCGTTACATGAATAAAAAGGCAGTTACCGGGACCTAATTCCAAAGATATCTGCCTTATCGCTTCCAATATATATGTACTTTCTATATCACCTATGGTTCCGCCTATTTCCGTTATTACCACATTGGCGTTGGTCTTTTTACCTACGCGGTATATGAAGCTTTTTATTTCGTTGGTTATATGAGGGATTATCTGAACCGTTTCTCCCAAGTATTCCCCTTTTCTTTCTTTGTTGAGTACGTTCCAGAAAATCTTTCCCGAGGTGAGATTGGAGTATTTGTTGAGATTTTCATCGATAAATCGCTCGTAATGACCTAAATCCAAATCGGTTTCCGCTCCGTCATCGGTCACGAATACTTCGCCGTGCTGATAGGGGCTCATTGTTCCCGGATCGACATTGATGTACGGATCAATCTTCTGTGCTGCTACCTTCAGTCCTCTGGCTTTCAACAGTCTTCCTAAGGATGCCGCCGTTATGCCTTTACCCAAGCCCGACACAACACCGCCTGTAACGAATATGAATTTTGTTGTACTCTCCACTATTTCCCCCTTTAATATCGGATATGTTTCCATATCCGACCAATACATATCAATCGCATATAATGCCGATGAATAAAACCTGCTATTCATACTATCACTAATCGGACTTATAATCCAGTGGTTTTAAGGAATTAACGATATGTTTTCATAAATTTTTCAATCCTCAGCAATCCGCCTATCCATATGACAATTAAATGGTAAAAAATGTGTAAATAAATTCCTGCAACCTACATCCATGAAAAAGGAGCCGGAAGTTCCCTTCTCGATTAGCATTTTTTGATTACCTTTCTCGATACTATACTCTTTGCTGATTTCTTTAAACGGTTGCTCATTCAATTGTTTAACGGAAGGCTCAAAAACGCTGGAATGTTATATCTTAAAGTGTATAATAAGGGCAGCAGCGGTATTACCGGGAGGTTTTCATGGCGTATTTTCTTAAACAAACTAAACAAAAAGGGCGTACTTATCTTTCAATAGTTGAAAGTTTTTATCACCCGAAAAAGA
>DUPQ01000045.1 GCA_012838235.1 Clostridiaceae bacterium
CTCCTAAAATATAAAGCGAGCCGAGTAAATTTCACTATAATACTTACTCAGCTCCCGGTTGATTCTTTATAGCGTTATCCATAAGTTCCTTGCGCTGTTCTTCCGAAACCTTTGCTAATGCTTCATTTATCTTCGCTGTCAGCTCGCTTCCCTTCTTTAATCCTACAGCGATTGCAGTATCTTCAGGTGAAGTCTCAAAACCATCTGTAAACTCTACCATTTTGAAATTACTATTAGCTGCTTCTGCACTGACACCTTCAGGGCGCTCTGAAATATATCCATCTATGATACCGGATTCAAGGGCAACTCTCATAGCCGGGAAATTATCCATTGCTGTTTGCTTTAAAACACCTTCTATCTGATCTATAACGGTGTAGTGGAAGGTATTTAATTGAGCTGTTATCTTCGCTCCTTTGAAATCATGTATAGAAGTAGCTCCATCATACTTTCCGCCCTTTTTAACTACCATTACCAGGTCTGACGTATAGTAGATGTCTGAAAAGTCGATGCTCTCCATACGATCTGCAGTTGGTGACATACCGGCAATAATTGCATCAATTTTACCGGAGGTCAAAGCCGGTATCAATCCCTCCCATTCAGTTTTTACAATAACTAACTCTTTACCCAGATGTTCTGCGATTAACTTTGCAATTTCAACATCATAACCACCGGCATATTCTGCCGCATCCTGAATTTTAACTCCACCATTTGAGTTGTCCAACTGGGTCCAGTTGAAAGGCGCATAGCCTGCTTCCATTCCTACTTTAAAGGTCTCGTCTTCTGTTGAAGAACCTGCCACATCTGACTTTTTCCCACAACCTGACAATAACATAACTACTGATAATGACACCGAAATTAACATTAAAAATATTTTTTTCATTATTTAATACCTTTCCTTTCTAATATATTAAAAAACCACCATTCAATCTGGGTGGCTTGTCCTTTAAGTATATAAAAGTGAGTTCTTATTAAATTGTATATTAAAAAGTTTACAGTATGATGCTATTTCTGTCAACCTACATTTTCAAACAGATTCTTTATTGTTCTCTTCCAATGAAAGGTTTCTGTTATGGACACAGGGGCAGGTTCATTGTCCCAATTATTTTCAAAAAGCGTATGATAGAAGAAATACGATTAGTTAATTTGTTTGGACAATGTACCTGGCTCCATGTCCCACAATCTTCATATCATCCATGTTATAAACAATGTGTCAACCAATAAATTGGACAATGTATGGATTAATGCACTAAATAAAGAAATCTCGCTTAGAGCAATGATTATTTATCCTTTTTTAACGGCAGTTCTGTCCACATGACACTCTCTGGGGCAAAGAATACAATCTTTTAATATTAATGAATTCATCTATAATCCTCATTTATATTTTCCGGGATATCACACAAAAAACCAGCATAAGGAAACTTATACAACATGACCGGTGTACCAAACATATCCGCAACCTTACCTTTTGCCGTTCCGGCAATAATCTGCTCAGCGCCTTCAATAAGGTTTGCTATTAATTCCGGGTAAACAGGGAATGAACCATGAGACGGATATATTATGTCGAACTCTTCCGCATACAGTGACAACTTCTTCAGGCTCTCAACATACAGGTACATACTTCTGTATTCCTTAAACATGAAAATGTTTCCGTCCTGAATTGTGTCTCCTCCAATGAGTACCCTGTTGTTTATATCCAGTACAGCTATGCTGCCGGGTGTATGTCCAGGTATGGAAATTATCTTTATCGGCCGGTTTCCAAGATCAATGATATCATTATCTTCCACAGGCAAAATAGCTCCCAGCCCCCCGTGCGCCCTATAAATATCTTCTTCGTCAGGAGACATATAAAAAGAATCAAAACTGCCGTTCCCTGAAATATGATCCGGATCGCCATGTGTATTGAGGAGCATAATTGGCAGCTTTGTAACACTCTCCACAATCTCTTTTGCATTCGGTGCATTCATACCGCTGTCAATAAGCAATGCCCTTTCTGCCCCAGCAAGCAAGAAGAAACGTACACCGCCGTCTTCGACCCGCCAGGTAGTATTGTTTATTTGAATAATTTCAGCCATTGTTATCCCTCCACATTAGAATTTATTCTATTAACCATAACAGTCAGTATTAGTAAGTCTTCCTCGCCTGTTCATACACCCTTTTGGTCAAGCATCTGCAGCCATTGATAATCTTGAATAAGTTATACCTAATTATAACAGTGGAAGAAATCGCTTGCAATTGGAAGGTAATAGATGGAAGAAAGGTGGCTATATAGTATAAATCTATTTTCTCCTCATGCGAAGATTCCAACACCCTATAGAGGCTGCGATACAACATATACCAATAATAAATATTACCGGCTTGCCATCCGTTGTACCGCTTTTCATCATAGAAAATATTGAAAAATGGCTGAATCCCCCCATCAAATCCATAACATAGTACAGTATGGGAAGAACATAACCAATCACTGCATGACCGCCGACAGATGAAGCCAGAATACCTAAACCGCCAAGAAATATTGCATTCGCGCAGGAAGCCAGCGCATGGATAACCGAGACTTCGCATTCCATAGCGGACATCATCAGGATAAATCCGCAAATGAATATCGCCGTCATAGCCAGCGCCATAATGATTCGCAGACCACAAATCAGGAGGTGTGACGTTTTTCGGGCGCGAACCGTGTCCAGGATGCCGGTCTCTTGCTCAGGCGAATACACCGGAGTTAACAGGATTACACCGATAAACGGCAGGCACAGCTCAATGGGATATGCAGCACTTATTGAATCAAGAGCCGTTATGCCAAACAGAACCGGAGTAAGCAGCAATAAGCCAATGGCTGCCGCTATATGAGGCAAGAGGTTAAACCGCAGATTGTATTTTACCGCGCTTAAATATTGGAACATACAACATCCCCCTTCTTTTGACACTAAAAATATAAATGGTCCCGACAATCAACAAAGCTGCAATCAGCACAATCCGAAATCTGTTTTGAATAAGGCTTGGCATATAATCCAGATAAGCTTCGACATTGCCCAAGGCGTTATGGCGCGGAATAAGCTGAAACGACCGTACACCGAAGAACGAATACATTCCGCTCCCTCCCCGGATGTCGATAAACCACCATATGAGTTGTATCGCAATCGCAACAGGTGTACCGGTGAGTGTAGTAAAAAACAATCCCACTGATATTGCAGCTATAGCTGTAGGAAACAGCCAGAAAAATGCATATTTGAAATAGGCAAATACATCTATGCTATCCGGCCCATAATCGGCTGCATGTATGCAGGTCAATACAGCACACATTAAAAGTATGGGCAGCATGGTGGCCGTAGCCAGGGCGGAAAACCTTACCAAAATAAACCTTCCTGACGATATGCGGCGTGTATACAGTATGGGAGAGATATTCTTCCTGTCGCACATGCACAGAAACACTGCAGGGAATACAGGAAGTAATCCAAGGATTATCCCCGCATAATCGCAAAACAAGCGGGCGTATGCGCCTGTCACCTTGTCGTGGGAAATTACAAGTTCATAATCAGCCAACGCTTCCTCATATGTGATAGGGATCTGGCCAAACCGGTGGCTCATCCACGTTTCCGAGAATTCAGAGCCACCTCCTAACAACTTGTCTGCCTGCTTCATTAACTCTTTAAAATGCACCCAGGAAATCCCGGAGTTGAATTGAAATCCGTCATACTCTGTATGTTCTTCTTTATCCGGCATAATTACTTGAAAACTGCCGTCTTCATTTGCATGCAAATTTCCTGCGCTTGTTTGTAAACCCTTGTTTCCTGCATCTATATTTATATTGAAATTCTGTGATACATCCGATATTTCATTCACAGATAATTCATTCACAGATAATTCGGATAAAATCTCAGCCATTTTTTTGTGATCTGCCTGGTTTAGTCTGACTGCTTTATAAAAACCATTTGGATAGGTTATATACTTATTTGCAGAATATTGTTCAAATAAGCTTGCCGCTGCTTCCGGCATAATCAGGGACGGATCATTGGAAGGTTTCATACCGTAATACCCATTTTGTTCAGGTTTTGTTATATCAGAATCAGGTGGAAAAACCTCTTGTGTATAAGCAAATAAAACAATTCCCGCAGCAATGAGTAAAAATATAATACTTTTAAGAATCCGTCCTAATTCTATTCTAAATTGAGCCATATCCGTCTCCTCCTTTGTCTGATTTGCTTAGGCACAAAATATATGCATCTTCTGCATTTGGTTGAATGACTTTACCGAATGCAGGTTTGCTGTCGGGAGATAAGAATCGCGCAATACTCTTTCTGCCCTGGGGTATCACTGCAGTTATGGTGTAGGCTGAACGTATCCGTGGCAATTCCTTCTGTGTAACCTCTGCCGTATATACGCTGCCGTCAGCTAAACTACATAACTCGGATACGGTACCACTAAATAGCAATCTTCCCTCGTGAAGAATGGCAATATCTTCACAAGTCGCCTCCACATCACCAACGATATGAGTTGACAGGATTACGGTTTTGTCTTCCGCCACTTCGCAAAGCAGGTTACGGAAGCGTACCCGTTCTTCCGGGTCAAGGCCTGCGGTAGGCTCATCTACTATCAGTACCTGTGGATCGTGAAGCAAGGCTTGGGCAATACCCAGCCTCTGTTTCATACCGCCGGATAATGCCCGCACTTTTTTACCTGATTGCTCTGAGAGATTAACCTGTTTTAAAATGGTTGGTATACGACTTTTCCGTTCTTCTTTCGACATACCGGATAAAACGCCGAGATAATCAAGTGCTTGATATACGGTCATACCGCCATACATATTAAAGTCCTGCGGTAAATATCCGATTATTTTCCGGATCCTGGCAGCCTTCTCGACAGGTATCCCGCAAACTGTTATATTGCCTTCCTGTTTTTTCAACAGTGTCGCAACAGTTTTCATCAGAGTGGTTTTCCCCGCACCGTTTTTACCAAGCAGGCCAAACATGCCGGGCCTAATATTGAGGCAGATGTCGCACAAAGCCTGTTTTTTGCCATAGGATTTGCTTAAGTTTTTTATCCGAATAGTCGGGTTCTGCATATAAAATCACTCTCCTTTATTTTTAACTCAAGGAGAGTGTATTTGATATTTATAAACTTTTTATCTATTGTTTAGAAATTCACGTTTAAAGTTAAATTTATTCATGCTTCAATATAGCGAAATTAGCAGTAACTTTAGCCCCTGCAGCATTTTCAACGACAAGTGAGCCGCCATGTTTTTCACACATCAGCCGGCAAATATAAAGTCCGATACCAAAATGCGCGACATCCGACATGTCCTTTTCTGCACGGAAGTAGGGTTCAGCGGCATTTTTCAGAGCCTCCTGCGTAAAACCGGGGCCGTCATCCGCGACAGTAATGCTAAGAACAGCGTCTTTAACTACGCAGCTCACTCTGACTTCATTTTCCGCATATCTTACCGCGTTTGAGACAAGATTCTCATATGTTTGCAAAACCGTTGACAAATCAACATATAGCACGCCATTTCCGCTGCTGTGAAAGTCAACTTTTTTATTTGACGTCAACATAACAGGAATATTTTTGATTTCATCGCAGAGTCTTTCAAAACTCACTTCTTCAGGTGATAGTTCTATTTCTTCCAGCTTTTGCAGGGAAGACATCGTTGCAGTATATCCTTCCAGACGCTTTAAATACACATCCATTGCGGATAAAGTCGAGATTGCCTTTTCTTCGCTGATTTTGCCTTCAGGGACATATTTAAGCAAAAAATCACAATAACCCCGCAAGACTGTTAAAGGGGTTCTGAGATCATGTGCAAAAGCCGCATTTAAGCGTCTTCGTGCCTCCATCATCTGCCACGTTTCACGTTTTGCTTCGAGCAGAGATTCACGCATTTTTTC
>DUPQ01000005.1 GCA_012838235.1 Clostridiaceae bacterium
ACACTATTCACATTTCAAGGTCCATCGGGCTTTTTTTGTCATGCCCTTTTTTTTCTTACTTATATACTTTCTATGAATCATCAATATTCGTTATTTCTCTGTTGACTTTTCATAGTTGGTCTCCTTTATATAAAACATTTAATACTCTTATGTATTTTATCTGATTCAAATGCCGCTTCAATTATTTTCATTACTCTTCTTAGTTCTTCATGCTTAACTATAATATCTTCTTTTCCGTTAAGATAGGAAATAACATTCATATAGTACTCAATCCATTGGCTCTGCACTTCCGGAAGTGCAAGTTCCTCCAGTGTTTCTTTAGGACGCGGTGCCATGGTTCTGGTAGGACCTCCTACCGTCTGTACTACTTCCGGTTCCCATTCCATTACTATCTCGCTGGCTTTTGTTATCTTTCCTTCACATTCCCAGTTTTTCACAATCAGCGAACCGTGATCGGCGTTAATATACCATCTGGGCATTTTTTCCAGACAATAAGTACCTACTTCAATTTGTGCGGACAAGCCCGATTCAAACCTAAGCAACAGTTTAAAATAGTCATCCACTTCAGGAGTTTTAATACTGAAAAGCTGACAGTAAACTTCCGTAACCTTTTCATCAATCATATACAATATCTGATCTATGAGATGAACACCCCAGTCCAACAGCATCCCGCCACCGGCCACCTTGTATGCACGCCATCCGTGCATAACTCCGTTTTGTCCGTGTACTCTTGACTCGATAGTATAAGGCTTGCCGATAGTATTGTCAGTAAGAACCTTTTTCACTATTTTATAATCCCTATCCCATCTTCTGTTCTGATGAACGGTAAACAATACATTATTCTTTTGGGATGCAGCTATCATGGCATCCAATTCGGTCAGACTCATCGCTACGGGTTTTTCACAGACCACATGCTTTTTGGCATCCATTGCCATAATGGAATAGTATTTATGGAAGTTGTTGGGTGTAGCCACAAGAACTATGGAAAAATCACCGTACTTCAAAAAATCATCAACATTATCATATATTTTTAATCCGTTTTCCTCTGCTACCTTAAGTCTCTCGGAATCTATATCAAAGGCGCTTGTTACTTGCAAACCGGGCACTTTGACAGAATTTTTATGATGCCATGAAGCCATTCCGCCATATCCGATTATACCCATTTTGTATCCCATATGATACCTCCATCCATTTCATATTATTACTTATAACAAGTCATGTCAACATCAAAAAACCGTAATACTTGAGTAATATTTCCGTAAAACTCTTTTACCGGATTTTTATATAATTTTAAGCATCAGTTTCTATCTTTCTTTAACTTTAAATCGGTCGATTTTACTCCCATGAATACAAAATAACCGTTTTTGCGAAAAATCGGCATGATACGGAGGATTACTCAGTGTCAGAGTAAAATCATTACACAAAACATTCTCATATGCATCTATATCACATTTATCCAATATTAAAAGAGTACCTTTATCGGCACTCTTATATGAAAACAATTTATCCGATGTTTTGAAGGTCAACTCAAAGCCGAATACCTTCTCACATATTCCCAATTAAATACCTCTGTTCTATTGTGCCGGCTTCACGTATGATCCGTCATCCGGAACAATCTTATACTCATCCTTGGAAGCACCGGGTGTACGGAAAATGATGATATAGTATTTCCCGCCGTCGACAAATCCGTTTTCAGGAGTTATAACATCTCTGCCGACTTTAAAACCGCCAAAGAACACACTTAAAATATTAGGATCTTTCTTGTGTATATCCATCGTTATTTCCAGCACATCACCGGGTTTGATATCCGACCATTGTTGCTGAATTTTTACTTTCCTAATCCATTTGAGTGCAACCGTGTTCGGAGTTGTATTGGTGATAGTGTATGTGGCTGTTTCCGGTTCTCCGCAACCCGCAAGTGAAAGACATAATCCTGCTAACAGTACCAATACCATAACCAGAGAAAGAACTCTTTTTAATTTCATTATATATAACCCCCCTTTTTTTATATGCTTTTTAGACTTCACCATTTGTATTCTATCATTTATTCACGTCTCTTACTATATGAAAAATATGACATTCGTTGTGTTTAAATAACATTGCTTCTAACAACACCAAGTTTGCTTATGCAGGTATATCCATTATATATGCATAAACTCCATTAAATTTGCTCATTTTTGAATATTTATGCAGTATTTCGGCATACACTGTATTATCTGCCATAAAATGCCACATTTTTCACTCTCCCTGTGCTAATTTTATTTCACCGAAACCTTCAGGCAACCTTGACAACAGTACAAACCCTATTATAAACAGCAGGATCAGAGATAAAATACCGTATCTGGAATGTCCTGTTATTATACCGAACAATCCCATAAGAAGCGGTCCCATTATGTCCGCCAATTTGCCGAATATGTCAAAGAAACCGAAGTACTCGTTGGACTCTTCTTTGGGAATAATCCTGCCGAAAAAGCCTCTTGACAGTGACTGTATGCCCCCTTGTGCCATTCCCACTACGGCCGCCAGCACCCAGAACTGCCACTCACTTACAAGGAAGAAACCGAAGATTGCCACAAACATGTATATTCCTATGAATATCTTTATAATCTTCAGTGTCCCGTATTTTGTTCCCAGTATACCGGCTATAATTGCACACGGGAAAGCTATGAACTGAGTGAGTAATAAAGCAAGCACCATGGACACAGAATCCAGTCCCAGTTCCGTACCGTATATGGTAGCCATCGTAATAATAGTATATACTCCGTCAATATAGAAGAAATATGCAAGTATAAACAGGAATATATCCTTTTTCTTCTTTATATTCTTGAATGTGTTTGCAATTCTTAAGAATGCACCTTTTACTATACCTTTCTGTTTTTCGATATAATGTACCTGATGCACATTCTTGAATAAAGGTATTGTAAACAGCAACCACCACAATGCCGTTATTATGAATGCTACCTGCATGGAAGAAGTGTCATCCAATCCGAAAGGTTGAAAGATATAGACCACGAGGCATAATATGAAAGGAATACAACTGCCTATATACCCGTATGCATATCCGTTTGAAGATACTCTGTCCATTCTGTCGTCCGTTGTCACATCGGTAAGCATGGAATCATAGAATACATTGGTTGCGGAATATCCGATTCTCGCAATAATGTATATTATCAGGAAGGACAGCCATGTATTCATAAATGCCATCGCGAAAGCTCCCAACAGACCTACCGACAATGCTATAGCAAACATTTTCTTCTTCATACCTTTGTAGTCCGCTATCGCACCTAAAACAGGTGAAAGCAATGCAAGTATTAAAATTGCCACTGAATTCGCACTTCCCCATAGTGCTGTTGCCTCATTGGATTCAATGGTACTTGTATTGGCTACCATTGCGGCAAAATAAATGGGCACAAGAGCTGTAGTAAGCATTGTAAACGCGGAATTGGCCACATCGTACAGCACCCAGCTCCATTCGGTCTTGTTCATTTTATTCTTCATTATTAAATTCCCCCGTTTGTACCTGTTGATGCTATTTTACACTAACTGACGTTATTTTGCACGCAATTTTCATCAAATGAAGAATTTATTTTGTCAATACTCGTATAACCGCCATACCATATGTGTCCGCATTGATTGCATTTGGCAATTCTGATGACATGAACAGACCGGACATTTTTTTGAAACAAGAGATATTTTCTGATATTCATGAATATTCTGCTGTTAAATGCTCTACTGTAAGAGGTAATGTGCATGTGCCCGCATTTAGGACATACCGACATAACATCATCACAGTATTTATTCATAACCCGGTAATCTTTATTGATAATGTACTCATTATACCTTGTCAACAAAAACAAAATGCTGATTGCATAACCCGCCGCCGACAGTGCAAATGCAAAAGCTGAAGTTATGTAGGAGAACAGTATAAGCCAGTATATAACCGAACCTGTCACTAATGAGATAACATATATAACCGTACTTGTTTTCGCTTTATCCGTATTGTTCATATCATGTAACCGCCTTTCTCAGGATAAATACATAATAACAAGAGTTGTGTACTATAATACGGACTTATATCGTATTAATCGGACTTTGTATATTCTATTTAAATTTCATCAAAAAAGAGTAAATACATTTAAAGAGCAGATAAACTGCTCTTTTCTTTTAATAAATAAGATTGAATCAAATGAAACTATCGGCTATATCTTCTTACTGTGCTTCAAAAGCCAGTCTTCCGCCTGCTTACACCACAATCCCTTATTTGCATCACAAATTTTTGCCAGCTCGGGATATCCTTTTTCTTTAAATTCGCTGATAGCGGTAAGAGGCATACTTATTCCGGTATAGATAAGTTTCTTGCCTCCCGGTATTTTGGGAAGATTTAATGTTGTTTCCGCAGCGGAATCCAAGCCGCCGATATGTGTGACCATAGCTGCAGGATTGAGTTTTCCCTCTTCAAACATGGTTATGCATTCTTTCATATCTTCAGTATTTCCGCCGCTTGTCCCCACTACATGCGTAGAGTTGTAATGCACATTATAGAAGTTGAAAGATGCCGAAAAAGTTGTATCCGACGGTCCCGCGAAGAAATTCAGGCATCCGTCATAACCTAATATCTTATCCCCCTGTTCCACCACCGGTTTTACGGGAGCAAACACAAATACATCGTCATATCCTTTATTATCGGAAAGCTCCATAAGTGCTTTAACGGGATCTTCTGCTTTTCCTGTATTGAGATATATAAGTTTGACACCGCGTTCGGCGGCCCATTCGGGAGAAAATATCTCGGCCGCTCTTACCAGTCTGGCATCATCTATATCGGTAACAACCAGAAGCGAAGGTTTCTTTTTCTGATTAACTGCATAATCTATTGCACCCAAACCCATTGGTCCCGCGCCTGCCAGTATTGCCATTTTTCCGCCTTCTTTTATGCCCATTGTGTGCTCATAATTAATTCTGTTCGTGTGATACATTGCGGCAAATGCTCCGGCTATGCAGGAGTAAGGTTCCGCCAACGAACCTTGGTAATAGGAATCTCCGTTATATTCCAAGAGGCAGTCCATTTCCATAACCTCTTTGGCTACTATCATATTCTGTATCGTTCCGCCGGTGTATCTGAATGAATAACCCGGAGCCGCATATATGTTGGAAGGATGGTTAAGGCTGGTCTGCATTGTAAAAAGCTGTCCTTTTTTATACCTGCCTTTATATTTCTTGCCTACTTCCAGTATCTCTCCGCACATCTCATGCCCTATTATTACGGGGTTCTTTGCGATATCTTTCGGTACTCTTTTATGTCCGGCTCCCTGTATGGCGGCTTTGTATGATGACATACATATACTGTCGGTTATAACTCTTGCCAATATCTCATCATCTTTTATTTCAGGCAGTTCAAATTCGTCCAGACGGAGATCGTTCACACCGTATAATCTTAATCCTTTTGTCTTCATGCTATCTGTGGCTCCTTTCTTCCTGTTTAATAACCCTAAGCTTCAAGATTTTATCAAGATTCTCCAATGCTTCTCCGGTTCCTAAAACCACACAGGATATGGGATCGTCGGAAATGGTAACCTCCAGACCGGTCTTAATGGAAAGCAAGGTGTCCAGCCCGTATATAAGGCTGCCGCCGCCGGTCAATACTATACCTCTGTCACCTATATCCGCAGATAACTCCGGAGGTGTCTTTTCCAGTACATTCTTAACACCGTCAACAATTTGCTGAACTACCTCATCAAAAGCTTCCATAAGTTCCGATGAAGTTATTTCGATGGTTCTGGGCAATCCCAGGACCAGATTCCTGCCTCTGACCTGCATTGAGACCTCTTCTTTTCTGGGATATACGCAACCGATACGTATTTTCATTTCCTCGGCCATTCTCTCACCTATCTGAAGGCTGTATTTTCTTCTCATAAACCTGATAATGGCTTCATCAAATGTATCCCCCGCTATTTTTATGGATTTGCTTTTAACAATTCCGCAAAGAGAAATAACCGCAATATCCGTTGTTCCGCCGCCGACATCCACCACCATACTTCCGTATGCCTTGGTAATATCCAGTCCGGCTCCTATTGCGGCTGCAATGGGTTCTTCGATAATATACACTTCTTTTGCACCGACTTTGTCGGCCGCATCCATAACCGCTCTTCTTTCAACCTCGGTTATCCCGCTGGGTACACATATCATTATGCGCGGTTTGTAGAGCAGAAGTTTCTTTCCGCAAACCTTCTTAATAAAGTACTTGAGCATTTCTTCCGTGGCTTCATAATCGGATATGACACCGTCACGAAGCGGTCTTATTGCCTCAATATTGGCAGGGGTTCTGCCTATCATAAGACATGCATCCTCACCTACAGCCTTAACTTTTCCGTCTTCATCTCTTGATACAACGGAAGGCTCACGTAAAACCACACCTTTTCCTTTAACATATATAAGTACCGAAGAAGTACCGAGATCTATTCCAATATCCAGTCCCAAACTATTGCTCCTTACATATTATTTATTCTAATTATATACTATAAATCATATAATAAAAAACTATATTTATTTAATTTGCGGTAACTTCCGTCCATGCTTTGTTGTACATAACCGTAGCTTCAGCGTTATACTCAAAAAATTCACATTCGGACATCATCTCTTCCGTAGGGAATGCAACAAGATTATTCCGCCAGTCCTCATCCAGCAGTTCAATTGCGGTTTTTGAAGTAATGGAATAACCGGTCTCATTTGCATTCATGACCATTATATCATCTCTTAACATAAAGTTAATGAACTTTTCCGCTGCCGATACATTCTTTGCATTCTTTGGTATTACCATACTGTCCACCCATCTGTTACTTCCTTCCTTGGGAATAACAAATGCAAGGTCTTCATTTAATTCCATAGCGGCAACCGCTTCACCGGACCATACCACAGCCAATGCTCCTTCACCCTGTACCATTTTATCTTTTACTTCATCTACCAGATATCCCAATACCAGCGGCTTTTGTGCAATTAAAAGATCCCTTGCCTGATTTACCTGATTCTGGTCGGTAGTGTTCTGTGAGTAGCCCAATCTGATAAGGGCCACCATCATGGAGTCCCTTTGACTGTCCTGCATAAATATTTTTTGCGAATATTTTTCATTCCATAATATATCCCAACTGTCTACGGTATCGCTTACCATAGTTTTGTTGTACAATATTCCGACGGTTCCCCAAAGATAGGGAACGGAGTATTCGTTATCGGGGTCAAACGAAAGATTCTTGTGCACATCGGCTATATTGAAATAGTTGGGTACATTGTCCATATTAATTTTTTGGAGCATATCCTCGTCAATCATTCTTTGTATCATATAGTCGGACGGGAAGATAACATCATATGACACCCTACCCTTGGAAAGCTTCACATACATATCTTCATTCGTTACGAATGTATTGTAGTTAACCTTAATACCGGTTTCTTCCTCAAACATGTCTAAAACTTCCATGTCGATGTATTCGCCCCAGTTGTAGACATTCAATACTTCCCTATCCTTTGCACATCCTGTAAAGGATAATACCATTATCACAGATAACAGAATAACCAATGCTTTTTTCATTTTCCTTCATTTCTCCTATACTTTATAATTTGTTTTTCTCTATTCAACAACGTGTCTTTGTTCTTTGCTGCATGCTTTTTGGACGAAAGTTCACGTTTGTTTACAATAAGCAGCAATATCATTACCGTTACAAAGAGTAATGCCGAAACTGCATTTATCTTGGGATTAACCCCTTTTCTTGCCATGGAGAATACTATCATGGAAAGGTTCTCCACATGTCCCCCGGTTGTGAAATAGCTTATAACAAAGTCATCCACACTCAATGTAAAGGATAACAGAAATCCCGTAACTATTCCCGGCATGAGCTGAGGTATTATGGTTTTTCTCAGTGCATAAAACGGTTTGGCACCTAAATCCTGTGCAGCCTCATAAACCGACATATCCAACTGATACAGTTTGGGTAATACCGAGATTATTACATAAGGTGTGCAGAATGTGATATGTGCCAACAGCATAGACACAAACCCCAACTCAATACCGATAAATGCAAACAACATCATCAGAGAAACACCCGTTACAATATCGGGATTTAAGACGGGAATATATGTTATTGTTCTTACTGTTTCAAAGGTTTTTTTCTTCATTTTCATCATGCCCATGGCGGCAAAAGTGCCTAAAACGGTAGCTACCACCGAAGCTATAAGAGCTATAAGAAATGTGGTTTCCAAAGCGCTCAGTATCTTACTGTCGGTAAAAAGTTGCTGATACCATGTTAAAGAAAAACCCTGCCATACAGCGCGCGACTTGGACGCATTGAATGAGTATACTATCAGAACGATAATGGGAGCATAAAGAAACAGCAGTATCAGAAAAATATATAATTTCTTTAACAGTTTCTTCATAACAGACCTCCCGCTCCCACCGATTCATCCCCGTATTTATTAATAAATATCATGGATATGAATATAAGTACCATTAGAAGCAGTGATAATGCCGAACCCAATCCCCAGTCACCGGTAATGGTAAACTGCTGCTCGATTATATTACCTATAAGCGTAATCTTACCTCCGCTCAGCAATCGGGATATAACGAAAGTGGACAAAGCCGGCATAAAAGTCATTGTGATACCGGAAACAACTCCGGGCATACTTAACGGGAATATTATGCGTAGGAAAACCCTTGCACCGTTGGCTCCTAAATCTTTTGCCGCTTCTACTACACTCTTATCAATCTTCACTAAAACGGAATATATGGGCAGTATCATAAAAGGCAGAAAGTTATACACCATGCCCAATATCACGGCAAAATTGTTATACATGAGCTGAACCTGCCCCAAGCCTATAGATACCAGGAATCTGTTTATGAGACCTTCATTTTCCAACAGTGACAGCCAGGAGTATGTTCTCAACAGAAAATTCATCCACATGGGTAATACTATCAGTATAAGCATTGTGTTCTTTTGGGAAAAATCTTTACTTGCAAGTATCATAGCTGCAGGATATCCCATTACAAAGCATACCAAAGTAGCTATAAGTGACATATAAAAGGATCTTCCTATTACCTTCAGATACAAAGGCTGGAATATCGCCTTTACATGCTCCAATGTAAAGAGTGTCTTTCCGGAGGCATTATCTGTAAAGGCATAGAAAAATATTAAAAAAAGCGGAACGACGATAAAGATTGTCATCCAGATAAGATAAGGAAAAGCAAACCGCCTTTTACTCATACCTCCACCGCCGTTTCCTCAGACGGAATCTCCAACGGTTCATGTTTCATAACATGAATATTGTAAGGATCCACCGTAATACCCAATTCATCACCAACAGTTTGAGGTAATGTGGAATGAACTTTCCATTCGAAGGTCGGGCCTTCCACCCATATTTCATAGTGTACACCTTTGAAAGTGACCAATGTAACTATACCCTTGAGATCCGCTTTATCTGCGGGAACAAGTACCACATCTTCCGGTCTTACTACAACATCAACGGGTGTATTCTGTCCGAATCCCGTATCTACACAGTTAAAATCCACACCGTCTATGTTTACCAACTTATCTTTAACCATAATGCTGTTGTGTATTATATTACTCTCCCCTATGAAATACGCAACAAATGCGTTATTGGGCTCGTTATATATATCAACCGGAGTTCCTATCTGCAGTATTCTTCCGTTATTCATTACCACTACGGTATCCGACAAGGTCAATGCCTCTTCCTGGTCATGTGTTACATATACGAAGGTAATTCCGACATCTTTATGCATGGTCTTGAGTTCATCCTGCATATCTTTGCGCAATTTCAGATCCAAGGCTCCCAAAGGCTCATCTAACAGCAATACCCTGGGTTTGTTTATAAGGGCGCGTGCTATGGCCACTCTTTGTTGCTGACCGCCGCTTAAGGTGGAGACATCTCTGTCTTCATAACCTTCAAGATTTACTATTTCCAGATACTTTTTCACATCCTTCTGAATGATATCGGGACTGATTTTTCTAATTGTGGGACCGAATGCGACATTCTCGCCCACCGTAAGATGCGGAAATAATGCATATTTCTGAAAAACGGTGTTAAGCGGTCTTTTGTGTGCCGGGACATCATTTATCCTTACACCTTCAAAAAGCACATCGCCTTCATCAGGTTGTTCAAAACCCCCGATTATTCTCAATGTGGTGGTTTTACCGCACCCCGAAGGACCCAATAATGTTAAAAACTCACCTTCGTTTATGTACAGATTTATGCCGTCAATTGCGGTAAAATCTCCGAATCTTTTGTAAATGTTTTTAAGTTCGATAATCTTCTTTCCCATGTCTTCTCCAAAGTTATATTTAAAAGCTCGGCGGTGTGGACACCCACAAAACCACTGCTTTTTTATCGGAATTATTACGTATTAAATGTTTAGTATCGGCTTTGAAGTAAAAAGACTGTCCCCTTGTGACCGTATATTTCTTGTCATCAATCTCCAGTCTTATTTTACCTTCCAGTACATATCCGAACTCCTCACCTTCATGCGGGTCGTCCTGATAACTTACCCCGCCCGGTAACAATGTCATGATGATAGGCTCCATAGCGTTCTTCTGGCAGTCGGGTACTACCCACATAATCTGCCGCCCTTCGGTTTCATCTTTCTTTGTAACCATATCTTTTTTCTTAAATACAATCTGGCTTGCGTATGTACCGGAAAAGAACTGTGCAAGATTGGTGCCCAATCCTGTGAGCACATCCTGTAATGTAGCAATCGTCGGTGTAATAATATTCCTCTCCAGTTGCGATATATATCCCTTTGAGAGTTCACTTCTGTCTGCAAGCTCCTGTTGCGTAAGAGAGTTCAATAAACGAAGCTGCTTTATCTTACCGCCTATATCCATCACTACCCTTCCTTTCAACCATACTATACTTAACTTTATGTTAAGTAATACTAAACTCAACTGTTATTATATGACCTTTTCACCAAGTGTCAATAAGATAATGAAAATATTATTTTTAATCGGTATGCCGCATATTGATTTTGCACATACATTGCGCAAAGGATAGGAACTTTATCAGATATTTCATCATAGCCATATCCCTACCAATTCCTTTACAGGCTTTTTTACACGCAGTATTTCGGCATATTCCAACAAATTTGGAATGTATTTTCTCGGATCTGTAACATAACTCTGAATCGCTTTATTAAAAATCTCTTTGTCCATCCTGTTTCGATACCGTATGCAATCACAAATCAGTCGGTCTTTATCATAAATACGCACTTCATGTCCGTTAATATCTCCGTATGTCAATCCAAGTTCCAAAATTGAAGGCTCCACATAGTAGGGTTTTACAAACGGGTAGTCAATCTTAAAGCGTGACTTACCCGAGTGCTTACTTACGGCCAAGTGCCATTCGCCGGGAATTCTATCGCTGTATTCGTAATATCTGAGAGCGGAATACATGCAAAGTACTGCATCGGGAAAGAGGCGAATTATGGTAGAAATCTCACTGAGGTCATCATGGTCTATCCACTGATAATATCCGTAGCGTACTTTTTCTACAAGACCTTTATCCACAAGTTTTTGAAGCGGACGATAAAGGACTTTCTCTTCATTCAGCTGGCATGTCCTCATCATACCGCCGTATTTATCAAATATCTCTTTGTATTCTTCAACTTTTTTCATTTCCATCACCTGCACTACTTTTACCCAAACTAAGCAAACAAGCGGATAAAGTAATGCTGTTTTATTAATAATATCAAATAATGCGGAAAAATAAAAGTCACCCCTCACGGAATGACTTTAAAACTATATCTGCTTAATCTTATATATTAATTTGTAAACTTACAAAACAGCTTAGACTATATCACTGTTCTTCAAACTTCTTCCTTGAAGACCATAAACCTAAAGCGGGATTGGAAATGTAGAATATTTTTTCTCCGTCCACATAATTGAATCCGTCCTTAAGTTTCGCAGGGTCATATTTCTTTACCGTTTCATCATAATCGAGATACTTGAAATTGGCCTTTTCAATTTCTTCTTTTGTCATATGCCTTACCGCATAAGATATATTGAACTTTCCGTCACTGGACCCATGAATTATATGTGCGGCTACCGACAGATTATTCTTCAAATCGTCATTTTCATCGACTTTTTTCAGAATGTTCTCTCTTCCTATATATCCGTACTTCCTTATAAGTCTGTCATTTTCATCGTCTTCACCGAAACGTTTTACCTCGGGAGCAAGAATGATAAGTTCCCCGCCTTCGGCAATGGCCATTCTGGTACGGTATATTGCCTTGTTTCCCACCCAGGTGGTCTTAAATTCTCTTTCATCAAGATAAACCACTATTTTCTCAGGTTCTTCATCCAGAAATGTGAAGTTTTTCTCCAGACTGTCTTTCACGCCCGCTTCAAAAGCATCCCGACCGTTTCCCGCATACAGTGCATGAATATCGGCTGACGGTCCGTTCTGAGTTGTTACGGTCAGTATATAGAAAAGCGGAAAGGAAGATAAGTATTTCTCCTGAGCATAATCAAATACTTTTCTTACCGGGCTGTGGTCTCTTCCCATCATTCTCTCCATTCCGTAGAATGCTCCGAGCATGTGAGATTTGTTTATCATATTGTTGCCGCCTATTCCCACAACAATATTCTTGGTATAGTTTGCCATGCCCACCACTTCATGAGGTACCACCTGACCGACGGAAATAATGAGGTCGTATGTCTTGTCCAAAAACATTTTATTTACTTCCACATCCATCTTCTCATTTACCAGCCCTTCGGATACTTCATTTACGAATTCCTTCGGAACTTCCCCTATCTTCACGACATCGTTTTTCCAGTCATGAACGAAAAACCTGTCATGAGGAATGCCTTCAAACATATCGTTCAGTTCCTTTTCTGTCATGGGCATATGTGTTCCCAGGGCAGGTAATATGTCTACTGTACAGCTGTCTTTAAGCTTGGCATAAAGCATGGAAGTAATTTTCCCGGACATGGAATAGAACCTGGTAAAATCCGGCGGGACAATCAGTATTTTCTGCACTTTTTTACCCGCTGTGAATCTTGACAAGGTTTTATCTAAGTACTTACTAAGTTCACTATCCGAAATGGGTTTATTACCTGCTCTTTTTATTAAAGCTTTCATGTTACACCCCGCTGTATGCCGAAAATCCTCCGTCAACCGGAAGAACCACTCCGTTTACAAAGCCGGAAGACCGCTCATCCACAAGATAAAGCAATGCCCCTATAAGTTCTTCGGGTTTTCCGAATCTGTCCATAGGAGTTGCTGCAAGTATCTTTCTGGATCTTTCGGTGAACGAACCGTCTTTATTAAGAAGTAATGCTTCATTTTGCTTGGTTATAAAGAAGCCGGGGGCTATGGCATTTACTCTGATACCCACTTTGGAAAAATGCACGGCCAGCCACTGCGTGAAATTGGATACGGCGGCTTTGGCACCGGAATATGCCGGTATCTTAGTCAACGGCGTAAATGCATTCATAGAAGATATGTTTATAATCGTACAACCTTCTCTGCCCACCATATCCTCAGCAAATACCTGTGTCGGAAGCAGTGTACCGATAAAATTGAGATTAAACACAAACTCCACTCCCTGAGGGTCAAGATTAAAGAATGTAACCAACCCTTCGGTATCCGTATCTTCGGGATAAAAATACTCTTTTGTGGTTGTTGCTCTGGGATTGTTGCCGCCCGCACCGTTTATAAGTATGTCGCATTTTCCCAACTTTTTATTAACTGCGGCTTTGGCTTCCAGAAGACTCTGTTTTTCCAGTACATTGGCTTTAACAGGTATGGTTATTCCGCCTTTACCGTTAATCTCGTCGGAAACTTTTTTGGCTGCATCATAATTAAGGTCCAAAAGTGCAACTTTTGCACCTGCCTCGGCAAGAGCTTCTGCAAACATGGAACATAATACTCCTCCGGCACCTGTAACCACAACAACCTTATTTTTTAAATTAATCTTGAATGGTAATTTCATTTCCCGCCTCCTTACGCGTTATATGTAGATGCGGATGTCTCTCCGCCCCTTCCCGTCCAGTTTGTGTGATAGAATACTCCTCTTTCACTGTCAATTCTTTCATATGTATGTGCACCGAAATAGTCTCTTTGTGCCTGTAATAAATTCGCCGGCAATCTCTCGCTTCTGTAACCGTCGTAATATGTCAGTGCGGCGGCAAATGCCGGTATGGGAATGCCGTTAAGAGCACATACCGATACTATCTTCCTTAAACTTTGATGACACTCATCGGCCTTTTGTTTGAAGAAAGGATCCAACAAAAGATTGGATATTTCGGGATTGTTATCATATGCCTGCTTTATCTTACCCAAGAATGCCGAACGGATAATGCATCCGCCTCTCCACATAAGGGCTATGCCTCCGTAATTAAGGTGCCAGTCATAAGATGCTGCAGCGGCTTTCATCAATGCGTAACCCTGTGCGTAAGACACTATCTTGGAAAAATAAAGAGCTTTTCTCAAATCTTCTATAAAAGCATCATGTTTTTCATTAAACGACACGGTAGGACCGTTAAGAATGCGGCTTGCTTCAACCCTTTCATCTTTCATAGCGGATAAGCATCTTGCAAACACCGCTTCGGTTATGAGGGTAAGGGGTACGCCTTCGTCCAATGCGGAAATCGCTGTCCATTTACCTGTACCTTTCTGTCCCGCTTTATCTAAAATCTTTTCCACCAACGGCTCTTTGTTTTCCTTAAATGCCAGTATATCCGCAGTTATCTCTATAAGATAGGAATTCAGTTCCCCCTCATTCCATTTGGCAAAAACATTATGCATACTGTCGGTATCCATACCTACAAGAGTCTTCATTATGTTATATGCCTCGCAAATAAGTTCCATATCGCCATATTCAATGCCGTTATGAACCATCTTTACAAAATGACCGGCTCCGTTTTCACCTACCCAATCGCAACAGGGTGTGCCGTCTTCCACTTTGGCGGCTATGGACTGGAAAATATCCTTTACATGAGGCCATGCGCTTTCACTGCCTCCCGGCATCAAAGAAGGACCTGTCAGGGCACCTTCTTCCCCGCCGCTCACTCCCGTACCGATATACATAAGACCGGCTTTTTCCACTCTTTCGGTTCTTGCTATGGTATCGTTGAAATTGGAATTACCGCCGTCAATTATAATGTCATTCTTATCCAGAAGAGGTATCAGCTGATCTATCATGTTATCCACCGGAGCACCGGCTTTTACCATCAGCATTACTTTTCTTGGCTTTTTCAAATTGGCAACAAGTTCAGGAAGGCTGTAGCAACCAATTATATTCTTACCTTTTGCTCTTGTCTGAACGAATTTTTCCACCTTTTCCACCGTTCTGTTGTACACAGCCACGGCAAATCCCTTGCTCTCCATGTTGAGTACTAAATTTTCGCCCATTACGGCAAGGCCTATAAGGCCGATATCAGCTTTTTTCATATCTAACCCTTTCTGTTTTCAGGTATATAACATACCGTATTCAACTATGTATTTTATAATACAACAGCCTGTTTGTCCATTGATGCGCTTACTTTCTAAGTGCTTTCACAGTCTCTTTGTTGTACATATTGTAGGCAAATTTGATTACCTGCTTGGCTGACTGCAAAAATCTCGGATCCCACTGTGAAACATCAGGATATTTTAATCCCATCTCCTCAACCATACGTATTACATAAGTAAGTCTGTGTTTAAAATCGACATAATCCTTTTTATCCCTGTTTGTCCAGCCTGTTTCCGCTACTGCAGCCATTCGCGGGAAACACATTTTACTCATATCCTCGAAATTATCAATAAACTCCGTCCATACCGGTGTCTCCACTCCGATTATATTCTTCCTCATATTCTCATGAAGCTCGGAAGGTATAGGTTCATACATGTATGTTTTCTTAAGAGGTGTCATTCCCAAAGGATAATTCACATAGTAATGGAAGAAATCCGAAACAATTATTTTGCCGCCTTGTGAAGCTCTTATTGTACACTCATCATTCTTTTCCATCCAATTCTGCACAATTATACCTTTTTCCAGATTACCGCCGCGTAAGCTCTCGTTCCATGTTATGGCTTGTTTACCTTTCTTTTGCAGATGGTCATATATCCTGTTCAGCATATATCCCTGCAGCTGTTCGTAATTCTCCAACCCGAGCTCCCTCATCTTTCTATTGCAATGCGGACATTCTTTCCATCTGTCCTTGGGGGCTTCATCTCCGCCGATATGTATATATTCACCCGGGAAAATAGCAGTCATTTCATCTATAACATTAAATAAAAACTCATATACCTCTTCTTTTCCCGCACATAAGATATCCTTGAAGATACCCGCATGAGTGCGTACCGGTACTTCCTTACCTGTACAGGACAGGTGGGGATATGCGTGAAGGCAGGCTGACGAATGACCGGGTATCTCTATTTCCGGTATCACATCAATACTCTTTTTTCTGCAATACTCCACAATATCCTTCATCTCTTCCTGAGTATAGAACCCGCCATACGGCTTAGAATCATAATACCTTCCGAAATTTGAATACGGTCTTTGCGAACCTTTTTCGGTAAGAAGAGGATATTTCTTTATCTCCATACGCCATCCCTGGTCTTCCGTAAGATGCCAGTGGAATTTATTAAACTTAAAAAGCGCAGCGGCATCAATCATCTTCTTCAGCTCTTCCACAGTAAAGAAATGCCTGCAGCAATCAATCAGAAAACCTCTGTGGGAAAAAGCGGGCTTATCGTGAATTGTAAGGTAAGGTATATTGCCGGAATAACCGAATTCCAGTTGCCTTAAAGTCTGATGTGCACAGTTCTCTCCCGCTTTCGTGGAGCACTTAACTGCTGCTCCTTTATCATCAATTACAATAGAGTATTCCTCGGCTGAATATTCCGAATCATATTCCACCGTAATGCTTTCCAATATGTTTCTTCTAAAGAAAAGTTTGTAATCAGTGTGAAACTCATTAGGCATGGGTACCAGATTAATGCTCATATAGAACCTCCGAAATTAACTCTATATATATTCTATCATAAAAGAATAAAAGATTATTAATCTGATAGTATAGAAACAACTTTTTCAAAAAAACATACACGCTTTACCATGTCATATCTGTCCTAAAAAATCCTTTATCCGTCAACTCATACCGCTTATCGCACACTTCGTTTAGAAACTTTCTGTCATGGGAAACGGCGATTATGGTACCTTTAAAACCTTTCAGTTGTTCACGTATCACCGGATTGGATAACGGGCTTAGATTCCTTGTAGGTTCGTCCATCACAAGCACATTACATCCGTCCAGCACTATTTTTAAAAGATAAAGTTTTGCTTTCTGTCCGCCGGACAAACCGGAAATCGGACCAATCATTTCGTCAGCGGTGAATTTCATACCTCCCATATACTGTCTTGCTTTGGTAATATCGGCTTTTGTTCCGCTCGGGGCAAGAAACTCAATACATGTAAGACTATTATCCATACTGTCGGTATAGTCCTGCGGCATATAGCCTAAACGGATATTATTGTCCTGTACAATATGATTAAGTATCTGTCTCAATAAAGTAGTCTTACCTGCTCCGTTCTTTCCGTATATACCTATATGCTCCCCGCCTTTAACATACAATTTCACATCGGCTGAAAGTACTTTATCTCCTATCTTCAGATAATCCAATTCCATATCCAGTACCCTTTTTGATGTATTTATATATTGTCCGTCATAAAATCTTAAGAAAATCGCTTCTTCGGCATCAGAAAACTCCGTAAAATCTTCCTTTTCACGCATGAATCTTTTTTCCTGTGATTTAACTGACTTCATTTTCTTCTTCAGCAATCTTCCGCTTGCGGGATCCTGTCTGGATATGTTCTCCTGATCTTTCTCCACTTTATCATGAATCTTCTTCCAACGCTCCATCTGTTTTGCATATTCCGCTCTTTGCATGGTGGCAATTTGATCCTGTTTTTCCAGATTATATTTCCTCACTTTAATATATTCGGAATAACTTAAGCGTGATATTGTGTGGCTACATTCACTTTTTCTTTTGTGCATTTCCATATGTAAGATAACATTAGCCGTGTTTTCAATAAGCATCTCATCATGGGACACATACATTACCGGAATCCTACAGGTGTTTATAAAGGTCTCCAGCCATACAAGAGTATCTATATCAATATCATTGGTAGGTTCATCCAGTAGCAGCACATCCGGCGATGATAACAGTATAGATAAAAGCTGAATCTTTATCTTTTCTCCTCCGGAGAAGGTAGAAAGCAACCTTGCATAATCCTCTTTCCCCACTTCCAGCCCCAATTCCGTCAACAATCTTGCATATTGTCCGGCATTTTTTGCATCGGTTACATGAAATAAGGTAAAATATTCTCCCAATTTCCTGTTCAGATATTTATCTTCAAGCAACTGTGGCAAATACCCTATAATACACCGTTTTTTAAAAACAGCACCTTCACAGACTGCATAGTCAGAAATACTTTCGACATCATAAATTGCTCTAAGCAAAGTACTCTTGCCGTTGCCTTCCTCGCCTATTACAGCCACTTTGTCATTAGAGTTCAAATTGATGGTAAGCCTTTCTACCAAAGGTCTGCCGTCATTCTTCATATATATGGATAAATCTTTAATCTGCAGCATAAAATCCCCCAAAAAAATCCGTATGTCATGGAATGAAAACGGATGCTGCAATAAAACATATTTGACAGTTATAATCCTTATTCTTTCCAAGACATAATAAATACGGGTCTCCCCTGTTATCTGTTATGTTTTGTCTCGAATTAAAGAATCATTTCCTGCCTCTTTTCTTGAATATTATCTAAAAAATATCATTAAAACAGCATATTGTCAATCAGTCAACTCCCAAGTTTTTATTATTTCAACGCATGCAATGTCACTATTGCATACTGACGCATCAGAAAATCATTCGGATGATTTATATTGTTGCCCGTCATGTGGTGATAAGGTTTGACATCTAAAAGTTTCTTGTGCAAAGTGGACATGTCCGATACCGCAATATTACCCGACTCCTCTTTAACCTGATGCAAAACATGTACATACTCCTGTATGTAAAATGTTTTTCGTGTGAGATTGGGATTTGGGTAAGTTGTTGCGACTAAAACAACGGAACAATCGGAATTATCTTTTCTTATCTCGTAAATAATCTTATGAAGTCTCTCCTTAAAAGTAGCAGCATCCAATCCGCCGGCATTCATACCGAAGGCTAAAAACACCATGTCAGGTCTGTAATTGCACACCAATTCCTGCACATTCTGCAGTCCCCATGTAATAGATGTTCCCGAAACCGCAGTGTTTATATACCTGATATTTCCTATACCGGAAAAATCCTGATCCCCTTCTATAACCTTCTCATAACCGTATCTCTTTTGTATACCTAAAGCGGTCAGTTTATCCCACGAGGGAAGATACGGAGCCACATCCACCAAAGCGGAACTGTTCCAGCCGAAAGTTATGCTGTCTCCGAGGAACAACATATTCAGGTTTTCCTTTTTCCTCAATTTATCAAATACAACTAAATCGCCTTTAACAATCCCGGGAAAATATATATCGCTTTCCTTATGCTCATAAGTTACTACTATTTGCCTGTCATGAAAATATGCTCCTTCATGCCAGACTGTAAAACCGAAATATGTTGAAAAGGCCTCACCTTCCTTTGGATTTACAGGGAAATAGTCATCATAATCCATAACAAATATATTTCCGTTATCCTGTATCTTGAGCATTCCGTCCTGTAATAGATAATCGGTTCCTTCCACATAAGTAACGGTAAGAGCGGCATTTTTTACTGAAATAATCTTTGTCGCTTTATATGCCAAAGGTTGTAAAGAAATACTGCCGTTTCGGTTTCTTACAACCATTATCGATTCATCATAAACTATATTACCTTCCCATAACGGTATAAGATATTCATCAAGATTATACATATTTGTCACCTCTGCTTAAATGAATTGCTGATATTATATCATGAAGCAAAAAAGCGTGTCTTTATGCCTTTTTGATAGGTTATTACTTCCATATCCCCGCAACTCTAGCGATAACAAAAAAGGGCCAGAATAGTATCATAATAACCAGTTTCAATGTGTAAAGTTGCTTAAGTGTCATTGTTCTTTTCCTCCGCATATCCATTTTATCATCGCATGATTATGTGCACAATATAAAATACCGTTACAATATAGTCATTGTACGTATGTGTCCAAAAATATTCCCACTAACTATGTTTATAGGTTTAAAAATACTCAATCAACCTTACAAAAATCAGTCTGTAACTATATCATAAGTCCAGTCTATTATGCCGCCGAACTCATAGATATTTGTGTATCCTAAATTAACCAATTTGGCAGCTGCTTCCTTGCTGCGTCTACCGGACCTGCAATAGATAAGAATAATTTGGTCTTTGTCGGGTAATATATCTATTGTCTCCTTCCCTATACTTTCATTAGGCAGAAGAACCGCACCGGGTATATGCCCTCCCTTATACTCATCTTTGGTCCTCACATCCAAGATAATATATCCGCTTTTCTCATCCATCATCTTTTTTGCTTCCGTAGCAGTAATCTTTTCATAAGTATTCTTCACATCTACTCCTTTATCCTCGGCACAACCGACCAGTGCTGTAATTATAGCTAACATTAGTATTATGATTAAAATCTTTTTCATGTCACACCTCAAAATTAATGAACTACACTAAATACAATAGCAATAAAACACCGGCTTTTCAGTGACAAAAGCACATTATGCATATAATATTATATTCCCATAGAATTACGTGTTTAGAATTATGTTTAGATCAAGCAGAAAGCTTATATATACAATCATTAATGTTAAATCTGTAAAATGCAGAATCAATATTATTTTCCAAAACACCTGTTAACTGCTCAATTGTTGAAGCATCAGTTTGAGAGCTTTTTAATCATTTACATCAGCCATATTTTAAACTTAAGAACACATTTGGAAACTGCAACTTGTTTTTGATTCATCTGAGGAAATTTAATTTTATGTTAGCTTTTCTTGTTTCGCTTGTAAAATACATATATTTACATAGGTTTAAACTTTATTTTAATATATTGTATACGGCGATAAAGCGATATGTTGTATATTGAAACAAATACGGATGCTCACCAAGTTTCTTTTTAAACTGAGTGTAAGCATCCATGCTTTGCATTCTTCTCCATATTGGCTTATTCGTTTCTTTACCTTGCTGACTTAATCTGTTCTAACTTTTCTCTAACAGATGGTGCATTATGCGTAAGTTTCTTTATATCGACATCCTCAACCTTATTGTTTGCTGCATTTAAGTGACTCTCGGATTTAAGCAAATTCTCTCTAATTTTTGTCAAAGTAGAAATTGTCTTATCAATACCATCAATTGCATCAACAAAACGGTTTTTTGCATTTTCCAGACTATAACTAAAACTGCTTTTAAATTGAGACAAATTTTCCTCAAAATTGCGTAGATCAAGTTGCTGATTTTCTACTATGGCCAATTTCTTCTGATATTCCAAAGAATTTAATGCTGCATTACGAAGCAGAGAAATAATCGGGATGAAGAATTGAGGACGAATTACAAACATTTTGGGGTAGCGATAAGAGACATCTACAATACCGTTGTTATAAAACTCGTTATCCATTTCCAGGAGCGAAACCAGAACGGCATATTCACAGTTCTTCTCTGTTCGATTTTTATCCAGTTGCTTAAAGAAGCTCTCGTTTTTCTGCTTTGTTTCAGTTGTATCCATCTCATTCTTCATTTCGAACATTATGGATATAAACTCTACTTCATCGGATGATTCTCTGAATATGAAGTCCCCTTTGCTACCGCTTTTAGCATCGTTATCTTTTTCAAAATATGCATTTGGAAAAGCGGCCATGCGAATCTGATTAAACTGATTCATACAATGCTGTTCTAAACTCTCGCCGACCATCTTGGTTGATTGCTTTGCTTTAAAATCCTTTAACATATTAATTTCGTCTTCTCTAAGTTTCAACTCGTCCTTGTGTTTCTCAATAAGATTATTCTTTTGTAACACGCTTGCCTGTTCTTGTAACTTCAGTTTGCTTTCGAGATTGGATATTTCAGTAATCTTTTCAGACAATTCCTTGTCCTTTGCCTGAACAGCCTGTGTTACTGCAAGCTCTTTTTCAGTTTGAGCATTTTTCAACTCTT
The DNA here is from genome assembly GCA_012838235.1 of Clostridiaceae bacterium. GTDB lineage: Bacteria > Bacillota > Clostridia > DUPQ01 > DUPQ01 > DUPQ01. The sequence goes on from DUPQ01000005.1 coordinate 22,168, forward strand.
TCTCTTTCATTTCGGCAAGTTCCTTCTTAAACTCCATGTCACGCACCTGTAATAAAATCTGAGCATAACCGGTCTCGTCAATTTGGAACATTTTCCCGCAATTGGGACACTTTATTTCTTGCATATTAATACCTCCTTAATCTAATATCTCTATGATAATTCATGTTCAGAAGAAACTTCAAATTTTTCTCCATCATATGTCCAGGTTGTTGTCTCTCTACTTGTTGCACTACACAAAGAGTCTCTGAATTCTTCATTTATCTCATCTGTAATCTCTGCTCCTTCATCAAGTTCCATGTGATGTCTGATAAAGTCATCATCGTAATTATAATAAAATCTACCTTCATGCTCTCCGCCCCAACCCGTATTATTATGATACCAATCTGATTTTCAAACACCTCAATTCATTACACAGTTGTCGCCAGCAAATCCAAAGTAATACATACCTTATTCACAATAATCTTCTGAATCAATACCGTATCTTGTTGCTATGGATATTAGTTCTTCAGGTGAAGCATCATCAATGTCAAATGATTCCACCAATGCTCCTCCATATCCGCCAACAAAATATGCTCCCTGAGCTTCAGCCTTCAAGGCTTCTCTGAGCTTTTCAATATCCAGCTTTTCACCTTTGTTATCCATTGTATTTCCCCTCTATTTACTGATGTTATTTCGCTATCTCTGAGTCATATTTATTATACCATCATTGGTGTCCGTTATAACGGTCTGTTAAATTGCCATGCAATAATGAACATATTTTAAACACAGTCATTTTAGTGTATTATTAACATATCAAGTCAAACACATAACAACAGGTCATTTCTATATCTACAGGAGGAACTCATGCAAGAACATAATATAAGACGGACAATACCATTGCCAAAAAATATACGTTATACATCCTTTCAATTTTATGCAAAATCTGAACCGGGGCAGGGCATTTCTGTGGAACAGTTATACATAAAGCAAATATTGTATGTACTTAACTGGATACAAAAAAGGTGCTTAAATAAGGATAACTCTAATCATGCGGATTTACCGGAATTTCTGCAAAATATCCCTAAACCTGAAGAGTATAAAAATTATCCCCTTGAAGATCTAGCTTCTTATAGATATTATGCAGGATTTCAAATAGAGATAATGGTTTCAAGAGATAAAAAGAATTGGGCTATGAGAGTACAAGAGATTGACCGAGGGCCAAAACCCGATAAGCCGGACGAAGCTAGAAAACCTGTACCGGGACGTTCTTTTATAACAGACATAGGATTGCGAAGAAATGAAAGTAGTGTTGAAATCGCAACAAGAACCCTTGTAGATGAACCGGAAGGAACTAAAGAAGAGTGTGATGCTTTCAGGCAGGCTTTTATAAAAGAACTTATAGCAGATAAGGACATCAAGCTGGTAAATGATGGTTGGCCTGTACGAGAGGAACATGTTGAAGTAAAAAATAAAGACAATTATAAAGACTTCATAAAATGGCTGAAATCAGATAAAAGAGAAGCACTAGCTGTTGTATACTGTGCATCACCTAAAGTTATAAAGGTAAAAATAAAAGAAGAATCTGAAGATAATACCCAAGTACATACCGAGAATAAAGATGAGACAAATGTTATAGATTATCTTGATGAATTTAAAAAGCTGGCTTTGTCTAACAGAGGCTATGCATTTTTCTATCATATACTACCGGAAAGCCGTCGGGAAACTTTCCTTAAGGATATTGCTGAAATTAACTTTTCGAACAAGAAAACACCGGTTCTTGACAATGAGGATTTGTTCATTATTGGTGCCAAAAAATATAAAACATCAACTGTATACGCATATAACATGAACCAGCACTGCACAGATGATTCTACAAAAGCGACTGTTATAAAAACCATTCGAAAATATTATGAACGAAAAGACGTAAGTTTTTTTGGGGTCCGGTTCGTACCGGAATTAAAAGAAGTTTTAGATCGGGAAAAAGAGGAAACCAAGAAAAGTACGTTGGATTTACTGGAAAAAATTGATGGATTGGAACAGGAATTACATTCACAAAAAAGTGATTACGAGAAAAATATAGCTGACTTGAATAGTGAAATACGACGGATTATTAATCAAAAAGATAAGGAAATACAGGATCTGAAGGATGATTTGATTCAACAGGAAAAGGATAGTAAATCTTTCGTAGAAAGCCAAAATAGAATTCTTAACGAAAAAGACTACTTAATAGAAAGACTAAGAAATCGCAAAAAAAGACCTAAAAAATTCGAGGATATACCTAAATGGGTTAATAATAGCTTCAAAGACAGACTCATAATGAGTGAGCGAGCTCAAAAAGAGGTTAATGAAATCACGAAAGAATACGACTTGGATAATATTTGTGATGCGCTTGAATACCTTGCGTTTGAGTATCGTGATCTTCTCAGAGGAAACATTTCTGTAGATATGGTAAATAATAGAGCCTCAAAAATATACGACCGAAGTTATGAAGTTACAAAGGTAGATGTGCCTGGCATAAATAATAAAACCGAATATAGTTTTAAGTACTATAAGAGGGACGGAACACCTTGTGAAGATGAGGAAATTGACAGACACTTATATTTGAATAATAGTAATCGTATTTATTTCATATATGATAAAGAGGATAAAAGAATAGTAATTGCCTCTTTACCGCATCATTTGAGAACAAAGAGTGACAGATAATCACAGAATCTGCTGATTATTTATATTCATCTTAAACTTCAGATTAAGGCTTTCCGCAGCTTTTCTGCATAATATCATTCTGTCTAAGAATATCTCAAAGTATTCCAATACAGAGTAATACCTGGGATCTATTGTGAGACTTAAACATATTTCCGTCTTATCTTCATTTATCCTGACCGTGGATTTCTTAACGGAATAGTTTACTCTGTCATGTATATCAAAATGTGCCGTATCGGTATTTCTTACTCTGCTTCTTCTGACATCGGTTTTATCTGCAATAATCAGTGCTGCGGCAACGCAATTGACCGGAAAAGCGGTACTCTCGTCATGATTACCTATGGCAGTTATAACCGTAGCAATTTCATCGGGTGTTGCGTTCATATCTTTTAGAATTCTGAATGCCAACATAGCACCGCTTTGCGCATGGTCTTCCCTGTTGATAAGATTCCCTATATCATGCAGATAACATGCAATCTGTGCAAGCTCTATCTCCTTTTGGGAATACCCCAGTGTTGTCAGTATATACTTGGCGGTTGTTGCCACTTTAAGTACATGAGCAAAACTGTGCTCGGTATAACCCAAAGCTATCAGTGATTCATCGGCTTTGGCTATGTATGTCTTTACTTCCGTATTTTTCTTAACATCGTCAAATTTTATCATTTCTTTTCCCTTCTCATTTTTGCGGCTTTAACAACATGCTTTGCAAGCACCGAAGTGGTAACGGTGCCTACTCCTTTGGGAACGGGAGTACATAAAGCCGCTATATCCGATATGTCCTCTATATCCACATCCCCGCATAACCGTCCCTCGTCGTCCACATTTATGCCTACATCAAAAACATATGCCCCTTCGGATACATGGTTACGGTTTATCATCCTTGCCTTACCTGCGGCAGCTACAAGTACTTCGGCATTTTTACATGCCGCCGGCATATCCGCCGTCCGGGTATGGCACACGGTAATGGTTGCATTCTTTTTCATCAGCATCATTGCTACCGGTTTTCCTATTACCATTGAGCGCCCTACTATCGTTGCTCTTTTACCGGTAAGATCAATTCCCGCATAATCTATCATTTCTATTACCGCTTCGGCAGTACACGGAGCAAATCCCGTATCATCACCGGAAAACACTTTTGCCATATTTATAGGGCTGATACAGTCAATATCCTTAACAGGATTAATCATTTCGGTTATGGCTTTTTCATCCAGATGTTTCGGAAGCGGACGTAAAAGAAGAATACCGTCAACATCATTATCGTCATTGATTTTTTTGAATGCAAAAGCAAAATCCTCGTTATCAATACTCTCGGGAAAAGCGTGTAAAGTACATCTCAAACCCAGCTTTTCAAATCTCTTGACCGCTCCTCTTTCATAAGCTAAATCATCGGGTTTCTCTCCCACCCTTACAATAGCCAGATGCGGTATATACCCCGACAATGCTGCCAGTTGATTCCGTATCTGTTCCGATAAGGCTTTTACCACATCGTTACCGTATAAAATTTCCATAATATCACCTTAAGTTTTTCTCTACCCTTTCGAATATTTCATCGGCAAGTTTTTTGCCTTTCTCCATTATATCATCACAATGACTGTTTAATTGCTCCGCTCTGTTACGGTCTCTCATCGCTTTGGTATTAATATATACATTTACCGATGCTCCGGTAATGGCTGCACGCAGCATAACCGCCGAAACCGCCACATCGGATATAGCTATTCTGGAGCCTTTTTCGGCATACTCCCCTAACAGTAACAGCATCTCGTAGGATTTTTCCATAATACTTACTGGAACCGAACAGGCGGTATTCAAAGCCTCTTCCATTACTTTGTCTTTATACTCCTTTTCTTCATCGGTGGTACTCGGCAAAGAATAGGCTTTCGATAACGGAAGAAAAACTTCCGCGTCTTTGTCTATAAGTTCCATAAGTTCTTCAGTCAGAACCGATACTTTTTGCTGTAAGATTATGATGTCTTCCTGAACATCGGCATATCGCTTTTTACCCAGCGTAAGATTACCTACCATACTTGCCAAAGCCGTTCCCATTGTACCTGCCAATGCACTGGCTCCGCCTCCGCTGGGCACTGGCTGCTTTGACGATAAGGCATCAATAAATTCCTCAATACTCTTGTTTTTAAACATATCCTCATCCTTTTTTTATTGTCATACAGAAAGTATACTATATTTACCGTAAGAAAAAAAGAACGGATACCCGTTCTTCAAAACACATTCTTACTCAATTACTAATATATTAATATGATTAGGTCAGCGTTTTAGATCTTGTTTACTTATACTAAGCAAACATTGGCTGCTCTAAGCTTTTTGCTGTTCTTAGGATCTTCCTCTACATCAAAAGTGACTTTTTGTCCTTCTTTAAGAGTCTTGTAGCCATCAATGTTAATAGCTGAGAAATGTACAAATACATCGTCTCCGCCTTCGTCATTGGATATGAATCCATATCCTTTCTCGGAATTAAACCACTTTACCGTACCTTTGTTCATCTGGTCCTCCATTAAAAAATTTACCCTATACAACTAAGAAACCCTTAGGTATGAAACCTCTAACCGAAATGATTTTACAAGCCTTGTGAGTTCATAGAAGCATTTAGATACTGAAATTTATACCACAGCGCTTTTTACTTGTCAATACATTTTCATTCGGACAGGAACAGAGTTATCTGCAGAATTCAAAATTGACATCCTTATCGGATACATCATGGCAAGATTTCCGGGGAAAATAAACAGGTTTTGAATGGACTGCCATTGCAAATTACAACGAGACAATGGTTTATACTCTTTTGGAAGTTAAATAAGCAGCCGGCTATATCACTCTGTCCAATGACGGTACAAAAAATATTGAGAAGTATATGTTATCAGCAAGTAATCAGAACCTGAGAAGAAGTAGAAAATAAAACGCAGTTTTTAGGTGTTTTTTAATTATAAAACCCCGTAAAATCAAGCTTTACCGAGTTTAGCATTCGTTTACATCAGGAGCGTTATGATTTCAGTAATAACAAGTTAATCTTTCCTTTTCATCTCTAAAATAGCCTCAATGAATTGTTCCGGCAAGTCAGCATGGATATTGTGGTCGGATTCATAACCTGACATAAGAATACTGCCTTCAATCAAAGACTGCACTTCCTTCGCATCCTTTTCATCCATTGCAGAAAGCAAAATGCCGTTTTCATCATAATAACCGGGCGCGGTCTCTTTTGATGGCGCAACATGCAGAATGATTGTCGGACATTCAATTTCACTTAAAGCTCCTCTTTGGTCAAATCCCTCAAACCAGGAGAAGTCATAAAAGGTATTTCCAAACCTCAAGTCATACATACCTGTCCCATCCTGCATATTTCGTGTGAGAAAAACCAATCCGTTCAATCCGATTTCAGGAGGATAGTACCAAACAATAGGCATTTTTTCACTGTTCACTTTGATTCGTTTGGTGAATGGGTTTTTTACAAGGAAAGACCAGTTATCTTTGCCGTCTTTATTAAAAACTTCTTTCAAATATGTGTGTTCAAGAAAATATTTCGTATAATTCTTTTCATCGCTCTGTAAAAGAAAATCATGGATTGTCTTAAAATCAAGATAGGAAAAAGTCTTTTCCGCCCTCCCCGGTTCTGTTGAAAAAAACGGTCCGTCTTCAAGAAGCAAGCCTTTTACCTGTTCTTTATTTTTCGCTGCGATGGCAGAACTAATGAGCGCACCTGAAGAATGTCCGCTCAGAAAAGTCTTTTCTTTAATTACATCGTGCATGAAAAGAATCATATCATCCCGAATGGAAAGAATATTATATTTTGTAGGATCTTTTGATGAGTTTCCGTGACCGTAGCAATCCACCGCGAAAATGTGAAAGTGCTTGGATAATTCCGGCAGTACCTTGGCATAGTCCTCTTTGGAAACCATCTGACCGTGAATAAGCAGTAACGGCTCTCCATTGTCAGGGCCTTCAAGGTACGCAATTTCACTGCCGTCTTTTGTTTTATATATTTGTTCTCGAAACCCAATTTCAGTACCTTTATTCTCCATAAAGCGATCGTTTCCATAATCATAATGAAAATTTCTATAGGCAAAGACGATTAATAATGCGATAGAAAAAATGAAGAATAACATGATAAACTTTAGCCATCTCATAATAGTTTACCTTTGATTTTTTTAAGCATATCTTTCATATAATCACCGCTGACTATAGCAATACCCTGACTTTGATCTCCAAGTAAAAGCAGTGTGTCACCACTGTTTATTTGAAATAAATCTCTTGCCTCTTTGGGAATCACAATTTGACCCTTACTGCCTACTTTTGCTGTCCAAGCGAACAAACCCTGTTCCTTCTTTTCTTCTGCATTTTTAATTATCAACTTTGAACGGTTTTTCTGATTTATTTTCATATATATCGCTCCATCAGTATAATTAGTATAAAAAGTATGATTTGTTATACTAATTATACTTCAATGGATTGCATTTGTCAATTAAAGTCCATTATCTCCATTTTAGTATAGAACATGATTATACTTTTATTTTCTAATCGCTCTAATTTATTCCATATTCAATTTTAAGAAACGAGAGGAAGGATTGATGTGCTGCTTAGAATTATCCTAAAAATCCGGTCAAAAATCCTAAAATAACTCTAAGTAATACACCAATTTTCGAATTTCGTACTTTGCGGAAGCTCTGAAACCCTTTTGGTTACTGCGCTTTTCCCCTTTAGCATTATTATGACATACTCTCCTGAGAAGAAGTCGAAAAAACCACTGAACTACGGCACTATTTTCAAGTTCAACTTTAAAATAATGCCCTTTAATATTATTTTTGCCGTTAAATGCTCAGATATGCTCTTTCAGTGCTTCCACCGCGTTATATATCCATATGCCCGCATGAGCTGCAAAACCGTGATTTAACGATGCACCGTCGGTCTTATTCTCCCACAATGTACCGGTTCTTTCAGCCATGTACTTGAAAAATCCTACCGATTCGTTTAACAGCTGTTTATACAACCCCTGTTCGGTTAACAGTTCCATTCTAAGATATGTACCTACGAAAGCATTTGCAGGATATATTTCCGGATGCAATTTCTTTTCCACTCTGTCCGGTCCGAAATCCTTGACAAGGGTTTTCCATAACTTCGAATATTTCTTCTTTGTTGCCGTTTTTGTAAAAAATGCATAATACTGGCACACTTCCGTGCGTTCGTGAGAAACTTCAAGCACATCATTCTTAAATACCATGCGGTCACGGAAAAACTCCCCGTCATATGACAGTTCTCTTATCTTCTTTCTAATACCCTCCGCCTGCACCAGTTTATCTTTGTCATCATACAGTTGTGATACTCTTTCCAACATCAATGCATAAAGCATATTGGTCGGGAAATTCACATCCTGCACCAGTTTATTGGCAAAAGACCATTCCACGAAAACCCATTTTTCCAGATTCTGCAAAAGACCGTCTTTATTCAGAAATCTTTCGAAATATTCCAACAAAGCATATATCTTCGGTTTGAATGCGGCAACCATATGAATATCATTACTTCTCTCTTTGTACTCATACAGTTGCAGTACAAACCACATTGCCCAGTTGGGTATGAAGTTTTTGTTTACATGGTCGGCAGGATAGCACATGGGAATCATGCCTTCGGGAAGGGAAGGATAAGATTCGGGAAGAAGGAAATTTTCCAAAAAGTTCTTCTCAATCAATGATTTACCCGTAAGGAAATATTCCACTCTGGAGGCAAAGAAACTGTCACACAGCCACCCCGCTCTTTCTCTTGAAGGGCAGTCCATGAATATGTCCAGTGCATTTTGTCTGTAAGTTTCCACAGCCGCATCAAATATTTTTTTAAGATCGGGATCGGTTGTATCAATAGCCTTATCTACAGGCGCATGCTTGTATTCAATCATATGTAAAGAACAGATACGTGCCCTACCTCTGAACATTACGACATTTAAGTATTTCATACTGACCGGCTCGAAAAATACCAAATTGTATTCACCCGGCTCCAGAACATATTTATTTACCCATAAGCCGTGTATGCGAATGGGATCGGGTACCCCGTTTATGAGCATCTCATCATAAATCATCAAAAACTCACAGGTTTCTTTGCAGACAATACGGAAAGATATAAAGCCGGTGGCTTCTCTTTCAAACTCATAAACGGCATATTCGCTTTCGCTTAAGCAAATACCGTTACTTATATCGGTTTCTACGGCATTAGCGGTATCATACTCAATCTGCTGTATTCTCTCATTTATATTCTCATCCAACTCTTCCGTTTTATACTGCTTATAGTCAGGATTATCTATTTTCAGATGCCAGGGCAGTCTGTATGTTTCGGGTTTACAAGGTTTATGTTTACCTACGACGGCATTATCCATAGGACACAACTTTTCATATTCGGGATACAGTACATTTCTGGTTATATACTCCTTCTTACCGGACATCTCCAGACTTACCTGATGAGTATTCCCGCCGGTCATCCAGTCGCGGGAATCGGAAGTTAAGACATAAGACTCCACAAAGCCCCTCTGGTATGTGTATCTTTGTACCTTTTTCAGGTAATCATCTAAAAGATATGCAAAAAATCCCTTAACTCCGGTAGCTGCAACCACGTCATTATCGCAAACTATTTCACAGGTCAGAAAAGACGGTTGATCCAGGAAGGAATATGCATTTATACAATAACCCCATACTATAACGGCAACATCGTTTATGTCTTTGTTAAGATAAGAAGTTATATCAATCTCATCCACCCTGTAATATCCGCGTGCCGCTCTTGCAGGACCTGCAGCCGCAAAAGTATCGTTGACATATATCTGATAAGCGGTACTGCAGGCAAGATTAACCGATGTTTTACCTTTACCTGCTTGTGCGTAAAAGCCCATCCTTATATTCATTTCATTTTGCAGTCCGGCTGCCCACACGGGCTCGGCCTGTTTAAAAATATATCGCTCCATATTTGCCTCCGTGATGTGTATAATTTAACATATTTTCGCTATGATAACAAACGGCGCCGCTTTTCTTGACAATAAAAACTTTACAATATATTGTATTATATAAGTTGTATACTCTGTAAAAAACACATTAAAAAGGTTCGAAACCATGTCAAAGAAGATAGTTATACTTATATTATTCGCTCTTATTGCATCTTTATTTACATCCTGCAATTGCTCTTATGTTCCGGAAAGTGATTCACATAATACTGAAAGCTCATTTTCTATAACAAGCAACTCCGACAATGAAAAACCTGAAGAATACTACACGGCTTTCAGACAGGGAGAATCCTCTGTTTCATTATATCTTGTAACCCCCTACGGCATGTACATGAATATCAGAAAGTATATCTATTACTCGGAAAAAGGAAATACCGAATATATAAAACTGTGCAACAAACCCGCCTGTAATCACAGCACGGAAGACTGTAACGCATATACAGGCGCTTATCAAATAGGTTATTACAAAGATAAAATATACTATATATCCAGAAGAGATTATTATGTCAACACACTGAACTGTATGAATATGGACGGAACAAATCATAAAGAAATTAAAGTCCTGAACAATTCTTGCTTTAGTACTTTCGGCTATTTCCATAACGGATACTTCTATTATATTATCGGCACTCCCGGAGTTCAAGCAATCGGCGTTACAAACGATGACAACAACCTATACAGAGTTAAGGTTGATGATAATTCAAAACCGGAGGTTGTACTTACGGACGATATTATATTTAATATACAAAGATTCATTGTTGTAGATGATATTATCTATCTGACAGTTTATAAACAGGATACAACAGCAGAATGCTTTTTATACTCATACTCCTGTAAAACAGGTGCATTGACAAAGATTGCGGACAACTGGTCCGGTAACGGTTTTTGGGGAAAGCATTACGGATATTGCTATCTGACGAATGAAGGGATATATAAGTACAATGTTGAAACAGGTGAAGTCACATTGGAAAAGGCAATTAAATTTGATAATCACGGGTACTGCGGAGCAAGATTTTACCCCGACTACATATATTTAATACATAATCGCAATGATGATTATCGAGCACTGCGTGAGCAGGACTTGGTTTTGTATATATATAATTGGGATTATGAGATTATAGAGACCGTTTTGTTGGATTTTATTAATAAGGGCAAAATAGGAAATTTTATTACAGATGTCGGCAATTACATTATATTTGCATCCGATATGGATAATAAACCGGATTACTATATAGACAAATCCGAGATAGGAACCGATAAGTTTGCATTTCATAAAATAGAGAATTAGTTATGGCAGGTAATGAAAGGAGACCAACTATGAAAAGTCAACAGAGAAATAACGAATATTGATGATTCATAGAAAGTATATAAGTAAGAAAAAAAAGGGCATGACAAAAAAAGCCCGATGGACCTTGAAATGTGAATAGTGT
>DUPQ01000006.1 GCA_012838235.1 Clostridiaceae bacterium
GTAGGTAACGGACATGTGGTGTGCTGCCATCTGTACGATAAATAGAGATGTTTAAGAAGAAAGAATACGACGATGATGACGGCAGGGTAATCGCTCCCATGAATGTGGAAGGGATGCCCTGGTTTCAAAAAGGCGTCGGATTGCAGAGTGCGAATAACGAAAAAACTACTCCTTTGACAAGAAAGGAAACTTTATCGTTGCTTTTTAATGCCGCTTTGGCAGGTCTTACGGTAGCGCTTGTATTGGGACTTGCCGCATTTTTGTATATTCTCTTCTGCATACATGTATGGTTAAGGTGATATCATGAAGTACTTTATGTGGATAATACTGATACTTTTTGTAGCGGTCCTTATATTCTTAGGGTTTTTAATAGCCTCCAGAGTGGACTATTTTATGTATGAAAAGCAGGTTGTGTCTTTTGTAGCCAAAGGCATTCAGGAAGGTGCTATTGTGCGTTATGACGGCAAATCGGTACTGGTTAACAAATATAATTTTGAAGTCATGTGCGGTAAACTCTTGACAATAACCGAAAGAGAGAAGATTCATAAGGTTAAAGAGTATGCTAAAGACAGAGAAATCATAATTGAAGTGGATGAAAGAAATTATGTGGTCATAATGCCTCTCGAACGCAGCAAGGCCGTCTATATGGAAACCGTACTGGACGGGAAAAGGCGATATTTCTATGTATCGGACAAATACAGAATATATGAAAGGGTAATAACTTACAGCCGACCGGAAGGTTTTTACGGCCCCAATACATTGCTTGACGACTCAAAATGAGTTGTTTAACAACAAAGCCGTGTTATTCATCGGTTAAAGGTAATATATAATAGATATAATAAAACTAAAAGAGGGGTTTATCATGGACATACTGGTAATCGGAATAGCGGGAGGAACGGGAAGCGGAAAGACTACACTTACCAACAGGCTAAAAGAACGATTCGGTAAGGATATAAGCGTGATGAGCCATGACAATTACTACCGCTCTCAGGACGATATATCTTTTGAGGAAAGAGTTAAGACCAATTACGATCACCCCGATTCTTTTGAAACCGACCTTCTCATTAAACACTTAAAACAGTTAAAAAACGGTCACAGTATCGAATGTCCCGTCTATTCCTTTTCCGAGCATACAAGAACAAAGGAGACGCGTAAAATAGATCCCACCAAAGTTATAATAGTGGAAGGTATACTCATATTCCAGAACCCCGAATTGCTCAATATGCTGGATATAAGGATATTTGTGGATACCGATCCCGATGTCAGGATATTAAGAAGGATTTTACGCGATGTAAAAGAGAGAGGCAGAAGTTTAGATTCGGTGGTTACCCAATATTTGTCCACCGTAAAACCCATGCACGAGCAGTTTGTGGAACCGTCAAAGAGAAATGCCGATATAATTGTTTTGGAAGGCGGATATAATTTGGTGGCTCTGGATATGATTATACAGAGGATTCAGGGACATGTGGAGGCAACGGATGAATAAAACAAAATATATATACTCAAAAGCGGGACAACTTTTATACGACGAGGTGGCAAGAGACCTTCCCATAGCGGATTATCACTGCCATTTAAGTCCCAAGGAAATATATGAGGATAAGCCTTTTGACAATATCGGTGTTATGTGGCTGGAAAAAGATCATTACAAGTGGAGACTGATGAGAGCTTTCGGTATAGAAGAGCAATATATAACGGGAAAAGCCGGTTGGAAAGATAAGTTTTTCGCATATTGTAAAGCTATAGAGCACTCACCCGGCAACCCTTTATATCATTGGTCAGCAATGGAATTAAAGCAATATTTTGATACCGATACCTCTATTTCGGAAGAGAATGCACAAACTATCTGGGACAAAGCCAATGCCGTTATAAAGCAAAAGAAGTTAAGTCCGAGAAAACTCATAGCTTCTTCAAATGTCATATACATAGCGACCACCGATGATATTGCAGATGATTTGCAATATCATAAACTTATAAAAGCAGACAAGTCTTTCAAAACAGTAGTTGCGCCGACTTTCAGAACCGATAATGTGCTTCTTATAAACAAGCCGGATTATGCGGAGTATATAAAGAGACTGGAAAAAGTATCAGGCACAAATATAACCGACCTCAAATCGCTGTGTGAAGCCGTAGAAAAGCGACTGGACTATTTTGCAAAACAGGGATGCTCTCTTTCCGATGTGGGAATACAGTATGAAGCGGATGCGGATTTTGACTATGCAACAGCCGACAGGGCATTTAAGCATGCCCTGAAAGGCAAAGAAGTTGAAATGGGTGATTATAAAAAATTCTTGGGCTATATGTTCGTATACCTTTCGGGCCAATACAAAAAAAGAGATATAACTCAGCAGATACATACCGGAGTATACAGAAATGCCAATACCAGGCTTTTTGAATCAATCGGACCGGATTGCGGGTGTGACATTTCCTCCAACTCATTGGATGCGGTGTCTTTTGCGCGGTTATTGGACGAGATGGATAAGCGTAATCAACTGGCAAAAACCGTCGTATATATTTTAAATCCCGCATCATACTATCAGGCTCTTACTGCGTGCGGCAGTTTTAGGGATGTTTTATTCGGAGCTGCCTGGTGGCATATGGACCATTATGAAGGAATAGCGGAGAATATAAAGAATGTGGCTTCGCTGTCCTGCTTAGGTGCGGGTCTGGGTATGCTTACCGACAGCCGCAGTTTTCTGTCTTATGCACGTCATGATTATTACAGAAGAATATTATGCTCAGTGATAGGTAACTGGGTAGATTTTGACGAATACCCGATTGAATGTGCAAAAAAACTGATATATAATCTGTGTGTCGGAAATGCAAAAGAGCGATTTATGAAATAGAGTAGTTTGATTTTCAAGGAGGTGGCGGATGAAAAACAAAGTTTGGATTATAATCATAGCAGTACTCATTATTTTAAGCGGGGGAGTCAGCGGCTATTTTACCGCTAGAGCGGTAAATCATTTTATGGATGAAATGGAACAACCCGTAGAAAAGCCCGATGTCCAAAAGGGTACTTTCAGCATGTATGAAAAGATGGGAATAAGCAGCGACGAGTTAGGTGCTTACTCCACACCCGAAGAAGCTATAATGAATATAAACAAGCCCATAAAAATGGAGAATGTAGGTTTCACCTCGGAAGAAATTACCGCTATGTTCAATATTTCCAAGAATGACCTTAAGGCTTTTTATGCGGAAAGTGCGGTATTTAACATACAACCCGACAACTCGTTGCATATTGATGTATATCTGGACGGTGATGCATTAAAAGGGGTGACATATCTGCCCGATATGGCCTTATCGGTAATAACAAAGACAAAGTTTACGCTTCATACAACCGTTGAAGGAGTGCAGGACGGGAAACTTATGGTAAAGATAAATGATATATATACCGGAGAGGTTCATGTTATGAACTTTGTCAATCTTTTCAATTTGGGCAGTGAAGTAAGAGGTGTTTTCTCCGAATACATCGGAAAAACCGTTTCTCTGGATATATCGGTACTGAAAGATCTGAAATCCTTTGCCGTATCCGACGGATTGGTATTTATCGATGCGACATTCCAATCGGGTGGTGCCGGTGGCAATTGACCGATACAAAGGTTCGGTACTGATCGGTCTTTCAGGCGGTGTGGACAGTGCCGTTTCCGCTTATCTGCTTAAAGAGAAGGGCTATAAAGTATATGGCATAACATATATTTTGTCGGATAATCAGTTAAAATCGGCAGAAGATGCAAAGGCTATTGCAAAAACACTGGATATTCCTTTATATATAGAAGATAAAAAGAAAGAATTCAATGATACGGTAGTTTCATATTTTGTTGACTCATACATATGCGGAGAAACACCCAATCCCTGCGTGTTATGCAACAGTTCTTTTAAGCTTAAGAATCTTACAGACAAAGCGGACAGTCTGAGCATTGACTATGTGGCTACCGGTCATTATGCAAACATACAATATGATAAAGTGTCCGACCGCTATATTTTAAGAACATCGGAAAACAAAGAAAAGGATCAGTCATATTTTCTTTACAGACTGAGCAGACAACAGTTGGCAAGACTGCTTTTACCCATATCGGATATGAATAAGGAACAGGTAAGAGATATTGCGGCTAAAATCCGTTTAACAGTTAAGGATAAAAAGGACAGTCAGGATATATGTTTTATCAAAGATATTGACTATACCGATTTAATCAAAGAAAAAAGACCGGGTAAATATAAAGAATGTACTTTCATAGATAAAGAAGGTAATGTGTTGGGTAAGGGAGCCAATCATATCCATTTCACTACAGGTCAGAGAAGAGGTCTTAATAAAGGCTTCAATCAAAGAATGTATGTGATAAGTAAGAATGCAAAAAGCAATACCGTCACTTTAGGTCCTGTAGAAGATCTTTACACAAAAGTGTTAACGGTAAAAGATATTCACCTTATACAACCCGACAAAGCAGAAGATCCTTTGAGAGTTAAAGTTAAGATAAGAAATACCATGGCTGCCGTTGATGCCGTTATTGAAAAAACAGATTACGGAATAAAGGTAGTATTTGATCAACCTGTAAGAGCGGCCGCAAAGGGGCAATCTGCCGTTTTTTATTTATACGACCAAGTAATCGGAGGAGGGATTATAGATGACTGTATTTAAGGAGATTCTTGATACCATAGGAAATACGCCTTTGGTGGAGTTGTGCGCAATAAAGGAGAAGTATAAACTTAATGCAAATATATTCGCTAAAATGGAGAGCTTTAATCCCGGAGGAAGTGTCAAGGACAGGACGGCATATTCGTTAATACGGGGTTTGCAAAAAGATAGAGAATATATCGATGCAGTTAAGAATAATCGAAAAATAAGCATTGTAGAGGCTACCAGCGGCAATACGGGCATTGCACTGGCCATGATTTGTGCAAAAATGGGTTACAACCTCATTATCTGTATGCCGGACAATGCCAGTAAGGAGAGGGTGTTGCTGCTGAAAGCTTACGGAGCAGAGGTGGTGCTTACCGATGCCGCTTATGGCATGAAAGGTGCGATAGATAAGTCTTTAGAATATACCGATGCTTTTAAGCTGGAACAGTTTAAGAATCCCTATAATCCTCTGATTCACGAGCAGACCACCGCTAAAGAGATATTTGATGCCCTGAAAGGCAAACTGGACATATTTGTAGCCGCGGTAGGTACGGGCGGTACCTTAACAGGCTGTGCAAGATATTTCAAAAGACAAAAGAATGTGCATATTGTAGCGGTGGAGCCGTTTGAATCGCAAGCCATGGCGGGTAAGCAGCCCGGTGCACACGGTATTTCCGGTATAGGTGCGGGATTTATACCTGAAACTTTAGATATGAAGCTTGTAGACGAGATTTTTCCCGTTAAGACGGAAAGTGCTTACGAGTGGACAGGAAACCTTGCACGTACAGAAGGCATTCTTTGCGGCGTATCATCGGGAGCGGCACTGGCCGCAGCTGTGGAAATTGCTAAAAGAGGGGAAAATAAAGGGAAGAACATTGCACTTATTCTTCCCGATACAGGTGAGCGATATCTTTCCACACCGCTTTTTGAATAACCGCTATTTTGTCAGCGTATCATAAATCAGTGTAGCTATTACATATTGACCGAACATTGTGGGATGTATCTTATCGGTTTTAAAAGTAAGTTGGTCATATGTGTACTTTTTCATAAGTTTCTCAAATTCCTTCTGCAAATCGATGAACAGGACATCATATTCTTTAACAAGTGCTCTTAAAGCAACTATATAATCGTGTGCCTGAGCTTTCATGGGCTTGGACATATTCTCTTCAAGATAGAAAGGTGAAAGAATAATAATCTTTTTTGTCTTGTCTATCATGCTTTCTATCATAAAGCGCATGTTCTTTATATAGTCTTCTTTGGACACTCTCCTTGTCACATCGGGTGTGTCATAATGTCTCCATACATCATTTATCCCTATAAGTATGGTCAATATATCGGGTTTCATATCCACAACATCAACCTGCCATCTGTCCACCAGCATTTTTGATGTATCTCCCGATATGCCTTTGTTTATAACTTCAACATCCATATCCGGATGTTCCAGATAAAACTTGGATGCCACTATATGCGGATAAGCATGTCCCAGATAAGCGGAATTCTGATCTCTTCTGTTGCAATCGGTCACCGAATCACCAATCATAAGTACTTTTTGATTTTTCTTTATAAGCATAATTTATTCATACTGTTTCATCATGGATAAAACGGTTTATCTCCTCTCAAACATATTAGATAGATTATATCACTTATTTATTACATTATTGCCAATATACTGTAGTATAATTTACTTGATAAAAACAATTATGCAAGAATAAGTTATTAAAAATGAAAAAAGTTATATGTTTTTTATTAATAGTAATGCTGGTATTTTTACCTTCCTGTAAAACCGTTTCCGATACGGATAGCGGATTTGATAACAACACAAAAACAGGTAAGGTTTTTACCGGCGATATTAACGACAAAAAATTTACACGTTTCCGCCAATCGGATTATTGCTCTCATTGTCAATTTGTTCAAACATACAAAGGTTGCTATTATTGTAAAAACAGGTTTATATATTTTAGTTCCGACGGTATTTCAAAATATATGAAATTGTGTTCCAAGCCTGATTGTCTGCACAATGACCGTGATGAAAACTGTAATGCGTATGCTAACACACACTTAATTGCATACTATGACCGATATATCTACTATATTTCCGTTTGTCAAAACAGTTATTGGTTGTGCAGGATGAGTATGGACGGAACTGATCATAAAAATATTAAACCGATTGCTTCTGCAAAAGAGGGATGTACCGCTTTCTTTGAACACGGTTATTTATATTACTACAAAGGATTTCTCGGTCTTTTGGGTAATGTCAACACCGCCATATACAAGACAGCGGTTTTTGATAACAGTGAAAGTGTAGTAGTGCTTGATGTTAAGGATAAAGGCATTGCTGTGGATGATTTTGCCTGGTTTTATCCTCAAGACGGATACATATATATATACTCTTACTCGCCTGAAACGGAATATTCATTGTGCAGGTATTCAATGGAAACGGGAAAATGGAGTGATTTTGTAAATACTGAAATGTGTTGCCAGAGTGTATTTACGGAGGAAAATAAGGTATATTGGTATCTTTTTGATGACGGTTTTTATGAATACACCTATGAAACGGGTATAACCAAGCGTGTGGCTGATGCCGTTGCTGAAGGTTTTTATGCAATTTCATATAATGATGAATATATATATGCATTTCAATATTCCGACAAAAGAGATTCAGGTGTTGCTCCTATGTTTTACATCTATGACAGGCAGTACAAACTGATAGACAGTGTATTGATTGATATTGAAATGGAGGATTATATTCTATCGGTATATTTGACGGAATTGGAGGACTATGTTCTCTTGACATCCTCATTGATAAATAAACCGCCCGACTATTACCTGTTAAAATCCGAGTTCGGCAGCGGGGATATAAAAGTGAGAAAAATAGGGGAATGACAGACGGGTATTCAGTAAAAGTTAATTATTATCGCAAAAATACTGTAGTATAATTTACTTGATAATAACAGTTATGCGGAAATATATTATTAACAATGAAAAAAGTTATATGTTTTTTATTAATAGTAATGCTGGTATTTTTACCTTCCTGTAAGACCGTTTCCGATACGGATAGCGGATTTGATAACAACACAAAAACAGGTAAGGTTTTTACCGGCGATATTAACGACAAAAAATTTACACGTTTCCGGTTATCGGATCATTGTTCCTATTCACAGTTTATTGAAACATACAAAGGTATTTATTATCTTGTGGGACACACTGTCTATTTCAGTTCCGACGGTATTGCAAAATATGTAAAGTTGTGTTCAAAACCCGATTGCATGCACATGGATGATTATAATTGTAATGCTTACATAAAGACAAATTTGATTGCATATTACGACGGCTACATTTACTGTGTTGCTCTTTGGGAAGGTAATTACTGGTTATTCAGGATGAATATGGATGGAACGGACCATGTTCCTATAAAACTTATTTCCACTATGCAGGAAAGATATGCAGGTTTTTTTGAACACGGTTACTTATACTACTACAAAGGATGTATCGGTCGTATAGGGAACACAAATACCGTGATATATAGGACACCGGTTTTTGACAACAGTGAAGGTACGGTGGTGGTAGATGCCAAAGACAAAGGTATAGGTGTGGATGAAATAATGTTGTTTTATCCGCAGGACGAGCATTTATACATATATACTTATTCTCCGGATAAGAAATATTCCGTATGCAGATATTCAATGGAAAACGGACAATGGAGTGATTTTGTAAATACCGAATGGTGTTATGAAAATGTATTAACCGGTACCGATAAAGTGTACTGGTATCTGAACGGTGAAGGTTTCTATGAATATACCTACGAAACAAGAAAAACCGAGCATGTTGCGGATGTTGCAGGTGAAGGTTTTTATTCGGTCTCGTATAATGACGAGTACATATACGCATGTCAGTACTTTGAAACGGAGGATTCCGTTACTTCACCTATGTTTTACATCTTTGACAGACAATACAAGCTGATAGACAGTGTTAAGATTGATATTGAAGAGAAATGCTACAACCCGCTATATCTTACGGAGTTGGATGATTATATTATTTTGTCAACATCTACATGGAACAGACCGCCCGACTATTATCTGTTAAAATCCGAGATAGGCAGCGGGGATATAAAAGTGAGAAAAATAGGGGAATGATTGTTCTTACCTGTATGTTCATTCAGGTTAAAGGTTCCGCTTAAACTCAAATGTATTTTGAATATAGATTATTATCTGACAATCTTACGATTAGGTGTAATATCCGTTTGCTTACATTCGGTCATAGTGTTAAAATTAAAAAGAAGGGAGAATGCAAATGTATACAAGAAACAGCAGGATAAAGACACTGTTTAATGCCCCTTTAGGCAAGGATGTTTTGGACTTGATTGCATATATGTCCGGTAAAGGAGCATTTCTGTTTAAGAATCCTATTGTGGGGAATATAAGGGTGGGCAGATTACCTCGTCTTACCAAGAATCAGATAACCGAAGATTTTGTGGATTCTCTTATCGATATGCTTAACCGTGAGCCTGATTTGCATAAAAGTCCTACATCGGAGTTAAAAAAGACATGGTGGAAAAGCGCCGTGTTTTATCAGATATATCCGAGGTCCTTTAAGGATTCGAATAATGACGGAATAGGAGACTTAAACGGAATAGTATCCAAACTGGATTATCTTAAATACATAGGCATTGATGCCATATGGTTATCTCCCGTTTACGATTCTCCCAACGATGACAACGGGTATGATATAAGGGATTATAAAAAGATAATGACGGAATTCGGCGATATGGCCGATTTTGACCTTCTTTTAAGAGAAGTGCATAAAAGAGGTATGAAACTCATTATGGACCTGGTTATAAATCACACATCGGATGAGCATGAGTGGTTTAAGGAAGCGTTAAAAGATAAGAATTCGAAATATCACGACTACTATATATTCAGAAAAGGCAAGAATAACGGACCTCCCAATAACTGGACTTCCGCTTTCAAGGGTTCCGCCTGGAACTATTATCCCCACCTGGATGAATACGCTTTGCATGTTTTTTCCAAAAAACAGATGGACCTCAACTGGGAAAATGAAAATATGCGTAAAGATATTTACGATATGATAAATTGGTGGCTGGAAAAAGGAGTGGACGGATTCCGGCTGGATGTAATCAACCTTATATCCAAAACACCGGGATTACCCGACGGTTTACCGGCGTTGAAAGTGCTGGTAGGGGCAATAGGGTATGAGCATATGTTTTACGGACCGAAACTGCATGAGTATCTTAGGGAAATGCGGAAAAATACTTTTGACAAGCACAATGCATTTACCGTGGGAGAAGGTGCCGGGATTGGACTGGAAGCTGCCAAACTCATGACGGAAGAGTCGCGTAAAGAGTTGGATCAGATATTCAACTTCGACCATTTCAATAACCCCGGCAAATCCAGACACGATTCCTACAGATATGACCTTAGAAAACTTAAACCCCTTCTTGTCAAATGGCAAAGAGATTTCAAAGACGGCTGCTGGCCGGCACTGGTTTTTGAAAATCATGATAACCCCAGGTTTGTATCCAGGATAAC
>DUPQ01000046.1 GCA_012838235.1 Clostridiaceae bacterium
ACAGAAATAGTTTGAACAGCTCAAATGTAGTTATATTCTCGCCAAACGACATGTTTAACGATTATATATCTGAAGTGCTGCCTGAGCTTGGCGAAGAAAATGTGCGCCAAACCACATTTATGGAATACGCAAAAAGCAGTTTAAAAACAAATCAAAAAGTCTTCGGCCTGAACCAGCAGATGGAATTTATCCTCTCCCATAAAAATTCACTTTTCTACCGGGATATTATTGAAACGATACGGTTTAAGTCTTCGTTAGAGTTTTTATATATCCTTAAGAAATATATAGATTTACTATATAAAAATCCCGGTAAGTTCGAAGATTTCTCAATAAAGAACAAAACCATTATATCGGCTGCTGAACAAGTTGAGCTGTTTCATAAAGAGTTTGCTTACCTTCCGTTTATCCCAAGGCTTATAAAAATCAGAAACCGTATTCTTTATCAGATCAAGCGAAGTGAAGGAGAAAGAATTACTAAACTTCTGAAAAAGTACGAATCACACCCCGAATGGAGCGACTTAAAACCAATAGAGCGCAAGAAGAGAGTGACACGGATTGTTTTGGAGGAATTCAAACCTTTGCGTGAAAAAGCGCGGCAAATTGGAAAAATAGAGATTATTGATATTTATATGAATTTATTCATTAACAGGGACCTCATGTTAGAGTTCGTTAAGAAACAGGAAACGATTGCAAACGTAACTACGATATCCAAAATCACATTGCGGCAAATAAATAAAAAAAGGTTGTATCTGGAGGATTTGGCGCCGCTTTTATATCTGCAGTGGAAACTGAATGGAATGCCCAATACTGCTTCCATACGGCATGTAATTATTGATGAAGCTCAGGATTATACACCTGTGCAGATGCAGATTATTCGTGAACTATTTGCAAACAGCAGTTTTACGGTTGTTGGAGATTTGAATCAAAGTATCAACCCCTATGCAAATATCGGAAATATGAACACCTTTACGGAAATCTTTAATTTTTCCGCAAAAACCGCGCATATCAAGATGGGTAAGAGTTACCGTTCCACAGGTGAAATAACCCGGTTTTGCAACTATATTCTTTCTCCGGATCAAAATATTGAATTTGTTGACCGACAAGGCTCTCTTCCCTATGTCAGAATTGTTCAGGACATAAATTCATGTGTTGAAAGCCTTTATGCCGACATACTGAAAATTATCGAACAAGGGTATCATTCAATTGCAGTCATTGGTAAGAATATTGAAGAAACAAAGAATATTTACCGGTTGTTGAAAACATTTACGCAGTGTCATCTGATAGTGAGAGAAGAATCCGAATTCACGTCAGGAATAACTGTAATAACCTCTTACCTTGCAAAAGGGCTTGAATTTGACGCCGCCCTTGTTTTAAACCTTTCCAATCCATACCAGGGCACGGCGGAACAGCGCCTTTTCTATACGGTTTGCACGCGCGCACTGCACCGGTTGGGTATTTATACAATGAAAACACTGCCTGAGTATATAAAAAACATCCCAAAGGACATGTATAGGATTATACGGTAATACTTTACTGTTATTACTCAAAGTGCATGACCCGTTCTTTCAGCGGGCTTCCCCTGTACATAGCGAATAGTTTTATTTATAATAGATACTAATGCAATTGCAAAATATATTTATCTGAGGTTTATTTATGAAATACAATGCTGTAATATTTGATCTTGATGGAACATTGCTTGACACTATTGACGATCTGGCAGATTCGATGAACGCCGTGCTGAAACGTTTGTCTTTTCCGGTCCATGATACAGACAGCTACAGGTACTTTGTCGGAACAGGGGTAAAAAACCTGGTTCGCAAAGCATTACCGGAAGGGTTCCGCACTGAGGATAATATAGAAAAATACGCCAGTGCAATGTCTAAGGAATATGAACTCAGATGGGATAATAAAACCCGGCCTTACGATGGGATTATTGATATGCTCGACGCTCTTGGCAGCATGAGCATAAAAATGGCCGTACTGTCCAACAAGCTTCATGAGTTCACATTAAAAGTCGTTGAAAAGTTCTTACCGATCAATTATTTCGAATATGTTTTCGGTGAAAGAGAAGGTATTCCGAAAAAGCCGGATCCCGCGGGCGCTCTTGAGATTTCAAATCTGATGAAGATACCGCCCGAGTGTTTTTTGTACGTCGGAGATTCGGATACGGACATGAAAACGGCAATATCAGCCGGTATGTATCCAATAGGCGTAAAATGGGGCTTTCGGGA
>DUPQ01000047.1 GCA_012838235.1 Clostridiaceae bacterium
CTTCGTTATAAAACCCATTACAGGCTCTTCATGTTTTTGAAATGGGATCATAAGCGCTTTTTTTATAATTTCACTGTATTCGGGTTCCATTTCTGATACATAATGAAGAAATGATTTTATAGCAGAAAGCCGGTTGTTAATTGTAACTGCTTTATTATTACGCTTTTCTTCAAGATATCTACAAAATCCCTGTAAATATTCAAGATTTAAGTGAACGATTTCAATTGACATAGGCTCAATGCTGTAAACTTCAGATAAATAGTTCAAATATATGCGAAATGTATCTCTGTATGAGTTTATTGTCTCACCAGATACCTTACGATGCTGTATCAGACGCTGAAGGAAAAAATTCTGCAAGAGTTTTTGGAATGTTGGTATTTCAGTTCTCATTTTCGATACCTCCAAACATGGCTTCATACCTTGAACAGCTTAATTCCAGCATCTCTGGTGTAGCTGACAAATACCAGTAGGTGTCCTGCGGTTTTACATGTCCTAAATAGGTTGACAGGATATAAAGATAAGAATTGACATCCATTCCAAGTTCAGACCATCTTCGTATAGTATTGCATGCCATTGTGTGTCGAAAGTCATATAGCCTTACAGCCGGATATCCTGTTGGATGAGCATTGATACATGGACGAATTAACATGAATGCATGCGCTAAAGCCCTTTTCGTTAAAGGCTTTCCTCCGGTCATATAAAAGAATGCAGCTTCAGGAGCTTGCTCTCCAACTGTTTTACCAATAAAATTTTTGTATTCATATAGTTTATCCGACACAGAATCATCTATAGGGATATAACGTTCTTTTGTGAACTTAGATTCACGTATATGAATGACATTATTCTGAAAATCAACATCACTTATTCGAAGGTTAACCGGTTCTGACGGTCTCATTCCTGTAGACCATAACAATCCTATTACAGTCGATACTGTTTTAGCCCGTATGCCATCCGGAGAATACAAATTTTTACATTTATCCATAAGTTTAACTACTTCTTCTTCCGTATAAATATATGGAGTTGGTCTGTTATGTACATTTTTAAAAAATCGATTACTTACAACTTCGGCGTTTTCGTCAATTGCAGCAACATATTTAGAAAACGGTCTTATTACTTCAATCTTTCTTCCCATGGTTTTAACAGACCGTCCACCAGTTGATATCCATTCTAAGACAATCGCATTTGTTAAAGGTCCGTCATAGTTCCTTTCGAGAGTATATTGTGCAAAATTTTCTAATGCTTTTTCTTCATGGGTTAATTTAAAGCCTAGACTGCGCATATACTTGATATACTCGCTTAACTGCTTCAGAATGGTGTTCTCATTCATGTGAAACACCTCCCGGCCAGCGTGAGGCTGTTTTTCTTAAGGATTCAAAATCAACTTTTATATACGCAGTAGTTGAATCCAATGATTTATGTCCCAAAATATCCGCAGTCAACTTTATTCCATTGCCTGCATTAAATATATGTGAAGCAGCCGTTCTGCGAAGGGCGTGGGTACCTTTCCACCAACCGGTGATGTTTTCTTTTTGAAAGGCGTTTCGCACAACACTACGAATACTGTGGAAATTCATCGGCACATACTGGTTGTAGAGCCCTTTGCGGAGAAACAAATATTCATTGTTAGTGTGTGGCCTGTAGTTTATTACGTACTCCTCTAACAACTTTCCCAATTTTTTTGAAATTGGAAGTAATCGTTCCTTCTTTGTTTTTGTTTTTTGCAATTTTATCGTAGCATCATGCCAAGATATATCAGAAAGCCTTATAGATGCAACTTCTGTGCACCTCATGCCAAGTTCAAGCATTAAGAGTATTATTATATTGTTACGCTTGCATCTATGGTTATCTCCCGTATAGTGTGATCTTAACCGGTCTTCTTCATCCTTTGTTAAAATAACGGGAACATTCGCTTTTTTCCGTGTCGCAGATGTAAGTGGTAGTTCCAATACCGATTTACTGACAGGTATTTCTTTATACTCCAGAAACCTAAAGAAATTTTTTATAGATGTTATATATCTGCCTTGGCTTGATGGTTTGCATCTGGACAGCCGATTACAAACATAATCCCTTACATCAGTAGCCTTTAGAGTAGATAGTTCCTTAACAGACATACAATTTAAATAATCAAGAAACTCGCTGATATGCTGACGCTCGGCTCTTGCCGACATTTCTGACATAGACTTAAATCTTACTGAATATTCATAGAATTCATCCAAGATATCATGATACTTTGAAGTTCGGTTATTAACTAAATGCGAGTAATCTTTAAACTTAGTCCTGGTTTGCATTAAAAAATACAAACTTAATACCGGCTTGAGATAACGCCGGATAGCAGGAGAGAATGTTTCCCGCGTTTCAAGTATTCTGGTTATGTGCTGATAAATATCTCCAGCTGTTGATATCTCCGGATTAATTTGCACCTTTTCTATAACTCTAATATACAAGCTGATGGTGCTTTTTGCGTAACCTCGATCCTTAAGAAAATTTGTAAAGATATGAATATGTTTTTGATTCATGGTTTTCCTCCTTGTTTGAATTATTTGAAAACCATGATATCATTAAATTCAATAACACATAACTTAGGTGAGCACATAATTCCTTTTATGTGCTATAACACATAAAAGGAAGAACTGGCTTTTTGCCAATACGCCAAACGGGGCAAGAGCGAGCGCAGTATATTACAGCCTTATTGAAACCGCAAGGGAAAACGGATTGAACCCGTTTGAGTATTTGTCATGGATTTTTACGCAGTCTCCCAACCTTGGGAAACCAGGTTATGTATCCAGGGTGGAAGATTTTCTGCCGGGCAGTGCAAAGATACCGCAGAAGATATTTATACCGATGGCTAAAAGAACAGAGCCTGAAATATACGCGTGGGAAGAAGACATATGAAGACTGGCAAACATACGACATTTATGATTAATTTCATCTCGGATTTCATTAACGGTGAAATAGAGCGTTATTTTTTCGATTTGGATTATTCTGCCTACGTGATAGAACACTTCCCGTATATGGAACTTGAGGACAGCAGATTAGCGGACAGGTTCGCTCATACTGTCGACCGGGCATATGAACGCGGAACTGCTCTTGGTTTGTCGGATGAAGAGTTCAGGATTGAAATCTCCAATGCTTTTGATAAATGGTTGGACAGTAAGCAGCCTGATATATCATAAATGTTTGACGCTTACTCTTTTTATATACAGGTTTAGAGTAAAATAGCATTTCTAAAATTATTAAGCGATTCCTATATAGCGCTCTTGCAAGGGAGTTTTACTGTTAAAATGATTTTGGATATACGCAGAAGAAAATCAGGTACTACGTATTGGAATGTGATTTTCTCTTTATAAGTTTTGCCGGCAGAACAACACACGATTCTTTCGGCTGATTCCCCGCAAGAATATCAACTAAAATTTCAGCGGCTCGGTAGCCCATAGCATTTGCGTCTTGTACTATTGCAGTCAACGGCGGATTTGTTACTTGTGTCCAATCGAGATTCTCAAAACCTATAACTGCTATATCTTCAGGAATTTTTAAATTACGTTCAGATATAACTTTAAGCACATTTAAAGCAAGCATACTGTTTGCAGAGAATATTGAATCTATGTTATGTTCTATTAACTCATTGATAATTTCAGTCAGAGACGAAGCATGATTATTCTCATAAAACCTTACAATTGTTTTATCAACAGGAATACCATGCGCATATAGTGCTTCACAGTAACCAGCATATCGGTCGCAGCAGGTTGGATTATTTGAACTAACACCGAGGAAAGCCACTCTTTTGCGTCCGGAATCAAGAAGAAGAGACACCGCCTTGTAAGAAATAGTCTTTGAGTCTGAATACACGACGGGTAATGTGCAGCCCTTGGGTTTTCTGTCAATCAATACAATAGGAAGGTTAGAATTGATAATGCTTTTTATATCTTCCATAGAGTTACTCGGCGGAACAAGAAGGATACCATCCACCCAAATACGCTGAAGGATGGGAATCAAAGAAAGATCAAAATTTAGGACATTTTCGGGATACGTGGAAATAATCAGACTATATCCATGTTTTTCAAGAGCAGTTTTTGCACCGTTAAGTACATCAAAGAAAAAGCAATTAGTACTGTTATTAGGTTCAGTAGCAGGAATAATTAAAACGACCGTCTTTGACCGGCTTGTTTTCATCATACGGGCTGCCAAATTAGGTTTGAAATTTATAGCCTTAATAGACTCCGCTATTTTCTTTTTACTAGCTGCAGAAACAGGACGTGTTCCATTTATCGCATGTGATACTGTTGTAATCGAAAGTCCTGTCATTTCCGCAATTTTTTTTAGTGACATATATTCCTCCTTATTAACTGTAATATTAAATAGGGTCTACTCAAAAAGTTATTAGATTTCGTAGACCTCTTTTCCGCTCCAGTTAATTTTATATGCATCAAACCAAATCTGTACATTGAAAAAAGAAAAAAAGGAAAGCCGGAGCAGATGCTCCAGATTTAGTACGATGCAATTAACAGCAATCGTGCAGCCAGTTGTTTCAGGTAGCCGGGTAAGTATCCTATCAAGTCCATATTTTCGTTTTGCCTCTCCAAACTTGCCCTCTATCCGGTTTCTCTGGCCTTCATCCAGTCTATTGCATTGCATCTCTTCTTTAGTGGATTCTGTCGGTCTCCCAAGTTTCGGACCATTGATACGAATTCCATTTAGCTTACAAAATTTGCGGTTTTCACGGTTCCGATATATCTGATCTACAAGGATTGATTGAGGATAAATGCCATATCTCCGTTTGAACTCTTCAACGGTCTCTATAAACCGATTGGATTCGTTGTAGTTGTCAAAAGATAATGTTTCAAGAAATGTTAAGCCATCTACAACACTGACTGATATTTTAGCTCCAAACTCAACATCCGCAGATGCCTTTCCCCTTACAATTGGCCGAATATGCGGTTGGTGAATACTCACAATCCGATCATCAACTTTATGGATTTTATTCTTGTACATGTACTTTTGCTGCCTGTAAAGTTCATTTATCACCAGAAGCTTTTTGTATAATGGTTTTGGCAATGAGAAGGTTTCACTTTTTTCAACCAGGTTGCGTATTATCCTCAAATCTCTTCCTAAAAAGCCAAGCTGTTTCCGTATCGCCTTCCTTACAGCGGCCCCATTGGGTTTACGTCTTTTGATGAATTCCAGAAACCTTTTCCTTGCAACAATCCGGTAATCACGAGGTTTCTTTTGTTCACCGATGAATGGTTCATGAAGAATGTCAATGATATTCTCTGCAATTTCCCTGGCATCATTGAGTAAGGTGACATCGGTTGGATAATGAATATCAGCAGGAACACAAGTTGCATCTAAAATGAGGGTTCCCCGGTTTTCAATTCCAGCTGGTTCCTCTGTTGAATTTCCATTACACCCGCCTGTAGGTGTTTGACTATCATCATCATTGTCGTTCTCAGTTTTTGTGAGCTTTCTTGCATTTTCAGAATAACAAATCATCTCATTGATCTCATTCATGATTTCGGTAGTGAAACGCTTTCTGAAATATGTCATAGAGCTTTGTGTAAAAGGTTTTTGTGTACCAAATTGCTCAAAGCCCACAAAGTACTGTAGATACGGATTTTCAGTAATCTGTTGCAGGGTTTCTTCATCAGTCAGTGAAAGCCGTTCTTTGATGATCAGAGCTCCCGGAGCTAGTCTTATTGCTTTCCCTGGAGCGCCTTCATCGGCGAACAAACCTTTATACTTTATTTCAATTTCATCCCATGGAATTAGTTCGGACAAAACGACCCATCTATTTTGGGGATCTAATTCTTTGTTACAGGTAAAAAAGTTATTGAAAAATGTTAATTGACCAATTGCTTTCTTAAACTTATACATTTTGAACTCCATGTGCAAGGTTTTTTATGGATATCATTAGTTTTCTTTGCACATATTATATCATAAAACTGCTATGAAATCCAGTGTTTTCAAGGGTTCTAAGGTTTTTGAGCAGACCCTATTTAAACAATTTTTAAAGTTACTGTATACCAATACTTTTAAGGACTCAGCAGTTTTTCCACAGCAATGTCACTTTCAACCGTATAATATATTACAGCCATTTTATCTCAGATGCAGGGAACTCCAGTTTGCGTATAAACTCAAGCGATTCTTTCGCACCATGATAACGATCCATATCATTGTCTTCCCATTCCACCGACAATGGCCCCTTATAGGAGATTTCATTCAAAGCCCTGATTATCTCTTCGAAATCCACATCCCCTCTGCCCACAGAACGGAAATTCCAGCCTCTTCTGCTGTCACCGAACGGGAGATGTGAGCCGAGTATGCCACTTCTGCCGTCTTTTCTTACTGCAACGTCCTTCATGTGTACATGTCTGATATACGGAGCAAAATCTCTGATGAACAGAACTGGGTCTACTCCCTGCCATACCAGGTGGCTGGGATCAAAATTTATGCCAAAGGCTTCATGCCGGCCAAGTTTTTCGATAAGTTTGCAGGTTGTATAATAGTCAAACGCAATTTCAGACGGGTGCACCTCAAACGCAAAGGATACGCCGCATCTTTTAAATTCGTCCAGTATTGGCTTCCAAAGAACTGCAATTTCATCAAAGCCTTCTTCCACCATTTGCTGCGTTGTTGTCGGAAAAGAGTAAAAATACTTCCAGATGGGTGAACCCATGAAGGTTGTCACGATAGGACACGATAAGTTTTTTGCTGCCGCCGGCACTTTCATCATTGAATCTATTGCCCATTTTCTAATTTCATCCGGTTTACCTCTGAGATGCTCCGGTATAAAAATATCAAGGCGTTTATCATATAAATCTCCTACGCATTGGCCAATTGCATGAGAAGATATTGCCCAGCTGTCAAGATTATGTTTTTTCATTACATCCCGGATTTGTTCACAATAATTCAGGTCACGGGAAGCCTTCTCAAGATCAACGACCGATTTAAACGACAGCTCCAACCCGTCAAAGCCCATAGATTCGGCTGCCGCGCAAATCTGCTCAAAGGTAAGATCAACCCATTGCCCCACAGTCAGCGTTACCTTTCTCTTCAACTAAACTCACCCCCGAATGAAAATCTTTATATGATTATTTTCCATCATGCGTATAAATTGTTTTACCATCAAGAATAGTCTCAATTACATTCAGGTCATTATCCATTATACAGATATCGGCGCGCTTTCGGGGTTCGATGCTTCCGGTCTCCCCGTTAATACCAATAACCGAGGCGGGCGTAAGTGACGCCATCCTAACAGCATCCTGCAGCGGAATATCCGAATCGTTCACAAGGTTTTTTATCATTTTGTCGAGTGCCTGAACACTTCCTGCAAAACGGGACTTATCCGTAAGCATTGCAACACCATCATAAATAATTATCGGCTGTCCTTCTTCCCCTGATTGCCCCAGATAATATATGCTTCCATCATCTTTAAGTCCTCCCGCTCTTAAACAATCAGACACAATGCAAACCTTATCCGCACCCTTACATTTATATATAAGCTTTGCGAGTATCGGGGGAACATGGTGGTTATCCGCTATCATTTCAGTTGTTAATCTGTCGTCGGTTAATGCTATTTCACACAAGCCTGAATATCTCAGTGCATTACGCTTCGGCAGAGACGACATCGCACAGTATATATGTGTAGTATGGGTCATACCGGCGTCAATAGCGGGGAAAATCTCATAATCAACAGCGTCGTCATGGCCTCCGGATATAATTATACCCGCATTTTTTAAATCCCTTATCATCTTATACATGCCCGGAAGCTCCGGAGATATTGTAATATGCTTAACTATATCACTATATTCCAGAATAAAACCATATCCGTTCTCATCAGGTTTAAGCAGATATTCTTCCGGTTGTGCACCCTTGTTTCGTACCGATAAATATGGTCCCTCCAAATGAACACCTATCAGTCTGCAGCCATTGGTGACGGAATCGGACATTTTTCTGAAATTTCTCAGAAAAGCAAGAGTTGTTTTAACCGGCGCTGTTGCCGTAGTTGCAAGCGCTGATGTTACACCATGGGAAGCAAGATATTTTGATATCGCGCTAAAAGCTTCCATAGTAGCATCCATATAATCAAAACCGGCGCCACCATGGTTATGAATATCAATAAGACCAGGCATAATATAGCTATTCCCGTAATCTGTCATGTCCGTCGATTCATATGCATTAAAATTGCGGATAATATCATCAATAAATCCGTTCTTAATGACCACAGCTCCATTTCTAATGATTTCATATGGGGTAATAATATTTCCCTTAATTATTCTCATATTGTATACCTCCGTTTAATTGCTTAAGACAATAAATTAAAGCGGACAGTTTATTCGTTCAATATTGTTTTTATTCCCGTCTTTTCAAATATTGATAAAGCCAGTTGTGCACGTTCCATTCTTTCGCCGTCATCAGTAGTATAGTTATAGCTTTTACCGAGAAAATCGAACTTTGATTCTCCAAGTGTGTGATAATGTAAAAATTCCACTGTTTTCGCGCCCATTTCTTTTAAAATGGATGCGCTTTTTTCCAGAACGTCACTGTTACTATTAAAACCCGGAATCAGAGGTATGCGTACAATTATATCCTTATTAAGCGCAGTCAGCTTTTTCAAGTTATCACAAATGAGCTCATTTCCAACTCCGGTATAGATACGGTGTATTTCTGTATCCGGGTGTTTGAAATCATAAAATATTGTATCCAGATAAGGAATAACAGGCTCAATATACTTCCACGCAATATTCCCGGCTGTTTCAATTGCAGTATTCAGATTGTTTTTTTTAGCAAGTTTGACAAGCTCAAGCAAAAATTTATGCTGAACAAAAGGTTCACCGCCGGAAAAAGTGACACCGCCTCCGCTTGTATCATAGAAAAGTTTATCTTTAAGTACTTCATCGATGACCTCCTGCGCACTCATACGCTTCCCTTTCAGACTGAGAGCAAGTGTAGGACATCCTTCCGTACATTTACCGCATCCGTCGCATATAGACCTGTCTATTCTTTCTT
The DNA here is from genome assembly GCA_012838235.1 of Clostridiaceae bacterium. Lineage (GTDB taxonomy): Bacteria > Bacillota > Clostridia > DUPQ01 > DUPQ01 > DUPQ01. Next base: position 9,004 of record DUPQ01000047.1, read on the forward strand.
TAGTAAATATTTCAGCATTTACCGCGTTTTTCTCGCAGGCTTCCACACAATATCCGCAACCGATACATTTTTGCGGATTATAAAACAATTCCGGCCTTCCGCTGTTGGATTCAGGGTTACCGCACCAGCGGCAGCGCATCGGGCATCCGTTTAAAAACACGGTCGTTCGGATTCCCGGACCGTCATGGATAGAAAAGCGCTGAATATTAAACACCAGTCCGGAACAATTTGACATCCATTTCTTCCCCCTTCTATAACTGCTGCTCGGTACGTGCAATAATATCATCCTGAGTTATTCGTGACAATACATTAAAAAACGCACTATAACCGGCGACGCGCACAATTAGATCGTTATACTTCTCAGGATGTTTCTGAGCTTCAAGAAGGGTTTCCCTGGATACAACATTATATTGCACATGAAATCCCTTAAGTTCATCAAAATAAGTTCTGATAAGCATTTCAAGTTTTTTTCTGTTTCCCGATCTGTCCAGTATTTCCGGAGTAACCTTTTGGTTAAGCAAAACACCTCCGGTTATTTTATCCTGTCTCAATTTTGACAGCGTTTTGAATACCGCCGTTGGCCCGTGGGTATCCACACCGTGGGATGGGGAGCAGCCTTCGGCTAAAGGCTCCCATGCCTTTCTTCCGTCAGGCGTTGCCGGTGTTCCTAATCCAAGCGGTACATTAGCAGCTACAGTGGATGTACCCGGAAAATATTTTCCGCCGATTGGTCCGCGGCCGTATCTTGTATTGCGGTATTTCTCAATCTCGTCGATATAGCTGTCATATGCCTCAACGGCAAGTTTATCCACATAATCAACATCGTTTCCGTATTTTGGTGCGCTGTTTATAACTGTCTGACGCACGAGCTCACCTTCAGCTCCTTTATAATTGCTGCATAAAGCGTTCCAAAGCTGTTCACGCGTTAATAAGTTGTTTTCATATACACAATACTTAACAGCAGCAAGTGAATCGGCAAGATTTGCAATGCCAACCTGCAAACCGCTTATATAGTCATAAACGGCACCGCCTTCCTTCAGATTCAGGCCTCGCCCGATACAGTCATCCACAAGCGCCGAGCAAAGAATATCAGGGATCTCCTGTTCCAAAACCATATCGGCGCACATGTCCACTATTACACTTTGTCGGGTGACTTCACGTAAAACAGCGTCCCAAGCATCCATCAACTGCTCAAAGCTTTCCATTTCGGTAAAATGTCCATGACCTTCACATATCCGAACACCGGACGCAAGATCAATACCATCGTTCATTGCGGCAAGAAGTGTGCGTGGTAAATTTATAAAGCTCATTCCCGCAACCCTTAAGCCCCATTTACCCGGCACTGCGACCTCTACACATCCTATAGCGCTGTAGTCGTATGCATCCTCTTTCTTTACACCGAGTTCCATAAGCGACGGTATAATGACTTCGTCCGAATTAAAGGCCGGCATACCGAATCCCTTACGTATAACTTCTATGCATTCCTGCATAAATTCGGACGATATTCGTTTGTGATAACGTACTGTAAGGTTAGGTTGTGTAAGCCTTGCTGACGAAACACTTCTTAATATAATCCATGACAGTTCGTTTACCCCGTCTTTACCATCCGGCGTTTGTCCGCCTATTGTTACATTTTGGTACATTGGACTGCCGGCATTATAACGGCTTTGGGCATAACTTCTTATTTTATTTATCGTAAGCGATTTTACCCATAGGTTCTCAAACAATATCTGAGCCCCTTCTTCATCAATACGCCCGGCTTGAAGGTCTCTTCTGTATATGTCTATAAGGTACTGATCCAGTCTTCCGTATGAAAGGGAATGCCCGCTTGATTCAATTTGCAGAACAACCTGAAGCAACCAGATGGATTGAAGTGCCTCATGCAATGTATCCGCAGGACATTCGGGAACCTTTCTGCAAATGCGTGCTATTTCAAGAAGTTCTTCTCTGCGTAATTGGTCTTTTTCGCCGCCTGCTTTTTTTTCAGCTAAATCGGCATATCTGTGTGAAAAAGCTATAACCGCATCCAATGCTATTAATACGCCCTTATAGAAATATAATTTCTTAAGCTGTCTAAAATCCGTAAGATCAAGCTTTTCCATTTCCTCTTTTGCACGGCGTTTGAAATCGATAAGACCCAACTCAATTAGTTTTTTATAATTTACCGCAAGATGTGCGTCCCCTGCGGTTATATTTCCCTCTGATTTAATTATGCCAATATCATAAAACGTTCGGGCTTTGTCGGGAAACGCAGCAAGGCCCTTATCCTTTAACGAATTGTTTTCCCAGTACGGAGCTATTGCTCTAACGCGCTCTTTTTCAATATCTTTTACAATGAATCGGTCCCCGTCACGTTTGTCGATGTCGTCCAGCTCTTCGATAAGCCAATCTACAGCACACTCAATAAACA
>DUPQ01000048.1 GCA_012838235.1 Clostridiaceae bacterium
AAAAGAAAGGTACGGCTCATAGAGTATACAAATCTTTACAATCTGTTGAAACATGGATTGAAAAAGGCATTGAAAATCCTGTTGCACACTTCCAAAAAGAAGTGGATGAGTTGAATAAAGTTAAGCCTAAGGAAAAAGAGAAAAAGATTTCCGATATACCGCCTGTTGTTCATCTCGGATATTTTCCCTTAAAAAGCATTATGGAAAAACTTGAAATAGAGAAGAATGGCGACTATCTCAAACTGACAAAAAACTTGGACTTTAATTTGTATCACCTTATATCTTCTTTAACATATGCAAGAGTTGTGGAACCCTGTGATGCAAATGAAGCATTCTATGATATACTGCCTCTCCTTGATTTTTCTTATTGTTTTTCTCATGAGCAAATGCTGGAAGGATTGGCCTTCTTAGGACAAAACTACGAAAAGTTCGCTAAGATATTTACCTTACAGACTAAAGAAAAATTCGGCATAGATACCTCCGCTACATACTTCGATTACGACAACTTTTACTTTAATATGACGGAAGAAAGGAATTTGGGGGATGGTACAGGCAAAAAAGGTTCTTTATTTCGTTACGCTATTCTTACGGATAAGAATAATATTCCTATAGGATTGAATTTTCTTTGGGGAGATGTTTCAAAAAAGTATTTGCTGAAAGACATTATACAAAGACTGAATGCAACAAACATTCCTGTTAAAAAAACGGTATTTGTTATAGAAGAAGAAGAGGGAAGTATCTCTTTTGATTTTAATTGCGGATATCTGTATTCCCCGCCTTTACCGCTTTCCGAAAAGACGGAAAAAGAACGGATTCTGTCAAATAAGGGGTACAGCGAAGTAAAAGACAGTTACGGCAACCTGCTTTACAGACACAAATCATATATAGACCGATTCCCTTATACAGTAAGTATAAAGGGTAAAGAAGACAATGTAATGCTTGAGGAAAAAAGATTAATCACATATGCCCCCTACCTTGTAGAAGAAGACAAACTTATAATAAAGGCTCTGGCCGAGTGTACCGATATTTACTCCTTTAAAGAAGAAACGGATGAAGCATTATCCTTTGCAGGATACAGACTTTTTATTACCTCCGATGTAAACATGTCTGATCGGAAAATATATGACACCTATTATTATTTCCGACATATAGTGGATACTTTCAGAAGTATGGAATCCGATATAAACGGATACTCTCCGACGCTGGAAACGGAAGATTGTATAAAAGGTTATTTCTTAATTTGTTACATAGCCTTGTTGCTGGAAAGGCTATTCTGTTTTAAGGTATTGGAAGATAAGTATTCCGTATCCGAACTATCCTATTTTATGGAAAATTTCAAGCTTGTGCGTACCGAAACCAAGTATTTGAATATGGCAAGATACACAGCTTTCTTAGATAGACTGTCGAATATATTAAAACTTCCGCTTACCGATTATTACCTTACGGAAAGACAGGTAAAACGTATACGGGATTATACATTGTGAGCATTAAGTTTAATTATAATTAGTTGACTTTCAGCTTGTTAAATTGCTCCTTTAACTTTTCCGGAACCTTTTTCTCATCAACTCTCTTTTCTTCCCACGATTTTTTCAGTAATTCTCTAATATCTCCGGCAGTATAACGAATGATGTATGTTTCAGCATCAGGATCCGCTTCGACAACTGTTTGATATACCCTTGTACAGTTTATAAGTTTTTCAATTGTAATATTCACAATATCGTAATGTGTATCTTGAAGATCAACAATTGCAATCTCCTGTCCGGCATATGTTTTCTTATACTCAAGTGAGTTTTTTGAAAGAATATCCGTGTCTATTATTATAAAATCCATTTTGGTAATGTCAGAGGATGTAAAAGCGATAGCAAGTATTGCATCTTCAATATCATCAAGTGAATTTATATGCCATGTAGACAGTGTTCCGTTCTTTGTTCGAAATTCTGTTGTAGGTATATCGGCATAAATCTCTTTAATTTCAGTTCTTTCGCAAAGAGAAAACAGCTCGCTCATTTTAATTAGCTTTCGCACCAAAAACGCCATTATTCCGTCCCGTCTCTTTCAATATGCATAATAACCCTATCAGTATACTTCTGAAGCCATTTGGGGGTACAATGTATATTTTTCAAAAAAATCAAACCTTTTTTTGAATTCCATTTTTCAAAACACTGAATTGCTTTATCGCGCACGGATAACTCTTTATTCTCCAAAAGGCCCGCCGCTATAATCTGACCTTTTGGATAAACAATCTCATAGGGTACACTCGAAATCATTGTCAGTATACCCTCAAGCATATGTGGCTCATTTAAACTGGAAGTATAAATCTCCATCAACGCATCTGTCACATAATCAATTTGTCCTTTATCGTACGCATCATCCATGTAGAGTTCGGATTGGGAAAATTCTCCGTCAATGAACTCATCCTGTCGAATAAGTATTTTTATCTCATTTATATAGCGCGATATAATGTTCTTCCTTACTTTGCTTTCGCCAAAAATCTCCTTCCCGAAAGTAGCGGATGAATCCGTCTTTGACACTACAGACCGGATAGTTGATTGAAATCGCGAAGAGTTCGGAAAATACAATATATTTGTTTCGCCTACTGTAGCGACATTTTTGTAATCTTTCGTGCTATTCTCCATTTGTAACAACCTTTCATTATCGACTATTAATTCCGAAGCAATAGGCATCACTTTCCGAATAAAACTTTCTATTGATTTTTTCTTAAAACGCATATCTTGATTTTGTTGTAAGGTATTTATATCAATATGAAAAACAACACCTGCTTTTTGCTCTTTTACATGTTGTCCGTAAGATATATCGGTAATTACATTAAGAGTTTCAGAAAATCCGTTAATTAGAATATCGGTATGAGCATTCGTTCGCATAGCCCATTCGACAAAATCTTTATCTTTGTAGTATGCGGCACTCTTAAGTAGAGATTTTCCGCATTTTTCCAACTTATGGACATTCTCCATTTCATGTACCTGCAAAATATTCATAGCTAATCTGTTAGAAGATATAGAAAAGTAGTCAATTATAACGGTAAATACTTTTGTCGCTAATATGAAAAAATCTTTCATATCAATATCCGACTCATCCAAATTACTGTAATTAATATCAATTCTATCGTCAAGAATTGTAATACTATATCGTTGATCCTGAGAGATAAAACCTATGTTATATCGGACAGCATTTTTACTTGAAGGTTCTGAAATCGGCTGACTGTTAACAACAATAGGTAACAAAACTTGCTGTATCTCTTGATTCATTTTACTCATAAAATCGATAATTATTTCCGGTGAAGGCTCAATTGCGGAGTATTCACCGAATATTGATAATTGGTAATTGAGTGGAACAAACATAAAAATCCTCCATGTTGCACATATGTGAAGTATAGCATTTATCGTCTCTTCAATTTCTAACTGTTTGCTTTCTTAATGACTCACTTTTCTTCTTTACAAAACTCTGCTTATTGCCACAGATAACTATACTACGAAAGCATTATAAACAAAGAACAAAGAGAAAGCAATATACTTATGTGTGTTTTTGACATTTATTGCTATATTTGCCAAGCAGATATACCGCTTAAATACCGGAACAGAACTCTGAATGATATAAAATTTTAAGAAGAAATCTTTTTACAATACTTCTCCAACGGGCAACCTGCACATTCCGCTTTCTTTTTACAGTGCTCTTTACCGTTATGCACAATAAGTGCATGGAAACGGTTATATATTTCAATATCCGAAGGAAGTTCTTTTTCACAGTAATTCTTGACTTCCATATATGTGTTTCCGGCATCAACAGGGAAACGTCTGAAAAACCTCATTGTATAGGCATCTACGACAAAAGAAGGTAAACATAATGCATAGAGCAAAATGGAGTCTGCGGTTTCATTACCGACACCTCGTACTTTCAAAAGCTCAGCACGAATATCCGATAATGAACATTCTCTAATCAAATCAATATTACAATCATAACCCATAAACCATTCCGTAACGGCTTTCAGATATTGTGCCTTTTGCCTGAAAAAACCTGCAGGACGTATTATTTCCTGCAACTCTTCCATAGATAAAGACATAACCCTTTCAGGCGACAAATCACCTTCAAATCGTTCAATTGCTTTTTCCACATTCGACCAAGCCGTATTCTGTGTAAGAATTGTACCGACAATCACCTCAAAAGGTGTGTCTGCAGGCCACCAGTTAAGGTTGCCGTAGTGAGAGTATAAAGTGTTATAGATTTTTTTTAATTTATTCATAAACCGATGCCTTTATCTTGTTTATAGCCCTAATATATTTCTGTTACTCTACCAATCAATAGGAACTCAACTGTAAATCACTTACCTCTCTCTTGATACACCTTTATAATCTCTTCTAACAGTTTTTCTATTTCTTTATGAGCTTTATAATACTTATCAGGAAACGAGTTGTTACCGTCCGCTCTTATTTTCTCCCCGTTCTCGAAATCAACACTCATATTGAACATGGTACCGTCCTTAACAAAACGATTGTTTCCGTCAAACCCGTCCCATAAATATATCTGATTTCCGTAATATATCCTTAAAACCCAATAATAGAATCTTTTTACAATATCCTGATCTTGCTCTTTATCCCAGACTACTTCCGCTTCCTTATACGAGTTTTCAGGATCGGAGAAATTTGCCTTAAAAAGGTATTTGTCTCCTTTTTTTTCTATTGTAAAGCTGTAAATCTGGGGCATTGCCATGCCTCCGTGTCTAAAATAAAAACGTGTCATTTCGGAGTCTGAAAGAAAATCTTTCCTTTCACCTTTTTTACCGAATTCGGTTGAAAAGAGTTCATATATTTCCTTCATCCACGCACTTTTAGAATCATTATCTACACAGAAACGTATTGATTCACAGGACCTGTACCTACAAAGAAATCTTGTAGGATCGTTAGGAAGTCCCGATGTCACCCTGTATATACCGTTTTTGCTTGCCAAGTTATATTTATCTATTATCTTCTGCAATTCAACCAAAAACTCCGGTCCCGTATGTATTGTTTTCTCCATTTTAACAAGACCGCCTGTCAGTTCCGTTACCGTTCTGTTAATTCTTTTTGCTTTAAAGTGATAAAACAATTCCCCGCACTCATTGGAATATACAAATTCGGCATCAAATTTACTGATCTTCTCCGACTTTATTGTCTTAGGAGCATTCTTTTTTGTTTTATCGGTAACCTCTCCCGGCATTTTTATCATGTTTCTGAAATGCAGATACAAAACACCGCCTATAACGGCAAGTACTACTATTACTATTATTATGATAAATATCGGCTTCATGGCATTCTCCTATCTCAATCAGTAAGTAAGTTCATTTATATTATTCCAAATCACTTACTCTTCTCGTGATATATCTTAATAATTTCATCCATCAGTTTTTCTATTTCATCCTTAACTTCGTTATATCCCGTTGGAAATGAATTGCTTCCACAAGCACTGATGCTTTTCCCGTTCGCAAAAATAATACTCATATCAAACTCGGTGCCGTCTAAAATATCGTTATTACATACATCAAAGCCGTTCCACATGTATATATGATTCTCGCTGTATATCCGTATAACCTGATTATATATCCCTTCTACAACATCGCTGTATTCCTTTGTATCCCAAACCGGCTTTACCTCATTATATGAATTCTCCGGATCAAAGAAATCCGCTCTGAGACGATAATCCTCTCCCCTCTTTCTTATATCAAGGCTATATATATAATCTTTTCCCATACCGCTGTGGCTGAAATAGAAGTCGGTCATTTCCGATTCCGAAAGAAAATCCTTCCTTTCTCCTATACCGCCAAACTGAATTGCAAACAATTCATATATGTCTTTCATCCACTCACTGTAAGAATCACCGTCAATATAGAAGTAGATTGATTCACCTGATTCATATTTACAAAGAAAGCTCGTAGGTTCAACAGGTAGTCCCGCTGTCACTCTGTATACACCGTTATCGCTTGCAAGTTTATGTTTATCTATTATCTCCTGCAGACTTACTAAAAACTCACACCCTACATGTGTTACATCCTCAATGTCGCCGGGACCTAAAGTAAGTTCCACTTCGGTATTACTTTTCTTAACGGCACTAAATTGATAAAACCTTTCTCCATATTCATCAGCATAGATAAAATATGTATCGAAACTTTTAATGTCCTTTGACTTTATAACCTTAGGAGCATTCTTTTTTGTTCTGTCCCTGACCTGACCGGGCATTCTCTCTTGGTCCCTGAAATGAAAGAACAAGACAGTACAGACAACAATAAGTATTATCACCACTGCTATTATGATTATTATGTATAACGGTTTCATTGTGAGTCCTTTCCTTTCTGTTGTATATTATAGAATATTTTAAATGCCTTCTACACTATTATATATCCGGAATCCTTATTTATTAACGTTAATCAAAATGAATTGTCTCCTCCGCCCTGTTATATATTTCAATTCTGTTTTCAATATTGACTCTATTAACCAGCCAACCTCTGAACTGACATTGCTGTATAAATTCCTGTATTCGGTTTACACCGTTTATCTCCTTTAATGTAACCACTAAACCGAATTTAAGGTTTTCTCCGTCTTCGGTATTCAATCTTTCTTTTGTTTTTATGCTTATTCCCCACAGTCCGTTTTCAAGTTTTTCTTTCGGTTTTTTTTGCCTTCCTGTAGGAGTTTTTACATTCTCTCTGATATGCTTTACATTATCCCATTTTCTGAATAATTCACGCACAGTCCCTTCATACAACAATAAATTCTCTTCATCGGACTGTTTGTTATCATTTATTGAATCAATCTTTATTTTTCCCTTTTTAGTTTTAATAAGTCTTCCGAAATGAATATCCATTTCCGTATTGGTATAATCTACACCTTGATTTCTTGAACAATTGGGAAAATAGCAAAGGGTTGCCTTAGATACAAACGGTTGCTTACCTCTATCTTCGGGAACGGGAATATTGTAATTATATGTATCGTACTTTTCCGATATTCCGTCTATCGTAAACTTTATTTCATCACCGGGTGTCATAACAATATCATCAATATGTATCGGAACTATACCGTAACCTATCAATGTGGAACTGTACGGCTTACTGTCCCACCGCGCAGCGGAATCTATTATCAGAGCTTTTGCCAGTTCTCTTGTAAAGCCTAATACTTCAATAAGGAATGCAACTTTTCTTGTAATCCACGGTGCCGCAAATGAAGTACCGTAAACCGTTTTTGCACCGTAAGGTGAACATACTCTTATTCCTTTTTCACCTGCTCCGCCATAATAGCTGACATCGGGTTTATTAAAAAATGAAAGAACCAGCCCTTCCCTTGAGTATTCTGCAGGCTCATCATCAAAACTCACCGAATTAACAACTAATGAGTTAATAGAATCTGCCGGTGCACCGATTTTCTTTAGATTGGAATCTTTAGGTTTGTTAGTACCTGCCACAACAAATATTACATCATTCTCATATTGTATTTTATCCAGTATAGCCGCTTCGGGAGAAATAAAATTGGCATTTATCTCCATAGCCGATCCCAACGACAAATTCCAAACTTTAATATCTCTGTTAGTTGCTACAATTTCCTTAATGGCTCTGAGAATAGTAAAGGAACTGAATTGTCCGCCTTTTGACACGCCGAAATGTCTAACCTTGAATCTGCCGCACCCGTCGTCCAGGTCCGGGTTAATACCGGCTCCGTCAACAATAATAGACGAGACCATTGTTCCGTGGTCATAATCTTTACCTTCTAACGGAATATTACTGTCCAGCATGTTTTTAAACTCCACCCATTCCGAGAAATAGACATTCTCATCAAACATGGTATCTATGACACCTATTGTAGGCTCATTACCGGGATGCGGTATCAGAGTTGATGTTTCATAGGTACTAGACATATCTACTTTTTCCAGTTTTGAAATATCCGTTACAGCCATTGATATTAAATATGGAGCCTTTTCTTTCAATAACCTGTATTGATCGGGTTTAAGCAAAATTGTTGTCTCGTCTATAATCCTCACATCCAATAAATCTATACCCACCTGTTTCAGAATATCGGAAGTTTTTGTTCCCGTATCATATATTGTTATAATTGCATCATCCTGTAAATCGGAGGTATCACGTTCAATACCGAAATTTTCTATGTAGTATGCATCAACTATTGTATTTACTAACCTTGTCTTTGAAAGACCTGCAGCATCTCTGCTTCTGAATATGCTTTTATACTTATCACGATTAATATCATCAATCTTATCATATGTTATTTCTTCACCGAATGTCTCCTCAACTATTTTTATAACTCTCTTTAAATTATTAATTGCATCTATAAGAGTTTTATCACTTACGCAGTGGGTTATTATATGTTTCGGGGAACCGTCAAAAGAAAATTTTGCACCGACAATTGATTGGTTATTCTTCCTGCTTCCGCTTTCCAAAATTCCCTTCATTCTGTTGCTTTTTGCTACAACACATGTATAATACACACTGACAAGCGGCTTTATTCTCAAACTTTCTTTTTCCCAAAATTCGCGGACTTTAACTAAATCATTTTTTAAGTCAATTAAACGTGAAACTTTCACTTCTTTATTCTTGGGTATATTTGAATGTCCCGGTCTGTTACCGGAATCTTTTTGTTCAAATCTTCCCTTTAATTGAAGTATCTCATTCATAAGTAAGTTACTCCTTTAATTCTCTTGATACCTGACTCTTGGAAACCCCGGTCAATATTTCAATTTCTCTGACAGTAAAACCCTTGTCCTGTAAGACTTTTAATTCCAATCCGCCTTCTTCGCAAACCGATGCATACAGTCTTCTTAAATAATCAAATTCATTATCGGGACTGCTGAATGCCAGCGATGTTTTTATAATATTCTTTAAATCTCCGGGATAAGGTATCTTCTCCATTGAAGATATAATCTTCTTGAATAGGCGTATGTTTCTTCCCGCATTATCAAATTTTGATAAGTAATGATTTAATATTATTTCCGCTATATCAATCAGATCTTCTCGTGAGTATCTGTTAAAATCTATTACAAAATCAAACCTTCGTATTAAAGCCTTATCAAAATATTCAAATAAATTTGTTGTTGCTATAAGTAAAATCCTTTCATTTAATTCGTCTAAACCTTTTAATACGGAAGTCATAGCTCTTCCCATCTCTCTAAGATCTTTTGAATCGGTTCTGTCTAATGCCAAAGCATCTATTTCATCAAACAGAATCACAACCTTTTCAGGGGCTACCAAGTTATTTATCTCATCAAACAGTTTTGCTATATTTTTTCCGGTCTGACCAAGTTTGCTGTCTATTACATAAGCAAAATCTACAATAAACAAATCTCTATTCAATATTCTCGCTATATGTTTTACCGTTTCCGTTTTTCCCGTGCCGGGAGCACCTTGGAACAGAAACTTATTAACACCTATTCTATGTCCTACGGCATTTATAATACCTTTAACATCCTCCAGAATCTTTTCAGGAAGAGGTAACGGATCTCCGGTAACTTCTATTTTTCTGACAAATGTTAAATCATCCTCATTTATCTGAGGAACAAAGGTATTCGCATCGGATAGAAGTGCCATTATATATTCGGAAAGCTGGTAATCACCCATCTTATCAAATATATCCGCAATCTGATAAGCTTCATTCCTGAAACCTACATCATTATTCTCTGCATAGTATTTTATTAAGTTAATAATATTAGCCTTTTTCATATCCCAACACCCCCTACCGTTTACTTCCGAAGACATTATATCACACTGGGACAATAATGCAATAGTTGGGACAGGAATGAGATATTTTTAAATTTGGAAACAATCCACAGAATAAGATTGCTAAACTCAAGAAACAAAGCCAAGTAACTCTGTCAGTTCGGAAGGGTGGCTCTCATCCTACCGGACTGGCAGCTCCGTCGCAACGGAATAGGCAATGAAAGAACATGACAGTACAGACAACAATAAGTATTATCACCACTGCTATTATGATTATTATGTATAACGGTTTCATTGTGAGTCCTTTCCTAACCTCAAAGAACGGTCAATTATACGGTTTCGATTGTATTTTGCGAGAACTCAAGACATTACATTTCGACTTATTTGATTTATGTAACATCTTTTGGCACTTTTGACTCTTTTATTCTGGGCACATATCGATTGCATTTTTCGCCAATATTTGCACACTTTTCTAACTGAACTGATTCAATATTAGTTTTCGAAATAGTTTGCAAAGTTTCATTAATGTTATTTAAATTTATAATTAGTTCCTTTATCTCACTTCTCAACTCATCTATTTCTGATATATATTCTAAAAATATACTATAGTCATCAAAACATATTATTTCCTTTTCAGTAAATTTTTTTTGCTTTCCTTTTGAAACGTATGTATATGTGACTTCAAGCATCTTATTCTTGTAGTCTACAACTTTTGAAAAAGTCTCTCCAAGACATAAAACCCATTGTTGCTTTGGATGAATAGATACATTTATTTCCTTACCAACTAAACAACGTTTCTGAGCATCGTGCGAAAGTTGCTTTATAAAACTTTCATTATACTGAACCTTTTTTAATACAGCAGGTACTACACCAACATTCCGTATAACTATACACACTAAAGTACCTCTAATCAATTCAAGGGACACTTGTAAATAAGGTCTTTTTTTCTCTGCACGTTCTTTCAATAATACAACAATAGCAAGAAGAGAAACAACTGAGCAAACAGCTGAAATAGCAGATGGCCAGTTA
>DUPQ01000049.1 GCA_012838235.1 Clostridiaceae bacterium
GTTGTTACTGTCTCTGTCGGCTTCTGTGTAGTTGTTTCGGTAGGCTTCTTATCGCATGCCGTAAAAACTAACGAGCAGACAAGGATTAAACATAACACCAAACTTAATACCTTAACTTTTTTCATAATTTTCCCTCCTCTTTTTAAAATTATAAATTTACTGGACAGGTTTATTATAATAAGAAAAAAACAAATATGCAATGTGTATTTTACACATTTTTACAATATTCTATGTTTTTATTAATAACTTTATACGATATTATCAGTATTTTTGCTATTTGCATAATGTCAGATTGCTAAATCACTTAATTAATTGAAAAATTCCAGATTGCTTTCCGGTTTTAAGTTAATATTCTTCCATTCAATCTTAATATTGCTGTCTTTTCTTTCCGGAAACCATGCCATCATTACATAATTGATACCTTTTTCCAAAGATATATCGGAAAAAACACATAAATTATCAATACACTGTTTCTTTCCGTAGTCCTGTCCGTTTACTGCCAGCCTTATAACCCCGTTGCCGGTTACATGAAGAAATGTTAAGTCTTCCGGATTGGGTACACCCAGATTACTTCCGATATTCTTTCTCGGTTCGCTTGAAAATATGTTGTAGGTTATTAAGTAACATATATCATCTAAAATATCATTCTCATCACTACTGATTGAATTGAGCTCCGTTAACCGCCATTCACCGATACTTATTGTCTTTTTGTGTGCCATTCTTTCATTATTGTTTACGGTGGTTGATACATAACGGTCCCATAGACAATCATTAATCACAACCTTGGATAAATTAACATATATCGGATAACCGTCACTGCTTTTGGCACTTTCGGTTTTTTCATAATCAAACGAAGAATGAGAGCAACTGCCTAACATGTTATGTTCAATCCTTCTTAACAATCTTTTGTGCTTTGGATTGTCAATGTCATTTTTAAATTGATTAAAGTATATCTTTCCTTTTCCGTACTTCATATATGATATTACGTCATATTCGTCTTTTTTTTGTTCCGAGTAGAAGTATTTTGATATTGTATATGCTCTTCTCAGTTCCGTATGACCGTTGTATACAAACAATTCCTTCATCATGCTGTTTTGACATGTTTCCGCAACAGTCACTAAATTTTTATTCTTTATAATTACATAATCACACAGATTATAGTTTTTGGAATCTTTCTTACTGTAAGAATAAGTGTTTATACCGTTCAGTTCATAATTTGAAATACAGTTAACAATTCTATCCTTCTTTTTTATTCTGCAATTGAATATATCATTCTTTTTCAATAATTTAATTTCCGTACCTATAAGATCGTTCCAGCACTTTACATTATTATCCGTAAGATTGTTTATCAGCAGATCCGCTCCTTGTTTTACATTTTCCTTTATTTCTTCAAAACTGTCATATTCATCCCCATCAAGTATATATGTATTTACCCTCTTTCCTATACTTCTATTGTTTCGGTACGACAACTCCGTTAAAAGAGATACAAAAAGATGATTTGCCTGCGGTATAACATTAATCTTATCCGTTATATCCATCTGATTTGCAATCAATACGGAATCCCTGTATTTAAGCACTAAAAGAGGCGAGTAAGATAAATCTCCCCTTCCGAAACTGCCTTCGCCCGTTTCCAATATATACGATATATCATCCTCCGCATCGGATTTTTGATATAAATATGACGATACATACGCATCACTTGAGATCTTCACATAAGGATCGTCACCCCAGAAACATAACTGACTGTCATATACTCTTTTCAATTTATCTTTTGTATTTGTTTTAAAAGCGGTAAGAACGGGCTTATTAACAATTTTTATATCTTTAAATATTGATATTTTCTGTTCCATCAACAATATCTTTACACCCTCATCTAACAGTGAAGCAATATCCCTGTGAATTGTATCATTATCCTGTATTGCATTTTTTGTTATTATAAGTATATCGGTATTTTGTTTATTTACCGAATGCAAGTTGTCCGTATTAATACATTGTATTCCCGTCTCTGATATACTGTCCGTAAACAGTTCGTCATTGAATAGGGTAATTCTGTTTTTGTTAATCTTTTTCAGATAATACATATACTCATCCGACTGCATGTCATATACACATATATCTATCTCCTGCCTGTCCAATAAAGTATTTTCCGATGTAAACTCATAAGCAATTTTCATATGGGAGATATATGAATCGTTATCGGTAATTGCGGGAAATTCTATATCGGATTTTTCTACATATCCTTTTTTAATACTTATATTTCTTTTATAAACAATATCATTTCCGTACTTTGCAATGATTGTTCCGGCCTTATCGGAAGATGTGTCATTTACAAGATAAACGGTACGTTTTATCAGTTCATCTTTAAAGTATCCGTTTCTTAATGAATAATCTATAACCGCAAAAGGTCTGAATGCTTCTTTTTGTATATCAAATGACTTTTGAACGGTATAGTTTTTTCCTCTCTTCCAAAAGGCAAATTCCGAAGTATGTGCTTTTACATTGAGAGGTTTGATACCGGGTACCGTAAAATCTTTATACTCTAAAATCCTGTCTTGCTTTTCAGTGCGTATCAGTTTAAGACAGGACTGATTCCACGGACCGAAACAGCAAACTCCTCCGGTTCTTCCGTATTCTATAATCATCTTGGCATCCAGAGCTGAAGAGATGTCGACATTTCTGTGATCAATATATGCCTTATCTCCTATCAGATTAAGCGCAGTATTGGGCCCTTCATAGTGATATAACGCCATTTCGCCTATATGCAGAGGTTTTGACTGGTCCCACCAGTCCGCACCGACGGCATCCTTTCCGTAATGACGGGAAATGATATCCTGTTTTGTCTCATCCCACAGCGAACTGTCTCCTTCATGATAAGCAGGTCTGGTCGGATCCATGGTGTTTATAAGTTGTTTCAGTTTCGGAAGGTTATTAATGGTTTTTTCCGGATATTTCTGTTCCTTACCTTTTTGATTCCAACGCATTTCATTTTCCACACTCCACAGTATCAGCGAAGGATGGTTACGGTCTCTCTTTACAAATCTTCTTATGTGATCTTCGGCATTAATCCAATATTCATCGCTGTTTGAAGCCTGATAACCGCCCGAACCGTGTAATCCTGCTTCCCCCGTTATCAATATACCTGTCTCATCGGCCATATCCAGAATAAAAGACGGATGTGGACAGGTATGAAGTCTTGTATGATTCATATTCCCGTCCTTAATCATACGAAACCAGCTTTCTATCCATTGCTTAGTGTAGCAATATGTTGTGACTTTATGTCCCCAGTCGGAAAACAGATGAACAGGCTTGTTATTCAGCATAATATGCTTACCCTCTATCTTTATTTCCCTGAATCCGAAATTAACCTTGTGTTTATATATCTCATTTTCATTTTCATACAATTCGATTATAAACTCATATAGTTTCGGATTGGAAGGTTCCCATAATACGGCATCAGGGAAACAGCGGCTAACCGTAAAATCATAGATATCGTTCTTTCTCAAGTATAATGAAGTATCTTTAAATACAAGCACTTTTCTTTTTGTTAACTTGTCCTGAATATATGACTTTACAACAATGTTTCTGTCTCTTTGAGAAGAATTGGCAATGCATATGTCCGTTTCAATACGCATGTCGTCAATATAAGTTTTCACAAAGCAATCGTCGACATATACATTTGCTCTTTCAATAAGAAATACATCCTGCCAGATTCCCGCATTGTCCGCAACCGACATGGTGCCGGTCGGAGTCATGTACCTTCCGTACTCATCCTTTTCATAGTCGTATATATGCACTATAACTTCATTACGTCCTTTTTTCAGATATCCTGTCACATCCGATTCATAAGGCAGAGTGGGATGTACAAATGATGATATTTTTCTACCGTTTATGTATAAAGCGGAATAAGGCATTACCGCTTCCAGTAAAATGATATATTGTTTTTCTTTCTCAATGCATTCAATATCAAAATATCTTCTTACCCATGCTTCTTTAGTCAAAGTCCATGTATTGGGATAACCGAAGTCGTCATAAAGAAATTGCAATTCTTCAATATTCTCCAAATCTTCTTGTCTGTACTCTCTGAAATATTCCTCATCCGGTGTTTTAACGCAATCCAGCGGTTTTCTCCATAAGGAAGGCACAAGGTAGGCTTTTTCCAGCCAGCCTTGTGCAGGTATCTCTTTACATGAATCTTTTTCGTATACCGGATAAAAATCCCACCAACCGTTAAGGCATATTTTTTTCATGATATTTATACAAGCCCGGTCTTCTTCATTGCTTTCGGTGAACAAATGAAAGTCAATATTTCGAAGGGTTTAAAGTTCACTTGCTTTTCATATCCGAATACCGGAAGTTTGATTGTACAGGTATTCTTTTTATCAAGGTTATTAAACAGTCTTATCTTATACCCTTCATTGTCCTCACATTTTCTTATCGTAACAAGTTCCACAGTTTCATTGTCCAATAAACAGAACGGTTTAGCCTTTTTCCCTTTATCAGAGGGATTGAAATTAAGAACGATAGGTTTCTGATGGTTAATTAAGGCGATTTTATCTACATTTTCATTTATTTCTTCATATTCTCCAGCCCACAGATAATAATCAAACAGTCGCTCACCTATGTCTATCCTGGGAGAGAATCGGTCTAACGGCAATATCTGTCTGTCTCCGATAGGATGAGCGCTGTAACCGGGTGTACGTAACACACTCATTCTTATCTCACCTCTTTTGCAGCTGGAACCGTATGTACCGGTGTTGATTACCGCAAAAGCCGATGTGCCCTTTTTCAACATCAGCCACTGATGAGATACGTTTTCATTACCGTTTGTCATAAGAATATCTCTGCCGTATGCCGTTTTACCGATGCACTTTGCTCCGGTCAGAACGGTGGGAATACTTAATTTGTACATAACACTCTTGTCCTGACTGAAGACTCTTACATTAACACCGATAATGTTGTCGGTTTTATTAAATGTGTATCTTATATTACACGAAGATTGAGAATAAACGAAACTTGCTTCCACGACAGTCCTTAATTCGTTGCTTTCCACTACCCTTACCGAATCCGGTTGTTTCTTGTCCACACCGCATATTTTAGCTGCCTGTGAGGGAGTGGCAAGCTTGAATTTTCCCTTCATTTTCTGATAGGAGCTTACGGTCATACCCCACGAATCGGTGTTATCCTGTATTACCAGTAACCGGCACATACCGGGCTTTATGTATTCAATATTGTTGACTTTATAGGAGTCTATAAGACCGGTCTTTCGATTTACCTTTGATTGCATTGTTCCGTTATCAAAGTAAATGTAGTTTTCGTCCGTTTTCGGCAATTCAAAAGGTTTTTTCTCTACTAATCTGTTTACTATGTTAAATCTGTTGACCGACATGGGGGCTAAATCCCCTTGGAAAGCCACTCTCTTTATCCAGTCAATAGGGATATTGGAACTTTCTTTTTCATTCTGACACGGTACAAGTTTGCCTTCTTCGTCAAATACATCTCCCTTAGAGAAGGTATCGGGTACTCTGTTCTGTTCGGCAAGACAGTATTCGCACTCTACAATGGTTCTGACTCTGTAAGGATGAGGATTATACACTAAAACGGGATACTCCCCTTCTTTCGCGGGTTTCTGTCCCTTAACAAGACGGAAATATGATCTGAATATCAATCTGTCTGCTATATCCAATCCGTGATCCAATCTCTTCAAAATATCATTTTCCACTATCTGTATACTGCTGCCGGGCAATGCATCATGGAATTCGCAGAATAGAAGGTTTTTCCATGCCTCGCGAAGCATCTGATGTTCATAATTTTCCAGTGCTTCGTCGGAAACTGCATGACTCATCATTTTCTCACATAAAAGCAACTTGTTTTCCAGTTCTCTGTGCTTTTGCTTGACTCTCACCATGGATGTATAACAACCTACACTGAAAGAATGCAGCGATCTTTTAATAACTCTGTCGTTTTGATTTCTTTGCAGATACTCTTCAAAGAACTTATCGGGATATGTATGTACTATCTCGTCATCCGATTGTTTCATCAACCCCCTTATATCATCCAGATCTTTCTTAGACGGACCGCCTCCGTGGTTGCCCACTCCCCATAACATTCCGATGTCTTTCTTGTCTTTTTGGTTTTCATAAAGATAATCATATTTAGTGGCAAGAAACTCTCCCAATCTGGAACCGTACGTTGTAGCCTTAAATACATTTACGGATTTATTATTATATCCCTTCCATAATATATGTTTATCATTCAGACTGCTGCCGTCGTATATAAGCTTAGCCGGTCGCGATACGATATAATTCTCATAACCGGCATCCTTTAAAATCTGCACCAAGCCTATTGTGTGCCCGAAAGGATCAAAGTTAATTGCCGTTTTCCCTCCGTCAACACCGAATTTTTCCATGAAATATCTTCTGCCTTCCTCTATCTGACGAACAAAAGATTCACCGGACGGCATATTGGCGTCAGGCTGAAGATACCATCCTCCTATTACATGCCATTTCCCGGCTTTTATCAACTCCTTTATTTCCTCGAATAAATCGGGATCATACTCCTCAATCCACTCGTACAATAAGGATTCATTATGATTGAAAACAAATTCATCGTACTCCTTGCAAAACCTGACGGCGGAACGGAATGTGGAAATTGTGGCAGCCGCTCCCTCTTCCCAGTTCCATAACCATACAGGGTCAATATGCGCATTGCATATGAGATGCACTTTCTTTTTTTTGTTATCCTTTTTACTCATAAATTTCTTCCTCCCGTTAATACTTTCCTAATTCTAATCCTCTTTTAACGAAATACTCATATGTATCCAGATTTACCGTATTGGGTATGGAATGGTCGGAATGCAGTACATATCCGTATCCTTCCTTAACTATGGGTATTTTGCTCTCCAACTCCTTATCGATAATAACTCTGTCATTTGTGTAAAGTGTTCTTACATCTATTCCTCCCATAAGGGAAAGACAGTCTTTATAGTTCTTATGAATTCTCAGTAAATCCATGCCGGCTTTTATCTCTATTACCTGTAAACAGTCGATTCCGGCTTTTAACATTCCCGGTATAAGAGGTTCCACAAATCCGCAGGAATGCATGATAACCGGAAGATTACAACTCTTTGCATAGTCTATTGTATATTTATGTGCAGGATAAAGGAATTGATCGTACATTGCATTGGATATAAAGGGAGCGTTTTTGAACCCCATATCCTCATAATACCAGATACCGTCGGGATAACCCTCTTTTTCAAATAATATCTGTTGGAGTTCCACTGTAAGTTTTGCATATGTCATGCACATATCTTCCACCCACTCGGGATCGTCAATCATCGCCATGAGCATATTGACATGTCCGGTCAGAGGGTGTATCAACTCAAATACATTGGTTCCCGACCAGACAAAAAACATATTCCTTTCTTTGGCATACTGTTTTTTTGCTCTGTATCTTTCAAAACCGATACGCTGCTCCGAAGGTGTAAGTAACGGCTTAATTCTTTCTTCCCATTTTTCTCTGGAGTCTATTTCAAACCCCACATGCTCGGGTGTTGCATCATGTTTTTTATGTTTTCTCAGTGTCGCATAATTACCGTCTATCTGTGTAACTGTGTCTTCATCTTCATCAACAGTAATCCTTCCGTGATTTAAATCGGCAACCATGGAAAATGCCCACAGTTCCGTCATATCAAAGCCCAGTCGTTCTTCTATATCGGTTTCTATTCCCCATGCTTTATGTGTATCCGACCAGAAGTGTTCATACAGACCTATCCTGTCTACAGGTTGCCTTTTCAGTATCCTTGCAATTCTTTCAATTCCCGTTAATTCCATGTATAAACCTCGTCAGGTTAATTATAACAGAATGAATATAAAATAATAGTTTAAACATATATTTATATTGACTTTAAAAAGAGCATAAATATAATTCAATATATGAACTATTCATTTTGTAAAATAATTAGTTTGGAGATAGGAAAATGACCAAGCAACAACAGTTAAATGAAGCACTTCTGAACGCAATTCACAGATTCACGTTGTCACTCCGAAAAAAAAGAATATCTGCCGACATTATACTTCATGAATTTATTCTGCTGAGGAAAATCCAAAGGATACAGACAGAGAAAAACGACCTTGTATACCCTTCCGATTTGAGTTGCAAATCAAATCTGTCAAAATCCTATATAACGGCTGTATTGAAATCTTTAGAAAAGAAAGAACTGATAGTAAGAACACTGGATGCTTCAGACAGACGCAGACTTCCCGTCCGTATTACCGATAAAGGATATCAGATATTCGCCAATATGGCTGCAAAAGAATTGGAACAGGCGGATAATCTCATATCTGCTTTGACTGAAGAAAAAACATTACAATTAATATCACTGCTTAATCAATCCAGTGATATCTTGGATAAAGGAGAGTAAAACTTGAAAAAACTACTTAAGTTTTTAAAAAAAGACTGGTGGAAGGTTGCTCTGGTTTTGGCACTGACATTCGCACAATCCATGGCCAATCTGTATCTGCCCGCTTACATGTCGGAAATAGTCAACACGGGGATACCTACAGGAGATACCGTATTTATACTTAAAACCGGCGGAATAATGCTTGCTGTTGCATTAGTAGGTATTATATGCCAGATTATAGCACGATATACCTCCGCAAATGTCTCTGCGAAATTCGCTGCGGATTTAAGAGATGCGGTTTTTACTAAAGTCCAATCCTTTTCTTTATCGGAATTTGATAAGTTTTCCACAGCCTCTCTTATAACACGTTGCACCAACGATGTGAGTCATGTACAACGTTTCTTCGATATGATTCTCAGAATGGCCATCACCGCACCTATGATGGCTATCGGAGGTATTATTATGGCCATAAGATACGGACAGGGATTATCCTGGATACTTGTAATTGCCAGTATCGCTATAGTAATGGTAATGAGTTTGAATTTTATTTTCACCATACCTAAATTCAATCAGATGCAGGTAAACATAGACAAACTTAACCTTATAGCAAGAGAAGGACTGAGCGGCATCAGAGTTATAAGAGCTTTCAACGCACAAAAAACTCAGGATAATAAATTCGATGATGCAAATGTTACTTTGACAAAACTGCACCTTGCTATAGGTCGTATAATGTCCGTGCTGCAACCCATGACCATATTTATAATGAACATTACCACTTTAGTGGCATTGTGGCTGGGAGCATCACTGGTCGCAGACTCATCCATAATGGTCGGAGACCTTATGGCATTTATTCAGTACATCATGCAGATATTGTTCAGCTTTCAGATGCTCAGCATGATGTTCATAATAGTTCCGAGAGCCATGGTATCGGTAAGAAGAATAAATGAGGTATCGGATATTCAACCTGGCATACAAGACCCTTCGGAATCAGACAGAAAATCTCCAAAATCTACCGGAACAATAGAATTTCGTAATGTTACATTTACATATCCGGGCGCCTTGGAACCTGCCCTCAATAATGTTTCATTTACCGCAAAACCCAATCAGATGACCGCAATTATCGGTTCAACGGGCAGCGGTAAAACCACATTGGCTAACCTTATACCCAGACTTTACGACGTTACACAAGGTACCGTATATGTGGACAACGTGGATGTCAGACAGTTTTCCACACATGACTTACGTTCCCGTATCGGTTATGTCCCTCAGAAAAGCATGATGTTTTCCGGCAATATAGCAAGTAATATAAGTTTCGGGCGAGATATTTCCCGTGAAGATATAGCAGAATCCGCCGATATCGCACAGGCAACGGAGTTTATCAATGAAACCGAAGGCGGCTTCAATCACTCTATAGCACAAGGCGGAGTCAATATTTCGGGAGGGCAAAAACAGCGTCTGTCCATTGCACGTGCCCTTGCGGGCTCACCTAAAATATATATCTTTGATGACAGTTTTTCCTCACTGGATTTTCAGACGGAGTCAAAACTGAAATCCGCTCTGGCAAGTAAAACACTGGATTCTACTGTTATTCTTATTACACAGAGAGTCAGTACTATCATGAATGCCGATCAGATAATAGTACTTGATGCGGGAAAAGTTGTAGGTATGGGCAAACATAATGATTTATTAAGCTCATGCAGAGTCTATTATGAAATAGCTTCATCGCAATTGACAAAGGAGGAGCTGGTATGACGACACAAAATCAGTCTGACAGAAGATATGACAGACCGCCGCAAGGCAGAAGAGGCGGCGGACCGAGAGCCACTATGAGACTGGTGGAAAAGCCCAAAGACTTTAAAGGAGCGATGAAAAAATTACTCAGATATCTTAAACCTTATCGGATTTTTCTGCTTTTATCCGTAATATTTTCCATGGCCTCTACCGTTTTTAATATACTTTCGCCGAGGCAGATGGGTCTTATAACAACCGAGTTGTATGTAGGAATGACACAGAAGAACGGCCGGATTGATTTTAACTATATCGGAAGAATCATATTGATACTTCTGCTCCTTTATATAGGTTATACCCTTTTTCATGTAATACAAGGTCTGATATCCAATACGGTTTCACAAAAGATAGGATATGAGATGAGAAAAAGCATGGCCGATAAATGTAATAAACTTCCGCTGAGTTACTTTGACACCAACTTACATGGCGATATACTGAGCCGATTAACAAATGATATCGATACCATAACAATGACTTTAAATCAAAGTTTATCACAGATAACTACAACAATTACACAAATTGTCGGCGTCTTGGTAATGATGTTGCTTATATCACCTTTGATGACAGCGGTAGCGGTACTTATTCTTCCCCTTTCATCGGTTTTTGTTGCTGTCTTAGTTAAAAAGTCACAAAAGTTTTTTAAAGCTCAGCAGGAAAATCTCGGTGATTTAAACGGACATGTGGAGGAAATGTTCTCCGGCCATTTAGTACTGAAGGTGTTTAACGGTGAAGAACGTTCTATTGATAAATTTAAAACATTCAACGCCAAACTCTTTGAAAGTTCCAGAAAATCACAATTTTTATCGGGACTTATGTTTCCCGTTACCGGTTTTATAGGAGATATAGGATATGTGGCCATATGTGTATTAGGCGGATATCTGGTGTTATCCAACGGTATTCAGGTCGGAGATATTCAGGCCTTTATCCGATATGTCAGACAATTTAATAATCCGTTACGTCAGACAGCCGGTATTGCAAATACTTTACAAAGTACAGCCGCGGCAGCCGAGAGGGTGTTTGAATTTCTTGAAGAAACGGAAGAAATACCCGATTCGGAAAACATATACAACTTATCGGATTTTAAGGGTGATGTTTCCTTTAAGAATGTTTACTTCGGTTATGATAAGAATATAAGCATAATAAAGGATTTTTCCGTTGATGTTAAGGCAGGTCAGAAAGTCGCCATAGTAGGACCTACAGGAGCCGGTAAAACAACCTTAGTAAATCTTCTGATGCGATTTTACGATGTGGATTCCGGAAGCATTTCCATTGACGGTGTGGATATAAGGGATATGAAACGCAATGATCTTCGTAGTCTTTTCGGCATGGTACTGCAGGATACATGGTTATTTAACGGCACTTTGCGGGAAAATATTGCTTACCCCGATTCCGATGCCGACTTTGAGGATATACAAAAAGCTGCGACACTTGCATGTGCCGAGCATTTCATACTGTCCGGAGGCGACGGATATGACATGATTATCAATGAAGAAGCCAGCAATATTTCTTCCGGTCAGAAGCAATTGATAACAATAGCCCGTACCATTATGGCGGATAACCCCATGCTTATTCTGGATGAAGCAACATCCAATGTCGACACAAGAACGGAGATACTCATTCAGAGAGCAATGGATAATCTGATGCTCAACCGCACCTCGTTTATCATAGCTCACAGATTGTCCACTATAAGGAATGCGGATGTTATTATTGTAATAGATGACGGAAGAATTGTGGAAAAAGGTAACCATAAGGAACTTCTTTCCAAACAAGGTTTCTATCACAAGTTGTATTACAGCCAGTTTGACAGAGTTGCCGCCAATTCTATAGTTTCATAAAGTAGTTTTTTACTTTAAAAACGGGATTATAACTTTCTTTAGCTTTCTTAAGACCGCTTATCCCGAGGTCTTCCTGTCTGTTTATATATAGAAGATGGGAAAACTCATTTTTGACAAACTCATTATTGATTACAGCATATGATCCTTTAATATCGGTATCCGCTTTTTCAAAATATACACATGCCATATCATCGGATATCTGTTCGCCTATGGCAAATGCAACCACTTTATTATCCGTCAGTATTGCTCCTGCTCTGTAGTCTACACCTATATCATAATTAAGAATTTCATATATGGCCTTCTTTTCCACATCCAGATTGACCGAATACTTTTTTTTCCTGCTCCACTGATCCAGAAGATTCATAACAAGCGGTATATCCGAGGCGGTTATTCTTTCATATGTGTATCGGTTGTTACTGACAAACTGGTTGAGATGATTTCTTTTTCCGTGAAACTTTCTCCCCGAAAGATTTATCAAATCTTCGGTAAGATATACATACTCGAAGAAATCGGTAAGTTCATTCACTTCATATTTATCTTCAAAGAGTTTTACCTTATCTTCTCCTATGCAGTAAACAAGATTGTTTCCGCATACCGATTGCTTGAACTCTTTGACTTTTTCTAAAGCTTTGTAAATATCGCCGTTACCCAGAGGCAGCGGTGCCGCATAATTATAGTTCTTTTCAAACAAGTATAGAAAATCGTCCTGTATATCATACAGAAGACCGGTACTGTGGCGCCAAAGATATGTTGTGGAAAACTGCGCTAATGACATATGCTTATCGGCATATTTAAAGTAGTCCCTTATTTCCTCCATATTGGTATGTGAAACGGGTTTAGGACTGAGCATTACTCGACAACAGGTTCCTTAAGCCAAATACTTTTTGTATGTTCAGTAAATCCTGCGGGTTTAAGATATCTTACAGCATTCTTAATAACTCTTATAACTTGAGGATTATTGTATGACGGGAATGTCTCATGTCCCGGTTGAAAATAGAATAGTTTACCGTTTTCTATGTTCTTTATCCAACCCGAACGGAATACATTGCCGCCGGAAAACCACGATATAAACAGCAATTCATCGGGATTAGGAATACCGAACGGTTCTCCGTAGGTTTCTTCTCCGTCTATAATAATATATTCGCCTATACCTTGCGTAACGGGATGAAAGGGTTTTAAGTTCCACATAATCTGTTTTTCATTGTTTTCACGCCACAATAATCTGCCCGAACAGCCTGTAAGAGCTTTCATAAGCTTTGATGCGTGTGATGAGTGAAGCAATATTGCACCCATTCCCCTTCTTACCCTGTCGGCAACTCTCTGCACAACCTCATCCTGAACTTTTCCGTGTGCCATATGTCCCCACCATATAAGAACATCGGTATTTTCCAGTACCTCTTCGGTAAGTCCGTGTTCCGGTTGCTCCAAGGTAGCGGTGCGTATTACAAAATCCTTCTCGGATGATAAATGCTTCTTTAAGGTCTCATGTATCCCTTCGGGATAAATCTTTATAGCTTCCGGATTGTTTTTTTCATGTAAATATTCATTCCATATAGTAACACGAATAGTCATTATGCTCTCTCCATATACTCACCGGTACGTGTATCGATTCTTACCAGGTCCCCTATATTAACAAACAAAGGTACTTTAATCTGAGCACCGGTCTCCACAGTAGCAGGCTTTGTAGCGCCCTGTGCGGTATTTCCCGCAAAACCCGGCTCGGTATGCGTAACTTCCAAAACTACGAAATTAGGAGGTTCCACACCGAATATCTCGCCTTTGTATGACAATATCTGCACAACTTCATTATCTTTGACAAATGTCAGTGTATCGCCCAAAGTTTCGCCGTTAATGGGAATCTGATCATAAGTTTCCACATCCATAAAATAGAAAAGATCACCATCGGAATAAAGGTATTGCATATCCTTTCTCTCCATACGGGCAAGCTCGAATTTGTCCGACGGATTGAATGTTCTTTCCACTATGGATCCCGATTTTACATTACGTATTTTTGCTCTTACAAATGCAGCACCTTTACCCGGTTTGACGTGCTGAAATTCTATTATCTGATATACCGTTCCATCCATTTCAAATGTAATTCCGTTTCTGAAATCACCTGCTGTAATCATAACTTTCCTCCATAATAAGCATCTTACCTGATTTTACTCTATCACCGGAATGGTGTCAATATTCCGGCATATCCCGTAGTGTAACTTGATGAACCTTTGTAAAGTAATTAAACTGAAAATGTGCAAAAAAAAAGAGCTAACTCTTTTTTTAAAAAATTATGCTCTTTGTACTTTATCGGAACGTAAGCATCCCGTGCATACATTAGCTCTTCTGACAGTTCCGTTGTCATTAATTTTCACTTTTCTGATATTAGGTTTAAAAGTGCGTCCGGTTTTTCTCTCAGAGTGACTGACTTTATTACCGAACCCTGTTGATTTATCACATATCTCACATTTAGCCATTTGTCTCACCTCCTAAACAGCACGCTTATGAATTATACAATATGACTAATCAATAAGCAAGCATTATTTTTCTCCTTAATTTGCGCACAGTTTGATATTTGCAGAGACTATAACTTTCTTTTTCACTCTTCAATCTTATGAAATTTAAGCTCACCTGTACCTATTTCGGACTTGTCTATGTAATAGTCGGGTTTATCATTGAAATCGGAAGCATATAATATATAGTCACCTACATCTGTAACAAAACCGCCCATGGACCATTTGCCGACAACTTTATCAAAATTAATGCTGTCTACAAGATTATATTTTCTGTCGTATATATACAGAATTTGATTTTCGTGTGACGGTTTTTCTCCGCAATAATGAACAAGATAGATATAGTCGGAATAATAAAATGCTGAACATATGCCTTCGTCTTCAAATTTGACGGGTTTTACATTAACTAAGTCTTTGCCATAGATATCATACTCATAAAAACCTTCATTCGGAAGATAACAGTAACCGAACTTATCATCAAAATAGCAAGATCCGTATGTTGACCATTTATTACCTAATTTCATCAATTCCTTTGTTATCATTGAGTATGAATAAAGCTCAAAATTACCAAGATTATAATTGAAGAAGTAAATATTATCCCCAACTAAATTGAACATAGTAATCGTTTTTATTATATCATCAGTTAAAAGAATTACCGGCTTGGAACTATCATCAACTTTAACGGCATACAGATTATTATCATCATTTCCGCTGAATCCGATGGAGCCGCCCTTTGTTATAACAAAGTAATAATATCCGTTATGAAAATATCCGAAATGCCCATCCATCCCTTCATATAATGTTTTTACCCTTTTATGCTCATTTCCATCCATATTCATTGTGAACAGAGTATTTCGGACAAAATAGTACAGTTTGTGATTGTAATACCCTATCGGCGAAATGCCGATGTATGCATTGCAATCTTTCGTATTATGAGAGCAATCAGGTTTTCCACATAATTTCGTGTATTTCATATGCCCATCTTTAGAATAATAAAGGTATTCGTTAAATGATTTGTAGAAAAAGCCGTATGGAGTTTGAAGAAACTTGCCAACTGTAAAATCCGATTGTCTAAATAAAGTATAGTGCTCCTCGTTTTTATATGAAAGTATGCTGAAAGTTTCTTGAATAGCAACATTATTGCAGGAAGATAAGATTCCTGCAACAATAATAATCAATATGGCTAACTGTATTTTTTTAATATAGTTCATTATTTTTTCGGCTATCTGCCTTCACTTACATATATCTGCACCCTGCTTTGTATTATTTTGGCAGTTTCTTCCGCCGTCTTGCTACCGGCATAGTACATTTTCGCTTCTTCGTTTATTATATCCATAACACCCTGCTCATAGGACATTAAGACATCAACACTCTGCAAGAATGATTTTATATATTTTACATCCTCTTCACTAATTTTCCTTCCTTCCTGTGGCATCGGGTTTGGTATGCCAATGGAATCGTAGACCACATCTCCTACTAAAGGTCTTATCGGACCGTAACCGTCTTCTCCTTTCATAGCCTTTTCCGCCATCTTATCAAATGCCGATATTTTAACCGGCCACTGGTATGTAACACTCTCCTGGTATTTGTCGGACAGGAAACTCTTAACAAATTCCCAACAACCGTCTATCAGCTTGGATTTTGAAGAAATAGCAATACGATTATTTACCGCTATGGCGGAACCGTTTCTGCCGGAATTGGGAAACCCTATCAATGTAATATCCTCTTTGAATGTATAATCTCTCAACTGTGTATACTGATAAAAAGAGTTGAGGTAAACAAGGTTTAGAATGGCTCTGTCCTGCTCATACGACCTGTCATACTTCTCCCAGAAGTCCGGAGGCAGATTGTTGTAGTCCAGATCTTCCCAGAA
>DUPQ01000050.1 GCA_012838235.1 Clostridiaceae bacterium
CCATTAATCTTATTACTGTAAGCGGTATACCTTTTAAATATGAGTTTTCCATATCTTCCAAAACCCTGCAGGATATATGCCTGTTTATTAAATTCACATGTGTACAGGAGAATCTGGAAAGATTAAAGGAGTTTTTCGGACCCAATCCGTTGGATAATGAAATCCCGCCTGTTATTAATGATAAGGGATATGAATATGTCTGCATGAATATACCCGAGGACAAAGCGGTTGAAGTAATTACCGAAAAGGTTAAAGAAGCACACGGAAAACTGAAAACCAAAGGTTACATAGTTTAATATGCCGACTTTGCCTTTGATAAATATCACAAGTAGAGGTACATTATGAACAGCCGTGAAAGAGTTCACGCAGCCATACATTTCCAGCCCGTAGATAAAGCTCCGCTGCAATATAACTACACTCCCGTGGGATATTTCGAGCACGGAGAGAAGCTTAACGAACTTTATGCTTCCGTTCCCGATGATTTCGGACCTTTTCAAAAAAAAGAAATTCCCGTACTCACAAAAGATCAGTTGGACGAAAACGGCAATTATCATGAATTCAAAAAAGACGAATGGGGTACGGTCTGGGAGTACAGGATATACGGCATAGCGGGAATTCCTCATATATATCCTCTTGAGGATATGTCAAATTTAAAGAATTACAAAATGCCTGAACAGTCTGAAATCGGCAGCGAGCAGTTTTTGCAGGATAAGCGGGATGCCGTTCTTCATAAAAAAGAATATTATCTGTCCAGATTTGCAGGCACTATGATTGAAAAACTAAAGGCATTATGCCCTGACGAAAATATATACTGCGACATGGCTGAAGATACGGCGGAAATAAACATGCTTGCCGATATGATAGTTGAATATTACGAAAAGAAAATTCAGTATCTTTTAGCTATTGATGTAGACGGCTTCTATTTCGGCGATGACTACGGAACCGAACGAGGTATGATTCTGAGCCCTGCACTTTGGAGAAGATTTTTCAAACCCAGATGGAACAGGCTTTTCGAGCCTATAAGAGCAGCCGGTAAAAACATTCATTTCCACAGTTGCGGGTATGTTCTCCCTATTTTGGAAGACTTGAAAGAATTAGGCGTCCATTCCATATGGCCTCAGCTTCCCGCATATGACATGGAGAAATTTGCAAAATACTGCCGTTCATTGAGACTTGCGGTGGCTATTCATACCGACAGAGCAAATGTAATGACTTTCGGAACACCTTCCGAGGTACGGGATCTTGTAAAAAGAGAATACGAAACATTCCGCATGTATGAAGGCGGATCGTGGTTCTATGTGGAATGTGACAACGGCTTCCCGTTTGAAAATATGGAAATGCTTGTACGTACAATAGCCGAATACAGATAACTATATCTTCCTTATACCCACAATACCGTTACATTTATCCTTACTGTCTGTAGCCTTTTCCAATGTTACTTTCAGTATTTTTTCTTCGGCTCTGCCCGTACACTCAATATCAATAAATACCTCATACCAAGGCTCATCGTTATTCAACCGTTTCAGAGAAGAAGTATTGTCGTAAATAATGTGCGCTTTCTCAACATTATTGTATAAAACCGATATGCTTTTTACCGATATATCGGACTTACCGTCCGTATAATCGAAACAAATGTGATATCGGCCTTCTTTGTCGGCATACTTTGCAATATCATACGTCAGCTCCGCAATTCCTTCTTTGTTAAACACAGACACGTCCCAGCCTCCGATTTCATGATAAGAAAGCGAATGATGCTCTATGTGCTTTATATCCTCTTCTTCCAATATCTTCTTCATAATGTCGGCCATTCTCATACATGCGACGGCCGTACATGTTATTCCCGTATGGAAATGCAGATTCTCTTTATCGACAACATTTTTCCAATCCGAAAGAGCATAATACAAGCTTCTGGAGTTATTATGCATC
>DUPQ01000051.1 GCA_012838235.1 Clostridiaceae bacterium
CCTGTTATAACGTATGTCTTTCCGATAAGTTTATCACTCAGCTTCTGTGTATTGTTATAACTCAGAGACTTCATATTAACTCCCTGAGCTTCCAGTCTCTTTATAAGTTCAACAGCTTTATCGTCTTTAAAGTAATCGACTATACTGTTTGCCATTACCTCTCCGAATGTATCTATGGATGTAAAATCCGTTATTTCGGCTGCCATAATACTCTTCATGTCGGGGAAATTTTCCGCAAGCAATGAGGATGCTTTCTGTCCTATATACAGAATTCCGATACCGAAGAGCAGTCTGTCTATATTATTGCTCTTGGATTTCTCTATAGCAGAAAGCAGTTTATTTACACTTTTCTCACCGAATCCTTCAATTTTCAGCAGTTGTTCTCTTTTATTATGCAAATCATATATGTCCGCAATATCCTTTAACAATGATAAATCCATGAACTTTTCCACAGTTGCAGTACTTAATCCCTCGATATCCATTGCATCTTTGGAACAAAAGTGTTCCAGACGCCTGGAA
Source organism: Clostridiaceae bacterium (assembly GCA_012838235.1). Lineage (GTDB taxonomy): Bacteria > Bacillota > Clostridia > DUPQ01 > DUPQ01 > DUPQ01. Next base: position 520 of record DUPQ01000051.1, read on the forward strand.
ATCTGACCTGTACAGTTTATGTTGGTACATCTGTATGCCGCCTGATCTTTCACTCTTTGAACATCGGAATTACAGAACGGACAATTCTCTGGCATTTTAAACTTAATTTCCTTCCCTGTCCTTTTATCTTTTAAAACTCTGACAACCTCCGGAATGATATCTCCGGCTTTCTGAATTATTACATGGTCATTAATTCTTATGTCATTGGTATCGATAAAATCCATGTTATGCAATGTTGCTCTGCTTACAGTACTGCCCGACACAAAAACCGGATCGAATTCGGCATTGGGAGTCAGTACCCCTGTTTTTCCTATCTGTACAAATATGTCTTTAACCACGGTTTCCTTCTGTTCGGGAGGATATTTATATGCAATAGCCCATCTGGGAGCCTTAGCGGTGGAGCCTAAAACTTCCCTGTCCGCAATATTATTCAGCTTGATTACCGCACCGTCTATATCGTATTTGTAGGAAAATCGTTTATCATGTATTTCCTCTATACCGGAAATAATGTCCTTCATATCACCCGATACTCTTATAACATCATTTACGACAAAACCTGCATCTTTCAGAAAATTCAATGTCTGAACATGGGTATCGAAAAGTGCTCCCTGTATACTTTGCAGATTGAATACAAATATCTTCAGATTTCTTTTGGCCGTTATTTTTGAATCCAACTGCCTTAGTGAGCCCGCAGCGGCGTTTCTCGGATTTGCGAACGGTTTCTCACCGTTCTCTTCCGCAACTTCATTTATCTTAGCAAAATTATCCTTATCCATATATACTTCACCGCGAACTACAAGATAAGGTATTACTTCTTTTGTATGTAACTTTAAAGGTATGTTATGAACGGTTTTCAGATTTTCGGTTATATCTTCCCCGTATATTCCGTCTCCTCTGGTAGCACCTCTTACAAATATATTATCCGCATACTCCAAAGTAACCGAAAGACCGTCTATCTTTTTCTCCAACACATACTCAGGGTTAATACTTTCTTTTAATATCCTTTCATGGAAAGCATACAATTCCTCGTAAGAAAATGCGTTGGACAAACTCTCCAACGGAACCGTATGTTTCACTTTTGCAAATTCCTTAAGAGGTTTTCCCCCGACTCTTTGTGTCGGCGATTCAACCGATCTGTATTCGGGATATTGCTGTTCAAGAGCGATAAGCTCATTCATCAGCATATCATACTCATAGTCGGATATCTCGGGTGCATCCAATTCATAATATCTTTTGTTGTGATAATTCAATATTTTTACCAGTTCATCAATTCTGTTTTTCATGTATATATTTTATCATATTTAAGTGGATAATAATTGATATTTTCAGTATAATGTGTTATAAATATTCAGTAATTCATTTGGAGGTGGATACTTTGGCAAATAAAAAATCAGCGGAAAAAAGAGTTAGTGTCTCAATGAAGAAAAGATTGGTTAATTCGGCAAAAAAATCTTCTACCAGAAAGCAGTTAAGAGATGCCAGACTGGCAATAGAAAATGACTCGCCGGATAAAAAGCAACTTATCATGGAAGCAATGAAAGCTGTTGATAAAGCGGCTTCCGACGGCATAATACACAGAAATAAAGCTGCCAGACATAAATCTAAATTATCGGTTCATCTTAAATAATCGTTTAAGAAATAAATCTATATTTATTAATATAAATCCGAACGGACTCCGTTCGGATTGTGTTTTATATATTTCTGCATAAATGATGTATTACCGGTTACACCTTATATAGCCTGTCTCATCCAACCTTTGTTTTTCTTATCCAGCGGTTCTCTTCCTAAAATCTCTCTTGCAGTTTTAACATAGTATCTGTACAACTCCAGTGAGGAACCGTTGGGTATTCTGTGATCCAGACCGAAAACAATACCGCCTTTTAACATTGAAGGTTGCATCTTATACTCCAACTCTTTTAATACCGCAAGTTTACTGTCTCTTAAAATGAACTTATCTATACCGCCTTTAAGTGATAACCTTGTACCATATTTTGCGTGTACTTTTACTATATCCATTCCAGCAGCAGGTTCCATTGGATACATCTGATTCAATCCGCAATTCAGAAAAGCATCTATGACGGAATTCATGTTTCCGTCGGAGTCCTGAACAAATATTGTACACCCGTTATTTTTGTAAGCATCCCATATTTTAAGATAATAAGGCTGTAAGAATTCTTCTATATGAACAGGCCCTATAAGCGAACCGGATTTTCCCGCCATATCCTCATGAATGTGTAAATGATCGACAATTAAGTGCTTGGAAAGTCTCTCGCAACATTTAATAGCGGTATCCGCCGCGGTATTGAGAATATCTTCTATCAGTTCCGGTTGTTCATAGTAGGCATAACAGAGTTCCTCTTCTCCCATCAATTGTCTGGGTAAATCGAATCCGCCCGGAACTTCCGCCCGCACCATAACACCTTGTTTTTGCTGTTCTTTAGCGTTTTCTACCTGGTTATAATCTATCCTTTCTTCCCTGAACTGATACAGATGCTTCAATTTTAACCAGTCATCCATATTTTTAACGGGATAATCCATTGGTAGCGGTATGGTTGCGGCTCCTTTCATCAATTTCATTTTTCTTCCCAAGGCATCGATAGTGATAATATGTTCCTTTGTTTCTTCTATTACTCTTTCTTCAGGACCGTCAAATATATCGCAATTTGCACCGCAGTTAACATACGGAACATAGTCCCAGTCAAATGCCGTCATATTTATTTCATCTTCGGTAGCGCCCTGTTCAATCCATTCCTCTTCCAGACCTATAAGCGGTCCGAACAGTTCTACAAACATAGGCCTTTTATTCTCTTTAAACGTTACATAATCCAAATATTCTTTTCTGTCCCAGCGCATATTTTTACCTCAACCTCCGGTATTATAACATAATATTAAGAATTTACTATTGTTGACATCAATGTTACCATTGCCGAATCCTGACCGAGTTTTCCCGACTTGAAATCATGATCGGCTTCCGATATGGCATATATAATATTCTTTAATTGTTCTATACTGAACTCTTTGGAATTCTGAATGGCTTTTCTCACTCGAAAATCGTTTGAGGATGTAATATTATTAACTATAATCGTATACATTTCATAGAAAGTATTGAAAAGAATAGCGGTAAAATACGGTAAAGCGTATTTTAAAGATACCATATCGTAATAGACATCCAGTGCCGCAGATAAATCTCTCTTACAAAGATTATTGGTAAGTTCATATCCTTTTACATCGGTAATACCGGTGCATAACAATTTTATCGTTTCCGCGGTTACTTCATTGGAGGGCTGAATATATAGCAGAATCTTATCTATACTTAATGTCACAAAGGAAAGATTAAGACCGGAATATTCCAGAAAAAGATTGAGATTTTCCGAAGATATGTTCTTCCCCTCTTTTCTGAAAGCGGAATATACAAATCTCTTAATGTCCTCAGCGGTTCCTTTGGTTATCTCGTAAGCACTGTTTTTGGAATTATAGTGCTTAAAGCCTGACAGTCTTTTATTGATGTCGTTTTCAATGAAGAATAAGTAGACACCTTCGGTAACATAATCGCTAAGACTGATAATTTTATCACTAAATTCCTCTTTGTTGAAAAATCCGGTATTCCTGCAGGTTATAAATTTATTGTTACCGCTGAAGGAATAAGTGGCACATTCGTTAATGATATCCTCTATTTTTGAAGTATCATCAAACTTTACATTGTCATATTCCGCTTGTGTGTATCGTATAATTGCGGTTTTTAAAGCATTTACTACCGATTGCTTAAGATACTCGTCGTCCCCGTAAAACAGATACACCTGTTTAAAAATGTTGCCCGATATTTCATTTTTAATATCTTCGTATTTCACACATAGATTTTAACACATTTCATCTGTATTTAAACAGATAGTATTTTCTGTTTATAAGATATACGGTAACCGATCCGTTAATATCCGTTCGCAAGGTATTTATACCTTTTTCCGCAAGTGTATCCAGAGTTTTTCTTCCCGGATGACCGTACCTGTTATGTTTTCCGACCGATATAACCGCTATTTTCGGAGATATATAATGAATTATTTCCGAATTTATAGCCTTATCATCTCCGTGATGGGGCATCTTAATTATGTCACATTTTAAAAATATATCTGAAGGTATCTTTTTTATGTCCGCATCTCCGGTAAAAAGAAAACTACCGGCTTTTGTATACAGATTAAAAACTACCGAACCGTCATTTGCATTTGTATAAACGATATCAGTATCGGGGTTTAGTACTTTGATACAGACTCCTTCGGTTCTTATCTCATCACCTCTTTTGAGCATACCGCAATATGTATCCGGATAATTCATGCTCAATTGGTCAGATAGTTTAATATTGTCCTTATGATTTGTATATGGAAGATAAACATTATCCACCGAGAAGTTATCCAAAACATCTTCAATTGCACCGCAATGATCGGAATCGGAATGTGTAAGTATAATCATATCTATTTTATGTCCTGTACGATATGCAACAGCGGATAAATCTATATATTCGCCTGTATCAATCATTATGTTATATCCGTTTGACAAGGTTATAACGGCGCAATCACCCTGCCCTACATCCATAAAAACGACTTTCGGAGTATTATTTATACAAATAGTTATTACGCATAATAGCGTTGCAACACTGATAACGATATATTTATTTATCCTGCTTTTAAAAGGTTTATACTTTATATACAAAAATGTGCATATAATAATGATAAGGAAAATATCGGGTATATGTTTAACATAGAGCTTTGAGTAAGGTAAATTGCCGATATATTCGGCAAACTTAATTAGAAAATTCGCCAACAACCCGAATAGGGGGCACATTATCCGGGGAAATAATATAGCGGTCCAAAGCGATAAAAGTAACGGAGTTATGAGTATAAAGATTATAAGATTGGAAAAGAGAGAGTAAGGATATATACAGTGAAACAACCTGTATGATATAAACACCGTTAAAGGTTGAACGGATAATAGAAGACTTAGTGCGGATAGTACTTTTAGAATTACTGCTTTCAACTTTGTCTTCCTTATTCTTCTGTAATAGTCTTCCAATACAATATGTTTCTTCAGCACCTTTTCCTGCAGGGTTTTCTTTAATTTATCAATCTGCAATACAAAAAATGAACGGATTTTTCTGCTGAACAATGCTATCGATACCACACAGCAGTAGGACATAATAAAGCCGTAATCGTAAACAGATAAAGGATTTATCAAAATAATGATTAATGAAGAGAGACATATAGGCAGATACCTGTTGGAGTCGAAATAGAGCATATTGGAGAAGAATAATGTAACAATACATAATGCCGCTCTGATTGCACTTATTCTTAAGCCTGTAAATACAAGTAAAAATAATACTGCAAATATTGTGAATATCATAGAGAATCTGTTGTTCTTTGATAATAAAGTTAATAAATAATAAAACGGAATGATTAATATGTTGAAGTGGGTGCCGGATATGCTTAAGATGTGCGATAATCCGCTTTTTTGGAATGTACTTGTTGTGTTTCTGTCCAGATAAGTACGTGAACCGGCTATAAGTGCTGTAACAATTCCTCTTTTATCTTCATTTAGATGCTTCATTACCCTTTCTACCGCTTTTTCTCTTATATTCCCTATAAACCCGATAAACGGTTTACTACCTATCTTTGATATATTTCCCCTGTTTACGTATATATCCGCCGATATATTCTTTGAATAACAGTATTTTTGATAATCAAACTGTCCTTTATTACCTGCACTTTCCGGCTTATACAACAGTCCTGACAGTTCAATAATATCCCCTATCCTTATATAATCATCCTTCATAGTGACAAAATAGTTAAAACCGTTATTGCATTTCAATATAACTTTAAACTTATTCACTTGATCCTTAACTATTTCCGTTACATACCCCGTCAATCGAACTTCTTTCCGGTTTTCATCTGAATAGTCATTTTCTATATTCATAAACAGAAGACGTGAAAAGAAGAAAAATACGGTAAATGCAATTACAAAGAATGAAAGAAGCAAAACCTTAATAATCTTTGCTACGGATTTATCCTTAGTATAAATAAAAAGAACGGTAACGGAAATCAACCCTGAAATCAATAAAACCGTAATATTAAAGTTTGTACTCAATATTATTGCCGTTATTGAATATAGCGTTAACAAAGGAATAAAGGATTTTTTTATTACCATTGTTATACGATATTTTATTAAACTGTATTAATGAATAAACAAAACCAAAAAGGTATTAGTAAATAAAGATAACTTTTATATTATTTCTTTTCAGTGAGCTTATCTATTTCCTTATTTACTCTTTCTCTAAGATTGATAATATATTCGATATCTTCAGGGAATTTACTGAAGGATATTTTCCCGTTACTCTCAATAATTTTCATCACATGCTCATAGGAAGTCAGTGACTCCAACTTTAAGAATGCTCTCAAATCCTGTAATGCTTCATTAAATACTACAAGTCTTAAGGATTTAAGCGGTTTACCGTCATGTCCCGGATATACCGAATATGCATCTCCCGCAGGAGCGAAGAAATCACCGTCGGTTATAAGGAAGGGATTAACAAGTTTTCTGGAATATTGGTTATAGTAGAAATTATAGCCCCATTGTAAAAATCCTGAAATTCTGTATTTATATAACTGTGTGCCTATTATTCTGTTTCTCTGTGACGGCATTGCAATAAATCTGTTACTGACGTCAATAAACTGACCGCAACAGTAATATATCCATAGATTATCTATGTTTTGTTTAAGAAAGGGTTCAATCTTATCCGTTGCGGGAATGGGAGATGTTACAATTCCCTGTTTGTAGAATTCTATGGAAGATAAGGCATCGGTTACAAGATAACCGTCTAAAAGATCGATAATGCTGTTTCTTGCATTTCTGTACCCTTCTATATTCTTCTCATTAGGCTCGTCGGAAATATGAAAGAAACACCTTTTATCTACACCTTTATTCTTAAGATAAACCAAAAGATTGGATATGAAGTCCCTTAGAAAAGAAATATATTCATCGGAAGTTGCATCGGTCTCCCATCCGAATATTCTTTTCTTCCTACCGTTGACATATGCTACAACTTTCGGTGCATGCTTTGCACCCCATTGGGTAAAAAAGTGAGAGATTTCGAAATATTCAAATCCTATCTCATTACACATATCTATCCATTTATCCAGTAAATCATATGAGTATTCATAACCGGAAGATGTTTTTGTAATATCCACCAGTTGCATTGTCGGTCGCTCCCCTCCTATCTTGGTATCTAAAGGCGGGGTAAGTACCGGAGTCAGTATGGCATTAATACCGTACTCATAAGCCGTTTTGAGAAAATTCTTCATAATTGCAAAATGTTTTTTGCTTAACGGTTTAACTGCGTAATAAGAAGCTAAACAGTCACCGTGAAACCACTGTGTAAATGTAATTCTTTTATCGGATAACATAGAATTGATTATATTAACCGATACATTCGTTGAAGCAACCGTATTACCGTCATTATCGGTAAAATAGCATTTAATAACATAATCTCCGTAAAAACATGTGTTATTACTTAAATCCACCTCTATAAACAGCGACTGCAGAAGATCAGGTACGAAATAGACATTGTCTTTTTTATCATACGGACATAATAAATCGGGATAACAATGGGGTACTTTACGCTGATAATTATCGGTCGGTAAATTGTGATATACGGGCAGCCTGACAGCAACCGATTCCACTTTATAAACCCGTATAAATTCCTTCAACTCCGATTTTATATGAAAATAACAGGGGCTTTTATCCTTTAAAGTATCGCTTGTCATAGTATATGCAATCTGGAAATTAAGTTTTTCATTCAGTAAACAGGAAAATGAAGTATATTGCTTCTTGTCTTGTATATTATCGTCCAAAAAACATTTCTCCAATGATGATACACACTTTACAATGTAATTATTCACAGCTCACTTCCCATTTTTTGCACTATTTCATTCATTTTGGGTAAATACCCTTCTATTTCCTTAACCAGCTTAAATTGCGTTCTGGCGCGTATAAGATTATGGTTTTCTTTGTGTACCGCAAAATATATGTCGTTATTCAGATAATCGGTGAGAAATCTCATGCCTATCTCCATGGTTATAAGTTTAATGGAAAACGGCAAAAGTGATAACTCAACAGCATTAATACTGTTCTTTACGGCTGCTAAAAAACCTTTTGTGAAATATATGAAGTTGTCCGTAACGAAATGAACTTTATCAAGATTCTCTTCATCTTCCTCAGCGGAAGATGAGGAAATTCTCAACGCATCACCGTAATCGTAAAGTATTGAGCCCGGCATGACGGTATCCAGATCCAAAATACAGATAGGTTTATCGGTCGCATTATCAAATAAAAGATTGTTCAGTTTTGTATCATTGTGCGTAACTCTTAAAGGTATTTTACCCGACTTTATGTTCTCCAATATTATTCCACAATCGGCTTTTCTTTGATATAAAAAGTTAATTTCATCGGAAACAGATGAGACTCTTCCCGCAACATCCCTCTTTACGGACATTTCGAAGTCACGGAATCGTTTTACTGTGTTATGAAAGTCTTTAATTGTTTCATGAAGAGTGCTCATATCGTAATCGGAAAGCATATTCAAAAAATCACCGAATGCGTAGCCGCTGTCGCGTACTACCTGAAGATTCTTAGGTTGCTGATATGTCGTAACATCGTCAATGTATAAATATGAGCGCCAGTAACAGTTGTCCGAATCCACATAAAACAATTTATTATCTTTTGTTTTGACAACGGATAACGTTTCTCTTCTTATATCGCCACCCCGTGCGGCAATCTTCTTTTTTAAAAACTCCGTCACATTATATATATTTTCCATAAGAGCGACGGGATTGGTAAAAACCGTTGTGTTTATAAGTTGAAGGGTATATTTATCGCATGTTGTTTCCACTACATATGTTTTATTAATATGACCCGCACCTATGGGTTTTATTGAAATAATATCTCCCTCATAACGAAATCTGCCTGCAACGGAAGTTTCTCTGTTCATATGCTCCTCCTGCTATAGCTTAGATGCGCTGTCTTTGTCTAAATAGAGCTTTGCAGCTAAATGCAGTCTCAGTATACTTGCAGGACACTTCTCCTCTATTTTGCCGTTTAAAGTGTCATAAACCGCATTTGCTTTGGTAGGTGCCGGCACAATACAGAAAAGTTTTTTTCCCTCAAAAAGAGCCGGTATTGTTAATGTAATGGCATATTTAGGTACCTGATGAATATTTTCAAAGCACTTATCGTTAACCTGCTGCTGACGACATAACTCATCCAGTTTTACTATTTTAACTTTGACTTTATCGGAAAAATCCGCAACCGGAGGATCATTAAAAGCGATATGTCCGTTCTCCCCTATTCCCATACAGACAATATCAATAGTGTTATTGTTCAACAATTCTTCATAACGCATACATTCTTTTGTCACATCTTCCGCCGTACCGTCAATATAGTTGACCGTCTTAAAGTTTAATTTTGAAAAAAGAGCATTCATAAGAAAATTACCGAATGCCTGCGGTGCATCCTTATCAATACCTAAATATTCATCCATATGATAAGCATTTATTCTTGTCCAGTCTATATCCTTATACGATATAAGGGTTTGCAAAAAGTCATTCTGTGACGGTGCCGCGGCAAAGAGCATATTAATTTCATCTTTTGTTTTAAATAATTTCAATATCTCACTGCGTACATCCTGAGCGGCTTTTAAGCCCATCTCTCTTCTTGTATCAAATACCGATACTTCCAAATTGTCTTTTTTGAAATTTTTAATTAACATAACAACTCCTTTAATTTGATATATCTCTATTATATCTCAAATCAAAAAAGGCACAATCGGAATAGTGCCTTTTCAGAATAAAACAAAAAACAGGATTGAAAATAAAAAATTAATTTTATAAATAAAGATAATGTTAATCTGTAAAACGTATCTCGGTTCTCGGTATAAAATATGATGTCTGGTCATGTACATTGTTTATATCACCGTATTTATACAGATTAACTACATAGTATTCTCTATATTGATAAATTGAAGATATATTATACTCCAGAGGAACCGATATCACACATCTTTTACCTGTAACTAAATCCAGAATTACCGCTTCATGATATATCGGATTGTTCTCTTGCGGGTAGGCATATCTTAAAAGCAGAAGATTTGTGTTGGGAACGACGGTTATATTATCACACCTTTGATATTTCGAATCCTCGAATTTCCTTTTACTTCCGTCATTCAGATTAATAATCTCGGAGAAGATATTTCTGTCTTTATCTAAAACCGAATTGAAAACATAGGGATAAATCATATTAAAGGAATTACTTCCGGCTTCTTCGTTATCAAATACGGTCCTGGCAGTAAGTTCAACAGTATCAATCTCAATTATTTTTCCGAAGCTTTGTAAATACGCATACCTGTTTTCTCTCCATTGCAGTACTCTTGTAAATGCCGGCGTATTCGGAACAGGTTTTTCTTCACCGGTAACGGTATCTTTTACCCATACATAACCTACTTCTTCCGTAGCTCTTTCAGTATAGAATAACATTTTTGTTCCGTCTCTGTTGAAGGAAGGTCTTATCGCCCACACTTTCAGATACTTAATTCCGTCTATCTCCCAAAAATTATCGTACATGGAATATCCCATTGTTTCGCTGAGACAATATAGGTCCATTGTTTCCGCATCCAAATCCACCCAGAATAAAAAGCCGCCTTTCACCACAGCATATTTATTTGTCATCGGAATTCTTGTCAACTGTAAATCAGTTCCATGAGAAAAAACCGGTTGTCTTCGACCGTCTTTTTCAATGTATGTATACTTGAATTCATAATCATACGGTCCTGCATAAATAACCAATGAATCGGCATTTACAGGCTCTTCTCCGTCAACCGACAATACTTCATTGGGTAAACTTCCCGTTATTTCATGCGTTACGGGATCTCTTGAAGCCTGTAAGTTTTTAAAATCTTGGTTTGTAGGTTTCCTGACCAGATTGCCGTCAAGTGAGCGGAATACTCCCGGTAATGCAAATACGGGTAGGCTTTTACCGTTTACGAAAATCATATTATCGATATATGTTCTTGAAGGTTTACCTGGTACTTCGGTACCGGTATTATCCGTTACAACTTCCTTCTGTGAGTCTGTTTGCTCTTCTTCGGTAACTTCAAGATTAGGGGTACTTACCGTATCCGACTCAACGGGAACAACTGCGGTTTCCGTACCGGCCGTCTCTATCGGAATACTACTTTCTTTAACCTTTTCCTGACAACCTGTATAAGAAAATAACATGGACAACAGGATAAATAAAATAACGATAAATCTAAATATTTTTCTCATATTCTTTCTCCGTTTATTATTTATGAAACTACTCAATCCGAATCTACCAATTCAATACCGGATATCGGTATGAAATATGCGGTCTGTATTATAATATCATCTTCCGGCTTATATATACTCAACATTAAACAATCATTATGTTGCTTAAATGTTGAAACGGAATACTCATCGGGTACAGATATTATGCATATCTTACGTGTAGACAAATCCAAAACAACGGCTTCGCTATGCCATTTATTCTTGCTTACGGGATAAAGATATTTAAGAAGTAATAAATCAGAGCCGTTTACTCGTTCAATTTCCATGCACTTTGCATATTTGATATCATCAAAATGATAAACTTCACCGTCATCATGTATGTCTATTATATGTGTTCCTCCGGGCATATCGGGAACAAAAACATAAGGATAAATGAAACCCAGTGTATCTTTAGAAAAAATCTTTGTGTCATGGATAACCTTTGAAGTTAAATTTACGGTATCAATTTCCTCGACTTTGCCGAATGGCGATGTTATATAGGCATATCTGCCGTCTCTCCAACTTAAAACTCTGCTGTATCCTGTTGTGTTAGGTACCGGGTTCTCTTTTCCCGTTATTATATTTTTTACCCAGACTTTTCCTGTCTCTTTATCCGCTCTTCCCGAGTAAAATATCATAACCGTTCCATTGTCGTTAAAATACGGATTTGATGCCCATACATCATATTCCGACTTTAATTGTGAATATCCGTTTGTTTGAACATGACAATAGAAATCCAAAGACTCTCTATCGGGGTCTAATGAGAATAAGAAACCACCCTTTTCCACAAGGTATTTGTTTGAATTTGGAATTTTTATAAGATTCAAATAATCTGAATGGTTTGTCTGTATTATATACTTTTTCCCGTCTTTATTAATATACTCAAATTCCATTTCAAATATAACACTAAAATTAACCCTTATACTACAGGTAAATGAATCTTTAATCAAAGTTATTTCTTCACTATCTAAGGAGAAAATAACGGAAGGCTGTTTTTTTACAGTTTCATCATCAGTTCTATCTATTTTTATATTCAGCTTTTCTATATCTTCTTCCGTCGCATATCTGATCAAAAAATCGTCCGATGTATAAAGTCCTTGAAAACATTTACACTTGATGCTTCTTCCGTTCATTTTGATAATGCTGACTTTGTCGGTCTTAACAGGAATATATTCATAAGTATATTTTTCACTATCAGTAATGTAATCGGTTTCATGTATGTTTTTTACACAACCGACAGAAACCGACAACAGTGCAAATATCAGCCATATCAGAATAGTGCTTGTTAAAAATTTTCTCATAAAATAACTCCGTATATATTATATCCGAAAATCAAAAAGGCACAAACTTAATCGTGCCTTTAATGATAATTGTTTATTCTCTTTTTTATCTTCACCGTTACATTCATATATACTATAACGGCTTAATTTGTTATTTTGCCTTTATATTAAACCATGCATCCATTCCGGGATATACGGCCACATCATCCAATTCTTCTTCTATTCTCAGAAGTTGATTGTATTTTGCCACTCTGTCGGTTCTGGACGGAGCACCGGTTTTAATCTGACCTGCATTGGTAGCAACCGCAATGTCTGCAATGGTGGTATCTTCCGTTTCACCGGAACGATGGCTTACAACGGCCGTGTAGCCTGCCCTGTTGGCCATTTCAATAGCTTCCAATGTCTCGGTCAAAGTACCTATCTGGTTTACTTTAATGAGTATTGAGTTGGCAACACCGCCTTTTATACCTCTGGCAAGTCTCTTTGTATTGGTAACGAATAAATCGTCTCCTACCAGCTGTACTTTATCTCCCAGTCTGTCGGTAAGTTTCTTCCAGCCTTCCCAGTCTTCCTCCGCAAGTCCGTCTTCAATGGAAATGATAGGATATTTTTCGCACATTTCCGCCCAGTAATCAATCAGTTGATCCACAGTGAACATTCTGTCGGTTTTCCAGAAGTAGTAGCAGCCTTCTTTTCCTTTAGCCTTTGCCTCTTCATACATTTCTGTAGCTGCGGGATCCAAAGCGATTCTTATCTGATCATAAGGCTTGTATCCTGCTTTTTTTATCGCTTCGACAATTACCTGTAATGCTTCTTCATCGGTTTTAAGATTGGGAGCGAAACCGCCTTCATCACCTACCGCTGTGGAGTATCCCTTATCTTTTAATACTTTCTTCAATGTGTGGAATACTTCGGCACACCATCTTAAAGCTTCTTTGAATGAAGATGCTCCTACCGGCATAATCATGAATTCCTGGCAGCTTACCGAGTTATCGGCATGCTTTCCGCCGTTAATGATATTCATCATGGGGACCGGGAGGACTTTTGAATTAACTCCCCCTATATATTCATACAGACTTAATCCCAAAGCTTCACTTGCAGCTTTAGCAACGGCTAATGATACACCCAGTATTGCGTTTGCACCTAACTTTCCTTTATTCTCCGTTCCGTCCAGTTCCATCATAAGTCTGTCTATGTACACCTGATCCAGAACGTTCAATCCCTCCAGTTCGGGTGCTATTATCTCGTTTACATTGTCAACCGCTTTTTCCACACCCTTACCTAAATAAACTTTCTTATCGCCGTCTCTTAATTCCACTGCTTCAAAAGCGCCTGTGGAAGCTCCGCTGGGAACAGCCGCTCTTCCTACATATCCGCCTTCTACAAATACTTCCACTTCTACCGTGGGATTTCCTCTGGAATCCAGAATCTCTCTTGCCCATACGCCTTCAATCTCGATATATTGTTTCATATTTACCTCCGTTATCCTTTATAATTAACTATCTTACAAAAATCATCCGATTTAAGACTGGCTCCGCCTACAAGACCGCCGTCAATATCGCTCATACTGAAAAGCTCGGCTGCATTCTTTACATTAACCGAACCGCCGTACTGAATGTATGTTGCATTGGCAACTTTTCTTCCGTATTTTTCATTGAGAGCCTGTCTGATTGTTCTGCAGACTTCATTTGCCTGTTCGTTTGTGGCGGTTTTACCCGTGCCAATTGCCCAGATTGGTTCATAAGCTATAACTATGTTCTTCATATCTTCCGAAGATACACCGTTTAAAGCATATCCTACCTGATATCTGACAAAATCGGCAGTTACACCCGTTTCTCTCTGTTCCAGGCTTTCACCTACACAGATTATCGGTTTTAAACCTGCTTTAATAGCTTTCAGAACCTTCCTGTTTACCGTTGCATCGGTTTCATTGTAGTACTGTCTTCTTTCGGAGTGACCGATTATTACATACTGAACTCCCAAATCGACAAGCATTTTTGCAGAAACTTCACCGGTAAAAGCACCTTTATCCTCATAATGCATATTCTGAGCCGCTATCTTTATCTTAGTTCTTTTTGATGCTTTCAAAGCGGCAGGTATACATACAAAAGGTACCGCACATATAACTATATCTTTTGTCTGCTTTACCTTATCGGAAAGTTCGGTAATAAATGCTGCCGTTTCCGAAGGGGTCTTGTTCATCTTCCAATTTCCTGCTATAACTTTTTTTCTCATTTGTCCTCCAATACATCAATACCCGGCAGTACTTTTCCTTCCAGGAATTCCAATGATGCACCGCCGCCGGTGGAAATATGTGTTACTTTATCGGCATAACCTAAAATCTCTATTGCCGCTGCACTGTCTCCTCCTCCGATAATAGATACCGAACCGGAATCGGCAACCGCTTTTGCTATCTTTCTTGTTCCGTTGGCAAAATTTTCAAACTCGAAAACTCCCATAGGTCCGTTCCAGACAACCGTTTTAGCCTTAAGAATTTCCTTAGTGAATAACTTAACGGTTTTTTCACCTATATCCATTCCCATCATATCAGCCGGTATGGCATTGAAATCCACTGTCTTTTTCATTGCATCATTCTTAAACTCGTCGGCTACAACAGTGTCAAGCGGTAAAAGAAGATTAACTTTTTTCTTCTTTGCTTTTGCAATGAGCTCATTGGCAAAATCCAGTTTGTCCAATTCGCAAATAGATGTTCCGATATCATGTCCCTGTGCCTTGAAGAATGTATATGCCATTCCGCCGCCTATAAGAATAGTATCGACTTTATCCAGAAGGCTCTCTATAACACCGATCTTATCGGAAACTTTGGCACCGCCTAAAATAGCAACAAAAGGTCTTGCCGGATGTGCTAAAGCTGCACCCATAATCTCAATCTCTTTTTTGATAAGGAAACCGCATACCGCAGGAAGGTAATCTGCTATACCTGCTGTTGATGAATGTGCTCTGTGAGCGGTTCCGAAAGCGTCATTTACAAAAATCTCGGCCATAGAAGCCAGTTTCTTGGAAAATTCCTTATCATTCTGCTCTTCCTCTGCATGGAAACGTACATTTTCCAGCAACATTACATCTCCGTCCTTAAGTGCTGCCGCCTTTGCTTTCGCATCTTCACCGATTACATCCTTAGCAAGTGTAACGGGTTTTCCCAATAACTCGGAAATCCTTGCGGCGATAGGTGCCAGGGAGTATTTGGGATTGAACTCTCCTTTAGGACGACCCAGATGCGATACCAGAATTGTTTTGGCACCGTGGTCGGAAAGATACTTTATTGTTTTCATTGCTTCACGGATTCGTTTGTCGTCGGTTATAACGCCGTCTTTCAGGGGAACATTAAAATCCATTCTGGCTATAACCTTTTTACCGGAAACATTAATATCTTCTACTGTTTTCTTTTTTAATTCTGCCATGATAGTCTCCTTTATAAAAAAGACCCGTATTCACGGGCCTTAGTTTGTTATTTTATTTTGCATCAACCTTGGCCATGTGCATGATAAGGTCTACAATCTTACATGAATAACCCCACTCGTTATCATACCAGGCAACAAGTTTAACAAAGGTATCGTTTAACGGAATTCCTGCTTTTGCATCAAATATACAGGTTCTGGAATCACCGATGAAATCGGTTGAAACAACAGCATCCTCCGTATATCCTACGATGCCTTTAAGATTGGTTTCCGATGCTTTCTTGATTGCCGCTTTGATATCTTCATAAGAAGTGGGCTTTGCCAATCTTACCGTTAAATCCACAACCGAAACGTTTATTGTAGGTATTCTCATGGACATACCTGTCAGCTTACCGTTAAGTGAAGGTATAACCTTTCCAACCGCTTTTGCCGCACCGGTTGATGAAGGAATGATATTGGCGGCAGCCGCTCTTCCGCCTCTCCAGTCCTTTGCGGAAGGTCCGTCAACAGTCTTCTGTGTAGCAGTTGTTGCATGAACGGTGGTCATAAGTCCTTCTACAACTCCGAAATTGTCATGAATAATTTTTACCAGCGGTGCAAGACAGTTGGTTGTGCACGATGCGTTGGAAACAAAGGTCATATCCTTTGTGTATTTATCCTCGTTAACACCCATAACAAACATAGGTGTATCATCTTTTGAAGGTGCAGACATAACCACCTTTTTTGCTCCTGCCGTAATGTGTCCCTGTGCTTTTTCTTTTGTTAAGAAAACGCCTGTTGATTCTACAATATATTCAGCTCCGCAATCTTTCCATGGTATTCCTGCCGGTTCCATGGATGCGTAAACCATAACTTTCTTTCCGTTAACTATAAGGAAATTTTCGCCTGTTTCAATTGTACCCTTGAATTGTCCGTGAACCGAGTCATACTTGAGCAGATATGCCATATATGCAACATCCAGGAACGGGTCGTTAATTCCTCTTATCTCTACTTTGGGATTGTCAATAGCCGATCGGAAAACCAAGCGTCCGATTCTGCCGAATCCGTTAATACCAATTTTTACTGTCATTTATTTTTCCTCCTAATTATAATCTATTAATTATCCATATCATTTTATAATATTCCTCTGCCTTTTACAATATGCAAAATGAGGTTTTACGACTAATTTGTTAAAATTTTAACTATTTTTCAGATTTCCATAAAGCTGCATCTGTGAAAAACCTCTCTGTCTGAGTATCTCATAAGTTACTATTGCAACACTGTTGGACAAATTCAACGACCTTATACTGTTATTCATGGGAATGCGTATAGCGAATTCATAGTTATCTCTCAAGAGTTGCTCATCCAATCCTTTGGTTTCTTTTCCGAAAAGAATATAGCAATCATCGGGATAAATAACTTCGGTATATGTTTTTGCGGCTTTTGTAGATGCAAAAAACATATTGTCACGTTTATGCATTTCCAAAAACTCGTAAAGCGAATCGTAATAATAAATATCCACATCCTGCCAGTAATCCAGGCCTGCTCTTTTTAAGTGAGCATCGGATACATCAAAACCCAAAGGCTTAACAAGATGCAGCTTACTTCCCGTAGCTGCACAGGTTCTTGCAATGTTTCCGGTATTTTGCGGAATTTCCGGTTCCACCAAAACAATATTAATCATTCAGTGAGAAAAATACTCGTTAAGCTTTTCAATAAGCAAGGCGGTATCCACACCGTGTGCTCTGGTTGCCTGTCCTAAGCTTTCTCCGCTTGCATGGGGACAACCTATACAATGCATTCCGAATTCAAAGAATATTTCGGCAGTGTTGGGATCCATTTTAAGAACTTCGATTATTTTAGTATTCTCGGTAATTTTTTTCATTTTACTTTCTCCTCTAATCTTTCTGCTATTTTATTAATAAAATCTTCCGTATTCATAACAGTGTTTTTTTCACCTGTTACAAGATTTTGTAAATCTTTTGTAATATATCCTTGTTCTATCGACTCAATACAGGATGCCTCTAAATTGTCTGCAAAAGTTACCAGTCTGTCCGAGTTGTCCAACTCTCCCCTTTTTCTTAATGCGCCTGTCCAGGCAAATATTGTGGCAATGGGATTTGTAGATGTCTTTTCACCTTTCAGATGTCTGTAATAGTGTCTTGTTACCGTACCGTGAGCCGCCTCATACTCATATTCTCCTTGAGGTGATACCAATACCGATGTCATCATGGCAAGCGAGCCGAATGCGGATGAAACCATATCGCTCATTACATCGCCGTCATAATTCTTCAATGCCCATATAAAGCCGCCTTCCGAGCGTACCACTCTGGCAACGGCATCATCAATAAGGGTATAGAAATATTCGATACCGGCTTTCTTAAATCTGTCTGCATATTCCTTTTCATATATATCGGCAAATATATCTTTAAAATGATGATCATATTGCTTGGAAATGGTATCTTTAGCGGAAAACCATAAATCCATATTTCTGTCCAGTGCAAAGTTAAAACAGGATCTGGCGAAAGATTCAATGGATTTATCTTTATTATGCATAATCTGAACTATGCCTTCGGAATCGAAGTCAAAACCTTGTATATCTTCCGTTTTACCATCTTTAAAAACAAATTCCGCTTTAAGTTTACCTGCCGACGTAACTCTGTATTCTTTAGCCGAATAAACATCACCGTATGCATGTCTGGCAATTATTATGGATTTCTTCCATGTAGAAACCGTAGGAGCGATGTTCTTAACAAGAATAGGCTCTCTGAAAACCGTTCCGTCAAGTATTCCTCTTATTGTCGCGTTAGGACTTTTCCACATACTTTTAAGATTATATTCGCCCATTCTTTGTGCATTGGGTGTAATTGTTGCACATTTAACGCCTACTTTATGCTTTTTAATTGCATACGCGCATTGCACTGTAACCGAGTCATCGGTTACGTTTCTGTTAACCAGTCCCAGATCGTAATATTCGGTATTAAGGTCTATATACGGTAAAAGTAACTTATCTTTTATCATTGACCAGATAATCCTGGTCATTTCATCTCCGTCTATTTCTACAATGGGTTTCGGCATCTTTATTTTTTCCATATTATCCGTCTCTTTCGTAAATCGATTCTCCTTCGCAGTTTATTATAACAACAGCGGGGAAATTTTCAACATAGATTTCTCTCAGAGCTTCCGTACCTAAAGATTCATAAGCAATAATTCTTTGTTTCTTTATGCACTTGGATAGTTTTGCACCCAGACCGCCTATAGCTCCGAAGTATACGCATCTGTTTTGCTTTATGCTTTCAACAACCGCATCACTTACTTTACCTTTGCCTATAAATGCTCTTATTCCGTTTTCGAACATATACGGCATATATTCATTCATCCGATAACTGGATGTGGGACCTGCCGAACCGATAACTTCATTATTCTTTGCTTCCGACGGTCCGCAATGATAAATACATTGTCCCGCAGCATCAAAAGGTATTCCTTCCATATACATTCTTTTATGAGCCTGATCTCTGGCAATATACATATATCCGGTTATAAGAACCTTATCGAAAGGTTTTAATTTACACAGTATTTCATCATTAAAAGGTGTATGTATTTTTATCATAATATTATTTCTCTGTGTCTTAAAGCATGACACTGTATTGTAACGGCAACAGGTAATCCTGCAATATGAGTCGGATAAGCCAAAATTGCGACCGAAAGAGCGGTGGTCTTTCCGTCATATCCCGCAGGCCCTATATTTGATTTATTTAATTTATCCAGAATTCTCTCTTCCATATCGGAATATACGGGATTGATATTGCTCTCGTTTAACGGTCTTAACAGCGCTTTCTTGGACAGTACACAGGCATAATCCATTGTACCGGCTATACCGATACCTATGAATAAGGGCGGACAGGCGTTGTATGATCTGTTGCATATTTCATCGGATATAATGTCTACAACTTCATTTTGTGAAAGTGAAGGATTAAGCATTTTTACAAAACTCATGTTCTCGCTTCCGAAACCTTTCAACATAAGGTTAATCTTTAACTTATCACCTTCTGTCTGTTTGATATAGACAATTGCAGGAGTATTATCTTTTGTGTTAATTCTCTCAAATGGATCCTTTACAACCGACTTCCTGAGCACCCCTTCTTCATAGCCTTTCTTTATCCCTTTGTTAATCAAATCTTCTACAGGCTCTTCAAGTTGCACTTTAATGCCCATTTCCACGAAAGATATAACCATACCGGTATCCTGGCAAAGAGGAATACAGTCTCTTTCTGCAATATCTGCATTATCCAGCAGTTCACTCAAGACATATTTTGCGGTCTCATTATCTTCATTCAAAAGAGATGATTCAATGGCATTATATGCCTGTTTATCCAATATACAGGCAGCTTCAATACATGCTCTTGCAACCGAGTCGATTATTATATCGGAATTAATCTTCCTGGTCATTCAAATAATCCTTCATCGATTTGGAAACTCTGAGTTTTAATTCCAGTATATCGGGAATTTCAATAACTTCTTCAGATCCTATCGCCTTAACTTCCCTGCCTTTTCTCTTTTTTACAAGAAAGGTACCGAAATCTTTTATACATACTTTTCCTTCGTCTTTTAATGCTTGCCTGATGATTTCGAACAATGTGTTAATAATCTCATCACTTTGAACCTTTGTGATATTTCTTTCCTGTGCCAATCTGATTGATAATTCATTTCTGTTCATCATGTTCCCCCAAACTATTTTGTTCCGAAATATTGATATAAATTGCAAATTATTTTTCCGTTGTATAGTTTTCTTCTTTTATCCGCTTTTTTACCGTATGCATCCTCAAATATCTTTTCAGGTGCAAGTATATATATACTCCAATTATTGAATTCTTCGAATTTTTTACCCATATCCGAATATATCATCTTTGCTGTGCTTTCATCTTCCAGTCGCTCACCGTAAGGAGGATTACAGATTATAACACCTTTTTCCTATGGAACGGTAATATCCTTAAAATCCCTTACGGAAAAGTTAATAACATCCGAAACCTTTGCTTTACGAGCATTATGTCTTGCAGCAGCTATTACGGAACTATCTATATCCGAACCATATAGTCTAACTTTATTATCTTCTTTAATCACGGACTTGTAAAACTGACGTACTTTACTCCATTCGTTATTGCTAAAAACAGGCCATCTTTCCGAAACAAAGTCTCTGTATAATCCGGGAGCAATATTTTTTAATATCATAGCCGCCTCAATAAGTATTGTTCCTGTTCCGCAAAAAGGATCGATTAGTATTCTGTTTTTATTCCAGTAAGAGAGTTGAACAATGGCACTTGCCAATGTTTCTTTTAACGGAGCTTCCCCTCCTCTTTTTCTGTATCCTCGTTTATATAGGGAACTTCCGGATGTATCCAGATAAATCCTTACATTATCTTTCATTATGAACACATTTACCGGATATCTTGCACCGGTTTCAGGGAAAGTATCTATTTTGTAATATTTACCCAAGGATTTTATAATTGCCTTTTTTACTATCGATTGACAATTAGGTATGCTTTTCAGTACCGATGATACCGAGGAAACATTAACAACAATCGCTCCGTACCTGTCAATGTATTTATGAAACGGTATTCTCTCGGTATTATCGAATAATTGATCAAAAGTAACGGCATTGAATACAGCCAATTCTATATATATCCTTTCTGCTGTACGCAAATTGATATTGGCTTTTGCAATACCTTCTAAATCGGAACTAAAATTGACTCGTCCGTTCTCCGCCGCAATATTCTCAAACTCCATTTTCTTTAATTCTGCAGATAACACCGATTCAAGACCGAAACTGCAAGTGGCCGTACAATTCATACTTAATCCTTAACCATTAATTGATACAATTTCTACGCTTACGTATATTATATCGTTTTATTCTATATTGCAAATGTTAATTGTCATTATATTTAAAAAAGTATACTTTGACAGACATATTATAGGAAAATCTTTTTAATTGTTTAGGAATGAATTAACTGCATCATTAAATTCTTCCGGCTTTTTGGATACAATAAAGTGGTCACCTTTTATGAATACCAATTTTGAATCGGGTATTGCGGATGCTATAAGCCTTGTGTGTTCTTCCTTGATAAGATCATTTGTCCCCGCTATTACCAATGTCGGTACGGATATTTTCTTCAGACCATTCACATCGATATCCGGTTCATTTACCATCAGACTCATCATTTCCAGATACTTATTCGAATTCTTACTGATTTTTGACAAACACTTAAAAATTTTATACATGAATTTTAAGAATACATTGAAATATCCTTTTACTCCGTCAGGATTCAGATTTGCTCCGTTAAGAATAAGTTTTGAAACTTTTTCGGGGTATTTCATTGTAAATATCATTGCAATGTTACCGCCATCGGAAAAGCCCAGTATATTTGCTTTACTGATTTTATGTTGCAAAAAGAAATCATTTAAATCTTCAGCAAATTGGTTAAGTGTAAACGGTGCATCTCCTCTGGGAGAATTTCCGTGTCCCCTTGTATCTATAGCTATTACGCGATATTTTGAACTGAAATAATCTATCTGATGCTTAAATATTTCATAGTTTTCACTGTTACCGTGAAGAAGAATCAAAACATCCCCGGTTCCGCTTTCTACATAGTTTAATGATATATTCATATATTTATCCCCCGGATGATTATATCATAAATAAATCTTCTCATTCTTGTTCAGATTTTTTCCGAATCAATAACGTGCATATTTATTTTTTCTTTATTAGGTGGTAAAATATTATTAAATTGATATACAAAGGAAAAAGAAATGAAAAAGAAGACACAAAAGAATACTGCAAAGAAAAGCAAAACAAAAACCAAACCGAAAAAGGCAATATCCAAGTTCAGCTACAGCATGGGCAAAATTATTCTCGTAATTCTTTTTGTTGCAGTTGTGGCTTTAGCCCTTTATTTCATACTTGACGGATCGCTGAAATTAATAAACAAAAGACATATTTACAATGAAAAATCCGTTGATGCACTTGTTATGGCCGTAGAAAAGAATGATTATGGCAAAGCTGTGGAGATTTATGAACAACTGTCTGAGGAAGATAAAATATCCCTGCATAACAATCAGTCTTTTTTAACTGCTGTTGACAATAGATTTTCCGATGTTCTTGCGTATGATTATAATAATGGGAAAAATGATTATAAAGAGGAAAATGCATATAAATTCGTAAAATATTTCTGCAGTTTTTTACATCCTGATACCGTAAGGGAAAATGTCTACTATTTCTTTAACACGTATAAAATGTATAATTCCCCTCCTTATGAAAATTACAGGAACTTCATCGGTATATTGAACGAATTACTTAAAGACGGCAATTTCGAGGAGCAGATTAATCTTTATAATAATGAAGCTGAAGTAATAAAAGCATCCAGAGAGCAGTATTTCAAAGGCAAAACATATGAAGAGCAAAAGGATTACAATAATGCATATCTGTGTTATGCAAATGTTGTTATTGAAGATACGTATGCTTATGAACTTGCTAAGGAAGATATAGCCAGAATCAAAGGTTTTATGGCAAAGGAGATTCTTGATCAGGCAAAAACTTTTGAGAGCGAAGGCGATATAGAAAATGCATACTATACTATGAAATCCGCTCCCGAAATACTTTCGGATGTACCTGAAGTTTCGGAGTATAAAAGCTATATTACCGAACTATATCAGAGAGCAAACTATGTTCCGTATACAGGAGTTGTCTATAATATTTTTTTCCATTCTCTCGCCCTTTATCCCGATATAGCTTTTTCCTCTTCTAGAGGTCAGGAATTATTCAATATAATGACAACAAGATACGAATTTAAGAAAACTCTGGAAAAATTATATGAGCACGGTTTTATCCTTATTAATGCTACTGATTTATATGAAATCTATATTAAAGACGGAAAAGAGCACTTAAAGATTAAAGAACAACTGTTACTGCCCGAAGGTAAAAAACCCCTTATAATGTCCTTTGATAATATGGCCTGTACACATGCAAGTGTAGGTTTCTGCAAAATGCTGACTTTGGATGAGAATAACAACTTGGCTTCAATCGTTACGATAGACGGTGTGGATACACTCACCTATGACGGTGAACATGTACTGATTCTTTATGATTTTGTTAAGAAACATCCGGATTTTTCCTATAACAATGCACTGGCTATAATAGGTATGTCCGGCTATGAGAGTATGTTCGGATATGCTACGGCAGACTTAAACTCACCATCCCGTCAGTCGGACTTGGATAAAGCAAAGAAAGTTGCCGACAAGTTAAAAGAGATGGGTTACGTTTTTGCCAATCACTCTTATTATCATTACACTAAAAGTTCCGATATTCCCGATACTTATACGGATTTACAATGGTTAACTTACGATACAAATTTGTGGAAGGAACATATTGAGCCTGTGCTCGGAAAGACGAATATATATATAACACCCGGCGGAAAGAATTATTCCGTGGCAAAATATATTGACGGTGACAGAACAGACCCCTGTTATAACTATCTTGTGGATGCAGGTTATCAGATTATTTTAAGTGTGGGAAGAGGTCAATTTTATGCAAATAATATTATAGGTATCGCCAATCCCAGATTTTTCTTCGGTACATCCTTATACATGGACAGATACAATATTGACGGTAAAAGCTTTTATAAAACCGATGTGGTACTTGAACAGGTATTCGGTTTCCCCTATTCCGATATAATTGACCCTATAAGAGAAAAGTATAAGCAGTCCTACTGATTATACTTTCTTAACTATTTTTTCATTCAATTTATAATAGTATTAAATCTTATAAGTAAATATTTAAATACACTCGTATTTCAGAGTCCCGTCTTCAACCGATATCATAACCATCATACCGTCTTTCAGTTCGTTCTTGATATACATCTCGGAAAGAACATCTTCTATGTTGGTCTGCATGCTTCTTCTTAACGGTCTTGCACCGTATTTATCATCATAATTCTCACCGATTATATGTTTTACGGCTTGATCACTGACTTTCAGAAGAATATTCTTTTCTTTCAGATCTTCCGCATATTCTTCAGCCATAAGTTTGCCTATTTCGAATATTTCCTGTTCGCTTAAACTTGTAAATACAATTATATCATCCACTCTGTTAAGGAACTCCGGACGGAATATTTCCTTTAAAGCATCCCTTACCCTGTCGGAAGAATCGGTTTGATCCTGAACATATCCGAATCCGGTGTTTTTATATGATGTCCCGGCATTGGATGTCATTATTATGATTGTGTTTTCAAACTTCACTACTCTTCCTTTGCTGTCGGTAAGTCTTCCGTCTTCCAATATCTGCAACAGTATATTGAATACATCGGGATGTGCCTTTTCAATTTCGTCAAACAGTAATAATGAATAGGGATTTCTTCGTACTTTTTCGGTTAACTGGCCTGTTTCATCGTAACCTATATATCCCGGCGGTGAACCTATCAATTTGGATACAGAATGCTTTTCCATATATTCACTCATATCCAGCCTTATCATTGATTCTTCATTGACAAACAGTTCCTGTGCAAGTATCTTTGCAAGATATGTTTTTCCTACACCTGTCGGTCCGACAAAAATGAATGAAGCAGGTCTCTTTTTCACTTTAATACCGGATCTTGCTCTTCTCACGGATTTCGCCACGGCATGGATAGCTTGTTTCTGGCCTACAATCTTCTTCTCCAGTTTCTTTTCCAAATCCAGTAAAGCGGCGGATTCAATCTGTGTTATCTTGGTAACAGGTACTTTTGTCCACATCTCTATTACATCCGCTATATCCTGAACCGTAACTTCCGTTTTATCCAATATGTCTTTATACTTCTGTATATCTTCTCTGACTCTACATTCTTTTTCCTTTAATTCCGCAGCTCTTTTATAGTCGTCTATGGAATCGGCTGAAGCGGCGGATTCTTTTTCCTGTAATATCTCATCCAGTTCATTATTCAACATCTGCAGTTTAACCAATGCTTCATTATTTAAATTTGCTCTGGATGCCGCTTCATCGATAACATCTATTGCTTTATCGGGCAGAAATCTGTCGGGTATATATCTTTCCGACAATATTGCCGCCTGTCTTATTGCTTCATCGGAGAATGTTACGAAATGGAACTGCTCATAATATTTTTTGATACCGT
Organism: Clostridiaceae bacterium; assembly: GCA_012838235.1. Classification (GTDB taxonomy): domain Bacteria; phylum Bacillota; class Clostridia; order DUPQ01; family DUPQ01; genus DUPQ01. The sequence goes on from DUPQ01000051.1 coordinate 26,730, forward strand.
GTAATATCTCAATAGTATCTTGAACGGACGGTTCATCAACCATAATAGGTTGAAAACGTCTTTCCAAAGCGGAATCTTTTTCGATATGCCTTCTGTACTCGTCAATGGTTGTTGCACCTATTATCTGTACTTCATCTCTGGAAAGTGCAGGCTTTAAAATATTTGCGGCATTCATTCCGCCTTCGGCATCTCCGGCTGATATAATATTATGTATTTCATCAATTACAAGTATTATGTTGCCCAATTCTTTAACTTCGTTTATGATATTACGCATTCTGGATTCGAATTGTCCCCGGAACTGCGTACCGGCAACTATTCCCGTCATATCCAGTACATATATTTCTTTATTCAACAACTTTGCAGGTACCTGCTGATTTACAATTTTAAGTGCCAAACCTTCGGCAATCGCGGTTTTACCTACTCCGGCTTCTCCGATAAGACAAGGATTGTTCTTTTGACGTCTGTTAAGTATCTGAATCATGCGATCAATTTCTTTGGTCCTGCCTATTATGTTATCTATTTTTCCTTCCATTGCTTTTTTGTTCAGATTGGTACCGAAAGCATCCAGGAACTTTCTTTTATCGTCCTTTTTAGGTTCTTTTACTTTTGTCTTCTTGGATGATTCCGACTTGGAAGGCAGAATATTTTCTCTGAAATTATTGGGCAATACCATATCATCGAAATCTAACGATTGAAGAAATTGTCCCATCTGATTATTTATATTACCCAATTCCTCATCGGACATTCCCGTATTTTTTATGAGGTGGTCAATGGGAGATATACCTGCCGTTTTTGCACAAGGTATACAATATCCTATCTGTGTATGTTTATTGTTCTGTATTCTTGTGACAAACACTACTGCCACGTTCTTTTTGCAAATGTCACATAATTTCATCTTATGTTCTCCTTCAGCATATTCAAGGTTATTTATATTCTACCATTAATTTGTGAAATTTATGTGAATATTATATTTACAAACCCAGATACTTTTTAAGATATATTCCCGTATAGGAGTTTTTATTATTCATTATTTCATCAACGGTACCTTCCGCAATAATATTACCTCCCATATCTCCGCCTCCGGGTCCCAAATCAATGATATAGTCTGCACATTTTATCACATCAAGATTATGCTCTATAATTATAACGGAATTACCGGAAGCAATAAGCCTGTCAATTATTTTCAATAAGTTTTTCACATCATGTATATGTAAACCCGTTGTCGGTTCATCTAACATATACATTGTCTTTCCCGTACTTCTTTTGGACAACTCATATGCAAGTTTTACCCTCTGTGCTTCTCCGCCTGATAATGTAGTTGATGACTGCCCCACTCTTATATATCCCAGTCCCACATCCATCAACACTCTTAATTTACTTTCAATCTGAGGAATATTCTTAAAGAAATCATATGCTTCTTCTATGGTCATATCCAAAACATCCGATATGTTTTTACCGTCATATTTAACTTCCAGTGTCTCTCTGTTATACCTCTTTCCTTTGCATACCTCACATGTTACAAAGACATCCGGCAGAAAATGCATTTCTATTTTCTTAACACCGTCTCCGGAACAGGATTCACATCTGCCTCCTTTTACATTAAAACTGAAACGACCTTTTTTATATCCTCTTGCCTTGGACTCTTTGGTCATGGCGAATATCTCACGTATATCATTGAATACGCCTACATATGTAGCGGGATTGGATCTGGGAGTTCTGCCTATAGGTGACTGATCTATATTGATAACCTTATCCAGATAATTCATTCCCTCTATTCTGTCATGTTCTCCCGCCTTTATTTTCTTACCGTTAAGAACAAAGGCAAGCTCTTTGTACAGTATCTCGTTTATCAATGAACTCTTTCCCGAACCGGAGACTCCCGTTACACACACGAATATTCCCAACGGTATCTTTACATCGATATTCTTCAGATTATTCTGTCGGGCTCCGTATATTTCTATGAACTTATCGCTTGCAGGTCTATACTTTTCAGGTCTCTTTATTTCCAGTTCTCCGGACAGATACTTGCCGGTTATGGACCTCTCGGAGTTTATGAGGTCCTGAACACTTCCCTCTCCCACAATCTCTCCTCCGTGTATACCGGCTCCGGGACCTATATCTATCACGTAATCGGCTTCGGTGATGGTCTCTATATCATGCTCCACAACTATTAAGGTATTTCCCAAATCTCTCATCTCTTTTAACGCATTAAGCAGCTTAATGTTATCCATCTGATGAAGTCCTATACTGGGTTCATCAAGAATATATATTACACCTGTCAGTTTGGAGCCTATCTGAGTCGCCAAACGAATTCTCTGTGCTTCACCGCCGGATAATGTTGATGCGTTTCTGCTTAATGTGAGGTAGTCCAAACCCACATCTGCAAGAAATTTCAGCCTTACCTTAATCTCTTTTAAAAGTATTTCCGCTATATTCTGCTGCATTTCGGTTAGCTTCAGGTTATCAAAAAACTTTATGCATTCATTTACCGATAGCTGAGTTACTTCATTGATATTAATACCGCTCACCGTAACGGCTAAAATTTCAGGCTTCAGTCTTTTTCCGTTACATTCGGGACAAGCCGAATCGCTCATAAATCCCTCATAGTATGCACGCATATATGAGTGTGCAGTCTCTTTATATCTTCTCTCCACCATTCTTAAAATACCTTCAAAAGGTTCGTTGGCGGAAAAAGCACGTGTTTTGGTCTCATACTCCACATACAGCGGATTACCGTCGGTTCCGTATAGCAATATATTCTGTACTTCCAAAGGTAAATCGTTAAAAGAACATTCCATATCAAAGTTAAACTTCTTTGACAGCATTTTATATATCGAATACATCATGGAGCCTTTTTCGAAAGACATCCCCGCTACAACAAATGCTCCGTCAAGGACGGAAATATTCCTGTCGGGTATAATCAAATCACTATCGGCTTTTAATAATACGCCAAGCCCCGTACATTTTTCACATGCACCTAACGGACTGTTGAAGGAGAACATCGCAGGAGTAAGATCATCAATGCTAATTGAACAATCGGGACAGGCCAGCTTGGTGGAAAACAGAATATCCTCACTTAAATCTTTATTTATAAGAACAATTCCGTCAGCTTCATTTAATGCGGTCTCCACCGATTCGGTTAACCGTTTCCTTATGCCCTCCCGTATAATCAACCTGTCTACGATAAGAGTAATATCATGTCTTTTATTCTTGTCCAGCTTTATTTTATCTTCATTTAAATCATATTGTATACTATCCGCAATAACTCTCGTGTACCCTTGCTTTGTCAATGAATCAAACAGTTTCTGAAATTCGCCCTTTTTCGCTTTAACAATCGGTGCATTTACCATTATTTTTGTTCCTTCGGGAAATAACAGAATACTGTCAATTATCTGGTCAATGGATTGTGATGATATCTCTCTTCCGCATATATGGCAATGCGGTATGCCTATTCTTGCATACAGCAGTCGTAAATAGTCATATATTTCCGTAATAGTACCTACAGTTGATCTGGGATTATGACTGGTGGTTTTTTGATTAATGGATATTGACGGTGACAAACCTTCAATATATTCTACATCGGGCTTATTCATTAAGCCCAGAAACTGACGTGCGTAAGAAGAAAGACTTTCTACATATCTTCTTTGACCCTCGGCATAAATTGTATCAAAAGCCAATGTTGTTTTACCCGATCCCGATATACCGGTCAGCACTACCAATTTATCTTTCGGTATTCTGACATCAATATTTTTAAGGTTATTCTCTTTTGCACCTTTAACGAATATGTATTTCTGCATTAAAAATCGGTTTTATCCTTTAATATGACGTCATGCGCTCCGCCTTCTACAATACTTGTAGATGAAACCATGGAAATCCTTGCAGTATCATGCAGTTCCTTGATATTCTTGGAACCGCAACTGGACATAGTATTTTTTATCTTTGCTATGGATTTATCGAGGTTATCAGCTAACTTTCCTGCATACGGAACATAACTGTCAACGCCTTCCTCAAATTTCATACCCGTATCGGTGCCGACATCATATCTTTGCCAATTTCTTGCCCGTTCGGAACCTTCTCCCCAGTATTCCTTAACATAATTATTTCCTATTTTTATTACTTTGGTCGGTGACTCGTCAAACCTTGCAAAATATCTGCCCATCATAACGAAATCCGCACCCATGGCCAATGCCATAGCGATATGATAGTCATATACTATTCCGCCGTCGGAACAGATAGGAACATATATACCTGTCTTTTTAAAATATTCATTTCTGGCCTTAACGGTCTCTATTACCGCTGTAGCCTGCCCTATTCCTATTCCCTTTTGTTCTCTTGTGATACAGATACTGCCTCCGCCGATACCTACCTTAATAAAATCCGCTCCCGCATCAGCCAGATATTTGAAGCCTTCGGCATCAACAACGTTTCCGCCACCTACCAAGACTTTACCTTTATATGTTTCTTTTACGAATCTTATGGTATCATACTGCCATTCACTGAATCCGTCAGACGAATCCACACAAAGTACATCGGCACCGGCTTCAACAAGTGCGGGAACCCTTTCTTTATAGTCTCTTGTATTGATACCTGCACCGCACATATATCTTTTCTCATGGTCCAACAGCTCCATGGGATTTTCTTTATGTTCATCGTAGTCTTTTCTGAAGACAAGATATCGTAAATTGTTTTCTTCATCAATTATAGGGAGACAATTTAACTTATGGTCCCATATGATATCGTTTGCTTCTCTCAGAGTAATACCCATTTTTCCCGTTATCAATTTGGAAAAAGGAGTCATAAAATCCGTAACTTTTTTATCTAAAGGATCTCTGGATATCCTGTAATCCCTGCTGGTAATCAATCCTAACAGTTTTCCCTGAGAGGTACCGTCATGTGTTACGGGTATTGTTGAATGTCCGCTTTTTGCCTTTAAAGCCAATACATCCTTCAATGTACAGTCGGGATTAAGATTGGAATCGGATATAACGAAGCCCGCTTTGAATTTCTTAACTCTTCTTACCATTTCAGCCTGTTCTTCAATAGGTTGTGAACAGTAAATGAAGCTTAAACCGCCCCTTTTAGCCAATGCTATTGCAAGAGTATCATTGGAAACCGACTGCATGATTGCCGACGTAAAAGGTATATTCAAATATATCTCCGGTTCCTCACCTGCTTTAAATCTGGTCAACGGCGTTTTAAGACTGATATTATCGGGATAACAGTCCTTTGTAGTCAAATTGGGTATCAACAAATATTCGCTGAATGTTCTGGAAATTTCATCATATATTTTAGCCATGTCACACCTCTTACACTTTTTTTGATTATACTATTTGTAACAAACAGTGTCAATCAGACAAAGGGATTATTGGCTCTTTCATGTCCTACCCTGGATTTTACTCCATGACCAGGTAATATAACCGTTTCTTCGGGAAGTGTGTAAATTCTGTTTTTAATAGAATCAATCAGCATATCGGTATTGCCTGTACCTAAATCGGTTCTTCCCACCGACTCATAAAACAATGTATCTCCGGTAAAGAGTGAGTTATTGACATGAATACATATCGAGCCCATTGTATGTCCCGGAGTATGTATTACAACGGCTTGTTTATCACCAATTTTAAATACCTGATTATCCGACAGTTCAATATCATAAACATCAAATTTTTTATTCATTCCGAAAAGAACGGCACCGTTTTTATATACATTTCCGTACAAGTCTTTATCACCGATATGTCCGTATGTTTTAGCACCTGTTATTTTTTTTAAGTCATCACCGTAATATACATGATCAATATGAGCATGAGTATATATTATCTTCTCGATCTTCGCAGAATATTCATCAACTCTATTCACTATTAAATCCGGCTCAATACACGGATCAATTACAGTTGCTTCATCTTTTGATATCAAAATATAGCAATTGGATGAAAGCATCGGACTGGTTATTCTTATTATCTTTAATTCAGTATCTATTTTATTTTCTCCTATTCTTATACAAAAAACATATGTTATTTCCTGTGTTGTGTACTGTCTATAATAACGGTTACCGGTCCGTCATTAACTATATGAACCTGCATGTTTGCTGCAAATACTCCGGTTTTAGGATTAATATCATACTTTTCTTTAATGTAACTTACAAAAAGTTGATATAATCTATTACCTTTTTCCGGTTCCGCCGCATTTGTAAAAGAAGGTCTGTTACCTTTTTTAGTATCTGCCGCTAATGTAAATTGGCTTATTACCAACAGTTCCTTATTTAAGTCCAGAAGTGACAGGTTCATCTTATCCTGCTCGTCTGCAAATATTCGAAGTTTTACTATCTTATCGGCAAGATAATACACATCCGATTCGCTGTCATCCTGTGTAACGCAGAGCAGTACATTTAAGCCTGACTTTATTTCCGAGTATTTTTCATTGTCGATATATACGGAACTTTCTTTTACTCTTTGAATAACCGCTATCATCTTATCTTCTGCCTCTTTGAAAATCTGTTAATTTCATATATTCCGTTTATTTTTCTCAGTTTTCTGTTGAGCTCGGCAATCTCGTCTTTGTTCCTGATCATAACAATAATATGAATATTCGCATAACCGTCTGTGGCTATTCTTGCTTTGATTCCGTTACACTGAATCTTCTGCTCGGATAAAAGTTTCATTATATCGGTAACAAGATTGGCTCTGTCATAAGCTTTTATTTCCAATCGTGTCTCATATTTATCATCGGAATCCATATTCCAATATACATCAATTTTCCTTTCGGCAAATTCCTCATCATTGATTATATTTATGCAATCCGCTCTATGTACCGATACACCTCTTCCTCTTGTTATATAACCGACAATATCATCACCGGGAACGGGATTGCAGCATTTACTGATTCTTAACAGACAATTAGGTATATCTCTTACTATGATACCTTCAGTGCTTTTATATGTTTTAACAATCTCCGGAACTTCGGGTATCTCCAATTTCGGTTCTTCTTTATTATGTCTCTTATATTCTTCTTTCAGTCTGGATATGACTTTATTGGAAGTAATACCGCCATATCCTATTGCGCACATTACATCTTCCAATTCAGGAAAATTATATCTCTCCAGAACTTTCTCATAGTACTGCGGTTTAAGAAGTTCTGACGGATTAAGACCTTGTCTTCTTATTTCTTTATATAATTGCTCTTTTCCTTTTTCAATATTTTCTTCTTTTCGCTCTTTTCTGAAGAATTGTTTAATTTTTGTTCTTGCCTGACTTGTCTTTACAAGCTTCAACCAATCTCTGCTTGGCCCTTTTGAGGTATTGGATGTTATTATTTCTACAATATCCCCTGTTTGCAGTACATAAGTAATGGGAACCATTTTACCGTTTACTTTTGCACCTACCATTTTGTTACCTATTGCGGAATGCACACTGTATGCAAAGTCCATTGTATTTGAGCCCTGAGGCAAATTGATAACATCTCCTTTAGGTGTGAAAACAAAAACCTCCATATCAAAAAGTTCATTTTTTAAATTGGAGTAAAATTCATCTTCATCTCTTGTCTCTTTCTGCCATTCCATCCATTGTGAAATCCATTCCAATGAAGATGACTGTTCCGCATCATCAATCTTTTGTTTATACTTCCAGTGGGCAGCAATACCGAATTCGGCTACTCTGTGCATTTCCCATGTTCTTATCTGTACTTCAAAAGGTCTTCCGTTTTTGTTTATGAGGGTGGTATGTAAGGATTGATACATATTCTTCTTGGGCATTGCTATATAGTCCTTGAATCTTCCGGGTATCGGCTTATAATTCTCATGAAGCATTCCTAAAGCAAAATAGCAGTCTTTTACATTATTAACAATAATACGTAGTGCGAAGATATCATAAATCTGGTCCAGAGATTTATTTTGTGAAATCATTTTACGGTATATGCTGTATAGGTGTTTTACTCTTCCTTCCACATGGCCTTCTATATTGCTGTTTTTCAAATCCGATTCCAGATCGCCTTTAATACTATCAATCATATTAAATCTTTGTTCTTTATCTCTCTCCATTTTCATTGTGAGATCGGCATATTCTTCGGGATAAAGATGCATAAAAGCCAGATCTTCCAGTTCCGTTCTGAAAGAAGACATACCTAATCTATGAGCAATCGGAGCATAAATATCCAGTGTTTCTTTGGATTTCTCAATCTGACTCTTCCTTGTCTTATACTCCAGAGTTCTCATATTATGCAACCGGTCGGCAAGTTTAACAATTATTACACGTATATCTTTACTCATTGCCATGAACATATTTCGGATATTTTCCATCTGTTGCTCTTTTTGGCTATGTAAAGGTATGTTTGTAAGTTTGCTGACTCCTTCAACTATTAGTGCGATTTCATTACCGAACATCTCTTTTATATCTTTTGCGGTAAATCTTGTATCTTCTATAACATCATGCAGCATTGCCGCTGCAATGGATTTGGAGTTTAATTCCAGTGAAGCAATTATTCTGGCTACTTCAATACAGTGAACGATATACGGCTCTCCTGAGGCCCTTTTCTGTTCCATATGCCCTTCAAGAGCTACTTTATAAGCTTTATCAATCAAATCGAAATTACTGTTCGGATTGTACAGTTTAATCTCTTCTATTAATTTTGCATACAATTTCTCATAATCTTCCATTGTCGTTTGTTTTCTTTGTCTTCATATATGTCGGAGAATCCGTCAAATTTCTCCTTTTCCTGTCATTCAGTTCATTGATGTATATGAACTTGTAACCTATGTTATTGTAATTAATAATACCTAATTCCTGCAAAATATCAAGGCAAATCAGAAAATGAGGTATATTCGGTAATGTTTCCAACTCTATTTTAAAGGGCAAAGTATTGCTTCTTATCAATCTATAGACTTTTGCTATATCCTCTCTTTCTATATTTGCATCAGATTTTGAATACTTAACCAAGTCATCCATAATAGCTAAAGGAATATCTTTGATTCTCATATCTGCAATCTCGCAATTTACGTAATATCTGACGTCCTTGGTAAATGAATTTGAATCCCGTACCGTATTTAAGGACATCTTGAATACCAAATCATAACTTAATCCGTTAAGCAATAATTTGCTGTATTTTGCACTGTTGAAAGAAATACAGTTCATATATCTGCCGTCTTTTTTAAATGACATAGTCATATGATCTTTTGTCTTGCCTATCAGGCGCCAATTTGCCAGTATCATATCTTCTATGTAGAAGAGATTTAATTCATTTTCCGAACCGTAAGGCTCCATACAGGACAGAATCCGTGCATTATCCGCATTAATATCAGATATGTTGACTTTATAGTCGGGACTGAGCAACTTTCGTTCAGAAACCGTAAATCCCTTATCTTTTGCATATTGATTAATAATATTGCGAAATTTATCCACACTTGATTCCTTTAATTCATTACCGGCTGCGAAATAGTGACCTCCGCATGTTTCTACATCTTTATCCAAAAAAGAATGACAGTGAATAAGTGCTTCAATCAGATTGAAACCTTCAACGGAACGTCCGGTACCTTTTATTATTCTCTCCTCACCGAAGTATTTTTCGTTACCTCCCAGCAATATACACGGTCTGTTATATTTATCCACTATTTTAGAAGCTACTATTCCCAGTATTCCTATCTCCCATTGTTCATTATAAAGAACAATAACCGAATCATTTTTTATACTTTCGTTGCTTTCTATCTTGTCCAGAACCGAATCGGTTATTTCTTTCTGGAGTATTTTCCTTTCTTCGTTTAATTGAATTAATTTTTCCGATAATTTTCTGCATTCCTCATAATCATCCGATATAAGCAGTTTAATTGCATATTCCGGTGACTCCATTCTTCCGGATGCATTAATCTTGGGTATTATATTAAACATAAGATTAGACGAGTTTACTTTATTGATTCCATTGGGATAGGATTGACTTATCAGTTCTTTCAAACCGACATTCTGTGTAAAAGGAATACTGTCCATGCCTATTTTGGCAATGGTCCTGTTTTCGTCAATTAACGGTACCTGATCGGCAATTGTACCTAATGCCGCCAAATCAATATACTTTGCATATTCCTGCGGGTTATTCAGTTTGATGGACAAAGCCTGCACAATCTTCAATGCTATTCCGACTCCGCTTAATTCATTGAAAGGATAAGATTTTGAAACTTTCGGAGATATAATGCAATATGCATCGGGAATTTCTTCCTGTACTGTATGATGATCGGAAATGATACAGTCTATTCCTATTTCATTTATAAAGTCCACTTCTTTAACAGACGGAATACCGCAATCAACCGTTATTATCAATCCGATATCTTCATTCAGTATATTCTCCAATACTTCCGTTATTAATCCGTATCCTTCGCTTCTTTTAGGTATGTAGTATGTTGCTTCTGCGTCCAAGTTTTTTAGAAATCTATATATTACAGCCGTTGCCGTGATACCGTCGGTATCATAGTCACCGTATATCAGAATTAATTCTTTATCTTCAATTGCACGCATAATACGTTCAACGGCTTTATCCATATCTTTAAGCAGAAACGGATCATGTAAATCACTCAGTTTAGGATAAAGATATGTATTGAGGTCTTCTATATTGCGACGCTTTAAAATTGATTGCGCTAAATTGGTGTTGCTTATATCAACTATATTTGAAAGATCCCATTGGTTATTAAACATCATCTGTATTCCACCATTCCGACCGGTGCTACACCGTCTATAAAGGATGATGCCGAACTGTAGTCATTTTTAATCACAAGCTTACCTTCAGTGTCTATATACATCCATCCCGAGTTCTCATAATAATCGGTTTTAACGGCCGCCAAACCTTCGGAAAAGGAATATGCCATATAGTATTTAGGTTTTATAACCATCTCATTATCAACGTTAATATAGCCGTACAGTGCGTCCTTGAAGGTTTCTCCTGCAAGTACGGGTGCCAATCCGTCACTGAATGTGGAAGTATTATAGTATATTAAAGGTATTACTATATTACCCTGTCTGTCTATATATCCGGCATCGTTTGTCTCCTGGTCCATACTCAGTTTTACCGAAGCCAAACCGCCTGAAAAAAGTCCCGCATAGGAAAACTGAGGTTCTATCACTATTTCGCCGGTCTTGTCTATATATCCGCATAAACCTGCCGATCCGGATCCTGTCTGTATTTTGGCAAGCCCTTCGGAAAAGGAAGCGGCAATCTGAAATTGAGGTTCTATGACATATTCCCCTGTTTTATCGATATATCCCCATAAGTTGTATGTTGAATCTCTTGCCGACGATTGAACACATGCAAGTCCTTCCGAGAACGGTAAAGCATATTTGAATTGCTTCTCAAATACTTGATTGTTCTCTTTATCTATAAATATCCATAATTCCGATTGGTCATATACTTGTACAGGTGCCATTCCTTCGCTGAACATGCTTGCATCTCTGTATTGAGGTTCTATTACTATATTACCGTTCTTGTCACAAAATCCCCATTTATAGTATTCGTTAATACCTTGTCTTATAGGATACAGACCTTCCTTTCCTATCTTTATTCCGGTAAACTCCGGTTGCACAAGATAGTTACCCTCCGTGTCTATAAGACCGTAAACATATACGGGAAACTTAACAATGTCGCAACTGCTTATAAATATCAGACTTAAAAGTATTATAAAAACTGATAATAGTTTTAAGTAACATTTAAACCTCATCTTTTCTTTCCTTCAAGCATATACCCAATTCATCCAACTGTTTCTTCTCTACGATATTAGGCGCATCGGTTAACGGACAGGCACCGCTTTGAATTTTCGGGAAAGCTATAACATCGCGTATATTGTCGGTTTTGGTTATGCTCATCACCAGTCTGTCCAAACCGTATGCCATTCCGCCGTGAGGAGGTGCCCCGTATTTTAATGCATTCAGAAGAAAACCGAAAGATTCTTGTGCTTTATCTTTTGTAAATCCTAACACTTCCAACATTTCCTCCTGAAAGACCGAATCATGTATCCTTATACTGCCTCCACCTATCTCTTCACCGTTCAAGACTATATCATAAGCTTTAGCTCTGACTTTTTCCGGATGGGTGTGCAATAACGGTATATCCTCATCCATGGGTGATGTGAACGGATGATGTTTTGCATAATATCTGTTTGTTTCTTCATCAAACTCCAATAAAGGAAACTCGGTAACCCACAGAAACTCCCATCTTTCGTGATCTGCAAGATTCATTCTCTTTGCTATTTCCGTTCTCAGTGCACCGAGCGAATCGAAAACAGTTTCATTTCTGTCCGCTATTATCAGTATCAAATCGTTTTCTTCGCCATTAAACGCATCAACTATAGACGTTAACTGCTCCTTATCAAAGAATTTAACTATGGACCCGGTGATTTCATTATCTACTCCTACTTTCAACCATGCCAAACCCTTTGCTCTGTAGTCTTTAACAAAATCCGTTAATTTATCTATATCTTTTCTGGAAAAATCCGCACAGCCTTTTGCATTTATTCCTCTTACCGATCCGTTATTTTTACAGGCATCGGAAAATACTTTAAACTCCGAATCTTTTACCAATTCTGAAATATCGGTTAATTCCATGCCGTATCTCAAATCGGGCTTATCACTGCCGAATCTGTTCATGGCTTCTTCATAGGTCATTCTTGCAAAAGGAATATTTACATCGACATTCAGTGTTTCTTTGAATAGTTTCTTTATGAATTTTTCATTGACTGCAATTACATCATCTACATCCACGAAACTCATTTCCAGATCTATCTGCGTAAATTCCGGCTGTCTGTTTGCTCTTAAATCTTCATCACGGAAACATTTTACAATCTGATAGTATCTGTCCAGTCCGGAAATCATAAGCAGTTGTTTTAAAAGTTGAGGCGATTGAGGTAATGCATAGAATTTTCCTTGATTTACTCTGCTCGGAACAAGATAGTCCCTTGCTCCTTCCGGTGTGCTTCTTGTCAGAACCGGTGTTTCCACTTCAATAAATCCGTTCTCCGAAAAGAAATCTCTGGTGCATTTTGCAACTTTATTTCTCATGATTAGATAGTACTGCTGCTTGGGTTTTCTTAAATCCAGATAACGATATTTTAATCTCATTAATTCATTTGTAGCCGTATTTTCGGCAATATCTATTGCGGGAACGGCACTTTCCGACAATATTCTTAATTCTTCTGCTTCAATCTCAATATCTCCGGTCTTTATATTAGGATTCTTATCTTCACGCTCGTTTACAATACCTGTTACGGCTATTACATATTCGGATTTGAGATTGGTCGCCTTATTGAAAAGACTTTTATTTTTTTCTTCTCTGAAGACAACCTGAATAAGACCTGTCCTGTCTCTCATATCGCAGAATATAATGCTGCCCAAGTTTCTTGATCTGTTAACCCATCCCATAAGAACGACTTTTTTACCGATATCTTTTATATCATATTCCGCACAATATCCGGTTCTTGTTAAGCCTTTTATGTTCTCCATATTATACCTCATATTATATTTTCCACAACTCTTCTTACAATGGAATCAATACTGACTTCTTTTGTTTCCTGTGTTTTCATATTCTTAATAATTGCTTTATTTGTATCTATTTCAGCATCACCTAATACAACACTGTATAAAGCATCCTTTTTGTCGGCAAATTTCAGTTGAGCCTTTAAACTTCTGTCATTTATATCAATCTCGCAATATATTCCTTTAAGCCTCAGTTCATTTGCAATAGTTCTTGCTACTTTAAATGCTTTTTCGCCTATGTAACCGATAAAAATTACAGGGGTTTTTGCAGTCGGAAACTTAAAGCCGGAATTCTTCATGGTTTCCACAAGTCTCTCCAGTCCCATGGCAAAACCTATTCCGGGAGTATCGGTACCGCCCAGCTGTTCAACAAGACCGTCATATCTTCCGCCCGCACAAACGGTATTCTGTGCACCTAAACCTTCCGCAATAAACTCAAATACCGTCCTTACATAGTAATCCAGTCCCCTGACAATCCTTTTATTGATAATATACGGTATATTAATTTCATCCAGTCCTGCCGTAACATTATAAAAATGTTCCTTGCAATTATCACAAAGATTATCTAAAAGCATGGGAGCATCTTTAGCAATCTCAATACATTTATCTACTTTACAATCCAACAACCTCATCGGATTGGTTATATATCTTCTTTTACAGTCCGCACACATGTTATCCGTTTTATCGGAAAAATACTCTTTGAGTATACTGTTATATTCCGCTCTGCATGTTTTGCATCCGATACTGTTTATGTTCAGATGTAATCCCTGAATACCTAATCCGTTAAAGAAAGAGTACAGCATAAATAATACTTCCACATCCGCATTACATGAATCGGAACCTAATATTTCCGCTCCTAATTGATTAAATTCTCTGTATCTGCCTTTTTGCACATTTTCATATCTGTAAGCCGTAATATCATAGTATAGCTTTACAGGTTGGGTATTGGATGACATGCCGTTTTCTATATAGCTTCTGACTACCGATGCCGTACCTTCAGGTCTCAATGTAACGGATCTGCCGCCTTTATCATTAAAAGTATACATCTCTTTTTGTACTATATCGGTTGTATCGCCTACCCCTCTTTGAAATAACTCAGTGTATTCGAAAACAGGAAATCTTATCTGTGAATATCCGAAATTTTCCAGCATATCTGCAAATGCAGTCTGAACATATTTATATTTCTCTATCTCTCCGGGCAGTATATCTTTAGTTCCCTTCGGTATGGATATCTTCATTGGGCCTCCTTTTAAAAAAAGTCTCTTACCGATAAATTGTAAAAGACGATTAAATCTTGATACATGCTTTTAAAACGCCTTTTTGTTTTGCATATATCCTTTATCCTGATTAATTTAATATCAAAAGCGGTTATTTGTCAATAGTAAGGGTACTTAGATTGAAAGCTATTCACATATAGATATCAGTTGCTTTCTTACTTCCTCATCGGAATATATATAGAAACTGCGAATAATATCATTGCCGTCCGAATCTTTTACTTGAGTATTGACCATATCTTCATAACCTCTCAGAGTATGGAAAGAAATCTTTTCACTGTTAAGACTAAGCGAGAATGTTATAAAGGAAGTCAGCTGATCTTTTCCGAAATTGGTCCTTATATTATTTTTTGCAACCTCAATAACGGCGGATATATTGGATAATGTGAAAGCCTTTTTAATTATGGTTTTTACCATATCCTGTTGTCTGTTAATTCTTGCTATATCGGAAATGTAATCATATCCGGTTCCCTGACGGAATCGTAAAAACTTAACAACATTCTCGCCGTTCAATACTTGTAATCCTTCGTCAATCTCGATTATAAGTTCATGACCGGGTGTTAAATCATAATATTCCATTCTGAACGGAACATCATACTCAATACCGCCCATGGAATCCACAATTTTTTCTATTGTGTCATATGATACCCTTACATAATAGTCCATATCTATATTCAGCAATGCTTCACATGCACCCATCAAATACATGGATGATGCGGAGTCGCTCGTCTTTACCCATTGGTCATTCACATAGTTGTTGTAATAGGAATTTATCTTCCAATGATCGGGATTATTTCTGTCCTTATACCTTAGATAAGTATCCCTGGGTATACTTAAAAAATCTATTTTATTGTCAGTTTTATTGACAATTCCTATCCATATGGTATCCGCTAAATCATACTCGGCCAATCCGAACAAAAGAAGAAACTCTATGTCATCCTGCGGTTTATACATAGGTATAGGCGTCGATGCCGGTGTTTCCGTAACTTGCGTTTCGACAGGTTCCGTTGAAGTTGTCTCACTGGGAGGCAAAGTAATGGTCTCGGCAACCTTACTCGGAGTGGGACTGGGAGTTTCATAAATTGATGTATGCATGGAATTAAAGAAAATTATGAGTGAGATAATAATACAAATAACAAACAACGTTACTAAACTCAGTATGAAAATAACTTTACTGCTCAATTTTCGTGTATTGGTCTTCTTTGCCTTTTTTACCGATTTTTCATTTTCCGTCATAATCAATATCCCGGTTTCCCCAATAATTTGAACATACTCTTCTTATAGGCTTCCACACCGGGTTGATCAAAAGGATTAACACCTAAGATATATCCGCTTATTCCGCATGCTCTTTCAAAGAAATATATAAGTTTACCGAATGTAAATGCATCCATTTTTTCCAATTCAATAAGAATAACGGGAACATCCCCTTCCAAATGAGCGGATTTGGTTCCTCTCATAGCCATTTCATTTACATATTTAAGGCTTTTATTCTTAATATAGTCCAGACCGTCGGAGTTATCTGATATATCTGGAACGGTTATTGTGGACATATCGTCTTTTATGTATACAACAGTTTCGAAAATGTTTCTTATTCCCTCCTGGATATATTGCCCCATTGAATGAAGGTCTGTGGTATTATCTACGCCTGCCGGGAAAATACCTTTATTTTCTTTTCCCTCCGATTCTCCGTAAAGCTGTTTCCACCACTCGGTAAAAAAGTGCATGGAAGGGTCGTAATTAACCATAATCTCTATGGTCTTTTTGCTCTTGTACATCAAGTTTCTGGCTGCCGCATATGTTACGGACATCTCTGTGCAATTCTTTAATGCATCTTTGGCACCTGAAATCATCTGCTCTATATCTATACCGGCTACTGCAATGGGAAGTAAACCGCAAGGTGTAAGTATACTGTATCTTCCGCCTATATCGGCAGGTATTTCAAAACTTGTATATCCTTCTTTTTCCACTATCGACCGTAAAGCACCTTTAACAGGGTCGGTTGTAATATAGATTCTGTCTTTAGCTTTTTCTTTATATTTTTCATATAAAGCTTCTTTGAATATTCTGAAGGCTATAGCAGGTTCTACGGTTGTTCCCGATTTGCTTATAACATTCAGAGAATAGTCTTTGTCTTTCAGATACTCCAAAACAGACTCAACATATTTACCGCTTATATTATTTCCGACAAATATGACTTCCGTGCCTTTAATATTTCTGACATCGGTAAGAGCCTCAATTGCAGCTCTTGCTCCTAAATAGGAGCCGCCTATACCTATAACAACAAGTACATCCGACTGCTGTTGAATCTTTGCAGCGGCTTTATTGATAAGCTTTATATCTTCTTTTTTTATTCTTTTAGGTAAATCCAGCCACCCTAAATAATCCGAGCCGGCACCTTTTCCGCTTTTTAATAATCTGTCCGCTTTTTTTGCCTTTCTCAGCATACTTTCGAATTTTTTTCCGTCTGAAAAACGTATACAATCGTCTATATTTATCTTCATTTGTTCTCCTCTACTTTTTCCAGTTTTATAACCGACACCTCGTAGGCGGTTTTGGTTACTATATTTCCGTAATGATCTTTCTTTTCATATTCTCTGCTTTGAAATCTTCCCCATATTCTTAAGCGGGTACCTACTTTCATATTCTCACAGTACCTGGCATTTCTTCCCCAGCATATACAGGGTATATAGTCGCTTTTTTTGTATGCTCTGTTTACAGCTATAAGCAGGTCACATATTTCCCTGCCGAAAGGCGTAATCCTGAAATTGGGCTCTTTACATATAAAGGAATCAAAAAAAACACTATTAAAACTTTCTATGCCTTCCAGTGTCTGCAAAATCCTTGCTTCCCTTGCAAATACATTGACTACCAGTCTCTTCTTTTCGTTTTTATCAATATTATTGTATGAACGGACCTGACCGTTAATCTCAATCAATGTGTCCGGTTTTAATAAATCAATGTCCAGTAGATGACTGGAAATCAAAACAGGTACCATATCGGTCTGTTTACTCAGTCTTTGAACTTCTACTATTATGTTATAAAAAGACTCTCCGTATATCTGATGATTGAATACGGGAGCAGAAGCAATGCTTCCCGCAATATATATCTTATTATTCTCCAAAAGTTCGATTTCGCTTATCATTTGCATACCAGACTTTCTTTTGTATTTAACACTAATATGTAAGTCTAATGACTTTTCTCCTATTATATTATCACTTTATGTAAAAATAAAGGGAAATTTTTCAATTACTCATATATTTATTTTATAAATAATCATTTTACCTGTTTTGTATGTGTTTTTTAAATATTTTCAACTGTTGCATATATCTATTTAAGCAGAAAACAACTTGTAAACGTAAGGGTATTTTTTCCGTAATAGTAAGGAATTGATGACATCTCACATACTTTACTGACCCATAACCCGTATGATTCCATGGAACCTATGGCCTTATCGGGAAATCTGCACGGCTTATCGGGATAAGTACATTTATTGCATATCGTACATGTACCCGCTCCCATAGGAAGAACCGATGAATATTTATTTCTGAGTAATGTTACCAGTTCAAAAAAGTTATTTTTATGTTTTTTCTGTGTATCCCGAATGGTTTCATAATCAAACTCGTCTTGCATAAATGCGGTTGTCTGAACAATCATACCGAAGCTGTATTCTCTTACTTTAACGGCGGATTGTTCAAGTGTTCCTATTGCCGGCGGACACATCCAATTCTTATTATAACTTGTGCATGAGTCGGAATTGCACATCTGACGAACTTCAGGCATGAAAACCAATGCATCCATATTAAGTTGTCCGGCATTGGAAAAACCCATAGATATTGCCAGTTTTTTAAATTCTTCAACGTTGTATTGCATTATTCCTGTTTAACCTCCAAATAACAATCGATTATCATGAAGATAATCGATTGTCTGGTCGGAGTGACAAGATTCGAACTTGCGACCCCTTGAACCCCATTCAAGTACTCTACCAAACTGAGCCACACCCCGACTTGTTTTATTATAACTTTAACTTATTATTTGTCAACCGATTGTTCTTCTTCGGATACAATATCTTTTTCCGATTCTTCTTTCTCCGTTGTTTCCTCAGTATTATTCTCACTTACATATGTGTCTTTATCTACAAGGAGATCCTTATAGTCGGATTTACCTATATCTGTTTCTTCCTCATCAAGTAAAGCTTTTATAAACAACTTTTTATCTTTAGCACGTAATATTGATATAATAATCAGTAATGTTCCGAAGAATATGGCACTTATCAATGCAAGTAAGCGTGAGAGCTTAATATCCGTATCAAACAGATATAGAGGGTCTATCCTTATTCCCTCAATGAAAAACCTGTATATTCCGTATGAAGCCATATATATGCATAATGAACGACCGTTGAAGTACTTTCCGTTCCTTGCCACCAATATAAGAACTAAAAACAAAATGAGATTTAAGACCGACTCGTAAAAGAATGTCGGATGAACTCCTATATAATCAAATGTATTACCGTTTACCGTTGCTACCAATGAGGTATCAACAAATCCTAATTTTAATAATTCTTCCTCTATTGAGCCGGCCACATTGCCTCCTATTTTCATACTTGTCATAGCCAGAGTACTGAAAATACTGTTTGGATTAACAGGTACACCGAAAGCTTCTTTATTGATGAAGTTACCCCATCTGCCTATTGCCTGTGCTAAAGCAATATAGGGAACCACAAGATCGGCCAGTTTCAGAAAATTCATTTTTCTGATCTTACAATATATTGCCGTAGCTATAAATCCGCCTATTAATGCTCCGTAAATGGACATACCGCCGTCACGTACATTTAATATATCTGCAAATGTCCAATCTCTGTCCAAACGTCCCAGTACATAAAGCAGTCTTGAGCATATTACTCCTACAATAATACCTATAAGACATATATTCAATAAATCATCTTCATTTATACCGTATTTCTTTGCGTTTTTTAAAACCAGCACAACTGCAAGACAAACAGCAATTGCTATTATCAATCCGTACCAGTAAACTTCAAATTTGCCTATGGAAAAAGCAATTCTGCTAACCGATAACTCAATACCTCCGAACAGATTGGGAAAAGCTATTATACTTTTCATTCTTACACCTCATTTCCGTACTTAAATACATAAAGTATGTATTTTAGAGTATACTACTTATAGTATGATTTAACAAGTAAAATATCTCGGGCTATTGCTTTCTTAAGTGCCTCAATATCGGGATATTTCTGCTCTTTTCTTATCATTTTTATAAAATCAATATAAATTTTCTTACCGTATAATTTCAGCCCGAATTTGTCTATTATATGGGTTTCGCATGTTATTTTATCAATATCCTCTTTATTAACAGTAGGGTTATTACCTATATTGGTTATACTGTCGTATCCGATACCGTCAACTGTTGTAACTGTCTGATAAACTCCGAATGCCGGTATCTGCATTTCATCTTTCAGTATTATATTCGCGGTAGGATAACCGATTTTCGAGCCTATCAGTTTGCCTTTCTCCACCGTTCCTCTGATTTGGTACTCTCTTCCCAATAAATTATTTACATATTGTATATCACCGATTTCCAAAAGTTCCCTTATTCTTGATGCACTTACCGGCTGACCCAGATAATCAATTCTTTCCAGGATTTTTACTTTTATATCATGCTTACTGCCGATATTCTTAATTGTATCCGTATCGCCTTCAGCCTTATATCCGAATTTATAGTCGTAGCCGGAAACGGCATAAGCACAGGATAATCGTTTTTTTAATATATCGGTTATAAAATGTTCAGGTTGCATTTTGGAAAATTCATAATCGAATTTCTGAATATATATAATGTCCACACCCAGACCGCTTATCAGTTCCAGTTTTTGCTCAAGATTGGTTATAAGTCGTTGTTTTGTATTTCCCACTATCGTCATAGGATGTATGTCAAAGACATAGACAAGTGATAAAAGATTGTTCTTTCTTGCAATACTTACCGCCGTTTCTATAAGTTTTCGATGTGCTATATGAAGACCGTCAAAGTTACCCAACGCTATGACATTGCTCTTTTCAAATATATAATTGTCTTCACTTTTAATAATCTTCATTTAATAATATTTTCCCTTTTAATATATTATTCTCATCAATATATCCGATTCCTATAACCGTATCGTTTACATCCTTTATTATATATTCTCCCTTTTTAAGTTTCTTCTCAATTTTAACACCGTTAATATACTTCTTAATTTCATCGGCAGTCAAATAAATATCATTAATATCAATTGCGTTTTCAATCGGTGTAAAGATAGTCTGCAAATTATTTTCAGATGCCTTTTTTAATATTTCATCAACTGTATAGCTGTCGGTAATTTTGAAATTTCCCACCTGCAGTCTTGTCAATGCCGACATTGTACCGCCTTTTTTCAGCATTTCACCTATATCATGGCATAGACTTCTTATATACGTTCCTCTTGAACATTCCACAGTAAAAGAAATCTTTTTCACAGGTGTATTCTCGTAAATATAATCGTTTATTAAAATGTTGCTGATATTTTGAATCTCGATATATGATGCTTTTATCTCCACAGGTTGTTGATTTACCGCGTATTGATACAATTTTTTCCCTTTAACCTTTTTGGCGGAAAAGACAGGAGGTTTCTGCCATTGCTTTCCGATGAATAATTTAATTGTATTCAGTATTGCCGTCTCAGAAATATCATCCGACGAATTAATGCTTAATATCTTACCTGTAATATCATAAGAATCCGTTGATACACCAAGAAACATTTCCGCCCGGTATACCTTTTTTTGTGCTTGTATATAATCGGCTATCCTGGTTGCTTTGCCTATACAGACAACAAGTACTCCTTCCGCAATGGGATCCAATGTACCGGTATGACCTATTTTAATACCCGGGAAAACACTTTTAAGCATATTTAACTGCTTAAACGAAGTCAGTCCCTTTTCTTTGTAAAGATTGATTATTCCGTACATCCGTACACTTCATTCAATTTTTCTATCATTCCGTCATAAACCTGGTCTAAGGTCATATTACAACTGAGACCTGCTGCTCTTGCATGTCCTCCTCCTCCGAAGGTTTTAGCTATAACGGATACATCAATTTCATCCGTATTGGATCGTAAGCTCCCTTTGACTTCTCTATCACTGTTTCGCTCTCTTAAGAACACCCCAACTTCCACACCCTCTATATTCTTGACAACATTAACAAGTCCCTCAAAGTCTTCATCCGCAACATCAAGATGCATATATTCTTCACGTCTTAAAACGGATATTGCCACTCTGTTATCAAAATACAGTTTTATGTTTTTTATGGTATTCTTAAACAGGTACAGTTTATTCATGCTTGTACGTTCAAACACCCATTCGGATATCTTTTCCACATTAATATCGTAATCCATAAGTCGGGAGGATATAATAAAACAGTTTTTATTGGTGTTCTGATATCGGAATCCGCCTGTATCGGTGGCAATTGCAACATATATTGCCTGAGCGATATCATGGTCAATAGAAGCTTTCATCTTAGTAAAAAGATCATATATAATCTCGCCTACTGAAGAAACATCGGCATTTATAAAATTATACATAGCATAACCGTCGTTGGTTTTATGATGGTCTATATTATATGATACCTTGTTTTTCAGAAAACTTTTTCGTCTGCCTAATCTGTTTATATCCGCTGTATCCAATACAATGCAAACATCAAAGTTATACTCCTTATCGGGAACATACACTTCCATGTCACAGGAATCTTCCATAAAACTGTATATATACGGGATTTTTTCTTCCAACAACATTAATGCTTTTTTACCTCTTGAAGTAATATATCTGGCCATGGCAATACAGCAGCCTATTGTATCTCCGTCAGCCATTATATGAGGCAATATTAAGAAACTGTCATATTTCTTAATATCTTTATTCAGTTGCTTTGCTATCTTTGATAACTTCATCAATCAGTTTACTTATCCTTATTCCCTCTTCAATATAATCGTTGTATTTGAATCTTAACTGAGGAATATATCTTATCTTCATTCTTTGTCCCAGCAATCTTCGTATATATCCTGCCGAACTTAAAATTGCTTCAAAACTTTCTTTTTTCTGCTCCTCTGTTCCGATCATGCTTACATGTATATCGGCATAAGAAAGATCTCTTGTAACATTAACATTCAAAACGGATACAATAGCTGTAAGTCTCGGATCTTTTATCTCGTCGGCAAGAATGGAAGATATTTCTCTCTTAAATTCACTGTTCAGTTGTTCCACTCTTCTTGTCTTCACTTCTTGACCACCTCAATCTTGTAGCATTCGATTATATCATCAATTTTTATATCATTGAATTTTTCAATGGACATACCGCATTCATAACCTGCAGCTACTTCCTTAACATCGTCTTTAAACCTCTTGAGTGAACTGAGCGCTCCGTCAAATATCGTAATCCCGTCTCTGACCAGTCGTACATTGGTGTTCCTGAGTATTTTACCGTCCAGAACCATGCATCCCGCCACCGTTCCCACTCCGGTTATCTTAAAGGTTTCTCTTACCTGTGCATGACCGTATACAACCTCTTTTGTTAACGGTTCCAACATACCTGCCATTGCCTTCTTAACATCTTCGATTGCATCATATATGATACTGTAAAGTCTTATATCCACAGAAGCTTCTTTTGCCAGATCCGTAACATTACCTAAAGGTCTGACATTAAAGCCTATAATGATGGAATTTGTTACTTCTGCAAGAGCTACATCGGTCTCCGTAATAGTTCCTACAGCTGCATGAATAATATGCACTTTTACCTTGTCACCGGAAAGTTTTACAAATGAATCGGTTAATGCTTCTACAGAACCCTGAACATCGGCTTTGACAATAAGATTAAGATCTTTAATATTTCCGGCCTTAATCTGTTCATACAAATCGTCTAAAGTAGTAAGCTTATGAGCTGTCTTAGCCATCTGACGTTCGTACTTTCTTCTCTCTGCTAATGACTTTGCCGTTCTCTCATCATCTACGGCATAGAATATCTCACCTGCTTCAGGAGGAGTATCCAGACCTAATATTTCTACAGGCATTGAAGGACCTGCAGAATCAATGCTATTTCCTCTGTCATCTGTAAGTGCCCTTATATTTCCCACCGATGTTCCGGAGATAATATAGTCGGTCTTTTTGAGAGTACCTCTTTGAACAAGAAGTGTTGTCACAGTTCCTGCTCTTTCCACACGTGATTCCAGTACAATTCCTTTTGCCTGTCTTTTAGGATTGGCCTTTAACTCCAGTATATCGGCGGATAAGAGTATTGTATCCAAAAGTGTATCTATACCTTCACCGGTTTTTGCGGATACCGGAATACATTCGATATCGCCGCCGTATTTTGTTGCGACAAGATTATGCTCCATAAGTTGCTGCATTACCCTATCGGGATTTGCGGTAGGCAGATCGATTTTGTTTATAGCAATAATAATATTGACATTTGCGGCTTTTGCATGATTTATAGCCTCAATTGTCTGCGGCATTATTCCGTCATCGGCTGCTACAGTAATTATTGCTATATCTGTTACATCCGCTCCTCTTTTTCTCATAGCGGTAAATGCTTCATGACCGGGAGTATCCAGGAATGTAATATACCTTTCACCTATTTTAACTCTGTAAGCGCCTATATGCTGAGTAATTCTTCCGGCTTCGGTAGCTGCAACATTGGAATTTTTAATATAATCCAATAATGACGTTTTTCCGTGGTCAACATGTCCCATTACAACTACAACGGGAGGTCTCTCTACAAGATCTTTCGGATCACATTCTTTATCGTCATCAAATAAGATATCTTCTTCTGTAATAATGTTTTCCATTTCACATGTGATACCGAACTCATCGGCTATTAAAGCAGCCGTATCAAAATCGATACTTTCATTTATACTCATAATACCTGATCCCATATCCAGCAATTTGGATAATACATCGGAACCTGTTTTCTTAATGGTTTCCGCAAATTCCTTAACAGTCATTTCCGGAGGAAGTTTTACAAACTTGAGTACTTCAATTTTGGGTTGACTTGCATCTCTTTTTTTTCTTTTCCTTCTTGTTCCGCCATCTCTGTAAAATGTACTGAACAGTTCATCATCCGTAAGCATGAAAGTATCTATTGCACCTTTCGGAGTTAATATTTCTCTCTTTTCATATTTAGTTTGTTTTGAAGCCATAGATCTTGCAACGGCTGTTTCCTTCTTTGTTTCTTTATTCAGTACCTTTTCCTGATCTTTTTTTATGTATTCTTTCTTTATTACCCTCGGCTTTTCAATTCTTGTAGAAGTATCGTCATCGCTATCCCTGTCAATCGTCCTCCTGGCTGCAGGTTTCTGTTTACCGTCATGTAAATCGGTACGTGTATATCCGCTCTTTTTATCGCCCGGTTTCTGTGCATAAGGTCTGTCTGTCCTGTTGTCTCTTTGTTGATATGAGCCTTTATCGGTTCTGGTATCCCTCGGCGGATAGGGCTTATCGGTTCTTTCCTTCGGAATAAATGTTTTGTCTTTATATGCTTTTTGTTCTATATAGGTCTTTTCTTTTTTGTCTTCCTTTTTAGTTATAACTTCCTTATCCGATGTCTTTTGTTCGGTTTTTTGAGGTGCCGCCACTTGAGGCTTCTTAATTTCCTGTTCTTCAGCTTTTAACGGTTTCGCCGTCTGTCCGGCACTCTCTTTTTGGGGAACAGTAACTTCAGGTGTTTTAACTACGACTACTTTCTTTTCCTGGGGTTTTTGAGGTGTTTCTTTCTTTGTTTCCGGGCTTTTTTGCGGTTCTTGCTTTATGTGTCTGATTGTGGATTTGGTTTCGCCGCCCTTGGTAGTTTTTACAACAACAACCATCGGTTTATCACTTTCGTCTTTATGCT
This sequence comes from Clostridiaceae bacterium, assembly GCA_012838235.1. Lineage (GTDB taxonomy): Bacteria > Bacillota > Clostridia > DUPQ01 > DUPQ01 > DUPQ01. Next base: position 52,387 of record DUPQ01000051.1, read on the forward strand.
CGGTTTTTGTTTTCGGCTTAACGGGAGCTTTAACTATAACGGTTTTGACAGGTGATGCGGCATCAGACGAAGTTATTACGGTTGCTCTGACCTTATTTCCGGTTGCAGGATTCTTTATTCTGTAAATATCATAAATCATCTGCACCTGTTCATCTGTTAAAACAGTATTGACATTAGATTCGATACCCATCTGCTCTAATTTTCTTAGAACTTCACTCGGTTTCTTGTCTATTTCTTTTGCTAACTCGTTTACTCTTTTCCCCATTTAGTTCTCCTTGGTTATCTTGTCGCTTATACCTTTTGCAAAATTTACATCGCTTATTCCTATCACTGATATTTCTTCTTTGTTTATAATACTACCTAATTGTTCTTTGGAAAACATCTCCGATATCTCTATATTTTTTTCTTTTATTGCTCTTAATATCTTCTCCCTTGTATTATCCGAACAATCATGAGCCATAAAAACAAGCATTATTCTTTTCTTCTTTATTTGTGTTATGCAACCGGATGTACCGGTTACCGCTGCTCCGGCTTTTATTGCCAATCCTATCATTTTCAGAATATTATTCTTTTCTATTTATGTATTCCTCCATCTCGTTGTATATAGTATCATCATGCTCTATGGAAAATGTTCTTTCAATGCTTTTGGATTTCTTTGCTTTGTTCAGACATTGTAAATCATCGCAAATATATGCTCCTCGTCCGTTCTTCTTACCTGTCAAATCCATAGTTGCTTTATTTTCTTCCGTAAGCACAATACGAATCAATTCTTTCTTAGGTTTCATTATTCTGCATGATAAGCACATCCTCATGGGAATCTTTTTACTCTTCATCTTTCTCCTTTTCGGCGGGATGATCAAACAAAGCATCCAACTCGCTTACCGGTTTTGTGTCTTTGGCAAGTAAATCATCCGATAAGAGTTGCTCTTCAATGATTCTTCTTAATTCCGTTTCGGGAATGATATCAATTTTCCAGTTGGTAAGTTTTGCGGCCAGTCTGGCATTCTGTCCCTCTTTACCTATAGCAAGCGATAATTGATTATCCGGAACGGTGACTCTTGCTTTTATCTCACTCTCCCCTTCGGCATTTACAACTTCAATAACATCCACTCTGGAAACATCCGCAGGACTTAATGCAGATGATATGTATTGAGCCGGATTGGGACTCCATTCTATGATATCTATCTTCTCGCCTCTTAATTCCTCTACTACATTGGAAACCCTTATTCCTTTATGTCCTATGCATGCACCGGTGGCATCAACATTCGGGTCATTTGAGTAAACCGCTATTTTTGTCCTTGCACCCGGTTCACGTGCTATATCCTTAATTTCCACTATTCCGCTCTGAATTTCCGGTACCTCCATTTCAAACAGGCGCTTTATAAGGTCGGGGTGTGTTCTGGAAACAAATATTTTAGGTTCTTTGCTGGTTTTCTTAACATCATAAACAAAAGCTTTGAACTTGAAATTAACTCCGTAACGTTCACTGGGTACCTGTTCCTTCTTGGGCATAATCGCTTCGGAATTACCTAAATCAAGATACACCGTATCGTTTTCCACTCTTCTTACGACACCGTAAACAATCTCCTTAAGCTTATTCTCATATATATCCAGTATTTTAATTCTCTCGGCATCTTTTATTCTCTGTAAAATGACCTGTTTTGCGGTTTGTGCGGCAATACGACCGAAATCTCTCGGTACCATTTCTTCTTCAAATTTCAGGCAATAACCTACTTCCACATCCGCATATTGTCTTGCTTCATCAATCAGCATATCATTTTCTTCATCTTCAATCTCGTCTACGATATTCTTTATTTTAAACAGTTTCACCTGTCCGGTGTTCACATCAAGACTCACTTCGATATTCTGTTCCGTTTTTGTATGTTTCTTATATGCCGATGCCAATGCCGCTTCGATAGCTTCTATCAAAGTTTCGGAATCTATACCTCTTTCTCTTTCTATTTGCTTTATCGCATCAATTAAATCAGTGTTTTGTCTTGAATCCGATACAGACTCTCTTTTCATTTCATTCCTCCTATAACTTAAATGCTCGGGTTATCTTTGCAATATTCTTATTATCAAAAATCTTCAGGGAATCATTAATTAAAAGAGTCGTGTTTTCCGAATCTCTATCTTTCAAAGTTCCCGTAAATTTCTTTTGATTATCCATAGCTTTATATAAAGAAACTTCCACTTCACTGTTCATATATATCTCAAACTCTCTCTCCGTACGTAAATTCTTATCATATCCCGGCGAACTCACTTCCAGATAATATGATTCTCTGATATCCAGATCATCAATTTCCTTATCAATAGCTTTGTGCACAAACTCACAATCATCAACGGAAATACCTTCGGGTTTATACAAATACACTCTGAGATATCTCTCATTACCTTCCTTAACATATTCCGCATCCAACACTTCAATATTCATCTTTTTCGCATGTCCGGCTGCTATTTCCAACGCCTGTTTTGCTATACTTTTACTCATTTTGTCCTCATCATAAATTAAAGAGTGGCGAGCCACTCTTTTGTACTATCTTAATTTAGCATATATGATTTTCTTTGTCAACTTCCAGTTTTCATGCCTGATATACCTAACATATATCAGTGATTAAGATTTGATCCGTTTTATCCAGACTGTCCAGATAACCGTCGGTTTTAAGCTTTTCCAATAACTCGGAATCTATTCGATTTCTTAAAGCAAAATCATCCACACTGGAATACGGTCTGTTAATTATAATATTATCTATCATTTTATCGTCTAAATATGTTATTACATCTAACGGTTGGGTAATTGCAGTTAATTCTTCATCATGCAGATACCTGCTTTTTAATGAATCGGATATATCGGCTTTTTTAATTATAAAATGATTTTCCGGTGTATCTAAGTCCCTATACCTGTTTATATATTCAAACTGAAATTGCTTTGGATAATTATCATGATACCATTTTAATATCATCATATTTTTGGAATGAATCAATGCTTCCTCGTATGTAATACAGTATTTAATCTTTCTTTTAGATTCCTTATGCATATCATCATCTTTTTTCTCGTCATCAAGTTCGTGTTTAAAACATATGACGTCATATATATCCGTAAGTCGTTCATGAATCAGTCTTTCCGCATTATCATACCAGCAACCTTGTCCGTATATAAGGCCTACACAACGAACAAATTCCATACTCGATGCCGGTTTAATCATGGTCAATATATCATGTGTTTTACTGTCCGTTGTTATGGAACCGATATCATCATATGTCATTGCACCAATCAAGTCATCTGTCGGATAGACATTTGTTGATTTTAAGAGATTACTTATCATCTGCATATCCTCATCCGCCTGTAAAATGAATGTGGAAAAATATTTTCGCAATACTTCATTATCGTAAAGAGTTACCATCTCATTATTTCTCATAACCATAGGCGAAAAATCATATATAGTATGTTCCAAAGGAAGTAAGTGTATTGCCGTATATCTGTCATATTTAACCGAGAAGGGCCTGTGATCGGTACATAATTCTTTTAGAATTTCATATACATCATCATATGCATCATTTTGAACATGTATCTTGAAATCATTTTTAAGAAGATAATTATAGCTGTCATCGTTTAATAATTTACTTAAAATATACGGTGCAGGAGTCGATTCGATACGGAACATTATGTCTTTATCTTTTAAACTCTCTATCAGTTGTTTAATAACCGTTAAAATCCCTGCGGTTTTTTCCGAGGTTATCATCTTAAATTCTTTCTCATATGCTTCCGTCTTATCATTCATGTTGGTCAAATATGCGATACTGATAATATCATCCTTATAATCCGATTTGATAATGGGAGGAACATTTTCTATTTTTGCATCCAGTAATACGGTATTTTCAACAACTGCCTTGTACGCATTTTCTTTTTCCAGATATGAGAATTCCGATAACATTTCGTTGGTAGTCATAAATTCTATCTTTGAAATGTCCTTTGAAAAACATGTGGCTATCGGAATAACATTACACTCAGTTGCACATTTGTATAAGAATTTATTAAAATTCCTGAATTCATTTATTGTTTTAATTATATTCTTTTCTTTAAGCAACTCTGCATGTCTGTCTGTCAGGAGATTGACATAATCATAGAAAGCCGCTTTGGCATATATACTTTCGGTACCCGCATCCTGTAAAAGCATTGAATATAATTCACCGTCCGCATCGGAAGATCCTAACAACAAACCGTGTCTGTGTGCTTCAAGATAACTCCTCGGAACTATACTCCAGATACAGTTTCTTTTTGTCAGTATTTTATACAGATTTCTTAAGCCTTCTTTGTTCTTTACTGTAACTGAAAGCGGATAAACACTCATATTCTCATTCTTAACATTATTGTTTGCAATATTTATACATATCTCTTCATATGTATCAAAGGATTTATTTAATATGCCGGAAACATTGTATGCAGCGCTTTGAATATTATCCGATGATGCGTTTAATCTGAGCAGCAGCGTGTTTACCGTAAATGTCTTCTTCTCCAATATTTCAAATAATCTCTTTACATTGATAACGGTTATTCCGATCTTTGCCAACATTGTCGCAACATAATCGTCATCGGCTTCGGAGAAAATATAAAGAGCCTTTTGTTCACAGAAATTTCTTATGCCGATGTAATCGTTCTTTTTGAATACTTCCTTTCTCTTTGCTGTTTTATCGGATATATCGCTAATGAAAATATTATCTTCTTTGACATAACCTGCACATATATTTTGTGATATCTCTGTCTTATATGGATTAAATATTGCGGTATTATCATCCATCAATACATTCAGCGTAACCCCTAAAATCATTTTCAGTTTCTGTCTGTTAACAAAATTTTTACTGTAAATATCCACAAATGATTGAATATTTTCTTTAGGCATTATTCCGAAGGCTTTATGTTTCCATCTTTTTAATTGTTCTAATAGCAAGTCGGCATTAACATGGTCGGTATCAATATTCATCTCAATTCGTTTAATTCTTGCTTTATCGGTTCTGACACCCAATTTGACCTCGGTTACTTTGTCTGCATTTATAAAGTATCTGGGTGAATTCTTCTCAATCTGATGTTTTCCGGAAACACTGACATATTTATTTTCCACAATAATTGTTTCGTATTTTTCTATTATATTCCTGTCTTTTTCTCTACTGAAAAACCTTTTACATACTATGGAACCGCTTAAATCATTTACACCGAACTCAAACAATTGATATCCTTGATTCTTATGTATTTTCACATAAGTGATTGTACCTTCTATTACCACTTTGTAGGAATTACTGTCCAGTTCACAAATACGTGTAATTTTCCTTCCTGACGGCTGTTCAATCACCTCCTCTTCAGGCTGAGGCATTACTACCTCAGGTTTTTCATTCCGTATACCGGCAATCGATGCATCCCTTATTTTAGTCGCATCTTCATTGACGGTTTCAGAAATAATGAATCTTACGTCATTTCCCAAACGTTTTGAACACTTGAAAAGATAGGCATTTATCTTGGACATATCGGCAATCATACTTGCCTCTTTCGGTAGGAAAATATATACGGTATTGCTCTTTATTTCATAGTTCATTGTAGATTTATAGAGAATCAAATAATTGAACTCATTAAACAAATTTTCATAAATATCTTCTATGTATTCATCTGTTTTTTCTTTATTAAATGTTACATCAATAAAATCAAAAACAATATCGGAAAATTCCTTTCCTATATTGTATTCCGACCTTATATCTTTTTTTAATGCAGTTTCTTCCCGGAAAAATATATATCTCTTTACAGATAATTCTATGAAAAGAGTATGATTTTCCTTTTCATATCTGAATTTTATGATATTAATGTCGTCACTCAGCATTTTTCAATCTCAATAAGCAGTTCTTCAATAATTCTGTCTTCCGGAATTGTTCTCAGTCTCTTTCCTTTTTTAAACAGGACCGCTTTTCCATCACCGCCGGCTATACCTATATCGGCATATTTCGCCTCATTTATACCGTTAACCGCGCATCCCATAACGGCAATAACAATATTTTTTTTGATATGCTTGGTCCTTTCTTCAATGATTGATGCTATTTTTATTATATCAATCTTAGTCCTTCCGCATGTAGGACAACTTATTATATTAACTCCGTACTCTTTAATACCCGTAAATTTCAGAATATCTTTCGCTACAGTTACTTCTTTAACCGGATCGTCCGTTAAAGAGATTCTTATTGTATCGGAAATCCCTTCGTCAAGCAGTATTGATAATGCAACGGTAGATTTTATTGTCCCTTTTATATAGCTGCCCGCCTCGGTTACACCTGTGTGCAGCGGGAAATCAAATGCTTCATTGAGCTTCCTGTATATTTCCACCGTCTGCATTGCATCGACCGATTTTGCCGCTATGACAATATTATCAAAATCATAGTTTAAGAACATATCAACCTGGTCTTTTACTGCATGCAATACAGCCTCAGATGTCGGACCGTTATACATATCGTACAAATGCTCTGGCAAAGAACCTGTATTTACACCTATTCTTATAGGAACTTTGTATTCCTTTGCAGTATTAATAATGGCTTTTATGTCGTTTTTATCGGTTATATTACCCGGATTTATCCTGATTTTATCAATTCCGGCCTTTATACTTTCTATTGCCAGTATGTGATTATAGTGAATATCCGCAACAAGAGGTACTTCAACGGCTTTCTTGATCAATGGAATATTACTTACACAATCATTATCAAAAACCGATATTCTGACTATATCACAACCAGCATCTTTTAATCGGGCAATCTGATTTACGGTTGCATTCAGGTCTCTTGTATCCGTATTTGTCATAGACTGAATAGCGATATCATTTTTTCCGCCTATGGTAATATCGCCGATATTTATTTCTTTCTTTACTTTTCTTTTTTCATTAAAAGTTTTCATTTAAACAACCTTACAATGTCATTAAAAGTGACAAATACAAGCAGCAGTATAAGCAACACAAATCCCGCAAGTGTAACATACTTCATCTTATCCTGATTAAAAGGTTTTCCCATTATCCATTCGATGGAGTGTATAACTATCTTTGAGCCGTCAAGTGCGGGAAAAGGTATAAGGTTCATAATTCCCAGATTTATGGATATAAATGCCATCATATTTACAAGATTCAGCATGAACAGCACAAATGTGGGTTGCTTTATCTGTTCTCCCATTGTGGATATTATACCTATAGGTCCCATCATTTCCGACATTTTCACAATTCCGGTTATAAGCCAGACTATTGATACAATAACGGTTTTGACAACGGAAAAGGAGTACAATACCGCATGTTTAATCGCCTGTAATACATTAATCTCCGTACTGTAATAATATATTCCCAGATCCAGATATTCCGTTGATTCGGTTTCTATCGTATCAAACACAAATGACAATTTTTCTTCACCTCTTAATACGGTGACTTTAACAGGCCCTTCTCCGTTGGCATTTACCTGTTCGCGTAATTCTCTCGGTGAATTAATCTTAATATCATTAATGTGAGTGATTTTGTCATTTAATCTCAACCCGGCAATATATCCGTTGGAGTCTTCTTTTATCTCCACAATAACGGTATCGGCGTTAGTTGTGGAAATATTGAGCATTATACGTTTTCCTCCCTGCTTTACCGGAACCACCGTTACGATATTTTTAATGCCTTCTCGTTCATACACGACTTCAATCTCTTCCGCTTCTTTCAGAGGATAAAGAACCATGTTAATATCCGAAGGATCTATTATTGCTTTTTTATCTACGGATATAATCTTATCGCCGTCTCTTAAGCCCGCTTCATATAACGGTCCGTCCGGTACAATGACCGTATTTGTATCCAGAGCATAACCTGTGAAACTGAATAGAATTGTAAGAATCAAAAATGAAAAAATTATGTTGGATAGCGGTCCGGCAACCGATACAAAAATCTTTTTATACGGTTTTGCGGAAGAATAAGATGTCGGACTGACTACATTATCTTCCTCACCTTCCAGTGCGACAAAACCTCCTATGGGAATAGCTCTTATACTGTATACCGTACCTTTAATTTTTTTACTGAAAATTTTAGGTCCCATGAAAAGACTGAATTCCAATACATTAATTCCGGATATTTTCGCTGCGAAGAAATGCCCAGATTCATGTACTATTATTATTATGCTGAGCGCCAGTAGTGCAATTAAGATACTGGTGAAAGTACTCATATGCGTGCCTCCGTTTTAGCCCAATCGCTTATACTTAAAACGTCCTCAATGCTTTCGGCTTTTATATTATCATGTTTATTCATTACTTTCTCAATAATATCCGCTATGTCGGTAAAGGCGATCTTTCCTTTCAGAAAGTATTCGACACATTCATCATTGGCTGCATTTATTACCGTTCCGAGCGAATTACCTTCTTTTACAGCTTCATATGCCAGTTTAAGACACTTAAATTTGTCAAAATCCGGTTTATGGAAAGTAAGATTATATTCAGTTAAATCCAACTCCTCATATCCGTTATTAATTCGCTCGGGATATGTTAATGCATACTGTATATGCAGTTTCATATCGCATGTGCTCAGTTGTGCCTTTATACTGTTATCGTAAAACTCCACCATGGAATGTATTATACTTTGCGGATGTATGAGTACTTTTATCTTTTCCTTTGTCAAATTATACAGTTTCGATGCTTCAATAACTTCAAAGCCTTTATTCATCATAGTCGCACTGTCAATGGTAATTTTTGTCCCCATTTTCCATACAGGATGATTCAATGCCTGCTCTACGGTTACTTTCGATAATTGTGCTTTGTCCAAATTCCAGAACGGACCTCCGCTTGCGGTTATATAAATCCTTTTTATCGGATTGTGCTCTATACATTGCAAGATTGCTCCGTGTTCCGAGTCGACGGGCACAACCTGACAGGAATATTGTGCCGCTCTGTCAAGAATTATATCTCCTGCCGCTACGATTGTCTCCTTATTTGCCAATGCAAGCCGCTTACAATTGGATACGGCATAGTATGAAGGTTCTATACCGTTACTGCCGTTTAGAGCATTGACAATGATGTCATACTTCATACTTTGTATACAATGAATATTAGCTTTTTCACCGCCGAAAACCTTCGCCTTTAAGTTCAATCCCAATAATTTAAATTTGTCACAACTTTCGTTATCGGAAATACCTATATATTTCAGATTATCTCCAAGTTCATACCTTTCAATAATATCCGCAAGCCCGGTATAACTTGTTTTGCAGGTAACACCGATTATCCTGTATCCGATATCCTTACAGACTTTAACGGTATTTTCCCCTATTGAACCTGTGCAACCTAAGATTAGAACGTTCATCATTTAAACTCCGATATGAGAAAGATTGAATAGATGAACGGCAAAATGAATAATAAGGAGTCCAATCTGTCCAGCGCTCCTCCATGCCCGGGCATTATCTTTCCGAAATCCTTTACATTGAATTGCCTTTTTATATATGAAGCACACCAGTCGCCGAACTGACTAAGTATACCGCATGTTATATACAATGCTACAAGCACATACCAAGGTATTTCCGCATTGAAGTATCTGTTAATTATTATTGTATAAGCGGTTATCATTAATATGGAGCCTACCGCTCCTCCTATCGCCCCTTCCAATGTCTTACTCGGGCTTACTTCATTAAGTATCTTGGTTTTACCGAATCTTTTACCGATGAGAAAAGCCCATATATCACATCCGAAAGCTCCCAACCATACATAGACAAACAGCAATCCGCCTTTTTCCATCTTCAGTATAAGGACAACAAACGATAGTAATACAACGGTATATATGTAACCGAAAATGGTATATGTAACTTCTCTGAATGTCTTTATTTTATAGAACATTGATGCTGACAGAATTGTAAGTGCAAAAAAGACTGTCAGTAAAATATTAAGTGTATACAGATATTCCTGAGGTATTATTGATAACCCGATGGTCAGATAGAGATTTGCATAGTATAAAAGAGTGAATAAAGAACAAATAATATAATATCCCACAGTAACTTTTTCGTTTGTCACATGAAGAAATTCATAAAACATCAATGCGGATATCAAAAAAAGAACTATATATGTGGGCAATCCGGGGAAAACATATATAAACACTAATATAGATAACGCAAACAAAGCGCTTATAACTCTAGTCTTCATCCGTTCTTCCTCCATATCGTCTCTTCCTGCCGTTGTAATCCGTTATGGCCTGTTTCAGATGTTCGATAGTGAAATCCGGCCATAAAATATCCGAATACCACAACTCCGAGTATGATGCTTGATATAACAGAAAATTGGATAATCGCTTTTCTCCGCTCGGGCGTATTATAAGGTCGGGATCGGGAATATCCTTTGTGTATAAATAATCACTTATCAGTTGCTCATCAATTTGCGAAATGTCTAAAGTTCCGGCTTTTACATCTGTACATATTTTCTTTACCGCTTGAGTTATCTCCTGTCTGGCACCGTAATCCAATGCGATTATGAAAGTAAGACCGGTCTTGTTAGCGGATATTTTTTCAATCCTTTCCATGCTCTCAACCATCTTCTTTTTTATCCTGTCCCTTGAACCGATGAATTTAATACGTATATTTGATCTCTCCAGACGACCTGATGTATCATTCAAAAAATCCTGAAGCAACGTCATCAGATAGGCAACTTCACTTTTAGGACGTTTCCAATTTTCCGTAGAAAAAGTATAAGCCGTAATATATTTTATTCCCAACTCGTCGCTTTGCTCTATCAGATTTTGTATTGCATCTGCACCACACTTATGTCCGTAACTGACCGGCATATTTCTCTGTTTTGCCCATCTTCCGTTTCCGTCCATAATAATGGCGATATGTTGCGGTAATTGCATATAACGTTAAATTCTCCGTTTCCGTAAGAGATATCAGACTTCCATTATCTCATCGGTCTTTTCTTTTACTATATCATCAATCTTTGCTGTAGATTCGTCTGTAAGTTTTTGTATATCTTTTTCAATAATAATATAGTCATCCTCTGTAATTTCGGAATCCTTTTTCTGCTTCTTATACTTGTCCATATCGTCTCTGCGTATGTTTCTTATCCTTACTTTTGCATCTTCACCATATGCTTTGACTCTTTTCACTAACTCGTTTCTTCTTTCCTGCGATAATATCGGGAATACCAGACGAATTACTCTTCCGTCACTTTGCGGATTAATACCTAAATCCGAAGCCATTATGGCCTTCTCTATGTCTTTCATAATGCTTGTATCCCAAGGTTGAATAACCAACAACCTGGGTTCCGGAGAAGAAATATTGCCTATCTGCAGTAACGGTGTCTTCTGACCGTAATAATCCACATATATATTTTTGAGAACAGACGGATTTGCTCGTCCGGCACGTATGACTGAAATCTGTTCGCTGAATGCATCAATTGCCTGAGACATCAATTCCGTAGTTTTGCTGTATTCATCTTTACTAATCATGGCAATAACTCCTTTATGTTTAATATATTAGATATATTTTACACAATATGAAGTTATTTTTCAATAATAGTCCCTATATTTCCGCCTCTTGCTGCTTGGACTATATTCATGGGTTTCTTAAGCTCGAAAAGGACCGATCTCAAGGAAAACTCATTACACATAACGGCAGCAGCCATATCTATTACATTCAGTTGACGAGAGAGGATTGTCGAATAAGTGACTCTGTCATATTTGACCGCATCTTTGTGTTCCTTGGGGTCTTTATCATACACACCGTCAACATTCTTGGCAAATAGTATAACATCGGCATTAATTTCTATAGCACGTAAAACTGCCGCCATATCGGTTGAATAATACGGGTTTCCGGTGCCTCCGCCCAGTACAGTTATAATACCGTTACTTAAATCACGTACAGCATCGTCTCTCCTGTAGGTTTTGCAAATTTCGCTCATACTTATGGCCGAATAGACTTCAGCATCCAGACCTGTTTTCTCCAGTGCATCTTTCAATGCTATGCAGTTAATAACGGTTGCCAACATACCCATGGAATCCGCTCTGGACCTTACAATACCTTTTATACTTCTTCCTCTTATAAAATTGCCGGCACCTATAACGACAGCTATTTCTTTTCCTTCATCCCTCAGAATTTTTAATGCTTGTGCAATCTGCATCAGCATCTCGGTATCCAGGTTTTCTCCCTTCGGTCCGGCAAAAACCTCTCCGCTCAGTTTAACCAGTATCCTTTTATAATCCATATCATTCTCCAATTTAAAAGGCACATATAAGTGCCTTTAGTATTATTTATTCATTTGTTTTGCTACTTCGTCAGCAAAATTCTCTTCTTTCTTCTGCAGCCCTTCACCCATTTCATATCTGGTAAATCTTCTTACCGAAATATTTTCTCCTATCTTAGCAATTATTTCATTTGTCAACTGTTGAACGGAGATATCCGGGTTTCTGATGTAGGCCTGATCCATAAGACATACCTGTTTATAGTATTTTTCTATTCTGCCTTCAACCATCTTATCAACAACTTTTTCCGGTTTACCTTCATTTAATGCCTGAGTACGTAGAATTGCTTTCTCGTTTTCAATAATATCCGTCGGAACCTGATCTCTCTTTACATACTCCGGTTTTGAAGCTGCTATCTGCATCGCTATATCCTTTACATATGCTTGGAAATCTTCATTCTTAGCGGCAAAATCCGTTTCAATATTTACTTCTACAAGTACACCTATTCTTCCGCCGCCATGGATATATGATGCAACAATACCTTCAGCGGCTATTCTTCCGGATTTCTTTTCGGCATTAGCCAAACCTCTTTCTCTCAAAATTGTAACGGCTTTTTCCAAATCACCGTTTGCCTCTACAAGAGCCTTTTTGCACTCCATCATACCGACTCCGGTTTTTTCACGTAATTCTTTAACCAAACCTGCACTTATCATCATACTACCTCCATGTACTATTCTTCGGCAATTTCAATTACTTCTTCAGCAACTTCTGCTATTTCTTCAATTGATGCTTCAGCCTCCTGAACTATTTCATTCAAAGATTCATCTTTTTTTTCGGCTTTTTTAGATTCTTTTTTTGGCTCATTAAATTTTTTATCATCATGCTTTGCCTTCAGAAGCTCTTCTTCAGTGAGTTGCGACATATCAATCTCTTCTTCATCTTCAACAGAGAATGCTTCACCTTGATTTGCTTCAATAACGGCATTTGCAATTACACTTGTAATAAGTTTAACGGCTCTTATTGCGTCATCATTACCCGGAATAACATAATCAACCTCATCGGGATCGCAATTGGTGTCTATAATTGCCACTACGGGGATATCCAGTTTTTTCGCTTCCAATACAGCATTACGCTCTTTTTTAGGATCTACGACAAAAAGCACATTGGGAATTCCGTGCATATCTTTGATTCCGCCTAAGTTTTTTTCCAGTTTTTCCATTTCCGCTCTTAGCTTAATTACTTCTTTCTTCGGTAACGAATCAAATGTACCGTCCTCTTCCATCTGATGAAGTTTCTTGAGATACTCAATCCGCTTCTCCATTGTCTTATAGTTTGTCAGAGTTCCTCCCAGCCATCTTGTGTTGATATAGAACATACCGCATCTGATTGCTTCTTCTTCAACACACTCTTGTGCCTGTTTTTTTGTTCCCACAAATAATACTTCTCCACCGTCAAGAACTATTTGTTTTACGAAATCATATGCCTTCTCTATTTGTTTTACGGTCTTTTGTAAATCGATAATGTGAATTCCGTTTCTTTCGGTAAAGATGTATTCAGCCATCTTGGGATTCCATCTTCTTGTTTGATGACCGAAATGAACTCCAGCCTCCAATAGTTGTTTCATTGAAATAACTGACATGTATTAATCCTCCGTTTTTTCCTCTGCCGGCTTCAACTTTATGTACAACGATTAACGCAACATACATAAATTCACCGACATGTGTTATTTTCCAGTGAATTATACATTATCATCGGATATTATGCAATACCGTATTTCTAAGTTACAGTAGGCAGTATTTTAAATTTATGAAATTATTTCTTAAATATTATATAATAAATTCACATTAATAATATTTTATTCATATAAAAAAAGACCCGGTTTCCCGAGTCTTTTCTCATTGTTTTGTTTAGTTAAACTTAGACCAGATAGCATTATAGTTCTGTTCGGATGTCTTTCCTAATCTTGAGTTCATCTCATCCAGTATTGCCTGCGGGTTGAATGCCATTACAACAGTGAGATAAGCTTTAAGAGCATCGTTCGGATCAACACCTTCAACCATACAGTCGGAGACATACTTCAGACCTGCTTTACCCCATTCACCGCTGATTGATGTAAATTCTACCATATCGGGTTCTTTCATGCTTTCAGGAAGTATGTATAATCTTCCGTCATTGTACTCGTTGAGAATGTCATATCTTCTCTTCAAGTTAGCAGTAGATACATTAACCTGGTTAGAATCCCAGTCGGGTTTCCCGGAGTTGTATGCGGATGTATATCCGAATGAACCTACGTCAAGAGCATAGCTCGGATGTCCGTCCGTTATATTCGGTGTACCTGTATTAGTTACAGTATCCGTATCCGGATTATACTGATTGTACAGTAAGTAAACGGTCTTTCCGTCTAGATAGAATCCTTCTTTTCCGTTCTTGTCTGCCTGAGGAATACCGTATCTGAATGTAAAGAACGATTCAGGTGATCCCCACAATAACGTTACTAACCAGTTGATGAATTCCTTGGGCTGTTCGGTATTTGCCATTAAGCAATACGGAGCTCCGCAACCTTTACCCCACTGATTTATCTTGGTTGTAATGTTCTTGGAGATTGCACCGATACCTACCATGTAAGCTGAAGGTGTATGTTTCTTACAAGCATTCTCCCAGGAAATCAGCCATGTATCCCAATAGTAACAGGATCCGGCATATC
>DUPQ01000007.1 GCA_012838235.1 Clostridiaceae bacterium
GTTTATAACCAAACTTTTTATTGTTTTGCTCAAGAAATTCGGATTCCATGAACTCTTTCTTTGCCTTAAACTTCGGGTCATTTGCAAACAGGCTTCCTTTCGTCTCAACGATGATAGCCTTAAATATCTTTTTGTTACGACGTTGTAGGATTAGGAAATCAGGAGTATACATGCCTATATAATTCCATTTTCCCTTACCGCCTTTAAAACATTTAATCTTGAAATCAGATAGTTTTCTGTCGCCATTGTAGTATATTTCAAGATTCATTTCCTGAAAACAGGCAAGCTTTAAAACCTCATTCAGGAAATTTTGCTCAAATCCACTGTCATTTTTATAAGGTACATAATGGAACGTTTTATTCCATTCGGGTTTAGCAATATATTCTTCCTTAAGTTTGGCAGCCATTGCCTGCTGACCGATTTTCTCTAAGGAACTTATAACTTCCATGGTTTTTTTATCCGGTTTAAGTTTTCCGGCATCTGAACGAGCAATTCTTTCTACTTCATCGTTGGAAGGATAATAATCGGATAAATTTTTAGTTTTAACAAGAGGGGAGAAATTTTCCAACCTTAATAGTGTAGCACTTTCTGGTATGATTTCTTCCTTTGTATCAAATGTCCGTTTCTCATAAAAAGCTTTACGGATATTCGCATTGATTACAGGTATATGAAACTTTGAACTATAAAACCGGCAACCATCTTTTTCATACGTAATTGTATTAAAGACTTCCTTCAGTGCATTTTCTTCAGAGTACAGCTTACCCATCGATAAGAAACCAAAACTCTCTTTATTTATTTCATATAGCCATTGGTTGAAATCGGCAATACGGTTCCCTTTTTCTTTCTCAATGTCTATGACGCTCGCTTCCTCAACCAAATCCTTCTTTATTTTCACAATCGAAGAAATCTTCGATTCTTCTGTAATTGCATTTTGAATATCTTCTGTTATGTTCATTTTATTTTCTAAAACAATGGAATGATATTCCACCTTCAACTGATAATAGTCAACAGGGGGAAGTTTAAGATAATCCATTCTGTTATATCTATTTATTTCAATTGGCTGAATGTTCCGTGCATTCTCCAATTCCTTTATTGATATATGGTGTTGTTGTCTTAATTGATTTTCAAGTTTTTCACCGTTAAATTCATTAAGCCAGATGAGAGCTGATTCAGACTCTCCCTTGACTACTTGCCTTAAGCAGCGGCACGAAGTTTGCAAAACCATATTTGTCGGACAATCACCCTTTTGAGATAAAATGATTCCAGTAAGGCTTTTGCAGTCCCATCCTTCCTTACCAATCTGAACAAGTAAAATCACCCTGATTTTTGAGATGGTCTTATCAAGGCTTTCAAATTCAAGCTGGCTGTCTGGCGGGATTTTATATTTGCTGTTACCCTTATGATATTTCAGTATAACTTCATCTGGTTCGAAACCATATTCCGAGATAATACCTGCTACTGCCGGATAAACTACTTCTTCAAGGGTTTCTATCTTTCCGCAATAAATACCAAGCTTAGCTGTAAGACCATTTTGATATACCTTATCTTTATAGAGATTAAGGAAATCCCGTAAACCGCTTTCTATTATCTGTAGGCTGTCATTATTGCTGGATATCTTTACTGTAGGTTTTTTCAGGAAATTATCTATCCCATCTACCA
>DUPQ01000052.1 GCA_012838235.1 Clostridiaceae bacterium
AAAGATAAGGACATAAAAGATTCAAGGTTCAACCCATACGCTCCTTTCCTTGAATTAAAACAAACAATAAGTGAGCGAAATATACAAGAAGGAGGAGTATGAACAGTCACTGACTGTATCATACAAGAGAGACATGAGCGCAAAAGCAGACATCTATTTTATGACTAATCAGAAGTTTTTTCCGGCAGAAAAATTATATGCCGTGAAAGAAAAATTGGATTCCATGACCGACGAGCAAATTCAGCGTTTGATGTTCGTTCAGATGAAGGATCCCACCACATACTTACTGGTCTCGATATTTATCGGGCAGTTAGGTGTAGACAGATTCCTCATGAATGATATCGGAATGGGAATTTTGAAGTTACTGACCGGCGGTCTTTGCGGTATACTGTGGATATACGACATGGTTACCATACAGGATAAAGTCAGGGGCATGAACTTCGACCTGTTTATGAATTTCATGTAATATTTTTTGATTTTTGAGTCGGAATTATCCGCAATACAGATGCACAATTATTAATGTGCATTGTATTGTTATCCGATTGGACTGCAATTATTTATACTGTGAAAAAGATTAGCCTAAAAGGGTATAATTCCGAGGTGACTGAGCAGTATCTTAAGGCCGGTCAGTATTAATATTATACCTCCGGTTATTTCCGCACCCGACTTGAACCTGCACCCGAAAATACTGCCTGCATATACCCCGGCAAAAGATAAGATAAGTGTAACAGCTCCTATAAAACTGACTGCGGGAAGGATTTTAATGGATAATAAGGCAAAAGATACACCGACCGCAAGAGCGTCGATGGAGGTGCCTATTGCCAAAGGGAGCATTTGTTTAAAACTTAAAGATTGACTGTTGTCTTCCGAAGACCGGCAGGAGCCTCTCTTTTTGCTCTCTATAATCATCTTAATTCCTATTACCGCCAAAAGAGTAAAAGCAACCCAGTGGTCCCATTTGTCAATAATTCCTGCGAAAGCAGATCCTATAAGAAAGCCTGCCAAAGGCATAGCAGCCTGAAAAATACCGAAATAGAGCCCTACGGTCAAGGCATCTTTCCAGGTTACTTTCTTAAGTGAAAGACCTTTGCATATTGCAACCGCAAAAGCATCCATTGAAAGTCCTATCGCTATCAGCAGCAGTTCAAAAAAAGTCATGTTGCTCTCCTAGCAGTTTCGTTTTATTATATAATCGGGTTAAAGAGAAGGCAATATATTTTTGTTCACTTAATCGCATTGTTTTTAACGGCTCCGTATGATAAAGTGTAAGTATCACAAATAGAAGGAGACATATATGGACGCACTATTTCCGCTGAATAAAAATGTTAAGAAGAAAAAACTCGGCACATTGGTTATAGCAATCTTGCTTTATGTGGTTTTAGGGGTTGTTGTAGGACTGATTCAATGGCTCTTACGCGGTATTCCCGTTGTAAATACTGTTATGAGCATAGTCAGATATTTGGTCTGGCTGTACAGTGTGGTAGGTGTAATTCTGGCTATCATAAAATTCTTTAAGTAGAGCCGGAATTAACATATTTGTTTAATACCATTGTGTTTTGCGTATGCACGACTACATTTTAATACGTTCAAGAAGAAGAACAATATCTTTAAGAATCTCACAGGATTGTACCGTTACAGTACGGGCTCCTGTTTTTTGTTCAAAAAAAGTCATTGATAAATTTGTGTCCGATCATGAAAAGTGGATAGACAGGCAGATAGAGATTAAGAAGAACCGACCTTCGGTGAAAGATTTTACAGACGAACAGATTAAGGAGTTAAAGAAACAGGCTAAACAGGTACTTACCGAAAGAACAAAATATTATTCGGAAATAACGGGGCTGTATCCTGCATATATTAAAATAACATCCTCGGAAAGAAGATTCGGAAGCTGCACTCAAAAAGGCGGAATATGTTATTCATACAGATTAATCTTGTATCCCGAAAGAGCCGTGGATTATGTGATAGTTCATGAACTGTGTCATTTGCGGCACCGGAACCATCAGAAACCTTTTTACGACCTTGTAAAGAAGTATATGCCCGATTATAAGGAGAGGGATAAACTCCTGAAAAATGCAACCGGAATACCTTTGTAACTACTCCAGCGTTGCATATGCTTTCTTCATAAAATCATCCATGTATGTAATTTCGGTAATCCAGTAATTGACTATTATTTCATCCACTTTTTTGGATTTGGCAAAGTCTATGATATTCATATTACCGCAGAATGCCTTGTTGTATGTGCGGGAATCCACTACATATATGGTCTTGTAGTGAGGCAACAGGAAGGATATTAAAGAATCTCCGAAAGAGTCTTTTATAACCATACACTTAAGATCGGAGTCGGACGATGTGGTTATTTCACTGTATGTTCCGAAACCTCCGTCGGAAAACAGCAGGTAATAATCTTTGTCGGGTTTGACCCTTTCTTTATTGATGAGTCGCTTTTCAATTGAAACATCCTGACTGTTGTAAATGTATTTGTAATCTACTATCGGATAGTATGCGATTATGGTATCGGGATTATCGTAATCGGCCTGTGTAAGGTACGGCTTATTATAAAACCCGAGATAACCTTCCACGACAAGTTTTTCACTGTATTTGCTTAAAGGGATTATTTCCGATTGCCTGTTTCTTGCTTTCATAAGTTCCGTATAGCCGTAATAAGCACCCAGGTGTGTCCAGTGATGATCCGTACGGTAATATATGTATTCATCAACATGTTCGACCATGGAGCGCAATACATTTACATTTTTGACAGACTTATCAATCTTGCTGTTTATCTGTTCGACATTTGCAGCACGGGAACTTAAGAAATCATATTTTGTTAATGCAAGATAGGTGGAGCGGGACGGTGCAAGCATGCTGTATACTTCAATATCCGGTCCCGCCATCTTCTTTATTTTATTTATGTAATTTGCGTAGTTATCATATGCTTCTTCCGAATAAGTATCCAGCTTGAATGTCTCATCACCGATGGTAATATACATGCCTGTTGCGGCACCGGAACCGGTAGGTTCTTCTTCTACAGGCGTGGGAGCGGGTGAAGGGGACGGTGATGCCGAAGGCTCATCGGAAGTTTCGGGATTATGTGCTTGCGTTTCCGTCGGAACGGGAGAAACCGATGCCACAGGTGTCTGTGTAGGTTTGGGTGTCTTTGTCGGAGCCGGTTCCGTTCCTATAACCGATATGGAGATACGATTCTTTTCTATTCCGAAGTTCTTCTTTATTTGCACATTTGCCTGTATCAGATTTTCTCTCAAGAGCAAGGTGTCGGAATAATAGTCATTCCAGCCTGATGCATAACTCTTGTCAAACACTGATTGGAAAGAGAATACCGGTTTTTTTGCAAGGGTGCGGTTTTCCTGTAAAGATATTTCACTTTTGTCGGGATTTAACAGATTCAGCAACCCGAAAACCGTTATAAATACAACGAATATCAATGTGTCAAGTTTTATTCTTCTCATTAAAACTCATCCCTTTCCGTCCTGTAGAATATATCATAAATTCCCGGTAAAAACCAATATATAAAAGGTTTATATCAATCAATATGATTAATAAAATAAATGGACTTATTTGTATGACAACTATATCGGAAACTATGTTGCTATCGGTAATTTAGCCACTACCTCTCCTAAATCGTTTATAACGCCGGTCTCGATAAATCCGTAGGAAGCATATAAGTGTCTTGCCGTATCGTTATGCGGATCATATGACAGGCATATTGCTTTGGCTTTACCTTCGGGAAATGTCTTTATAACCTCAATTACCTTTGCAAAAGCCTCTTTTCCGTAACCCTTTCCCTGATACTGAAGCCCTATCATGAAACTTACCACTTCATAACAGTTTTCGTGATAATACTTGCTGTCTTTAGCATATTTATGGACCAATATGACTATTCCCACAACAGTCTCATCATTATATATTGCGTATGCAATAGGGGGGAATTTATCATTGGTTGCCGCTACATAAGCCTGTGCCAGTGCATATACATTATCTTCTACGAAATCCTGCTGATTGTCGGTTACACCCAGTGACAGGCACTGCTCGAAGTTCTCCCATGTTATCTTTTTTAATTCCACCATTAAAGGTTTATCCTCCAAAACCGTAAAATACCGGTTTATTTAAAGTACTGAACATAATTGATTTATGGTAATTTAACGACTTGAAACTGCACATAAACCCACATGTTATCTGCTGATGATTCCCGTCTGCCATACCTGATAAATCTGAGAACGGCGGATAAAAAGCATAAGTGACAGCATTTATAGTATATTATCAACAGTCAAAATACAAGATGGTAATTTAAAATAATATGGAAAATAATCAGACAAATAATCAGAGCATAATAATAGGATAAATAGATGATATAATGTTAGCGGGACGGAGAGATTGTTATGTTTTTTGACATTGTTGAAAAGACCGATAAGTATCTGGAATATATGGACTATTTCATATTGGGACCGTCGGTTGTACGTTGTATCCATTCCGACGATTTACTGATGAATTTCGATTTGTTCAATGCTTCGGACAGCAATGCCGGCAGTGTGCTTTTACGTTCAAAAGATAACGGCAACACCTGGATAGAACAGGGGCTTATAGAAAAATCCTATGTATATGATTTTAACAACAGCCGGGTTAAAAGCGGCTACGGTGCGCTGTATTGTGATACCGATGCAAAGGTAATTTTATATGTAGCAAATGATACATACTGGGAGGAAAATAAGATAGCTTCCCTGTGGAGAATGAGGACCTTGTATTACAGACTGTCATTTGATGACGGATATACCTGGACGGATAAGAAATACATTGTACAAAAAGGCGATTGCTATAACACAAAACACTTTATGAAATCTGTGGAATTCGGAGTTAATATGGCAGCTACGGTTTCGCCCCTCATAGTACGTGCAAAAGATAACAGCCTTCTGGTGCCGGTACAGGTACAGATGCTTAATAAAGACGGTACTCTTTTTAATCCCACAGGTATGGGATATATGAAAGCGGGGGCTTTAAAAGCGGCATGGAACAGTGAAAAACTTGAATATGAATGGGATTTAGGGGAGTATGTGACTGTGGAGCCGGACAAATCGATAAGGGGACTGTATGAGCCTGCATTCGGAATAATAGACGGAAAAGAAAATGAAATATTAATGGTTATGCGTAACAGCAATTATACGCAGTCGGACAGCATAATCGGTGCAAAATTCTACAGTATATCAGAAGATTACGGCTATACCTGGTCAGATCCCGAAATGCTTCTGTATGATGACGGCAGTATAATGTACTCTTCTTCAAGCATACCCAAATTGCTCAATCACAGTAACGGTAATCTCTATTTCATAGGTGTAATAAACCGAGAAAACCCCAAAGGAAACCTGCCCAGATATCCTTTATGCATAGCAAAAGTCGATAAGGAAACTAAAAGGATAATAAAAAAGAGTGTTACCGTTATCGACACTAAAAGAGAGCATCACAACTTAAGTGTAAAAACTTCCAATGTAGTGGACTATTCCAATCACGGAGTTTATGAGGATAAAGAAACAGGGAATATAGTTGTGTTGGCTCCTTACAGGGAGGATCTTACAAAATATCCCTGTTATCTTAATAAATACGTTATTAAGGTTTAATAAGCATTCTGTTTTTGTAATGCTGTCTAAACTTTGTTTCCGTTTTCACTCTACAATCTTGTAGTAACTATGCGCGGTTAGCGAATATGCCGCCATGTAGAATAGTGTAAAAGCCGCTACGGTTATTACGGTACAGTTTATGAATAGCGGTACATTTGTAAGGTACAATACTCCTAATATTTTTGTTATCATTCTGAATGCGAAAACAATATGTATAATTGCCATTATTAAAGGCAGGAAAAATACCGTAAGTACTTGTGAGCGTATGGATTGTCTGACTTCGGCTTTTGTCATGCCTACTTGCTGCATTATATGAAACCTCTGCTTGTCTTCATAACCTTCGGAGATCTGTTTGTAGTAGATTATGAGGACGGTTGCCATCATAAAAAGCACTCCTAAAAACAACCCTAAGAAAAACAGTCCTCCGTAAATTGCGTAAAACACGTATTCTTCTTCCGCTTTGGATATTGTATTGATGGAAATGTTTTCTTCAAGCCTTTCAAAGGTAACCTTTATTCTATCGGTCAGCTTTAACTGTTCTGCCTTATCTCCCATAACATCAAAAGCTATTGTATGTGTAAGGCTACTGTAAGCACCGAAATACTCCTCAAACTGTTTGTTTATATCTATAATTACCTGTTCGTCTTTAAAGAATAAATAAACCTTGTTAAAACCGTCAACGGACATGGGAAAACCCGGGTCTTTTACATTTCCTTTAACAATGAACTCTATGCTTTGTATATTTAAATTACCTGTAAAATCAACATTGTTGCGATTGTATATAAGTACTTCTTTATCTTCAAGGAGAATATCAGTGCCTGTTTTTTTATTGTAATCTTCGACAGGGAAGAAATATACATAATACATATTGTCGGAGTTTTTATTGATATCGAAACATATAGAAAAGGTGTCTTTTTCTTCTTCATATAGCATTGAGTGTGACAAGTACCTGAATTCGCTGTATTTTGAAATTTCATAACCGCTTTCCGAAACAATTTTGTTAACGGCGTTGCTTATGGATACTGACTGTTCTTTATCTGCATTGTGAGTGATTATCTCAATATCTGTCGGGAATCTGTTGTTCAGGGCATCATGCATACCGACATATAAACAGACGGTTGAGGATACGGTTACAAGAACCATTGCCGACAGTATACATATATTTGCCAACCCTACCGCATTTCGTTTCATGCGGTAAATCATGCCCGAAATGGCTGTAAAATGATTTGTTTTGTAATAGTACTTTTTGTTTTTCCTGAGAAGTTTGAGAAGTGCTATGCTGCCTGCAGTAAAAAGACAGTATGTGCCTATTATTACCAATATAACCGCCAAAAAGAAAATATTTAAAGCTGCAAGCGGATTTTCTACCGATAAAGCTATATAGTAACCGGCCCCTGTGGAAAGAACTCCTATTATTGCAAGCAGCCATCGTGTTTTAGGTTCTTTTTCTCCCAAACTGCTTCCTTTTAACAGTTCAACAGGTTTGGTTAAATGTACTTGTCGGATATTGTTAAGTAATATTAATGCGGACACTATTGTAAAGAAAACAAATGTTATGCATAATCCCTCTATTGATATATTAAATACAAAGCCTGTTCCGGCTTTGAGTATGTTTAGCAGTATAAGCAGCATAAGGCGGGAAAAAAGAATACCGAAGAAAAGACCTAATACTATAGTCACCAAATATGAGTACATGTTTTCTATAGTAAGCATTTTGGCGATATGTTTCTTCTCCATACCCAGAATGTTGTATAAGCCTATTTCTTTTTTTCTTTTTTTGAAAAGAAAACTGTTTGTATAAAAAAGCAGAACAGCGGAAAAAGCCCCTGTTATATAACACCCTAATGAGAGTACGGTCTTAATGTGTCTTTCACCTCTCATACCGGACAAACCCGGATTATACACTAAAAAAACCATTATATAAAACATCATAATAGTTGTGATTGACATAATTAAGTAGGGTATATAAGTCTTGCCGTTTTTTCTGATATTAGATGCGGCAAGCTTGAAATACATGGAATTACGCATTGAAAATGCCTCCTGTTGCTAAAATGGTCAAAGTGTCGGAGATTTTCTGATACAGTTCTTCATTTGTGGATTCTCCTCTGTATATCTGATGAAAAATCGCTCCGTCACGCAAAAAAAGCACTCTGGATGCATGGCTTGCGGCTTTTATGGAATGGGTGACCATCAGAATAGTCTGTCCGTCTTCATTTATTTTGCGGAAAAGTTTTAAAAGTGAATTAGTTGCTTTGGAATCCAAGGCTCCTGTCGGTTCATCGGCGAGTAACAGTTTCGGGTTTGTTATTATTGCCCGTGCTATAGCTGTTCTTTGTTTCTGCCCGCCTGATATCTCATAAGGATATTTTTCCGTTATATCCTCTATTCCTAATTTATTCAGTACCGGCTTGAGTATGGGAACCATCTCATCATATGTTTTGCCCGATAAGACAAGAGGTAAAAGAATATTATCTTTAACGGTAAAGTTGTCCAATAAATTGAAATCCTGGAAAACAAATCCCAAGTTGTTGCGTCTGAATGCGGAGATTTCCTTTTCCGATATACCTGTAAGAGCATTACCGTCTAAGAATACTTCGCCCGATGTAGGTTTGTCTAAAGCTGCTAATATATTAAGTAGAGTGGTTTTTCCGGAACCTGATTCGCCCATTATCGCAATGAATTCCCCTTGTTCAACGGAAAATGTCACATTCGATAAGGCTTGAACCTGATGTCCTCCGAATCTGGTTGTGTAAACTTTTTTAATATTTCTAACATCTAAAATCATATTTGTCACAGTCATATTTTCCTCCATATGAAATATCCGCAATACAATTATTACAGGATATTGCACGATTAACCATAACAGTTGCTTACAAAAAACAATCCTATCTTACATTTTTGTAAGTTATTCGGATATTTTGTCGCTATACGATAAATCAATAAGAACTTTGGTGCCTTTATCGGGAACTGAATATATGCGAATTTTGTGAGATAGTCTTGACAGTATTTTTTTACTTAAATAAAGACCTATACCCGTAGATTTCTTGTCAATCCTACCGGCATACCCCGTATACCCCTTTTCGAAAATTCTGGGAATATCCTCGGGTTCTATTCCTTTTCCGGTATCTTCAATAATAAGAGTTAGGTCATACCTGTCATCCATATATATTGATATAGTACCTTTTTGTGTGTACTTAAGAGAATTGGATAGAATCTGTTCTATCACGAACAAAAGCCATTTTTCGTCGGTTATTACAACTGCATCGGTCGGGGTGTAATTCAGGGATATTTTTTTCAAGATGAATAATTTGGAATACTTCCTTATTGCCTGACGTATAATTGCATCTAAAGAATACTCGCGTATAACAAAATCGGTCGTGTCCGATTCGCTTCTTATGTATTGTAAAGCCATTTCAGCATACTGCTCAATTTTGAAGAGTTGCTGCTCAAGTTCAATATCATTTATCCCTTTTGATTTAAACAACAACTTGATTGCCGATATAGGTGTTTTGATTTGATGTACCCATAAAGTGTAATAATCGTTCAACTCGGAAATGGTAAGCGACTTTTGTGAATCTATTTCGCATTTCTCTTTATGCAAAACATCAATAAGTTTAATATAATCTTCTTCTATAATATTCTTAGGAGCGGGAAGACCGTTTTTGCTTACGGAAATATTGTCTATCATCTTAAGCAGAGCAATGTGTTTTGTTCGGAATCGGAAAAAACTTATCAGGGTTATTATTACAGCCAGTACCAGACACAATATGGCGGCATACAGAACCGGTTCAAGGGGAAGAGAGTAGAGGTGCAATACAATTGCAAAGATAATTGTAAAAACGACAAACAGAATGATACTTTTAATATGATATTTCAGGTATTCATATAACAATTTCACGAAATAAGGTAACCGACTCCTTTCTTGGTTTTTATAACATCAACCAGTCCCATGCTTTCAAGTTTTCTCCTCAATCTGTTAATATTAACAGTCAAAGTATTATCGTCTATATAACTGTCCGTTTCCCACAATTTTGTCATAAGCATATCGCGTGAAACCGCTTTGCCGCTGTTACTCATAAGCACCTGTAAAATGCGAAACTCGTTTTTAGTAAGCTCACTTTTTATTCCTTCATATTCAACTGTTAAATTATTAGTGTTGAGCAATAGGCCGTTAACTGCTATAAAATCATCATCAGGCTTAAAATCATATGCTCTCCTGAGAAGTGCATTGATTTTAGCAGTCAGGACATCAATATCAAAAGGTTTTGCTATGAAGTCATCTGCTCCCATATTCATCGCCATTATTATATTCATATTGTCGGAAAAAGAAGAAAGAAAAAGAATAGGTGCTTTAGAAACTTTTCTTATCTTCTCACACCAGTGATAACCGTTAAAGTAGGGAAGTGAAATGTCTAAAAGAACAAGATGCGGTTTAAAATCCATGAAACAGTCAAATACATTCTTAAAATCACTCACTATCTGAGCCTCATAGCCCCATGTCTCAATATGTTTTTTTAATGAAGAAGCAATAACTAAATCGTCCTCAACAATAAGTATCTTATACATGTTTGAGTTCCTTTACCGTACTTTATTTTACCATAAAAACAGTTGTCAGGTATTTCTGCGGGATTGCTTAGTCTGATACATGTTTGTATCCGCTCTTTGGAGCAGAGAATCCACTGTTTCACCGCTGTTGTGAGTAGCAACTCCGCAGCTTAATGCTACTCCCTGGCAACACCCGAAGTTATATCCGGAAATAAATGCTTCTATTCTTTTTGCTATATCCGTTATACCTGCATAATCGGTGTCGGGACAGATTATAAGGAACTCCTCACCGCCCCAGCGTCCTGCAATATCCGTTTGTCTTACACAAGCCAACAGAAGATTGGATATCTCCACAAGCACTTTATCGCCTGTCAGGTGTCCGTATGTGTCATTTATGGATTTGAATCTGTCAATATCCGCAATGATGATGGAAAAGGGCTTTTTGCAGGTTTTACTTTTGCATACCAGTTCATTCAGTGTTTCATCCAGTTTGTGTCTGTTATAAAGACCGGTGAGCCTATCCGTTATGGACATCAGATGAAGTTGATTGTTTTTGGCAACAAGAGATTTTTCCGCCCGTTTTTGGCTTCTTTCATAATACACTATCAGTAACATCAGGCATGCACCGGCGCCTGCAATATTGATAATTGACATATAGTTAAAGATGCCAGGTTGCCAGTCCCTGTGGAAAAAAATAATGTATAAAAGTCCCGATACTCCCAGAATCAGTGTTGCCCTTACTCCTTTCTTTCCTTCAAGCATCAAGTACACGAACGGAAGATATGCCGCAGCCCAGAATAAGCCGGAATAGTCGCTGTAAACCAGATGGAGAATGGAACCCATTATAAAAGTTGCTAATATTACTGCAAAAAGGGAAGTAAGCTTTACATTATCCGTCTTATGGAAGAATATGATTACAACAATCGACAATATCATTACCGCAAAATAGAAGTAGATAAAAATAGGATGATCGGTTTTAATTATATGCAGAATTCCGAAAATCATACATATAACTGACATATATGCAAGTGCTGCATTCAAAAGGAATGCTCTTCCGTAATCAGGGTTATCAGACTTAAATCTATTATTATTTGAAAGGTATCTTCTTAAAACCTTATTTTTCCCCCCCAACATACACCTTCTAAATAATCATTCCAGCATAATATACACTATCTGTAAATAAAGTGCAAGCAAAAATATGCATTATTGGTAATTCAAGGTAAAATTAAGGTAAATATTTTCTCTCTATTATTTTTAAATCCGGAATTCATACTGTTACACTCTTTTGCATAATATCCACGAACAAATCGGCTATATAGGGATCAAGTGTTACCCCTGAAGATTCTTTGATTCTGCCCAAAGCTTCTTCTTTTGATAAAGCACAGATGTTTTTAGTGTTAGTGAGCGCATCATATGCTTCCGCAACCGCAACAATTCTTGCAATTAAAGGAATATCCGATTCTTTCAAGCCTTTGGGATACCCTGAACCGTTCCATTTCTCATGATGGGAGTATATGCCTTCGGCTATGTCCAGCATATCATCAAAAAGATTTAATATTCTGTATCCGTAAACAGGGTGTAGATGGAACTGTTCTCTTTCCTCATCAGTGTAAATTTCCTTTTTAAGTATATTCTCGTCAAGTACCACTTTCCCGATATCATGCATGTATCCCGCTATCTTTGCTTTTTTAACCAGAGGTTCGGGTAGTTTCATGGCCGATGCTATCTTTTCCGATAATTCCGATACATTCTTGGAATGGACCACTTCTCTGGGACTTCTTTTGTGCAGGGTTACGACCAATTCATTCAGCATATCGGTATTGGTGCTTCTTCTGTTCATGACTTTCTCACGATACATCCTGTCTTCGGCCATATTGATTGCCTGGTCAATGGATGTTTTATTATCGGTGATTGTCTCTGATCCTATGGAAATACTGCATGTTATAGCAGCTATTCTGGCGTTATGTATTTCCTCTTTAACCGCATTCATTATATCGTATGCTTCTTCACGATCGGTCTTAGGTAATAGTACAATAAATTCATCACCTCCTACACGGGCTATGAATGTATCTTTGCTCACATTATTTTTCATCGCATGTGCCGATCTCAGAATCAATCTGTCACCTATATCATGTCCGAATATATCGTTGGTTATCTTAAGACCGTTTATATCGGCAAATATTACCGAATACGGCAGGTTATCCGATACATCAACCTCTTTTATTTTTTTCTCAAAAAACCGCCTGTTGGGAAGATCGGTAAGCACATCATGATAACTCAGGTATCTTATACACTCCATATCGGATATCTTTTGAGATATATCCAGGAAAGTTACCACCGCACCTATAACCTTGTCATTTTTATACTGAAGATAAGAATGCAGTTCAACATGAATAGTGCTTTTATCCGCTTTTAAGAACTTTATATTATCTATATGCAAAGCTCTGCCTTTTTTCATGTACTCGATAACTTTGCATGTCCTTTCGTCGGTACTGTCAAACAGCAGTTCATGCATTTTTTTGCCAAGAAGCCGGTCCTCGGTTTCATAACCCAATATTCTCAGACAACTTTTGTTGCAGAAAGTGCATATCCCTTCCGTATCTACCCCGTAAATAGCTTCCGCAGTTGAGTTCAGTATTATCTGTAACTGTTCTTTTTTCTCTTCCAACTCTTCATTTAAAGCCAAGAGTCGTTTGGTCTCTTCCTCCGAAGTATTCACGGAACGGTATATCCGGTTGCTGTTATTTTCAGTCATGTCATCAATTAATCTGTCTTTTTTGTCAAAATCTTTCTTCATAATCCATAACTCATTTAGTTACGTCGGCGGATCAGTTTGAGAAGAGGTAATACACAAGTCCATATTTTAATTATCAAATAATTCGCCGGTAACCAATACTTATATATATAGGACTGCTTTATGCAGCCATGTTTTTTATAATTTTTGTCATAGTTGACCATTAGAGATTATATCACAAAAAAGATAGAAATAAAGAAAAATGTAAAAAAATGTTTATTGAAAAGCGTATTGCTTCGCTGTATTTCAGTCGCTTTTTATAGACACCGCTATCAGATAAGAATATTTATATTAACATCCATATGGGTAACTGTTGTTGTTAATAGATAGTAAACTCCACTGTTTCCTCCAGATAATCATCAATATACAATTCCACTACATAATCTCCGACAGGGAAGTCAAACTCACTCTGGTCTATACAGAAGTAGAACCATGCGTCATAGTCAATATACATATAGTCGGAAATAAAAGATTCGTCTGAATCAAGATGATACCAAACGGAGACAACATTTACGCCTTGGTTAACATTTTGTATATAAGCCGCAACATAAATGGTAGGTTCGGTACTGGATACGTTTCTGACCTGGTTGAGAGGCTCATAAGTTTCCGGATCCAGCGCTGTAGCTACGCATGCCTTTTTAATTCCGGGAGCAGAAGAAAACCAACCGTTGTATAATGCCGCTACGAGCAAACCGAGAACTACAATGATGGCAATTACGGCAATTACGACACCTACTTTACTTTTCTTAGGTTGTACATATGGCCGTCCGTACGGTGCCTGCTGTAGGGGCGGCATCTGTTGGAATTGGTTAGGTTGCCTGAGAGGCGGTAACTGTTGTTGATATCGGTTAGGTTGCTGCAGTGGCGGCAACTGTTGGTTCGGCTGTTGAGGTGCGGACAAAGCATAACCGCAATTAAAACAGAATCTCGTGTTATCACCATTATTTGTACCACATTTCGGACAGAACATTTCACTACCCCCTTTGTATTTTTCTTTTAATTTTATGAAATAGTCACTGTATTACATTATATATCTGCTATACAACATAATTTTATCATGAACAATATTAAATCGGCAATAAGAAATACTACTATTATATATATGACTTACCGGGGTTTATATTTTTACCGCTACTTGTAAATATCGGAATAGCTCATCAGATGTTTATACGTTATATCCACAAGGTATTTCGTGTCAACAATACCGATTCCGAAAATGGAGGTCTCCAGTTTATTTTTTATCGGAGCGGTCCAATAATCGGGTATATACTCTATTCCTTTGAGCATTCCGATAACGGAACCTACCGTAGCGGCATTACAGTCGGTATCAAACCCTGTCTGCACTGCTAAGCATATTGATTTGGCATAATCATTGTTACCGTACAGGAGCGAAGCTATTACTACACAGGTATTGGAAATGGCATGACACCAGTGATGTCCCGAATGTTCATCATATTCTTCATGTATAGATTCAAAACACTTTTCACAAGTCATTCCCGATTCATATTGTTTTAATACCTTCATGACTGCTTTGTACAGTCTGGATGTCTGGGGTATTTGATAAAGACCGTAATATATAGCATCTTTCACATTATTGCAACAAGCCGCTGAGGCTATTATTGCAGCTATCAGCATTGATGAGTATATGCCGTTCTTTACATGAGATACTCTTGCATCTTTCCATGCCATATATGCCGCTTTTTTAGGATCTCCGGGATTGATATACCCGTAGTAGTCCACCCTTATCTGAGCACCTATCCATTCTCTGAACGGATTTTTGTAAATTGCGGTTTCCGGAGGCAGATAACCTTTTGCTATATTCAGAAAAGCTACTCTCTCGGCTGTGCAATAAGCACTCTTCGGCTGTTTTTCCAGCCAGGTTTTTGCTACATCATATGAGGTAAACCGGTCGGTGAATTTATCTACGATAACGGAGGAGAGTACCGTATAGTTGGTATCGTCATCCGAAGGAGCATATTCAATTGCATCGGCAAAACATCTGCTTCTTAAATTATACTTGTATTTCGAATAAATCTCTTCACTCATATCCGACTTGAGAATGTATCTGTGCATGGGGTAATTACCCGTTTCTTTAAGCAGCGGGACAAGTTCCTCCGTGCGGATACCTTCCACCGTTTTTCCCAGCAGACACCCGCAAATGCGGCCCATCCATGCTCCTTTGATTTTACTTTTCAAAACATTCGGTGAAAGCTTAACGAAAGGATAGTGGAAATCGTGTTTGGTTAAAGGATAAATCAAATTAAGCTCATCGGGTTCATTATACGGATAATCCGGTGCATAGGGAGTATTCAGAATCATATTATGCAACGTGTCCGCCAGTTGTTCTTTATAAGTGGATGTCTCCAAAGCCTGGATGCTTTCCATAAGAGTTTTCAA
The DNA here is from genome assembly GCA_012838235.1 of Clostridiaceae bacterium. GTDB lineage: Bacteria > Bacillota > Clostridia > DUPQ01 > DUPQ01 > DUPQ01. Next base: position 15,361 of record DUPQ01000052.1, read on the forward strand.
CTTGGTAATATCTTTGCCTTCGTCAAGACATTGCTTGTATTCTATTGAAAGTTGTGTAGAATATACTTCCCACCAGTGCAAAGCCTGGTAACTGGGTTGAATCTCTTTTTTTACACGGAACTCCTGATGCGGATCCCGCGTTTCCAGATCCAGAATGTAGTCCACCGATACATTAAAAACCCTGCTTATGGATATGAGTTTATCACAGTCCGGTAAAGATATGCCTCTTTCCCATTTCTGTACAGCCTGTCTGCTTACATTAATCAGTGAAGCAAATGCCTCCTGTGTAAGACTGTGTTTTTTTCGCAATTCATGAATTTTATTACCGAGCATAATAACACCTCCGTATGTCAATAATACGATATACAAAGAGAGAGTTCAATATACTTTAGTGTACATTTATGCAACTGTAAGTAGCATAAAGACTATATATCTATACATATAGCTTGAAATTAAATGATGTACTGTGCCAACTTATTCATTTTTCCTGATTCTTTTGTTTTTGAAAAAAACACTCAATAATTTCGAACATTCCGCTTCCATAATTCCGCCGGTTACCGACACCTTATGGTTAAAAGCGGTATCAAAGACATTGAGTACCGATCCCGCACATCCGGCTTTTTTATCGTAAGCACCGAAATACAGGTTTTCAATCCTTGACTGTATTATTGCTCCCGCACACATTATGCAGGGTTCGCAGGTGACATAGATATCACAACCGTCAAGAAACTGCGTATTGAAAAAAGCACATGCCTGACTTATCGCCAAAATCTCCGCATGTGCAGTGGAATCTTTATCGCAAAACCTTCTGTTGTGAGCTTTTGCAACTATATTGCCGTCTTTTACTATAACAGCGCCGACCGGTACATCGTCATGCTCCAAAGCCATGGATGCTTGTTCCAAAGCTTCGGTCATCATTTTCTTTAACATCAGAAATTAAGTCTCTTTATTCCCGTAACACAAGCAGGGCACAGGTTTGCTCCTTTGAATTCTATCAGGTTATCGGTTTCTCCACACAATTTGCAACGGGTATTATATTTCTTAACGCATATAGCGGAACCTTCAAGATACATTTCGACGTCATCTTTGACATTCATTTCACATTTCTTCCTGTATTTTTTAGGCAGTACTATCCTTCCCAACGGGTCCAGCCTTCTGATAACAGTAGTGTATGAATTTTTTCTAACCATTTATGTTGCCTCCTATTAAAACTGGTGCACTCAAGAGGATTCGAACCTCCGGCCTGCGGTTTAGGAAACCGACGCTCTATCCTGCTGAGCTATGAGTGCCCATGCACCATATTGTACCTAAACAGCGATTCAATGTCAAAGAAAATATAGACACGGAAGTGATTAACAAGTTCCGAATTTTCAATTCGGTAAATTAAGAGCCAACCAGGTTCTACATGACATTCACGGAAATTGCGATATTTTCCGGTCAGGTTGTGGTCACGGTGCTTTGCCGGTAGTGGTTCCTGGCGGGCAAGCATATTAACAACTTTATTAAGTTTTTCGAGTTTGAAACCGTGTTTTTTTGCTTGCTTCAGATCTTTTTTGAATTGATTTGACAGAGCCGCTTTAAGCATCGGAGAGTACCTCATCCATAGCTTCCTTAAAGGAATTGTAGCGTTTATAGTTGCCGGGATTTTTCTTCATCTCTTCGTACTCCGCCAAGGCTGCTTCAGTTTCAGGGTTCGGACCTAAGCGTCTGACTTCGAAAGGAATGCCGTTATAACTGACTGCACTTCTTAGGAATATTGTTATGGCGGTGGACATATTCAGACCTAAGTCCCTGAACAAATCTTCGGCCTCCTTTTTAAGAGAAGAATCTACTCTGATATTGATATTTGTAGTGGACACAGCCGTCACCTCCTATCCTTCTTTTTATTGCAGCATTATTATAATCTCGGTGCAAGAGATGTCAGCACAGTGTAAAGCATTGTTTGCGTTACTGTTTCTCCTGAGTTAAGTATTCAGTATGTTTATCTGAACTGAATATTTTAAATTAGACGTAATTTAACTTGCCGGCAACTTGCTGCGAGAGATAACAATGTATCCACACAGATATAATTATCATTCAAAATTTCTACAACTAAAAACCGAAACACTCCTTACTTAAACTATTGATTTAAATGATTTATTTAAGTAATATATATAAGGCGAGGGGAGGAGTATCGAAGTGGTCATAACGAGCTCGACTCGAAATCGAGTTGTCCGAGAGGACACGTGGGTTCGAATCCCACCTCCTCCGCCATACAGGAACGAACTTTTGTCTGATTGGTCAAAGTTCGTTTTTCGTGTATGACGGGCATGTTGTCAGTCTGTGGTGAAAGTCCACAAGGGGCGTAGTTGCCGACGAACCCCAGAGCGACTCTCAAGGTTTGTATCGTGAGGTATAGGCAAGAAGAAGAGATAGCGAAAT
>DUPQ01000053.1 GCA_012838235.1 Clostridiaceae bacterium
AAGTAGCCGTACAGTATCCTATGTACGGTACAATATCTTCCAGAATAAGAGGTCAGGGAACGGTAACCGCCAATCAGACATATCAGATATATTTTGATGAATCCCGGGTAATAAAGAGTGTGGATGTAAGAAGAGGAGAGATTGTACAAAAAGGTGCCGTTATATATCGTCTGGAAGACGCTCCGAGTGATGAACTTAACAATGCAAATAATACTCTGACCACTATGTATATCAATTACAAGAGAGCAATGATGCAATCTACATACGATTACAGCGGTATTCTTGAAGAAATATCGGAACTTAACAAATTGCTTAAAGAAGCCGTAAGTATAAAGACAAATCTTGAAATAAATAAACTTTTATATGCGGATTTGCAGAATCAAATAAGGTTGGCGGAAAAGAAGACAAATGAATTATCCGTGAAACAACAGGAACTGGAACAATATCTCAATTCTTTAAAACCCGATACTTCATACAGCGATGAAGAATTTCCCGTTGCTTATGCAATAGCAAAAGCGGATTATGAAAATGCCGAGAGCATGCTGAATGCGGAAAAAGAAAACCTGAAAAATCTTCAAAGACAACTGGTAGCAATGGCAAATCCCGTACTTGAAGCACAATCGGCTGTGGATGCAAAGATGCAGGAAAGAGATGATTATATAGCCTTACATCCCGATACCGATATACCGACCATGGCGGAGATTCAAGCTAAAGAAGATGAACTGGAAGCTGCCGAGAATGAGGTACCGCCCGATGCGGATAAAATAAACAGAATAAAGAATGAACTCAATGGGATGATATACAGATATTTTGAGTACCTGCCGGTTCGGGAGCAGATTGATGAGTATAATAAGCAGATTGCAAACCTTACAAAAGCTCTAAATGCCGTAAAGAATCAGGAGAGAGATATAAATACGGCTATTACTTTTTCGAGGAACAGAATAGATGTACTTCAGTTTACACATGACGACTTGTATGAGATATATCTTCCTCTAAAGGCGAGATATGAGTACGGTGATAAAGAAGCGGAATTGGTAAATGTGACCGCCGAACTCATATCGGCACAGGAAGAACTGAATGCGCTTAATGAACGAAAAAGTACTGTGGAAGCTAAGGTAATGACAGAGGCAGAGGCCGATGCATTGGTTGTGCAAAGACAGAAAGAACTGAATGACAAGCAGGCTTCATATGAAAAACAGAAGGCTCAGAACGAGTTGGATGAGCAGATAAATAAAATGAACCTGGAAAACATGAAGAGAGAAATCACTCAGCAGGAAGCTCTGGTAAAAAGATTGCAGGAAAAAGCGGTTAACGGAGTTATAACCGCACCGGTAACCGGAGTGATTATGAATCTTACATATGTCACCGGAGAAAAGACCAATGCGGGGGCGGTGGTTGCGGAGATAGAGATAAGTGAAAAAGGTTACACCATGAGTTTTACGGTAACTATAGAGCAAAGCAGAAGATTGAGTGTAGGACAGGTTGCGGAAGTACAGTACTATTACGGCTCCAATGCGCCATATGCGGAAATTTCCGCAATAAAAACCGATTACAACAACCCCCGCGGAAGCAGAATAGTGGAACTGGAAGTAAGAGGGGATAATATATACCCCGGTCAGACCATGTATGTTGCACTGGGAGAAACGGGAAGGGAATATGAATCGGTAGTACCCAACAGCGCCATACATGAAGACAACAAAGGCAAATTCGCATATATTATTGAAGCAAAGAATACTCCTATAGGTAACAGATATATTGCCAGAAGAGCGGATATACAGGTTATAGCATCCGATGATTCCTCTTCCGCTATATCGGGTGTAAGTGCTTATGCCAACTATATTATTACTACATCGTCGAAACCTATAACCGACGGAATGCAGGTGAGGTTGATTGAAAACAAATACTGAAGATAAAAAGATAATTTCATACAGACTCATTATATTCATATGCATACTTGCAGTGCTTATCATTGCGCATCTTGTCATGTTATCAGTCAGCAGAAAGCTTAAAAGTAACAGCACAGAACAATATGCGGCGGAGAGATGGATGAATAATAATTCCGAAATCAATTACGCACAGATTTCCTGTTTTATGACTTCCGATGCCGGTTTTACTGCCGATAATATACTGTCTTTAAACCGCTCTTATGATGATCGTATGCTTTCCGAATCGATATCATCGCAAACAGGTGCAAGGTTATGGATTCATGCGTACAGCGGAAAGGGAAATGTAAGTGTGGATGCCGATACCAACATTCCCGCACAGGTTACCACCATAGGAGGAGATTTCTTTTACTTTCATAATATTCCGTTATTATCGGGAAATTACTTTACCGACGATCCGTTAAACAGTGACCATGTTATTATAAACGAGAGCCTGGCGTGGCAACTGTTCGGTTCCAACGATATTATAGGTAAAGACATATTCATTAACGATGTCCCGTATAACATTGCCGGTGTTTCCAAAGACATTCACGGGGAAAACCAAGCGGCTAATCCGCACATATACATGCAGTATGATGTTTATCAAAAGATGGACAATTCGGTTTTCATTTCCTGCTATGAAGTACTGCTGCCTAATCCCATATCGGATTTTGCCTTAAACATTGTAAAAGAATATGTCAGGTTAAATCAGATGGAGCATGAAATAATTCAGAATACGGAGCGATTCAATCTGATAAATACCTTCAAGGTATTAAGCAACCTGAAAGAGAGGAATATAAAGACCAGTAAGGTACTTTATCCCGAGTGGGAAAATACGGCAAGGATTACGGAATATAAGTTGGCAAGGTTGCTGTCGATACGTATAATCATATCAGTTATGATGTTTACTGTTCTTATAGTCATGATTATAGTTTACAGAACGAATATATCGGATTTCTTTGAGAAAACCGTTAAGGTTATAAAAACTAAAGCAAAGAACACCAAGATTGCAAAGGCGATTGAAGAAAGAAGGAGAAAAGAATATGAAAAGAAGGAATATCACTAAAATACTGGCAGTTATACTGATTGTTTTGCTGATGATGACACAGATTACCGCTTGTAATAAAAGAAGAGGTGTGGAAAAAACCGTGCCTGAGCATGTTTATCGCAGAACGGAGATTGCATTGCCTGAAAAAATACAGTATGTCAGTAATATGTTTCTCGAAGGAGAAAGAATCTATGTATTGGGTGTAGGATACAATGAAACCGATTATACCGAGTACTATATTCTATACAGTATGAACCAGGACGGTTCCGATCCTGTAGAGAAAAAGATGGATGTAAGTTTTTCCAAAATAGACGGCTATGACGGGTCGTACTTGTCATATATTACCGCATTATCCGACCAAAGACTGTTAGCTGTTGTGGATGCATGGGCGGAAGATAAAGAAAAGGGAGAGTATAAATCGGACAATTTCTTCATAATACTGGACAAAGACGGTAAAGTGCAGAAAAAAATCAATTTAAATGAATTGCTTAAAAATCATATTACAACGGACTATTTCTATGCCGGCATGCTTTTGTCCGATTCGGCAGGAAACATATATATATCGTCAGATCGTACAATTTATGTACTGAAATCGGATTTCACATTCGCTTTTAAAGTGGAACTTACCGGTAATTCATGGATGCAAAGCATGTTCAATTACAGCAAAGACAGAATAGCTGTTGTTATGAGTACCGAAGGTGAAGAGGGATATAAGATGCAGATAAGAATAATCGATCCGGAAAAGAAAGCATTTTCCGAAGAAATAAACGTTAACACCCATCTGCAGAACAATTTATATCAATTATTCACAGGTCTCGACTACTCTTTATACTATTCCACACAATCGGGTATATACGGATATGATGTTAAGAGCGGCGAAAGCAGGGAACTGCTCAACTGGATTAACTCGGATATAGAAAACCCGAACCTCGGCAGAATGACGGCAGTTTCCGATAAAAGGTTTATCTGTATTACTCAGGAATATGATGAATCTACATGGACAAGTAAGCAATCGGTTATGATACTTGACTATATACCGCCCGAGGAAGTGGTGCCCAAGTATGTTATTACTCTTGCAACGGCATTCGGAGCATATGATGTAAGAAAACCGGTAATAGAGTTTAACAGGAACAGTCAGGAATACAGAATTCAGATAAAGGATTACTACCAAGATCATCGGGACGATGAAGACTATTACGCAGTTATAGATAAGCTGAACAACGATATCATAGCGGGAAATATGCCCGATATATTACTTGTAGATATCAATATGCCTTTTGAAAGCTATGTCTCAAAAGGTCTTCTTTACGATATGTATAAACTTTTGAATAAAGATGAGAGTTTTAATAAGGAAGACTATTTTACCAATGTTCTGGATGCCATGAGTGTAAACGGTAAGCTCTATTCCATATCACCCTCATTTTCGGTTGTTACAGTTGCTATAAAAAGTAAATTTGTCGACACTAATAAAAAAGGATGGACAATGGGCGAACTGCAGGCTCTTATGGCAAAGCTGCCTAAAGAGACCGAAACCTTCATAGGAACCAATCGACAGGAAATGATGGATATGGCATTAAGTATTACATTAGGCAGGTTTATAGACAAAGATTCCGGTAAATGCTATTTCGACAGTCAGGATTTTATTGATATTCTTAAGTTTACAAAGGGATTTAATGAAAAATCTTTCTGGGAAGATCTGGACTACAACAATCTGCCT
>DUPQ01000054.1 GCA_012838235.1 Clostridiaceae bacterium
CTTTATGCGCTTCTCTGTTATGAATTATCACGGGTAAATCCAGTTGTTTTGCCAAATCCAGCTGTTTTACAAAAACCTCCCGTTGTACCGTTCGGTCGCAAAAGTCATAGTAATAATCCAGACCGATCTCACCGATTGCAAGTATTTTCTCATCGGAAGTAAGTTCCTTAAGTATACTGACATCTTGATCCCTGAAATCCGCTCCGTTATGAGGGTGTACTCCGACGGAGCCGAATACTCTTTCATGTTTCTGTGCCAGCATAACGGCTTTCTTGGAAGATTTCATGTCGTCGGAAACATTGAGAACGGCCAATATGCCGTTCTCTAAAGCTCTTTGTATAACTTCATTCCTGTCTTGGTCAAACTGTTCTGCAAGCAGATGAGCGTGTGTTTCAAATATCATTTTCTTTTTAATGTCATTACGTTCTTTGCTTTTATTACTATATCTTCCGGTGTCAGTCCGTAAAGTTTTAAAAGTTCATTAGGTTTTCCGGATTTTCCGAATTTGTCTTCAATTCCTATTCTTTTCACGGGAACGGGGTACTCTTCGCTTAAAACTTCACATACCGCGGAACCCAGTCCACCGATTATGGTATGTTCTTCGGCGGTAACAATAGCTCCCGTCTCTTTTGCCGCCTTGATAATTATTTCCCTGTCAATCGGCTTAATGGTATGTATATTTATTACTCTTGCCAGAATACCCTGAGCCTTTAATATCTCATAAGCTTCCAGAGCGGACCCTACCATAAGTCCCGTTGCTATTATTGTTACATCGCAGCCGTCTTTAAGTTGTACACCTTTACCCCAGGTAAATTCGTATGAGTTATCATATATGTCTTCTACGGGCAGCCTTCCCAGACGTAAGTATACCGGTCCGTCATAATCTATTATTGCTTTTACCGCCTGTTTGGTTTCTCTTCCGTCACACGGCTGAATTACCGTCAGGTTGGGTAATGCCCTCATTACCGCTATATCCTCAATCGCCTGATGAGTCGCACCGTCCTCTCCTACCGATATACCCGCATGAGTTGCGGCTATCTTGACATTGAGTCTGGGATAGCATACCGAGTTTCTTATCTGCTCGGCGGCTCTTACCGCCGCGAATATGGCAAAGGAACTGGCAAATACTATCTTGCCGCATGTGGCTATTCCCGCTGCGGAGGATATCATGTTGGCTTCGGCAATACCCGTATTGAAGAAACGCTCGGGATATACTTCCTTAAATTTTGCCGTCATGGTGGATTTGGATAAATCGGCATCAAGTACTATTATTCTTTCATCGCTTCCGTATTCCGCTAACGCTTCACCGTAAGCCGCTCTTGTAGCTTTTTTCATTTTACTTTACACCCCCAGACTTTCTATATACGCATCCAGCTCGGCAATGGCTATATCCCTTTGTTCCTGATTGGGAGCCTTTCCGTGCCATTCATATTTATTTTCCATATATGATACACCCTTACCTTTAATTGTTTCCGCAACAATCATGGTAGGTTTACCTTTGGTCCTTTTGGCTTTTTTAATTGCCTTATCTATCTGATCCATATCATGTCCGTCAATCAGAATAACGCTCCAGCCGAAAGCCTCAAACTTGGCAACAACCGGTTCGGGTGACATTACTTCCTTTATGTCTCCGTCTATCTGTAAACCGTTATGGTCCAGAAAAGCCGTAAGATTGTCCAGTTTGTAGTGGGCTGCATACATCATAGCTTCCCATACCTGCCCTTCCTGCAGTTCTCCGTCGCCCAATACGGCATAAACCCTGTAATCCTTTTTATCCAGTTTTCCCATCTGGGCCATACCGCATGCCGCACAGATTCCCTGTCCCAGAGAGCCTGTGGTCATGTCCACTCCCGGTACATCTTTCAAAGAGGGGTGACCTTCGAGATAACTGTCGGCCTGACGGAATGTAAAAAGGTCTTCTTTGGGTATATATCCCTTTTCCGCAAGTACCGAATACAATACCGGTGCCGCATGTCCTTTTGAAAGCACAAATCTGTCTCTGTCGGGATCTTTGGGCTTGGAAGGATTGACATTCATGTGTTTGAAATACAGAACCGTCAGTATATCCGCACAGGATAATGACCCGCCCGGATGGCCGCTGCCGGCTGAGAAAACCGCTTCAATAATGCCTTTTCTGACATCGGCTGCCTTCCTTTTCAATTTTAGCAATAATTCCTGTTCCATTAACAACTCCTTTTTACTGTTATATATGTAATTACGAAGGTTATACATTTATTACCTAACGCGGTAATTATATCACCTCATAACTCTTTGTCAAAGGCGCCGAAACCTTCTCCTAACACCTGATGTGCGGTAGTAACTATTAAAAATGCCTTGCTGTCCAATTCTTTAACTAATTTCTTCAAAGCGGGTAGCTGTCGGTTTTTAACCACGCAGAACAGAGTCTCTCTGCTTTGCCTGTAATACATGCCCCGACCGGCAAATCCGGTGACTCCTCTACCTATGTCGTTTATAATGGCGTCGGCTATCTCTTCGCTCTTATCCGACATGATGTAGACGGCTTTGGCAACATTTGCGCCGTCAAGAATAAGGTCAATCACCTTCATGGAAACAAATATGGCAATTACCGAATAGAGCACAAGTAATAAATTTTTGAACACGATAAGTGACATCAAAACCGATACGCCGTCAAACATGAACATCAATGTACCTATGCTGTAGTGTATACCTTTTCGTCTCATAATCTCCGCAAATAAATCCGAACCGCCGGTGCAGGCATTTCGGGTAAAGACTATACCCAATCCCAGACCCATAAGTGCTCCTCCGAAGAAACAAAACAGCATAAGATCAGGTATGTTACCGCTTTCAATTGTTATCTTTTTGGAAACTTCCGACAACCACTTTGCGGTGACATCGACTGCTACGGTGTACATCACGGTGGCATACAATGTTCTTATCATAAATCTCTTTCCTATTATTCTATAACCTATTAAAAAAAGAGGCAGATTAAGAAGCGCTACCAGAACACCGACCGGCACCTTATTGTTAAAAAGATAATAAAGCACGGTGGCTATACCGGAAACTCCTCCCGAGTGTATCTTGTACGGAACAAAGAAAAGATTTACCGCCGCAGCGGAAATAACCACCCCTACAGTCATAACAATGTAATCAGCAATCTTAGGCCATGCAACCTTCAGTTTTTCTTTCATTTCATATACTCTCCCGCCTTATCCAGCACTTTCTGTTTATCTACATAAGTCATTGTCGTATTTTCATACCGTAACGCCTTCAGATACAGTTTTTTTGCCGTTTCCTTATCGCCGTTCTTTTCGTAAGCCAGCGCACTGTAGTAATATGCATCCTGTGATGATGCCCGGAATTTTTTGTTGTTTATAAGTTTGTTTGCAGCGGAAAGAGCTTTGTCATACTCTTCATTTATACAATGTATAATGAGAAGATTTTCCACCGCTACCGGATTGCTCTCAAGATATTCATAACCCTTCAGGGCGGCTTCCTTTGCCTTTCCAATATTACCGGAAAAAATGCACAGTTTGGCATATACGTTGTAATACCATTGATTGCGCATGGTCTCATCCATCGATTCCACTTTAGCAAGTGCCGCGATAAGGTTTTTATCCCTTTTCCACATAAGCACCGCATTACAAAGCATCAGCGATGTGGCGGCTTTGCCTACCGGCTTCATGCTTTCCAGTACTTGCAGCACCTGTTCGGCCTGATCATACTCGCCGAGTAATATGAGGAGGTATGCGTATGATGCGACAATGGGCGGTTCCTTTACTTTCACTTCATATGCTTTTTTATAGTACTTTCTTGCCTTCTTTAAATTACCTTTTACATAATACTTTATGGCTATATATGAATATATCTTGGATAATCCGATTATTATCCTATATATAAAGTAAAAAACGGCAAGCACCAGCGCTTCTATTGTCGAGTTAAAGATAATAAGACCGAGAATAAAAATCGGTACAATTATGTTAATGGTTTTTATTACAGATTTATTCTTCACAAATCCCTCTTTCCTGCCCCTAAATTATATATCATCGGCCGCTCTCTTTACAACAGAGAAACCACTGGGTAATTAATCGGACAGTAAAAATTTCACTATTGAAACAAATGTTCGTATATTGTATAATACGCTCGTACCCTGACTCTGATGTCAGCAATCAAATCTTAGCAAGAAAAGATCCGCTCCCCTCGGATTTTTTCTTTATTAAAGCTATTTTACAGTGCTTTCCCGTTACCGATACCATCCGATATATATAAGGCATCACTATACTGGTATTAAATTATATCTATGATATAATTGCCTCTAAGCGAAGGTAATAATAATGAAGTCTTTAAAGGAACTGTACAGAATAGGAAGAGGTCCGTCAAGCTCTCACACAATGGGACCGGACAGGGCGGCAAGAAGGTTCGGAGAGGAACATCCCGATGCCGAAAGATTTGAGGTGACTTTGTACGGCTCGCTGGCAAAAACGGGATTGGGTCATATGACCGACAAGGCGGTAAAAGAGGCTTTGTCCGATAAACCGGTTAAAGTACATATAGATACCGTCACCGAAGATTTGCCTCATCCCAACACCATGGATTTTGTGGCTATTAAAAATAACGAGGTAGCGGACAAGTGGAGAGTGATGAGCATAGGCGGCGGCGCCATAAGAATCGAGGGCAAACCATACATGGACTCTCCCGATTTCTATAAAGAAAAGAATTTTACCGAGATTAAAAAATATTGTGAAAAGCACCACTTAAAGCTTTATGAATATGTAGAACAGTGCGAAGGACCGGAAATATACGATTATCTTGATGATGTTTGGCATCATATGAAATTGTCCATTAAAGAGGGACTTAATGCCACGGGAATACTGCACGGCGGATTAAAACTTCAGCGGAAAGCCCGGTACCTGTACAGACAGAGACACATGGATGAAAGTCCTTCCACCAGAGAAAACCGCATTGTCTGCTCTTATGCTTTTGCGGCATCGGAACAAAATGCCGGCGGAGGTATTGTGGTTACGGCGCCTACCTGCGGATCCTGCGGGGTGTTACCTGCTGTACTGAAATACATGCAGGAAAAAAACGGCTATTCCAACAGGGATATTTTGAGAGCTCTTGCCGCGGCGGGAGTTATAGGAAATGTAATAAAAACCAATGCTTCCATATCCGGTGCCGAATGCGGATGCCAGGCGGAAATAGGAACGGCATGTTCCATGGCATCGGCGGGACTTGCCGAACTCTTCGGCATGGATCTGGATCAGATTGAATATGCAGCGGAAGTTGCGATGGAGCACCATCTGGGACTTACCTGCGACCCTATAATGGGTCTTGTACAGATTCCTTGCATTGAAAGAAATGCCGTTGCCGCCATGAGAGCAATCAACTCGGTAAGTCTTGCCAATTTTCTTACGCATACAAGGAAAATATCTTTCGATATGGTTGTGGATACCATGTATGAAACGGGAAGGGATCTCTTCAGTAAATACAGAGAAACTTCCGAAGGCGGACTGGCTATTAAGTACTCCGAAAAGAAGGGCAATAAACTGTATACAACATAAAATATTACTAATACGGCTATCCGGTTTTCAAAAATCCCTGTTGACAACCGGTTACGCTTTTAGTATACTTCAAAATACCGTCTCAACGGCATGTCGTGGGAGCATAGCTCAGCTGGGAGAGCATCTGCCTTACAAGCAGAGGGTCATAGGTTCGAGCCCTATTGCTCCCACCATGATGCTGGTGTAGCTCAGCTGGTAGAGCAGCTGATTTGTAATCAGCAGGTCGGGGGTTCAAGTCCGTCCACCAGCTCCACATATATGAGAAACGTCTTTTTGTCCCACAGGTAAGAGGCGTTTTTTTAATATAAAGAGATATATTCGTTTGACCAAAAAGCATACATGGTGATAAAATCCGGGAAGTTGAAGGACAATGAAATGAGAAAAAATTTCCATGTACTTGTAAAACCGGCATCTTCGCTTTGCAATATGAATTGTAAATATTGTTTTTATGACGATGTAAGCAATAAAAGAAAGATAAAGTCTTACGGGATAATGTCCCAAGACACTTCACATAAAGTAATAGACCGGGCACTGCAGGCTTGTCCCGAGGGAGAAATAACCTTTTCCTTTCAGGGCGGAGAACCCACTCTTGCAACATTAGATTTCTTTCTTGATTTCACGGAATATGCACAACAGGCAAAGACTGAAAAAGTAAAGTACATGTATTCAATACAGACAAACGGCTTACTTATAGACAAGGCATGGTGCAGGTTATTTAAAAAGCATGACTTTCTGGTGGGCGTATCGCTTGACGGATTAAAAGAAGCGCATGACACTCTCAGAAAGGACTACTTTCAAAAAGACACCTTCAACAGAGTAATGAACGGTATTAATCTGTTAAAAAAATATGAAGTTCCGTTCAACATACTGACGGTTGCAACCAAGTACAATGTAAGACACCCTCAAAAACTTTGGAATATTTATGAGAAGAACGGATTTGATTACATTCAGTTAATCCCCTGCCTTTCATCTTTAGACAACACAAATTGCAATCAACCGTATGCCTTGGAACCGAAAGCATATGCGGATTTTTTAAAAACTTTCTTTGATATATGGTTGCAGAAATATTTGCAGGGAAAGTATGTAAGTATAAGAGTGTTTGATAATCTGGTAAAGATGTGTGCGGGATATCCTCCCGAGCAATGCGGAATGACGGGATTCTGCCAGGCGCAATTTGTCACAGAAGCCGACGGTTCGGTCTATCCGTGCGATTTTTATGTACTGGACGATTTTAACGGCGGAAATGTTCATGAACAGGATTTTGACTCTATATTGAATTCCGATAACTTCAAAAAATTTCTTAAAGACAATTCCTCATATAACCTAATATGTAATAACTGCGAAGTTAAAGACTACTGTAACGGAGGATGCAGAAGATACAGGTATTTTTACTTCCAAACAAACGATTACTGCCCGCAGAAAGATTTTCTGACACATGCTTTGCCTGCATTAAAGAAGATAGCAGCTTCGTTAAGATAAAGAAAGCATAAACAGAATTTTTTCGCACTATATGTTAACCTTTGACAAAGAGCATTGCGGCTGATACTATAAAAATGTCTTTTTAAAAGCATTTATAAAATTTTATTAAAAGGTAGGAGGCATATGAAAAACTATTTAAAAACCATTCCGAAGATTAAATTCAAGGGATCAAAAAGTACCGATCCTTTCTCTTTCAGATTCTATAATCCGAATGAAGTTATTCACGGAAAATCCATGAAAGAACACTTAAGATTTGCAATGAGCTATTGGCACACTCTGTGCGGAACAGGCGTGGACATGTTCGGTTCGGGAACCGCCGACAAATCTTTTTCAAAGAAAGAAGGAACATTAGCCCATGCAAAGGCAAAAGCCGATGCGGGTTTTTTGCTTATGAGCAAACTTGGAATCGGATTTTTCTGTTTTCATGATGTGGACATTGCACCTGCCGGTGAAACACTGGCCGAGACACATACCAATCTGGATATAATGGCCGACTATATCAAAGAGAAAATGGACAGCACAGGCATTAAATGCTTATGGGGAACGGCCAATCTGTTCGGTCACCCCAGATTCATGCACGGTGCCGCTACAGCTCCTAATGCCGATGTTTTCGCTTATGCGGCTGCTTCCATAAAAAAGGCTATAGACATAACCAAGAAATTTGACGGACAGGGATATGTTTTCTGGGGCGGACGTGAAGGATATGAGACTCTTTTAAACACAGACATGAAGCTGGAGTTGGATAATTTGGCACGTATGATGCATATGGCCGTGGATTACAAGAATAAAATTAAATTCAACGGCCCTTTCTACATAGAACCCAAGCCCAAGGAGCCTACAAAACATCAGTATGATTTTGATGCGGCATCAACTATATCATTCCTTAGAAAATACGGATTGGAAAAGCATTTCAAACTAAACATCGAAGCCAATCATGCCACTCTTGCCGGACATACATTCGAGCATGAGTTAAGAACGGCGGCAATAAACGATATGTTCGGATCCATTGATGCAAATCAGGGAGATATGTTGCTGGGGTGGGATACAGATCAGTTCCCTACCGATGTATATAATGCCGTATATTGCATGCTGGAAGTAATAAGGGCGGGGGGATTCACTACCGGAGGTTTGAATTTCGATGCAAAACAGCGAAGAGGTTCATATACACCTGAAGATACGGTTATTGCATATATCGCCGGTATGGATACATTCGCATTGGGTCTTAAAATAGCTTATGCTATTATAGACGACGGCAGGATTGACGATTTCGTAAAAGAGCGCTACAAGAGTTATACTCACGGTATAGGTGCCGATATTGTCAACGGGAAAACCGATTTGGAGAAACTGACCAGGTATGCATTATCCAACGGAGAGATTACAACCAATACTTCGGGAAGACAGGAAATGCTGGAGAGCATTATAAACTCCATAATGTTCGGTAATCGTTTTTAAGTAACGGTAATCGGAGTTTAAAAAAGTATAAAGCAGTAGATGATTTTTGAAAGAAAAGAGTAACATAAATAATATTTTAATAACATTTAAATAACATTTAACACTATCTGTGTTTCACACACCTTGACGCGTCCGATATCGTATTTTATAATGGCTCCTGGCTAAGAAAATCTTGGATTTCAGGAGTTTTTTCAGTTGCTAAAATTAATCTGATACAGGAAACCGATTTGCAGAAAATTATTATACACTCCCTATAATGACACTTTTTTGAAAGGAGCCGGCAATGAAAATATTTTTTGGCATATTGAAAACAATCGCAATCATACTTGTTATTATAATCACTTCGTTTATGCTTATCTTCGGAATAAGAACATACAACGGTATCAAATATAAAAGTTATAAACATGACATCGGTGAGGCTCTGTCTCCTACGGATTTGTCGCAATATAATACAAATATTGAGGGTGTAGAAGTCAGCAGAATTACAGGCGAATATATGAACGGGTTCAGACTGAAGCCGCTGAATAAAACATATAAAGGTGTCATTATAACCTTTGGCGGCTCGGAAGGCTCCCCTTCCTATCATTCTGCAGAGGCCTTTGCAAGAGCGGGTTTCGAAACCCTTGCTTTGTTTTTCTTCGGTATGGAGAACCAAAAAGAAGAACTCGTCCGGATTCCCTTGGACTATTTTGAAGAAGTCCTCGCATATATTGACAAAAACATCGAAGATAACGAGATTATAACGGTTTTCGGCTTATCCAAGGGAGCGGAACTTGCACTCAATTTGGCAACTTTGTATCCCGAAATCGACAATGTTATCCTGAGCGCACCGACTGCCTGGAATTATATGGGTCTGTCCAAGAATTACAGCCGGGAAATGATGTCTTCCTGGACTTATAAAGGTGAAGAGCTCCCCTATATAGATATGACAAAGGGGAGTCCTGAAGCGGCGACTAATCTCATTTTAGATTTTATATTTAACAGACCGATAGATTACAGACCGGGCTATGAAAGTGCTGCAAACAATGACCCTGGTAGCGAGGCTGCCAGAATAAAAGTTGAAAACTGTGATGCGAATATACTCATATTTGCAGGCGCAATGGACAAAATGTGGCAGAGCGAATTATCTGCAAGAGTAATAAAAGAACACAAGCCGGAGAATACGGATATCTATATCTTTGATGACGCAGGACATATCTTCTTCCTTGGCCCTTATGTTTATGTTAACGGTATGATGCTGGAAATGGGCGGAAGCCTTGAAACCAACACAAAGGCGGGAGAAGAGAGCAACGTAATTTTAGTAAATAAAATTAAAGAATGGCACAAATAGAAATATGCTACACCCCGACATAGATATTAGCGAAAGCCGGGTTTGATGGGTAGATTATCTCTTTCAGAAGAATCAAGGTTTTTTACACTATCCAAAACCATGATTAATTGATATTATTCATGATTTTTGTGTATAATCAATATGTGTAATAATTATATAAATGTATTAGAAATCTATTGTGTTTCAAAGGGGGTAGCAAATGAGCAGGTTGGGATATACGGATAAACCGGTAGAAAAGCTAACGGAAGATTCTTTTGGTATAGGTACATATATTAACGGTTTATGCCAGTTTATTGTAAGTTGTGATACACCGATGACCATATCCATTCAGGGTGATTGGGGAAGCGGAAAAACCAGTATGATGAATATGATAAAACAACAAATCGAGGATAAAGTATATCCTATCTGGTTTAATACCTGGCAATATTCACAGTTTAATATGGGTAATGATTTGTGTTTATCTTTTTTGGAAAACCTTATAACCAAACTGCAATCCAAAGCGGAGACCGCAACTTCCAAAATTCTGGAAACCAGTTTAAAGATATTGAAGATAGGAGCCAAAACAGCCATCAGTTCGGTCGGTCTTGACGGCGCTGCTATAGTGAATGTATTTGATAAGCAGGACTCGGATA
>DUPQ01000055.1 GCA_012838235.1 Clostridiaceae bacterium
GCTCTTGAATTCAGGCTTAATCGGGCTTAAATATATCTGCGCGGATGACCGGGCTGCGTTGCCGAAAAAGGCGGCGCAGTCCGGTTCCGTTTATAATGATTGCATGGAACTGCAACAACAAACACAAAATCAAAGAGAGCATGGAGGCTTACCATGTCGGTCAGGGTTTTGATAATTATTCCTGCAAACTGTTGACGCTATCGGGGACAGGCGACACTATTCCGACTTATACCGAAATGATTTATCACCGGTGCTCCATACACAGCTTAATCCCAATAAAAAAGGAATGCCGTGGAATAGCTGATAGATGGCTTACAAATTACACGGACAGGGATGTTATTGCACCGCAGGTAGTTGTGGGTGACGATTGTATCATTTTATTATGGACCGAAAAACGTGACCCCGGGCAGGCAACTTTTCGTGTAGTGGGTGAGTCATATACCGATTCTTATTATATGGTGTTATCATAATACCAGCAGTAACTTGAAAAGTGAAAACCCTTTGTGCCGGAACAACGGTATACCTCATACAATAAAGTGAAAATGTATGAAGGTGGAATTGCGATGCTTCTGATTAAAAGGCCTGTAGCCACGGTAAACCGCGTGTATCGGGCACCAAATGTAACAATGCTTTATCCTCAGGTAGTAGGACATCAAAGTATATATGCCAGCATACGAATGAATAAAAATATTCAAGAAAGAATGATTGATCTGGTTCGGGATTTAAAGCAGCCCGATTTGAAAACAATCATAGACGGCTCATATGAAATCAAAAACAATCAGCGGGGAATACTAAGCTTATCCCTTGTCGGTCTGGCAGAATTCGGAGGAGCCCATCCAATGACAATGGTTTATTCTTTAACAATGGATACGGCAACGGGGGAGAATTATCAACTGCATCAGTTATTCGCTCCGGAAAGCGCTTATATGGACATTATCAATGCGGAGATTGAAAGGCAGATAAAAGTCAGGGATATCCCTCTGCTCGAGAGTTTCAAAGGCATTGCCCCTGACCAGGATTATTATGTTTCCGACAAGGCTCTTGTTGTATATTTTCAGCTTTATGAACTTTCTCCGTACGCGGCTGGTTTTCCATATTTTCCGATACCTATCTATTCTCTGACAAATGTCATTCCCGAAGATGGATTGCTGTCCCGTTTAAATTACTTTATTTGACAGGTGCCTGTCCATGCGGGACATATCGATTTACATGCAGTTAGCGCACAGCTTCATTACCATCACAAATGGCGCTTGCGGCTATGAAACAAACCATAGGTGCAGGCGCTGTATGCGTTTGTGCCTGTGGTGGATTAAAGAAAAGATGCTTTGAGAAATATAGAATCAATGGAAAGTATTGGGCATCATTTTTGATGGAACCGGATTATTTAAATCTGATGAAAAGCATTGCGAACACTGTCTTAGAATAGAATACACCAATGAAAGAACAGGGGAAACGAAACAATATATGCACCATGTTCTTGAAGCAAAGCTTCTGGTAGGCGATATGGTTTTAAGTATTGGCTCTGAGTTTATAGAAAACGAGTCAGAAGATGTTACGAATCAGGATTGTGAACTAAAAGCATATTACCGACTGGCAGAGAGAATTAAGCAGACGTGCCCCAAACTTGCAAGTTTACTCTTCAGAGCTGCCACAAAATGGAAAATAATTGCATTTAAATAATAGTTTGTGATATAATCTTAAAGTTAGTGTATTTTTACCTTATTGATAAAGAATAAAATATATGTTCAGATAAATAAGAAAAGACATGGAGGAAAATTAGTGGCAAACAGAAAAAAGAATACATTGAAGGTCATTCCGTTGGGTGGGCTTGAAGAAATCGGCAAGAACATGACTGTTTTTGAATACGGTGAAAACATGTTTGTTGTTGACTGCGGAGTAGCTTTTCCTGAAGATGAAATGTTAGGAATAGACCTTGTCATTCCCGATGTGACATATATCGAGAAGAACAGTGAAAAGCTAAAGGGAATTATAGTGACGCATGGTCATGAAGACCATATCGGCGCTTTGCCGTATGTTCTGAAAAGGGTAAACGCCCCGGTTTACGGAACGGAACTGACTCTTGCTCTGATAGAAAATAAGTTGGCCGAACACCAGATGCAGAACGAGGTTACTTTGAAAATCATAAAGGCCGGTCAGACTATACTAGATACTAGATACTAGATAGGAAATTGCTTTTCTATATCTAAACTATAGCATCACATTTTTAC
>DUPQ01000056.1 GCA_012838235.1 Clostridiaceae bacterium
ATTACAATTTTTTTATAATTTGTTATAATTCTATATAGAGGAGGTGATCTTTATGGCTTTTTCTGAAAGCGTAAAAGATGCAGCTTACAAACTTTCTGGCGGCAGATGCGAATGTACCCGCAAACATTTAGGAAGAACAGATGCACCTCATCATGGCGGACGCTGTACTGTAACATTCTCAAGGCACGGCAACTGGCATGCCCATCATATAACTGCAGTTAGTGCAGGGGGTTCCAATAACCTATCTAACTGTGAAGTTTTATGTACAAAATGCCACGAGTTAACTAGAACATACGGCAACTCATAATGAATACATAAATAATGATACATAGTAAAGAAAATGACCAACATGTTTGGTCATTTTTTTAGAAAGCGTTTTGATTCCTAAACTTTACAATTGTTTTTTATTATCCTTTTTGCAATAGAAGTTAGCTGCTCTTTTACTAATATTTTTTCCTTCCATCTGTCGGGAATTGCATCATAACCATAGTACACCCCGGCTATTCCACCTGTAATTGCGGCTATAGTGTCCGCGTCCCCTCCAAGGTTTGCCGCTTCACATACGGCATCTTCAAAGGTTGAAGTGTTAATAAAACACCATAGTGCACATACCAATGTATCTATCACATAACCTGACGGTTTTAAATTTTTTATTGTTAACCGGAATACCTGCTTATAATCCGGATACTTTTCAATACATTCCTCAATAGTTGGTATTTTAAGTTTATCATTCAGATACCGGTAAGCTAACATATTATAAAACTTGCAGGCATCCACTGCTTTCTGGTCATAATGTGTAAGCATACTTTGTGAAGCGGTTATCTCCAGTATTTTATCAGCATCATTATAATATAAGGCAACCGGTAAACATCTCATGAGTGAACCGTTTCCGGCACTCATACCTCCAGTTGCCTGATGAGCATAGTATGAAGCTTTCATCCAGTCGTTACTTCGTTTATACTCGCTTAGCGCAATTCGAATAATGTTGCCTATGTCCTTAGGTTTACTATCATACCATTTTATAAATTGTTTTCCGATATTCTCGACGGGATTATCAGGGTTTTCCAGGATACCTTCTGCAACAGCGATAGTCATCATAGTGTCATCGGTCACTTCTCCGGGCATCAGGTTCCAACAGCCTCCGCCGACAATATCTTTTAAATATCCGTATTCTCTCTCAATCTCTTCACTTGACATAAACTCAAGCGTTCCGCCAAGAGCGTCACCACAGGCAACTCCAAAAAGCCCTCCGAGTATACGTTCGCACCTATCCATCCGGATTCCTCCTCCGGCATCTTTTAATCCTAAATCTCAAATATAGCCCCACGTTGCATGTCTTTTGTTTTTCAAGAATTGATAGTATTTCTTCCTTGCGTTCGCATTGCAACATTGTGTTTCCTCCCCGGTGAAAAATTTTGATAGAAAATGAAAGATATTGACGTAATAAATAAATATATTAAGATTAATTATAGATAAAAAATCAGAGGATAACAAGAAAATGGTTTTAAAAATC
>DUPQ01000057.1 GCA_012838235.1 Clostridiaceae bacterium
AAGCTTTAGGCTACGGAGGCATGTTCTATTACTTTGACCAGAATTACAGCGAGATAGCAGGTAAGCTTGACGGGTATATGAAGACCGCCTCATTTATATTATTCATATCTGTACTGGCGTGGGTATGCATAGTTGCTGTATTCTTAAGTATATATATGATAGACAGCAGAAAGAATCTTGCAACCATGCTTTCCTTAGGTGCGGGCAGAGTTAGAGCATTCTTCAGTGAAATGAGCGGTATAGTGCTTATTGTTATTATAGCTTCGGTAATAGGCCTTATTGCAGGCATGGAATTATACGGGGATGTTTTGGACAAGACTATAGCAGCAAGTTTTGAAGGAATGTCAGCACCGATTGAATTATTCAAAGCGATGAATATCAGCAAGATGCAGTCTACAAAAGCAGTGTGGCTAAGCGCAATCATTCAGGCAGTTGTATTGATACTCATTGCTGCAATAATAGAGTGCACCCAGTCGGGTCAGGATGTATTTAGGCTTATGAAAGGATTGAAGAAATCGAAAAATGCGAAAAAGAACTGAATTATACCTGATGAGGTACGGGATAACCAACATTTTAAGGAGTTTGCCTAAGAGTATTGCTTTGGTTTGTGCGGCAATGGTACTTACCTTATCCATTTGCATCATAAGTCAGTCAATAGTTACACAGACACAGTCGTTGGAAGATGTATATTCGGAATATATAATAGAAACGGTTATAACCGATCAATTCTGCATAGAGGAAACAAACCTGGCTATGAACTCTAAATACTATAATATAATTTCACAGAACCTACATGGCATCAGAGACTATATTACCGATATAAAGATAAGAAGTTCGTTTAGTAGCAATTACACATATATGTTTGATGACAAAGTGGAGCGGGAACTTGGCGGATCAGTAGTCGGTTTGACATATCTTCCGGATGAAGAAGAGTTCAAACATGAGTTTAACCTGATGCCCCTATATGACGAGTCGATTCTCTTGGACAGCCGGCCGTCATGTATAGTTCCTAAGAGAATGATGGAAGATATGGGATGGGAGTACTATACAGTTCGCTTGAGATATGATAAACAGGAAGAGAATGAGTTTGTGGAGTTTAACATTGTGGGAACCCATGAAGGGCCGGATAATATCTACTGCTCGTATGAGAGTTTTAATGATGAACTTACAAAAGGCACCGTCAGCATATATTCCTTCAGGTTTAACCTTATTAATTCAAAATATACCGGAGAAGTTGCGAAGATATTGAAGTTTTATTTTATTGAACCTTCTATCGTCGGTGCGATAAGAAGAGAATTGAATGAATTGAAAATATTGTTCAGATATACTTTTGTAATGCCCAAAGGAAATCTTGATGATGTGGTTAAACCTATCGAATCGGATATCAGGAAACTCAAGATAGCGGAGCCTTTTTTGTTTGTGCTATCGGTTGCTACGGGTTTAGTTGTAAGTTTTATGTCCACCAAGAACAGAAAAGCGGAATTTGCCGTTATGAGAAGTTTGGGTACCGGCAAGGCGATGGTTTTCTTTGAAGCATTTTTTGAACAACTGCTGCTTTGTTTGACAGGTATGTTGTTGGGCATTGCGGTATTCTTTGCGATATACCGGCAAAATGCCGTGTTGGTTGTATGGAAAATAGCGGTATTTTTCGTATGCTACATGTCGGGAACGGCAATATCGGTATTGAATGTAGCTTTGGTAAATGTTATGAAAATAATGAAGGCAAATGAGTAAAGGAGAAGAGATGGAAAAGATTTTGGAAGTTAAAAATGCGGTATATGAGTATAGGAATAAATATCAGACAGTAAAAGCCGTTAACGATTTCAGTTTTGAGTTTGAGAGAGGTAAGTTATATGCGGTTGTGGGAAAATCCGGATGCGGTAAGACAACTCTTTTAGCAATGCTTGCAGGGCTGGATGTTCCGAAAGAAGGGTCGGTTGTGTATAAAGGGAAAGATACTAAAGAGATGAATCTGGACAAGTACAGAAGAGATGATGTTGCGGTAATATACCAGGATTACAATCTGTTCCCTCTTCTTACCGCTATTGAGAATGTTATGTATCCTCTGCATCTGAAAGGAATCAAAGATAAGGAAGCAAAGGTTACAGCTGCTAAGATGATGGACTCGGTGGGATTGGACTCCGCCTTCCATAAAAGATTGCCGTCAATGCTTTCGGGAGGTGAGCAGCAAAGAGTGGCAATAGCCCGCGCATTGGCAGCAAAAGCCGATGTAATACTTGCCGATGAACCGACGGGCAATTTAGATTCGGAGAACGGAAAGAACATAATAGGCATACTGAAAAAGCTTGCCCATGAAGAAGGATATTGTGTTATTGTTGTTACTCACGATTCGGAGATATCTGCCGATGCCGACGAGGTGTTAAGCATGAGAGACGGTAAACTTGTAACGAAACAAGAGGATAAAGTCAACTGAAAAAGACCGTATTAATTCTCCAACAACTTGATAAACTGCTGCTTGTTGACCGCTTCTTTTTCCTTTAACGTATTTGTTGCTTTTATAACTCTCTCCCTATGTTTAAAACTCTCTTCCATTGCATTAATAACGGATTGTTCCGTTACATCGGAAAGTTCCAAGCATGCCGAGCTTTCTATATAGTTCATGAAGCCCGATACTTTTACGTCATAGGATATTCCCACTACGGGAACATAATTTGCGGCTGCGAATATCAATGCGTGAAGTCTCATTGCCACAACCTGTTCCATCTTTGACATGAATGCCACTACCTGCTCGGTGGGATATTTATTGCGAATTAAATAGTAAGGTGTATCTAACAGTTCCGCCGTCTTTTCCGACACCGATAAATCCTTGGGATATTCCATAGGGAAGAATATTGTGGTAAATCCGTATTTGTTATACATATGCTCGCAGGCTTTTGCAACGGCTTCATTCCTGTTGAAGTTTTTCCAGCTTCTAAGTGCCAGACAGATATATTTTCCGTCTGCGGGTATATCTTCCGAAATGAATATCTTATGGGTGTTGCTTTTATCGGCGGTCAGGTTTATTGCGGGGTCTGCGGAAACGGTGATTTGAGGTTTTGTTACTCCTAAAGATTGCAGCTCTTTTTCCGACATATGATCGCGTACCGTTATTACATCCACATAGTTATCAATTATCTTTCCCGACAGTTTTCTGTTGAACGGTCTGGATACAGGCCCTATTCCGCAGCCGAACATTATAACTTTACAGCCCAGTTTCTTGGCAAGATAAAGAGTAAAGGTGTAGAAGAAAAGCGATCTTGATGATGTCACATCCTGAATAAGGGAACCTCCTCCGCTTACAAATATCTTGGATTTTCTTAACAGGAAAAACAGCTTTATAACATTAAAGGTGTATATGGTCTGAACTCTGTCGATTGCTCTTTCTTTTTTAGGCCTTAAGGTCATTACACATATATCCATATCCGGATCGATATTCCTCATACTGGATAAGGTTGTGTATTTTATTGCCTCATCACCGGCATTACCTCGCCCGTATGCTCCGCATATAACTACCTTGTTGCGCTCCTTTTCGTTAAAGTGTTTGAGTATAAGCGAATAAATATCTTCCTGTTTATTCTTCATTGCCTTTAGCGAGAAGTTGGCTTTTGTATGCTCATAGGAAGCTTTTTGCATGGTTATGCGCTTATTCTTGTCTTTTGACAGTTGATACAGATAATTGCCTAAAGTCTCATAATCTTTGGGCTCGAAAATGTATCCGGTAACTTTCTGGTCAATCAGTGAAGATGCTCCTCCCACATTACTGGAAACGGGGATGGCTCCCGCCCGGATTCCTTCGGTTAAAGAGTAAGGGAAAGTTTCGCTCAGTGAGGATATTACATCAATGTCTATTACACTGAAAAAGCTGTCCACATCGTCTATCCAGCCCAAAAAGTGCACCTTTTCACTTACACCCAGTTGATTTGCCAAATCCGTAAGTTTTTGCTTTTCTTCGCCGTCTCCGCCGATAAGAAGACGCATATCGGAATTATCGGCATGAGCTTTGGCAAAGCCTTTTATAAGGGTGGGTATATCCTTTACTTTGGTAAGACGTGCCGCTATCCCTATAATCAACTCGTCGGGATTATACGGTATGCCATATTGTTCAAAATATTCCTTCCTGGATATCTTAGGCATTTCTTTTTCAAAATCAATGCCGTTGTATATGGAAAACATGTTATATGCCTCAAAGCCTCTGGATATAAGGGTTCTTGCAAACTGTTCGGTAACGGCAATGTGAAACTTTATTATTCTCAAAGCCAATGTATTGAACAGACCTATAGTGGCCTGTTTGAATAAGTTATGCATATAGTCTTTTCTGTAATCGGAGTGTATAGTGGTGGTAACACACGCATTTCTGTGCCTTTTAAGAAAAAGTCCCATCATGTTGGCTTTGGCTCCGTGACAGTGAACTATGTCCGGTTTAAATTTGTCATATTCAACAAAAAGGGCATGAATATCTTTGAGAAGGAAAGCACTTTTAATTTCCGTCACATCAATGCCTTCGGCTTTGGCGCTTTCGGCAAAATCTCCGTATCGGAAAGATACCAGCTTAAGAGTATTGGTACGGGAAAGCTCTTTTGCCAAAGAGATTATATGGGTTTTTGCTCCTCCTATATCACCGCCGCCGGCAAGATGCATTATCTTCATAAAGTCCTCACTTTAAGTTTTCGGGGTTAAGACAGTGAAGTTCTTCCACCGTGAATATACCGTTTTTGCGTATTAACCTGTCATCAAACTTGATTTCTCCTCCGCCGTACTGTTCGGTCTGTATGCACACCAAATCCCAATGAATGGCGGAATCATTGCCGTTGGGTGCTTCGTCATAGCAGGCACCGGGGGTAAAATGGAAAGATCCGCATATCTTTTCATCAAACAAAGTGTCTTTCATGGGATCCAATATATACGGATTCACACCTATTGCAAACTCACCTACATACCTTGCGCCTTCGTCGGTATCTAAAATCTTGTTTAAATGCTCGGTATAGTTGGCTGTAGCTTTTACAATTTTACCTTTTTCAAATTCCAGACGGATATTTTCAAATGTCTTACCTTCACTGACTGAAGGAGTGTTAAAGGTTACATAACCGTTTACCGAGTCTTTTACCGGAGCGGTAAATACTTCTCCGTCGGGGATATTCATTTCACCGGCACATTTTATAGCGGGAATGTCCTTTATGGAAAAAGTCAAATCGGTACCTTCTCCCTTTATATGCACTTTATCGGTTTTATTCATAAGTTCCACCAGATTATCCATTGCGTCACTCATTTTTTGATAATCCAGCGTACATACATCGTAATAGAAATCGGTAAACTTTTCGGTATTCATTCCGGCAAGCTGAGCCATGGACTCATTGGGATACCGCAGCACACACCACTTTGTATATTTGACTCTTCGGTCAAAGGAAGGTTTCAATATTTTAGATGCCAGGGACAGTTTTTCCGAGGGAACGGTACTTATCTCATATATATTCTTACTTGCCCGTATGGCTATATATGCATCCATCTTCTTCATGAAGTTCAGGTCCCGCTCGTTCATTATTTCCAGCTGCTCTTCCGTTATATGCTCATACAGTTTCGGGGACAGGGACGAGTCGGATATCTGTACAAAAGGCAGAGCTTTTGCCTGATATGCCTTTTCCACCAGCCTCTTAACCAGGTCGTTATCGGTCTCGGAGACGGAAATGAGTATCTTCTCTCCTTCTTTAAGTCTGCAGGAATAGTTGATTAATAAATCTGCCAGTTTTTCGTTTCTCGGATCTTTCATTTTCTCTTCTTTCTTATTAACAAAATATATTTGAATATATATTATCATAAAACATAACATCATTGATTGTAAATAAGGCGAGTATCCATTAAACTTAACATAGCAGGAGGTATTTGCTCATGAAGAAATGTGATATTTTAGTTCCGATATTCACACCGTTTAAAAAAGATCAGACCGTGGATTATGAGGCGCTGAAAAAACTTGTAAGATATGTGTTGGATAAAGGAGCCGACGGACTATATACAACCGGCAGTTCCGCGGAGACCTTTCTTTTAACCGAAGAAGAAAGAATGAAAACGCTGGAAGTAGCCGCAAAAGAAGCAAACGGAGCGACTGTTGTGGCACATGTGGGCACACCCGGTACGGCGTTAGCCGTAATGTATGCGAAACATGCAAAAAGCATGGGCGTTGATGCGGTAGCTTCGGTTCCTCCGTTCTATTACTCACACGGACATAAGGCTATAAAAAAGTACTATACCGATATAGCGGATGCATGCGGCTTAAAGATAATGATATATAACATTCCCGGTGCTACGGGTGTGGATATGTCGGTAGACCAGATAAACGATTTGTTGTCCGATGACAGGATTTACTCCATTAAATATACCGCTGCCGATTACTATGTGTTAAACAGAATAGCGGTTGCATCAAAAAAACCGATATACAGCGGCAAGGATGAAGCTTTCGCTTCCGCTTTAATGGCGGGAGCAACCGGTGCTATCGGAACAACAATGAACATATATCCGCAGGCTTTTGTACAGATAAAAGCCGCCTTTGACAAAAAAGACATTGCTTCGGCACAAAAATTACAGACAAAACTGAACAACATTATACAACCCATGATTGAAAGCGGTGCTACTATTCAGGCTATGAAATATGTCTCAAAACTTGCGGGAATTGATTGCGGAGAGGCGAGAAAACCTTTTAAGAATCTTACGGCGGAAGACAAGAAAAAACTGGAGCAGGCAGTAAGGGATAATGCGTTCTAAAAGAAAAAAGAAAAAGAAAAACAGAGCACAAAAGGCAATAGCGATTATTTTACTGATATCGGCACTGCTGTTTACGTCATTACAGCTTTATGTAATGCTTTATCCTTTGTCCGATATATTTGACAGTGTTGAGCAGTTGGAAAAGATTGAAAGACCTCAGGCCGTTCTTGTGTTGGGTGCGGCTGTATACGCAAGCGGAAACCCTTCACCCGTACTTAAAGACAGGCTGGATTACGCATATCAGGTATATGAATACTATGACGGAAAGATTGCTGTTATAGTGTCGGGGGACAACGGCACCGTTGAGTACAACGAGACAAAGGTCATGTATGATTACCTTATATCCAAAGGTGTGAATGCAGACGATATCTACAGAGATTATGCGGGATTCAACACTTATGACAGCATATACAGAGCGGGCTATATATTCAAAGTGCAAAGCGTAATAATATGCACACAGAGATTCCATATTTACAGAGCATTGTATATAGCAAAAAGGTTGGGCTTTAAAGCATACGGATATGCCGCAGAGAACAAGAGCATGTACAATATGACGTATAATCATATAAGGGAGAGTTTAGCCAGGATAAAGGCCGTTATGGAAACGGATATTATGAAAAGACAGCCCAAATATCTCGGTGACCCCATACCGGTAAAACAGTACGAGTAGTTATTTATGCAGTTATATAAGCAGTGTATATGCACCGTGTTTTAAAGAGGTGGCAAAATGGAAGATTTCAGATACATTGACAGAGGAAAACCTATACCTAGGGAGCAGTATACCGACCAGCCGTATGTCGTGGTTGCGGATGACGGAGCATGGGTCTGCGTTCTGACAACCGCATACGGACAGGAAGGAGCGGCCGGAACACATGTTGGTATAACCGTAAGTTATGACCGGGGCAATACCTGGACCGATCTGTACTTTCCGGAAGGCGATGATTTAAGAGAGTCGGCTTACGGAGTGTTGCTGAAAACATCGTTTAACAGGATTTACTGTTTCTATAATTTCAATAAAAACAACTTAAGAAATCTGATATGCAGAAAAGAGCGTCTGTCTCACAGAGTGGATATGCAGGGAGCTTTCGTATTCAGATACTCCGATGACTCGGGAAAGACCTGGTCGGAAAGATACGAAGTACCTATAAGAGAAACAAAGATAGACAGAGAAAATCCGTACGGAGGAAAAGTTCGCATGTTCTGGACCGTGGGCAAACCTTTTATATTGGACAATGACGGCTACGTTATAATCCACAAGATAGGCGATATGCTTACCGTATCCGAAGGCTGGCTGTTAAGAGCGGTTAATATGAACATTGAGAAAGATCCCAATAAGCTTGTGTGGGAAACACTGCCCGACGGCGATATAGGACTTATTACCCCTAAGGGCGGCGGATTGATTGCCGAAGAACAATCCATGGTTGTATTAAGCGATAAAAGTATTTACTGTGTATACCGTTCTATAGACGGTCATCCGGTGGAAACATACAGTCGAGACAAAGGACATACATGGGAGCAACCGCAATACAAAAGGTATGCCGACAATAGATTGATGAAACATCCGAGAGCGGCAAACTTCGTATGGAAGTGTAAAAACGGCAAATACCTGTACTGGTACCACAACAACGGAAGCAAATGGTATGAAAACAGAAATCCGGCATTTTTATGTTCCGGTATCGAATATGATACAAAAGAAGGCAGGAGGATAAAGTGGTCGCAGCCGGAAGTTGTTTTATATCATGAAGATCCCGGTGTCAGAATGAGTTATCCGGATTTCATAGAGGATGGCGGCAAATACTACATTACCGAAACACAAAAACTCGATGCAAGAGTGCATGAAATACCGGAAAAATTCCTGCAAAGCCTTTGGAATCAGTTTGAGTCATCGGATATAACCGATGAGGGGTTACTTTCAGAAAGCGAAGGCAAATCGGTAATTGATATGCCGGAACTTCCCGTATTCTGTATCACCGACAGGAAGAGTCACATATTTGCAACAAAGAGTACCGAAAGCGGAGTTACCTTCGAGTTTATATACAAAGCGGGAACGGGAAAGAGAAAGATATTAGACAGCAGGGATGCTTCGGGAAAAGGAGTGCTGATAGAACAGATATCCGACTACAGAATTAATATATTAATGAATGACGGTATAAATACCTGTTGCCGGAGTTCCGATAAATATATGCTGAAACCCGATCAGATAAACCATATAGCCATAATAATTGACGGAGGTCCCGATATAGTTTCCTATGTCATCAACGGAATGTACAATGACGGGGGTCAGGACAGAATATTCGGTTTCGGTCGGTTCAGCACATACTTCAAGGATATGAACGGAAAAACAAAAGCACGTGTGTGTAAGAATGTTTTGAAGTTAAGAATATATGGCAGAGCACTTTTGACTTCCGAAATTATATCCAACGGAAGAGGCTACAAAAAAGGGGGTAAATATGAAAAATACGATTGATATAACGGAAAAGGTAATGATTAACGGGATACAACAGAAGATTCATATTATAGGAACAGACAGCGTTAATCCCGTTGTACTCTTTATCCACGGAGGACCCGGTGTAGTGGACAGACATAACGTAATGAAGTATATGTTAGATATAACTGACAAAGTGACAATAGCGGGATGGGACCAAAGAGGTACCGGCGGAAGCTATAAAGGGGCAAAGAAAGAGGATATGAATTTGGATACCTTTGTGGAAGACGCAAGGGAGATTACGGAATATCTTTGTAAAAAATTCAATAAAGACAAGATATACATACAGGGA
Organism: Clostridiaceae bacterium; assembly: GCA_012838235.1. GTDB lineage: Bacteria > Bacillota > Clostridia > DUPQ01 > DUPQ01 > DUPQ01. The sequence goes on from DUPQ01000057.1 coordinate 9,531, forward strand.
CATTCATGGGGATCCTGCGTAGGCACAATGCTGGTATACAGATATCCTGAGAATATAAAAGCGTATTTCGGACAGGGGCAACTTGTGAACGGGATAAGAAATGAAGAGAAAAGTTATGACTACGTGCTGGAAAAAGCAAAGGCTGCCGGTAATGAGAAAGATGTGCAGAAGCTTCTGGAAATAAAAAGACCGGTAGAGGGGCTTTATGCAGGCGATCCGATAAAGGGATTGATGGAACAGAGAAAACTTTTATCAAAATACGGCGGTGCAACATTCAAATGCTCATCAATGTGGAAGAGTACCGTTAAACCGATACTTTTCTCAAAGGAGTACACATTGTGCGACATAGCCGGCGTTTTAAAAGGCTACAGTTTTTCTCTGAAAAACATGTGGGAAGATATAGTTAAGCTGGACTTTTCCCAAGAGTACACAAAGTTTTCCGTTCCCATGTTTTATCTGATAGGAGCTTCCGATTACAATACACCGTTTGAACTGTCGTATGAATACTATAAAACCGTAGAGGCTCCGCTTAAAGACTATATATGGTTTAACCGATCAAGCCACAGTCCGTTAGCGGAAGAACCGGAGAAGTTCAGTAAAACTCTTGCGGAAAAAATACTGCAGGTGGAAGCGATGTAGGTCAGGGCAGGAACTTGCTTTACATGCACAATATAGCAATAGGCGATAAGATAAAATGTTTAAAAAACACTCATTCAGTGATAAAATAGGCAATACAAAATGAGCAGGACGGAAAATAATGCTAATATACGGCAAACTTATCAAGAACAATTTAATACTGGTTGAAGAAAAAGCCGAATGTGTCAATCCCGACATGAACTTTCAGCAAAGACTCACAAACTGTCTTGTGGACATATGCAAGAAGATGGATATACAGGTTCCGGTATGGATGAGTAAAAACACCAAAGAGCTTGCACGATTCAACAAGACATTTTTCACCGATGAGCAGTTTATGGAGAAAGTATACTTTGACCGATTTGAAATAGAGATGAAGAGGAAGGATTAAGATGAAGAATAAAGTATTTAAAACATTAACTCTTGTTTTATTGATATCGTTGTTTTGTACAACCTTAACCGGATGCAAAATACAGCTTAGCGAAGATGAATATACGGTCGGTGAAATACCGAAAGGGTCCTACCGCCTGGTATACTACATAGTAAACGAAGAGCAGAATATTGACGGAGACCTCACATTCAAGTATGTAACAGACGGGAACATAACAAAAATGCAGTCATATGCGGAGTTTGATATGTGGCAATACAGAGCACAAGTCATATTCGACACCTATACTCTTATTCCGTCTTCTTCGTACAAATCCAATGTTTTCTATTCCGGAAAAGAAAAAGACTGGTCGGTAAAAACCGACTATACGAAAGAAAAGGCAACTATAAAAGCGATTCAGGAAGACAAGCAAGCGGATAAGGAAGTAGCAAAGCCTGCACGATATCTTGACAATGAAATGATTAACCTGACACTCGGGTTAATTCAGATAGAGCAAGACGATAAGGTGTACATAAATGTGCTTGTAAACGAAAGTGCAATGTTTGCTCCTTATGGAGTAACCAATCAGACGATGGAAACAATTACCGTTAACGGTAAGTCTTATGAGTGTGTCAAGTACTCTGCCAAGTATGCGGGATTTTCCTTATTCACGGCAAGAGAAAGCTATTTTTGGTATACAAACGACCGAGACAGAAGATTGGTGAAATTTGTAAGCGGCTCTCAGATAATGACTTTAAAAGAAATTATAGAGGTGCCGGCTGATGACCCGTGGTTATTTGGTGAATAATGAAACCTGATGATTTTTTACAATGGCTGCATGTTATAGAGAAGATGAAATGCAATTTTCGGCATTCAAAGACATCCTGCGGAAGAGAGGAATCGGTTGCGGAACACTCCTACCGGCTCATACTTATGGCATATGTATTAAAAGATACTATACCCGATGTAAACATGGACAGAGTTGTGGAAATGTGTATTGTTCATGACATAGGCGAAGCGATAACGGGAGATATACCTTCTTTCAGGAAAACAAAAAAAGATGATAAAAAAGAAATGGAGCAGGTGCTGGAATTTATACGGCAGCTTCCGGAAGAACGCTATCAGCATATCAAAGAACTCTTTTCCGAGATGGAGCAAAAGAAGACAAAAGAGGCGATAGTCTTTAAAGCATTGGATAAAATGGAAGCGGTTATACAGCATAATGAGGCAGACATATCTACCTGGTTGGATATAGAGTATGAGCTGCAGAAAACCTACGGTATAGAAGAAGCACAGGTTTGTGAATTCTTAAAAGCCCTAAGAGAAAAGGTACTGAAAGATACCGAAGAAAAGATAGAGAAAAGTAAAAGAGAGTAGTTTTTTACATATTGACTTTTTACAATATTTCGTGATTAACGGAATGAGATTCCGAAAAAATTATCGGAATTCTTTCTTATAGTATAAAAAAAAGCATTTTTGTCAGTAGACATATATTGGCAATAACAATAGTATGATACTCGAAAGGAGTATCATGAAAAAAATTACATCTTTATTGCTTATCATATGCTTAATACCGGCAGCCGGAGTATGCGGTGTTAATGCTCAGGCTACAGGTTCACGGTTTAGCGATGTGCAATCATCCCAGTGGTTTTTTGAACCGGTCATACAGTTGTACGGAATGAATATTATAAACGGATATCCCGATAATACATTCAAACCCGACGGCAATGTCAAAGCCGATGAGTTCATAAAAATGATAATAAAAGCGCTGGGTTTTGATATAGGTAATGCTGAAGGTTACTGGGCTCAAAATTACATAGATAAAGCCGGTGATATTAAGCTTTTGGAAGGATTTGACGGTGAATATCAAAAAGAGATTAACAGAGGGCAGGCAGCCTTGCTTATCTCCAATGCCATGAAATACCTTAAGGAGCCGGAATTTTATTCGGAAAAGATATATCCGTTTGATTTGGGTGCATATACACCTGATAAGTATAAGGAGCATATAAAAAAGTGCTACAGTGCGGGAGTTATTAACGGGTTTGAAGATTTCACTTTTCGATTCAATGAAACGCTTACCAGAGCACAGGCCTGCACCTTATTAATCAAACTTATCGATAAAACAAAGAGAGATACCTCGGTGAAATTCGATTGCTCGTTTCTGGATAATACAACCAAAGATAATGTTAAATACAAGGGTGTTACATATGAGGAATTATCCGATGTTATTAAATCCACTCTGACACAGGTCAAGGATGATATCGGGTATATAGTGGTGGAAAAAAGAGTATATGAAACCAAGAATACATATGAGATTCGATACCACAAATCCGCCATAAATACCAACCCCACATATTGTTTGTTTGCTTTCAGGTTTTTTGAAGGCCCGTCGGGATATACCGAAACACAGTGGGGTTACGATACAATGTTTTTAAAGTTGGAGCTGAAGAAGTTTAACTGGGATGACGGTATACCCGATAGCTTCTATAAAAGCAAAGTTAAAAATGCACTGTGTGCAGCATTATCCGAACATAATCCGTATGATATAGCGGATTATGTAATAGACAGATATGTATTTTTACGTGCTTTAAAGCCTTGGGATGCATATAACCTGTTGGAAGACAACTCCAATGAAACATTGAGATATGTCTTTTTCACTATGCATAATGTTATAGGCAATTTTACTTTTTCAAAAAAACAATGAAAAGGTAAGTATAGGAAAAAAATAAATAGCGCAACTTATGGAGAAGATAACATGAAAAGAGCTATCCTGTCTTTGATTACGATAATTTTACTGTTAAGCATGTGCATTAACGCATTTGCATATTGTGAAAGTTTTGAGAGAACCGGAAAACACATAAATGCCGCATATGTTTCCGATGTACACACTCCGCAAGGTCATCAATGCGGATATATTTGTCAGGATTGCGATTTGATTACCGTGACGGGATATACAACTCTTTCAACATGTTGTCGGTGCACCGGTAATCATAACTACTATACACTCTCTGTCGGGTTTCATACCGCTCACGGGCATTTGGTAAAATTGAAGTGTTCAACCTGCGGATACACGACCTCCTACTATAAAAAAGATGACAGCTGCTGTGATTGTGTCGGTCATATTCGAGGTCTCACGGAAACAAGCAGGGAGCATACGCAGGGACTGGGCCATTATTACACCGTTCCCTGTAAGGAATGCGGAAAGGTTATAGAAAGCGGATATACAACACTGGCGTCATGTGCTATCTGCAATTGCAGTCATTCCTATACAACAAGCATATCCGATTATCATACGTCCGGATCGGGACATTACTATACCAGGAAATGCAGTAAATGCGGCTATGTTTGCGATTCGGGATATACAGAGAAATCCGACTGTTGCGAATGCAGAGGATACCATAATTACAGTTACAGCGTATCTTCTGCACATACGACATACGGACATTATGTCACACAAAGGTGTTTTGACTGCGGGCATAATGCCGACTATTACACGACAGTACCCACCTGCTGCTATTGCAGAGGTTATCATAATTACTCATATACCGTATCACAGGAACACACAGCTGACGGGCATAAAAAGACCGGCACCTGTTCTGCATGCGGGCATGTCACCGTATCTTATACAACACTTGCCGACTGCTGCCTGTGCAGGGGATATCATGATTTTTCCGAATGGTCGGCTGTTTCAAAAATACATGAGGAACAAGGACATCGACAGAGCAGAACCTGTAAAATTTGCAAACAAACGGAAGACAGGTTTACTACATACAGACCGTGTTGCTTATGTCACGGACATGATATGCAGAAGACATCGAACATAGGGGAGCATACCGATTTCGGACATGCCGTCATATACAGATGCATAACATGCGGATATGAAGAAACAATATATGAGGATTTGTTCGGCTGTTCTTTGTGTTCCAATACTCCTACAAATCAGGAGGAGTTTATACTATGGATACAATATTTAGGAATACCTGTAAAAAGTGTAAACGGTAACTATACCGCATCTTTCACAATGTACCGTGATTACGGATATATTGTTTACGGTAATCCTCAAGATGTAGTGAATAATCATTGTGTAGCAGGTGAATATCAGTTTTTGGGATATACGTTTGATGAAGACCCTTTTACCAATATATCTTATCAGAACACCGAAATGGGTCCCGTTAATGCCAATCAGTGGATATATGCCGAAATATCCGGAGCGGTCGAATCGTGGGACAGGCTGGAGCCTTCGGTGCAAAAACCGTATATGCTGCACACAAATCTTATAGGGCACGGAGCGGTGAATTTTACCGCAAATGATATAGGTATGACTAGGACAAGGGTGCAGAACGGCGCATCCTGGCTCAGTACCGGTTCCATCTATACCTTCAAAACCAACGGATATTATGCCACTTTCAAGGTTCCCTCAATGGGTGTTCCTAATGTAAACCTGAATGCCGCTTTTACTGAAGAAAGGCTTACCTATTCCGCTGCCGATGTGCATAAGAAAGGATATATCAATGTAAACTTCACCATAGACAAACCTCTTAAGGAAATTGATTATATAAAACTGTCGGTACAGGGAGGTAACAGCGTTATTCTGCAGCCTCATGAAAGAAACGGGCAACTGGAGCTGGATATACCGATTCAGAGTGTCATGCCGGCAAGGTATAAGGTGAGGGTATTAATAGAAGTTAAGAGCATATTTAACGATGTTCATATAACAAGAGAGTATTGTTCTGTAGACCTTTATAAAGAAGAGACTCCGTATAACCCGACTGATCCAGTACAACCGGAGGAAATAATATCCGACCTGCCGGAAGATATTCCGTATCAAGCGAATTATGATGTTCACATCACCGACATATCACTGACGGGTTACTGGAATATATGGCATCTGAATGAAAGATTTACCTCACTGGAAAGAGTTCGCCTAAATGTAGCGGTTGCAGGCAGAGTAACAAAACTGTCGGTCCTGTTCAGTGAAGAATTGAAAAACCGCACATACCGGGACAGATACGGAAACACCTATGATTATAAAGATCTTTTAGGCAGTTATGACATGTGTCCGAATGATATATGTTATGAAGGATTATGGGAGAACGGCTACACATTGAATACGGAATATATACTTCCTCTGTGTCCCGATACCGTTGATTCTTCCGGTAACAGAATAAAGGATAAGTATTTTATAAAAATAATAGCCGAAAACGAGAATAAGGAGCATACAAAGGAATACCTGATTGATATTACCGGTAACATTTATGATTTTCTGTATGTGCAGCCATAGCATATGATGATATAATTTCCATGATGAATATTTGTGTATTCGCCTCGGGCGGAGGTTCCAACATGCAGGCGGTCATAGATGCCTGTAAGAACAGGAAGATTAATGCAAAAGTCGTACTGGTTATTTCCAATAACAGTGATGCCTATGCTTTGGAGCGCGCAAAAAAGGAAAAGATAGATAATTATCATGTAAGCGAGTACAAATATAAAGAAGGTTTTATTGATAAGTTGCTGGAATTGTTGGCAAAGTATGAGATTGATCTGGTACTGCTTGCAGGCTATATGAAGAAATTGCCTAAAGAGATTGTGGAGAGATATAAGGTGCTGAATATCCATCCGGCCCTTCTTCCCAAATACGGAGGCCGGGGCATGTACGGAGAAAGAGTACATAAAGCGGTACTGGAAGCCAAAGAAAAAGAATCGGGCTGTACCGTTCATGTGGTGGATGAACACTATGATAACGGTAAGATACTAAATCAGATAAAAGTTCCTGTACTGGAAGACGATACCGTGGAGACATTGGCGAAAAGGGTATTGGAACAGGAACATATCATATATGTCGACACCGTAAAGAAAATATTGACAAAAGAAATAGAGATATGAGGAGATATGTACAGATATAAAACAAAAGGAACATGTTCAACCGAGATAACTTTTGATATACAGGAAGGAAAACTGAAAGATGTGAAGTTTACGGACGGATGCAGCGGGAATCTTCAGGGAATAAGCAAATTACTTGAAGGTATGGAAGCAAAGAAAGCCGTAAGCCTGTTGAAAGGCATTAAATGCGGTTATAAAGAAACATCCTGTCCCGATCAGTTGTCCATAGCGATAAGTAAGGTGTTGGAACACTGAATCCTTTTTATTTTACCATTCCCAACAGTTGACGTACTCGTTTTTGCAGATGCTTTTCAATTGCCGTCAATCGCTCTTCCGGCCAGTTAACGGACGGATGTCTCTTGAAGGTAAAACCGATCAAACGACGTAACTGCTGTGCCTGTGCTTTTCCCGCAACTTCTGTACAAATGTCTTCGAATGTTACATCCGGATAAGCGGGTAGACGGGTTTTGGCATATTGGTCAAGGTTTTTGATGTCTTTAGGCATAGCATAATTAAACAGTGAAAGTCCGTGGTCAAACAGAGGTGCAGGGGCAATCAATGCACCTGAATGATTATCTCTTAAGACTCCGAAATTTCCGAAGTGTCTGTCCTCATTGTAGATTACCGCGTCAAATACCAGCATGCTGTGTACCGCTTGGAGAAAATCTTCCCCGATTGAAGAATAGTATTTTAATACCGCTTTTAAACCGCCCGATGTTACAATGCGTCCTACCGGTACAAAAGCGGTATCAATATCACAAAACAACTTGCATTTTGAAGCTAGAATACCTTTCCAGTTCTCCAATTCATACTGCACGGCATTTAGACCCATGGTCTGTGCAATTTGGCAAGCATAATATTCACTGTAAGGCTCGTTTCCCGTATTAGCGGCACCGAATGTGCCGCCTTTATACAAGTAAATACCGTCATTATCAATAAGGCGCCATGCTTTAGGCAGCATTCCGGCAGTAGTCAGTTCCGGCGAGGTTGTGAAACCTCCGTGACTTTGCTCTATACCCGTATAGGCAACCAAAGAAAGAATTTCCGAAAAACGGTTTTCATAGAGGTTATACTGAGCAAAGGAACCTTCAAAGCCCTCCGGGACTACCCAAAAACTGTCGTTAAGCGACAAGCCCTTGCAAATATCAATAATACCTTTAGTATCACCTTGAGACAGATTTAAAGTTTTCAAGATCTCTTTCACAAAGGTACGGTTTTTAGGAATCACTCGTTTCTCCAACCATCTCAAAATTCCTTTATCAGAGAGTTCCAATCCAAGCGGGAGTAAGTGAAGTTGTTCCTTGTCAATAGAAATAATATGTGCTGTCAATCCTTCAATTCCTCTTTTCTCAAGAGAGAAAGTTAGTAATACTTTATCAAAGAGCCGTAACTCGTAGTTGTTTTCCATATGGGAAAGTACTTTCGTTGAAGGTGTTGTCAGTTCAATTTTAAGCTCCAAAACCGAAGCCACTTGTAGTAAAAGGTCCAATGAAGGACTGTGACTTCCGCTTTCCAAGCGTGATATGGCGGAACGGTGCATACCTAAAAGTTCAGCTAACTGACTTTGTGTGAGACCTTTAGCAACCCGTGCTTTCGTAATCTGTTTGATAATATCCTGACGAAAGTCTTTAATATTATTGTCCGTCATTAAAATACCTCCTGCTCTATTATTGCAAAATGTAACAAATTTGTCAACAAATTGCAAGAAACATTTAATAACAGTTCTGCGTGGTAACAAATATGTAGACAATTATTTGATTAAATTGTAAATGCTATTCCTATCTTAAAAACTTTTTGTGGTTTTTTATTATTTTCCATAAAACCAAGCACATCTGCAAGACGACAAATCTTTTCAAATGTATCGCGGACAAAACCAAGAGCATTTGCTTGTCTGTTCAGTTCTGCTTTACTAAAGTGCAGCATGATAATCTACTCCTTTATTTATCACCGTATTTATATCCTTTGGTGCCATAAGTCTCCATTCCGGATGATATACATATCCTATATGTTCCTTTGTGAGATAGCGGTCGGATTTAGGTATACGATCTGCACATATCCGGAAGAAAGCATCCGATAGACCGTAAGACTCGCGAAAGTGTTTCAGGATAAAACCGGTTTTTTGGTAGAGAAAACCATTTTGATATTCATTCAAAGTAAATAGCAGTTTTTCTTCATTCAGAGTGGGGATTAGATCAAGGCAGCGGAGAAGCTCCTCCAGTCCCGCAATCTTATCTACATCATTGATACTGTCGATAACCGTCTGTTCTACTCCTGTAACACGGACACCTCCTATTATTTCCGTTTGCACAGTCCCTTTAGGTGAAACACGGCGGAAAGTTATTCCATCGTATTCAAAGTCCTTGAAACGACTGCTTGTCATAACATAAACCTCATAAAATACTTGATTTGCATACCCATATACTTCAAAGGCACTATGATGTGAAACGGACGCATCGGGAAATAGGCGGCTGCCTATTCCGTAACGTGATAAGATTGGTTGCTTATTCTCTATGCTTATCACAACGTAAAAGTTATGCCTGACCCGTTCTATATATCCTTTTTTCTGATATTGTTGTAATATGGTGGCTGCTGTATTATCCCCCAATTGTAAAGCCTTAGCAAGTTCACTACGGGAAAAGCAACCCATTTCTACCATATTCTCATAGTATTTCAAAAGAATATACCTCCTGTATTTTTAATTATTGCACAAAAAGACTTAAATAGCAATATAATTATGCAATTATTAAAAAAGGGGAGGAAATAAAAAAAGCAGCAATTTTGCCGCTATTCTATAACCGTTAAAATATCTTCCAAGGATTTTCTTTTCTTCGGACGGAGTTTGTCCGAGTCGTCTTTGTAGCCTACCGCTATAACCAGCCTTATCCTGTCGGACTTTTTAATATTCAGCAGTTCTTTAATGCCGTTTTCATTAAACCAACCGATTATACAGGTGGATAATCCCAAAGCTTCAGCCTGCAATACAAAATGTGCCACGGATATCCCTATATCCATTGAGGAAAAATCCTGATCCTTTAATCGCTCTCCCATAGATGCCATTGCATTAGTAGGTTTTTCAGTAATAACCGCAAAAGCGGGTGTTTTGGATGTAAATCTGTTGGCGCCGGCGGACTGTAAATGTCTTACCAGTTTAGCTACTGTTTCACTCTCGGTAATAAGGGTATAATGCCACGGCTGACCGTTACATGCCGAAGGTGCTATGGCCGCAGACTTTATGCACTGCATAAGTTTTTCTTTTTCAACCGGTCTGTCCGAATAGTTTCTGCAACTCTGTCTTTTTGATGCCAATTCGTAAAAATTATCCATTATAAACCTCCTCAATCATACTTTCTTCCCAGGTTTCGGGGGCCACATATCCTAAAAGATTGACAACCGTAGCCGCCACATTGGCCAATCCGAAATCGCCTTCTTTCAGTGTATAACCCTTGTCTTTTCTGTTGTCATAGATAATGAACGGAACTTTGTTAAGAGTATGACTGGTTTTGGGCACCGGTTTTCCCGTTTTCCTGTCTATTGATATGATGCCTTTCTTTGTCTCATACATCTCCTCGGCGTTTCCGTGGTCTGCCGTTATTATGGCTACTCCGTTCAATCGGTCCACAACCGGCAACATTCTTGCCAGGCAAAGGTCTACCGATTCCACACCTATTACAGCCGCATCGAAACTGCCCGTGTGACCTACCATATCCCCGTTGGGGAAATTCATTCTCAGGAACTTATATTCTCCGCTTTTCAACGCTTCCAGAAGCTTATCGGTTATAAGGGCGCATTGCATCCAGGGACGTTGCTCAAACGGTATCTTATCCGAAGGTATTTCAACATATGTCTCACCCTCAAATTTGGCGGAATTGTTTCCGTTCCAGAAATATGTGACATGTCCGAATTTCTGTGTTTCGGATATTGCGAACTGTTTAACTCCTTTTTTGGAGAGATTTTCTCCCAATGTGTTTTTTATATCCGGAGGGCTGACCAAATAGTTCTTGGGTATATGAAGGTCTCCGTCATATTCCAGCATACCCGCATAAATTACATTCGGTACTCTTACTCTGTCGAATTTGTCAAAGTTCTTTTCTTCAAATGCTCTGCTTATTTCAATAGCCCTGTCTCCGCGGAAGTTGTAGAATATAACACTGTCGTTATCTTCTATTGTTCCCACCGGTTTATTGTCTTTTGTTATTACAAATCCCGGAAGAAACTGATCCACCACATCGGTTTCCGCCCTGTATGTCTCTATAGCTTCCTTGGCGGAGGAAAATGCGCGTCCTTTTCCCAATACATGAATTTCCCAGCCTTTTCTTACCATATCCCAGTCGGCTTCATATCTGTCCATGGTAATATTCATTCTGCCGCCGCCGCTTGCAATTTCAACGTCAAAACTATTACAGCGCAAAGTATCAAGATACTCTTCAAACGGCTCCACATATTCCAGGGCCGACGTTTCTCCGACATCTCTTCCGTCCAATAATATATGCACACGCGCTTTTTTAACTCCTTCGGCTTTTGCCTGTTCCAACATTGCTTTAAGATGAGCTATATTGGAATGAACATTGCCGTCGGAAAACAACCCTATAAAATGTATTGTAGAATTATGCTTTATGCAATTGTCTTTAAGTTTAAGCCAGGTTTTCCCGCTGAAAATGGTTTTCTTTTCTATGGCTTCAAAAACCAGTTTTGCTCCCTGACTGTAAATCTGTCCGGAACCCAATGCGTTATGACCTACTTCCGAGTTGCCCATATCCTCATCACCCGGTAATCCTACCGCAACACCGTGAGCCTTTATGGTCGTATGCGGATATTTGTCCATCAACATCCTCAATGTAGGAGCATTTGCAGCCGCTACGGCATTTCCTTCTTTTTTATCCGATAACCCCACTCCGTCCATTACGATAAGAAGAAGCGGTCCTTGTATTTCTTTGAATTCAGAGCTTTTTTTAAGCATATTCCATCCCTTTCCGTGGTACTTCCGTACCTCTTTAAAATTATATCATACCGCAATATGCCAATCAATTACGGCTGTTGGATATAATATAGAAGGAATATGCAATGTTTTATTAACAAATATATCTCCAATTGTGAACAATTGTGAACAATTTAAGTAATTTATTTAACAGTTCTCTGTTTTATGTTAGAATGAACCGTGTGTAGCACAAAATAATTAATAAAAAGTATATATAGAAGAAAAAAAGAAACAGAGTATTGTTTGGATAGTTAAGTCTTGAAAATACAGTATATATGCAATTTTATTGCATTTAAATCGGAGGTCTGACAGAATGGAAAACAGGAAAAAAAGATTTGCTATATTGATTATCGCAGCAGTAATTATAGTTATTGCGGCTTCACTGTTGTTTTTATTCCGTGACAGATTATTTAAAAAAGACAATTTTGTTGTTACAACATTTAACAGCGATATAGTAATAAAAAGAACGGATGCGAATGAATCGTTGGATATGCCTTACAGATATACCAAAGCACTGATGGATAACTTATTTATATTCAGACAGGAAATTGCCGGCATCAATATAGCATCCGTAAAGTATAACATGAGTGAAAACTATATCGATTGGCATACACCGGAGGGTGTTTTGACAGATACCGACAGAGGTAAAGGTAAGCAGGTAATAGAGGCGGTAAAGTATTTCAAGGGTATATCCACTTTAAGTTCGATAGTTGCCGATAAGGAAGACTGCAAGATAACCATTTATGAAGGCTATTCCGAAGATTTACTGATGCATGATTATCAAAACTTTGCCATTATACCTTCTTCCATGAGTAAGTATTTTAATAAGGATTTGCCTGCCGATGGAAAGGTGTTGAATATAAGGAATATGAGATACGGCAGCATGTTGCATTTTACGATAATAGGAGAGTACAAGACTGAAGAAGAGTATGATACCTTGTATGTTACGTATACCGGCTTAAGTACTTTAATCCGTGCCGGCAGAACCGATATTCTAAACCATGTTGACTGTCTGGAAATTGATGTGAATGAGGACAAGGATCTTAATAAACTTATGCGTTTCTTAAGTGAATATTATGCGGATGCACAGGTGCTTTCCCAGTATACGGAAAGGAATAATATATATAACGACCCTTATCAATATATGTTTGTTCATTCAATGGATATAGAACCGATTGAACTTAAAGAGAATGTAATCTATGAAAAGAGCATAATAACCATATCCAGAATGGACGGGAAGGAAGATCTTGAAATGTCGCATGTGTATGCCGATGCGCTGATAAAAGGGTATAATAAATATTCACAATGCATAACCGATTTAGATATAAGTACGGGAGTAAAAGGAATTAATCCGGCAGATTATCCTCTCGGTTCGGAAGCTTTCTGGAATCAGCCGGTATATCAGTTGCTTTTAAAATATGACACAGTATACGAGGCTAAACTGAAAGAAACGCTGGGGGTCTTTCCCTGTTATCATCAGGCCGTTACAAGTATAAATGAAATATTAAGGATGAAAAAAGACTGCAAAGTTACATACTATCTGAACTATATGAACAGTGACCTTATTGTACCCAGACAGAAGGACTTGTTGGGCAAAATAAAAGGCTATGCCATAGTTCCAAAACCGCTGCATGAGGCAACATCCGATCTTCCCAATTTTAACAATCACATTGTTGAAGTATATGAGAGCAGGGTATATGTCGGTATAGGCGGAGTTGACCCAAGTCAGATAGACAGATCTCCTCATTTTAGAGCCCAATTTAAAATAATAGGGTATTACGAGACTACCGATCCGTATGATACAGTGTTTGTAACATATGTCGGATGCAACGAGAAGTATAAAAGTGGAGCATTCAAGAACGAACATATAGAGTCTATAACCATGAAGACAAAAGGAGATGTGGAGATAAGTCCGTTGATTAATTTTTTGAAGTTATATTTTGCACCTTCGGAAAATGTTGCTGAATATGCAGGCAGTACAAATGAATTGGGTTTGGCGTATGAATACAGTTTTACAATGAAGGAGATTGCGGAGTAAAAATTATGCCGTAATTTGTGTTTTACATAAGGATTTACAAACAACCGATTGGAGGGTAAAAACATGAAAAAAACAAATATGATTATAGCTGTCGCCTTAACAGTTATTATAACTGCATTGCTGTTGGCATCTTGTGACGGTCTGTCAAAAAAAGAAGAAGGTTTGATTGATGCAACATTCAGCAGCGACATAGTTATAAAAAGGGTTGACGGTAAGCAACCGGCAAATATACCGTATAAGTATACAAAAGCCCTGCTTTCGGACAATATAGCATATATTGAAGGAGTGCAGGCTGTAAATATATCTTCTCGCAGATACAATATGAAGGATAATGATATAAGTATGCGCGGAGAAAAGGATTTGTTTGTTTCTTCGGAAGAGGATAAAGTTGCGGAAGTTATGGGCTCGATAAAGTACTGTAAAGGTATAACTTCTCTCTGCACGATAGTCGGCGACAAAGGAAAAAGTAAAGTGGAGTTCTATGCGGGATATTCCGAGGAGCATCTTTTAAGTGTTGATAAAACCTATGTAATTATTCCGTCTTCTTTAGGTGAGCTTATAAACGAAGAGATACCTGATTCCGACAAAAGAATAGTGCTGGAGAAAGGCGCTTTCGGTATAGCTTATTGCACCATAATAGGGGAGTATGAAGTAAAAGACAGGAGTAAAAATAAAGGGGAGCCCGATACCCTATATCTGTCATATGCGGGATTTGGTAACTTGATTAATATAGGTGAAGAGATTGACATAAGCTTTGTTGATTGTCTGGAGATTGACGCAGATGAGCAAGCCGATCTTGCAAAACTTACCTATTGTCTTACCACATATTTTGCCGATGCAAACACACTTTCTCAATATGAAGGCAGGATAAACATGTTTAACGAGCATTACTCATACATGTATGAAAACTCCGTCAACATGAAGTCGTTGGATTTATCACCCGATACAGATTGTGAAAAGAAAATAATAACCGTTTCCCGAATAGACGGAAAAGGTGATTTGGATATGTCCTATTTATATGCAGACGCATTGGTCAGAGATTACGATAAATACTCACAATACATAACCGATATAAATATAAGTACCGGTTTGGGAGGACATGATCCTTATGAAAACGCAAAACTTGAGTCAATAGACAAAGGCGGTGGTTTTATACAGACAAATTTTATTCTTGATAATGCTGACGGTCTGAATATAAGTTTCGCTTCAAGCTCAACCGGTTTTCGCGATGCGGTAACAAATATGATTACACAGAATCGTAAAGATGCCTTAGCAGATGTAGGAAAAGGGAAAGCTTGGAAAAAACACGTTCAATATCTTTTGCATCAGCCTATTACCAGCATAAGTGAAATAGAAAGAATGAAGAGCAACAGCAAGGTGACTTTTTATACGAACTATACAAACAGGGATCTTGTTGTGCAAAGAAAGGAAGATTATATTGAGAGCACCTTTAAAAAAGACGGTGATATAAAAGGATATGCGATAATACCTAAGACAATGCATGATGCCGCAAGCAATCTTCCCGATTTAAAAACCCATATTTTATACCTGAGCGAGAAAAATGATGCTGTGGAGAGTAACCAGAAAGTATTAGTCGGTTTTAAGGTAATAGGCTATTACGAGACGGATGACAGATATGATGTGGTATATATAACATATGCGGGCAGCAATGATAAGTATACAAAGGAACGTTTCAGAAATGACTATATCAACTCTGTAACCATAGAAACAAAAAAAGATACAAACATTACACCGTTGCTGGAATATCTGGAGCAGTATTTTGCACCGGCAACCGATACATCAAAATATGCAGGAAAGAAAAACGCATTGGGCAGGGATTATGAATATTGCTATACGGTAAGGTAAAATATATACGACTATAAACACAACTTACAGGACATTTTGTGCGTTTAATATATTATTGAAAGACTGAGCGGAGAATAACAGTATGGAAAGAAAGAAAAAAGCAATAGTTGTTATAGTTATCGTAATAGTCATTGCAGTTATTGCGGCTGCAATGTTGTATATATTCCGCGACAGTCTGTTTCAAAAGGAAGATAATAATGTTGTTTCGTCTTTTAACAGCGATATTGTTATAAAAAGAATGGATACCGGTGAATCGCTGAATATGTCATATAAGTATGCTAAGAGTATACTGGATAAAAGAAGGACATTTATAGAGGAAATAGCAAACATCAATATATCTTCCGTAAGGTATAAGATGGAAGAAAATAATATTAAATGGTATACAAATGAAGGTTTTTTGGTAAAGGACGATACCGACAAAGACAGGGAAATTATAGATGCGATAAAGTATTGCAAGGGTATTTCCGCCTTAAGCGGAATACTTTCCGACAGGGAAGACTGCAAGATAATGCTTTATGAAGGCTACTCCGAAGAGTTGTTGTTAAAGGGCTATGAAAACTGTGCTATTATTCCTTCTTCCATGAGCAAGTATATCAATAAAGAAATACCGGACAATGAGAAGGTATTGTTCATAAGTGATACCTATTTCGGCAATACATTCTATTTCACGATAATAGGGGAGTATAAGACAAAAAGCGAGTATGACACTTTATATGTCTCATATGCGGGATTAACGGAATTAATTCGTGCAAGGCGCACAGATATACCTAACCATGTTGACAGCCTGGAGTTGGATGTATATGAGAATAAGGATCTTACCGGACTGGTTAATTACTTAAGTCAATATTTTGCGGAAGGGAGTGTATATTCCGAATATGAGGGGAGATTTAATGTTTATAATGAGCCCTATGAGTTCATGTATGTTCATTCGTTGAATATAGAACCCGTTGTTCCTTTGCAAGACATTATTTACGCAAACTATGAAATAATCATATCAAGAATTGACGGAAAGAGTGATCTTGAGATGTCACATGTATATAGCGATGCGTTGATAGAAGATTACGACAAATATTCACAGCATATATCCGATATTGTCATAAGTACGGGTGTAAAGGGTGTTAATCCGGACGACTATCCGACAGATTCTTCAGAGCCCGGATATTATAATTATCCTTTATATAGCATACAAATGAATTTCGGATTTCAAAGTCAGTTTTGGAATAATTATGAAGATTTCCCCCCTTTCTATCAAGCCGTTACCGGTATAAGCGAAATAAAAAGCATGAAGAAAAACTGTAAAGTGACATTGCATTTCGGATATTCAAGTAAGGACATGATAGTGCCGAAACAGACCGATATAGACCATTATGTAAAAGGCTATGCCGTAATACCTTTACCGATGCATGAAGCTAATCGCAATCGTTTTGATAATGTGAACATTATTGTCCGTATGAATGAAGCAATGGCGGAATATGAAGAATCGGGAAGAAGAATTTTTTCCTGCAGAACAATATCCTGTTTTAAAGTAATCGGATATTATGAAACTACCGATAAGTATGATGTTATATATATAACATATGCGGGCAGTAACGAAAAGTACAAGCTTGAACCGTTTGAGAACGAACACATCGAGTCCGTAACCTTATGGGCACAAGATGATACGGATATAAAAGTGTTGCAAGGATATCTGGAGCAGTATTTTGCACCTGCAACCGATACATCAAAGTATGCGGGAAAGAAAAATGCATTGGGCAGGGATTATGAATATTGCTATACAATTAAAAGCAATGCGGATTAATTATTAACACGCATTATTCCGTAACTTGTGTTGTATTTAAATAAACAGCGTTAGTGAAGGTATTTGAGGGCATTAAGCGTATGGTGAAAAAGAAAAAGACAGGTTTGGTTATTACTGTCGCTGTAATCGTTTTAGCGGTTGTAGCAACATTGTTGTTTCTTTTTCGCGACAGACTTTTTTGCAATATCGGACATTTCAATGTCACAACTTTCAACAGCGATATAGTTATTAAAAGGTCGGATGCACAGGAACCGCTGAATATGCCGTACAGATATTCCAAGGCTTTATTGGATAAAAGGTTGGTGTTCAGAGAGGAAATAGAAAGACTCAACATAACCACCGTCAGATATGAAATAAGTAAAACGGGTCTGACTTTGTATAACTGTAAGGAGGTTTTGAAAAATCCGGAAAGCGGAGAGACAAAGAAAGTTATAGAATCAATTAAGTACTGTAAAGGTATAACTGCATTAAGCGGTTTAACTGCTGATAAAGCGGACAGTAAAATCACAATTTACCAAGGTTACTCTGCGGACCTTCTGGAACAGAGTTTACATAACTATGTAATAATTCCCTCTACTCTTAGCGAACATATAGATTCTCAATTATCCGATAATGAAAAGGTATTGTTCCTTATAAATTCCGGCACAAGCGGTCTGGCATATTTCACCATAATAGGGGAATATGAAACCAAGCACAGACACGACACTTTGTACTTTTCCTATTCAGGATTGAGCAATGTGGTGCTGGGAGGGAAAGAAGATATTGTCGGTCATATCGACTACATGGGGATTGATGTAAACGATAAAGCGAACCTTGTAAAATTCTCATATTTCCTGAGCGAATATTTTGCAGACTATAATGTGCTTTCACAGTATGAAAAAAGAATAAACAAATTCAATGAACCTTATCAATATATGTATGTAAATAATGTTGATATCCTGCCGATAAATCTTTCGGAAGATTCCGGTTTTGAAAAGAATATAATAACCGTAACCGGAATAGACGGTAACGATAATCTTCAGATGTCACATGTATACGGCGATGCATTGATTGAAGACTACCATAAATATTCGCAATATATAACGGACATAATAATAAGCACAGGGGTAAAAGGAGAGGATTGGTCTAAGTACCCGCTAAATGTAAAGATTCCCTGTTACGGTATTAATTTCGGAGGTTACGGATTGGAAGGTTTTTATGTTAAATATACGGAATACTACCAATCACACGGTATGGATAGTCCTTGGTACCATCAAGCCGTTACAAGTGTAAGAGAAATTAAAAGTATGAAAAAAAATTGTGATATAACATTTTATACCAACTATACCGAAAATGACCTTGTTGTTATCAGAAAAGAAGACTATGTGGAACCCAAGGATCACTTGGACAGCGGCATAACGGGATATGCAATTGTGCCTAAAATGATATGGGAATCGGTCCGCAACCATCCCGATATAGACTACCAGATTATAAGGTTGTTTGAGCAACCGAAAAAAGAAGACAACCCTTCGGGCAGAATGAGATTCGGATTTAAAGTAATAGGCTATTATGAAACCGCTGACGAAAGTGATACGGTGTATGTTACATATACCGGGTATAACAGGAAGTATGTAAAGGAGCCTTTCAAAAACGAGTGCATCCTGTCTATAGTTATAGAAACAAGAAGCGATGCCGACATTACACCGTTGCTGGAATATCTGGAGCAGTATTTTGCACCGGCATCCGATACATCAAAATATGCGGGAAAGAAAAACCTATTGGGAATGGAGTATGAGTACTGTTATACTATTAATGAGTGAGCGGTAAAAACGGCGATTATGACAGGCTTTACCGTAATCACATTAATCGGAGGAAAAGAAAATGCTTAAATTACAGGGGAAATCCATATATTTAGCAACGCTGGAACGTGCAGACTGCCGCAAACTTTTTGAGGACAACGAATACGATTTTGAGAATCCTACCGATATTCTTTACATCGGTTATTCTGTAGAAGGAGCCGACAAGTGGTTTGAGGAGATACAGGCGGCACAGGGAAAGACACATGTGCGACTGGGAATCTTTCTTAATGACGGTACTGTGATAGGAGATATCGCCCTGCAGAATATCGATAATCGTAACCGTTCCTGTTCCATCGGCATGGGCATACAGAAGTTGGAAAACCGTAACAGAGGTTATGGCAAGCAGGCAGTCTCGCTGATACTTGAGTACGGTTTTTGCAACCTGGGTCTTGAACGCATTACGGCAGGCACATTGGACTGCAATATTTCAGCAAAGAAGTCGCTGGAGAAGCTGGGATTTGTCTTGGAAGGACGCGAGCGCAAGGCAATCTATTTCGGCGGCGTGCGTCATGACCGGCTTTGTTATGCTATGCTTGCGGAGGAGTATAATGGAAAGCAGCATTAAAAAGTTCTGGAATGACGGTTCCGATGAGTACTATAACAGAGCATATAACATAAACAACAATGCGATAAGGATAAAAGCCGACCCGTGGTGGGCGTTTCCCGTACCTGTCCGTAATATGATTCAAAATGCGTTTGGCAGTATGAAAGGTATCAAGGTGCTTGTACCGTCAAGCGGAGACAACGGAGCGGTTTTTGCCTTTCATTTGCTCGGTGCAACAGTTGTCTCTGCGGACATTTCGGAGCAGCAACTGGGAAATGCAAAAAAGATTGCCGACAATGAACGCTGGAATATTGAATTTATTCAAGCCGACACTATGAAGTTAGACGGAATGTGCGATAGTGAATTTGATCTTGTCTACACATCAAACGGCACTCATATCTGGATAAATGACCTACAAGCTATGTATTCAAACTTCAACCGTGTGTTGAAGCCGAAGGGAAAGTATATTATGTTTGAAACTCATCCTTTCAATCGACCGTTTGACGATTCAGGTGCAAAAATAAAAGTGAAAAAGCCGTACAACAATACAACAGGAAACCATTGGCGAATTATGGATATATTTAATGCCGTTATCAGCCAAGGCTTTTATATTCTGCATCTTGAGGAATTTCACGCAGAACCCGGGGCACACGACTTATGGTTTTACAAAACTATTAAAGAAGCCGAAGCGGACGGAAACAGGAAATATGATATAAAGCATAATCCGTTCGCGGCTCTGCCGGCATGGTTTGGGCTTTCCTCAATAAAAAGATATTAGGACGAACTTTATTAAATAGCACTATTACTATTACCGATATTTATTGACATTACAAAGATGTGTTGATATACTTCGGATAAATTAAAAAGGAGCGCCAAATGGCAGTAAACAGACAACACAGTTCAAATATGTATTATTACAACTATTACTACTTAAATAGGCTTGGGCTGTTATTGTCGTAATTCTTTTGTAGAAACAATTAATGATTAGGCTCAGGCAAACGCTTGAGTCTTTTTTGATTGTAAGGAGAAACCGGTATGAATAATGGAAAAACAATGGAAATTCTAATGAAAAATGCGGTCAATGTTTTCAATGAAGAAGAACTTCGCACAAAACTGAACAGCGGGAAATCCCTGAAGATAAAGTTCGGTGCCGATCCGTCCAGACCGGATTTGCATCTGGGACACACGGTGCCTTTGAGAATGCTGAAAGTGTTGCAGCAGGCAGGACATCATATCATATTTGTGATAGGCGATTTTACCGGCATGATAGGAGATCCGTCGGGCAGAAGCAAGACAAGAAGTCAGCTGTCTTACGAAGAAACCGGAAAGAACGGTCAAACATATTTTGAGCAGGTAACAAAGATATTGGATCCGTCGAAAACAGAGATAGTATACAACTCGGAATGGCTGGGAAAGATGAGGTTTGCCGATGTTATTGAATTGGCCGGGAAGTATACTCTTGCAAGGATAATGGAAAGAGAGGATTTTTCCGCAAGGTATTCGAATAATCAACCGATAGGTATTCATGAGCTTTTATACCCTCTTATACAGGGGTATGATTCGGTTGCGGTTAATGCTGATATTGAAATAGGAGGAACCGATCAAACATTTAATCTTCTGGTGGGCAGAGAACTGCAAAAGGATTACGGGCAGATTCCTCAGGTAGTTATGACTTTCCCGCTTATTGCGGGATTGGACGGAGTGGAGAAGATGAGTAAATCTTTGGATAACTATATAGGTATAGATGAGTCGGCGGAGATAATGTATGAAAAGTGTATGCGGATTCCCGACGGATTGCTTACTGACTATTTTAGACTTACAACGGATATTTGTGAAGCGGAGTATACCGATATTATTTCTGAGGATATAAGAGAAGCCCATAAAGTATATGCAAGAAAGATAGTGGAGATGTACCACGGAAGAGACTGTATTAATGCGGCGGAAGACAGATATAACAGTATTGCCGCAAAGGCAATTCCGGACAATATAGATGTATTTCATATTGAGGAGTATGAGACGGGCATTATTGATGTTCTTGTAAAAACAGGTTTAGCAACATCCAACTCGGAAGCCAGAAGACTGATAGCGGGCAGAGGCATTAAAATTGACGGCATAACTGTTAATGACTTTAGTGTCAGATTAAAAGGTAAGTTTGTTATATGCAGAGGGAAGAATAAGTTTATTGAAGTAAGAATGAAGATGATATAATATGCAAAAGCAGATAATGAGGTATAAATGAATCGGTTTATGACACTTTCCGACAGTATTGAGATATAATAGTTTATAGCAAAGAGAGGTAAAAAACATGAATGAAACATTAAGCAAACTATGGGATACTCTGCTTGAAGCATCTGCTACGGCGGGCTTGAGGATACTGCTGGCAATAGCGGTACTGATTGTAGGTCTTCTGCTTATCAAATACCTTGTGAAGTTTATAGTGAAATCCAAAGGATTCAATAAAATTGACGTAACGGTACAGACATTTTTAAAAAGCGCTCTGGCTATTACATTGAAAGTGCTTCTTATTATCTCCGTGATAGGAATACTGGGTGTTCCGCTGACATCAATAATAGCGGTGCTTGCTTCTGCCGGACTGGCAATAGGATTGGCATTACAGGGAGCACTGTCCAATTTTGCCGGAGGTATAATGATACTGGTATTTCGTCCTTTCAAGGTAGGAGATTTTGTAGACAACGGAACGCATATGGGTTATGTCGATTCAATAACCATATTTTATACAAGGCTGCTGACAAAAGATAATAAACTTGTAACTGTTCCCAACAGTACCATGACTACCGCTTCCATAACCAACTTCAGTGCAAAAGAGTTAAGACGCGTGGATATAGAGTACAAAGTTTCATATAAAAACGACATAGATAAGGTAAAAAGTGTTTTGACTTCAGTAGCGGAGAAACATCCTTTAGTTCTTAAAGATCCGTCTGTAACGTCCGGAGTTTATGCTCATGGTCCTAATTCACTTGTGTATGTATTAAGAGCATGGTGCAAAGCCGACGATTATTGGACGGTATATTTTGACATGAACGAAAACGTAAAGAAATCATTTGATGAGCAAGGGATTGAGATACCTTTACAGCAGGTGGTTGTGGATATAAAGGATAAGAATAAATAGGATTAATTTGGTTATAGAAGAAAGCATAAGTAGTCGGCGGCATGTGCTGCCGATTTCTTCGTAAAAGATAATAAGAATAATTACTTAATCAGCATCTGTCGATAGCATCCTTCAAAAGCAATATGGCTTCTTTATATCCGTCAAAACCTTTTCCCGTAACGGTTTTTATGCATACATTTGCAGTGTAGGAATGTTTCCGGAAATCTTCACGTTTTGTAATATCGCTTAAATGCACTTCCACAGCCGGAAGCCCCACGGATTTTATTGCATCGGCAATGGCTATACTTGTATGGGAATATGCTGCGGGGTTTATGACTATGGCATCGGAAATCATATATGCATCCTGTATTTTATCGATGATATCACCTTCATGGTTGGATTGAAAAATCTCACATTGAATATTTTTTTGCGTACAGATATCCTTTATGTATCTTACTAAATCCGCATATGTTGCATGACCGTATATTTCCGGTTCTCTGATACCCAGCATATTCATATTGGGTCCGTTTATAACTAAAAGTTTCATAAGCCTAACACCTCATATATTTTTAAATGTGCTTTATCTGTATCGTCACAGTCTATTTGATAATCCGACCAGCCGAGATAATTATTCTTTCTTGCTTTGTAAAGCTCTTCCAAAGTGTTTTGCTGCGACAGCGGTCTGTCGAGTGTGCAAAGCAGTGATAAATCTCTTTTCAGGAAAACGACAATACCGTTCTGGCGTAAGAGATATCGGTTTCTTTCTCGGGTTACAACGCCGCCGCCTGTAGATATTACACAGTTGCTTTGTTTAGTTACTTTTTCCAGCACCTTTGTTTCAATGTCTCTGAAGAAAACTTCTCCTTTGTCTTTTATAATGTCCGATGCACTCTTATTATATGTTGCGGCTATTACCTCATCGGTATCTATAAAGGCTCTTTCAGTCAGTTCTGCAAGAGCTTTTCCCACAGTACTCTTTCCGCTTCCCGGCATTCCTATGAGTACTATGTTCCCGGTTTTCTTAGCTACCTTTTCAACTACTCTTTCAATGACGGAATCATCGATCACGGATTCGGTAAATAGTTCAGCGGCTTTCTTTGCCTGTGCCGCAAGCATGGAGAGTCCGTTATATGCTTTTATGCCGAGTTTGGATGCTTCATACATCAATCTTGTTTGAGCGGGATTGTATATGAGATCGAAAAGAGCAATACATTTTTTGAAAGAGGAGATATCTATAACGGTTTTGCCGTTGTCAGGGTACATTCCTACCGGTGTGGAGTTAATAATTATGTCGCTGTCATAGTGATTGCTTATATTTCCGTAATTTTCCTGACCGCTTCTGGATACCGTTACGAGACAGCCTGCGTTCATGTCCTGTATTGCCGCTTTGATTGTGGCAGCGGAGCCTCCGTCACCCAGAAGGAGAATCTTTTTACCTTCCGGATTTATGCCGCTTCTTTCAATCATATATCTAAAACCGTAGTAATCGGTATTATCTCCTGTAAGATTGTTTGCTTTCCCTATAACCGTATTGACACTGCCGGTTCTTTTTGCGATAGGTGTCAGTATATTACAGTACTTCATAATATCTTTTTTATAGGGTATCGTTACGTTAAAACCGTCAAGGTTGCTGTTATGTACAAAATCATAAAGCTGATCGGACTGTTTTTCATAAAGCCCGTATTCATAATCGCCCAGATGGGAATGTATAAGCGGGGAGTAACTGTGCTGTAATTCGGCACCCAATAAACCGAACTTCTTATCGGAATATCCGAGCGCAGCCGGCTGAGAAATATTCAGCTTTTCCTGATAAGATTTGCTTGTATCAAACAATGTATTGAAGAGTATTTGTGTATAGGAGACCAACTCTTCGTCCGTCTTGGAGATAATATTTGAAAGTTTGGCTTTTTCCAATTCACTGTTAAGTATGGGTATGCTGTGTGCTTTTTTATACTCCGCAATGTCTTTTACAATGCCCATTCTTTCCTGAAATAATTGTAAAAGTTTATCATCAATTCTATCTATTTCTTTTCTCAAATCGTCTAAATTCATTTTATCCCTTTATATAATTTTTAAATTATTCCCATATTCTGTATGATGCATACATGTCTAAAATTGCTATTGCAGCCGCCGCTTCCACACAGGCAACCGCTCTGGGCACGATACATGCATCATGTCTTCCGCCTACCTTTATTTGCTCACTGTTATTGTTTGTCATATTGACACTTTCCTGCTCAATACCTATTGACGGAGCGGGCTTTACGACCACTCTGAATATCAACGGCATTCCGGAGCTTATGCCTCCCAATATGCCGCCGTGGTTATTTGTCCGTGTAAGAATTTTGCTGTCTTTGATATAGAAAGGATCATTGTTCTCGGAGCCTTTCAGATTGGCGCAATCAAAACCGTTACCGAACTCTATTCCTTTTACTGCGGGTATTGCAAACACGGCCTTGGAAATGTTGTTTTCCAGACCGTCAAACATGGGCTCGCCTATTCCTGCGGGAAGGTTATTTACCGCACATTCAATTATTCCGCCTAACGAATCATTCTGTTGTGATGCTGTACGAATGCGCTCCTGCATGAGTATGCCTTTTTGCTTGTCTATAACGGGAAAGTCATTGTTTAAGAGTTTTTCAATATTCTCTCTGTTATCTTCTGCAGGATTGAAAGATATATCTTCCGTATCGTATATCTTTTTTATGTGTGCATGTATGCTTATACCGTACTTTTCCAGTATCTGAAGACAGATACCTCCCGCTATACATAAAGGTGCGGTCAGTCTTCCCGAGAAGTGTCCTCCTCCCGAAGTGTCCTGAAAACCTTTGTATTTTATATGAGCCGTATAATCGGCATGAGAAGGTCTGGGGATATCCTTAAAGGATCGGTAGTCTTCGGGATTTATATCTTTGTTGTAAATAATTGCACATATCGGGGCGCCGCATGTAGTATTTCCCACCAGTCCTGAAAGAAACTCTATTTCATCCTTTTCTTTCCTTTTTGTGGAGAGCGGTTTATCTATGGCACTTCTTCTTTGCATAAAAGCGGTGAGTTGCTCCATATCTATTGAAAAACCTGCAGGCAGATTGTCGATAACCACACCTATACCTTTTGAATGAGATTGTCCGAATATAGTGACTGTTATGTTTTTTCCGAATACCGATGACATTTTACTAAATCCTTTCCGTTATACCGCCTATGGATGCAAAATCCCGGAAAAAGGCGGGATATGATTTGTTTACCGCATGCGCCTCTTTGATTATTACGGCATTTTCGCACACAATAGATGCTATTGCCGCGGTCATGGCAATTCTGTGGTCATTATGGGAACAAACTGTTCCGCCGTTCAACTTTTCTTTTCCTGTTATAACCAGGGAATCGGGCTTTTCCGTTATATCCGCACCTAACGTTTTAAGCATATCACAAGTGGAAGATAATCTGTTGCTTTCTTTTAGTTGAAGTCTTTTTGCATTGAATATATTGGTTGTTCCTTCGGAAACAGCTGCCAAAAGAGCAAGTACGGGGACAAGGTCGGGTATTTGTGATGCATCAATATCGGTGGCATTTAACCTGTTCTTTTTGACGGTTACAGTATCTTTATTAACTGTAACATATGCTCCCGTTGTTTTAAGAATATCGATAATTGTTTTGTCGGTTTGTCGGGAGTGTATATTCAATCCGGTAACGGTAATTGCTCTTTCAGAGAAAGCTCCGGCACAAAGGAAGAATGCCGCATTGGACCAGTCTTTTTCAATACTCATATTTCCTGTCGGTGTATAAGCAGCATTGCCGGGTATTTCAAAACCTTTCTCTGTTTTAATAATCTTTACATTGTATTGATTCATGACATCAACAGTCATATCAACATATCCCGAAGACTGAAGGTCGGAGGTTAGCAGGATAGCGCTTTTATTCTTCAGAAGAGGAAGTGCCAGAAGAAGACCGGATATATATTGAGAAGACACATCACCGGGTAATTGATATATACCGCTTTTAAGCTGCCCTTCGGTAAGGAAAGGTACGCTTCCTTCTAAAGATAATGTGCAGCCTTTTCCGATAAGCTGATTATATAAAGGTGTTATGGGTCTTTTAGATAACCCTTTTTTCATAATAAAGGAAGACTTTGCTCCCAATGCACAGGTAACCGGAAGAAGGAAACGAAAAGTGGAGGCCGATTCATTGCAGTCCAAAAGGGCATTTATTCTTACGGTTTTTATCGGGTTTATATAATAACCGTTTTTTTCAGCGGTAATGTTTGCACCCAATGAGTTAAGGCATTGAACGGTAGCATCAATATCGGAAGAGGTGTCGGTTACTTCAACAAAGTTAGGTACATCTGACAATGCCGAACATATGAGATGCCTGTGTGCATGTGATTTTGATGTAATCGCTTTTACGGTACCCCCGGGATTCTTTACTGTAACCGATATATCCATTTCAACCTCTATATTCCGTTGCGGTTTGTATTATATCGGTCAAATCTGACATATCGGTTTTTTCTATAGTGCATTTACCTATGTCCCGTATAAGTATCAGATTTATGTGGCCGCTGCTTCTTTTCTTATCCGCCGTTATTGCGTTTGCGATATCTTTTGCGCCGTATAACAAATCGGTATTAAAACCGTGGAGGTTCAGCATATCCGTTATCTTTGTTAAAACTTCCTTGGTGCATAACCCTTGTGTATAGGAAATTTTAGATATTAAATGCAGTCCCTTTGCAACCGCAGCACCGTGCGAAATTGTATAACCGCTCAGAAGTTCAACAGCATGAGCTATCGTGTGTCCCAGATTAAGAAGTTGTCGTATACCGATATCCGATTCATCTTTTTGTACAATGTCTCTTTTTATCTTTATACATTCGTACACTATACTTTCGATATCGCTTTTTAGAGGTTTTTTTATACGGTTAAAAAGCTGATTGCCCGATAATATCCCGTATTTTATAATCTCGGCATATCCGTCTTTAAATACTTCATCCGGCAAAGTGTCCAATAATGAAAGGTCGCATATTACCGCTTGCGGCTGATAAAAAGCACCTGCGAGGTTTTTGCCTTCTTTAAGATTAATTCCCGTTTTTCCTCCTATTGAGGAATCCACTGTTGCAAGCAATGTGGTGGGAATGTGTAAAAGCGGTATACCGCGCAGGTATGTAGCCGCAGCAAAGCCGCCTATGTCACCGGGAATGCCGCCACCGAAAGCGATAAGCATATCCGATCTGGAAACTCCTTTGCTTGCCATATCATTGAGTACCGCTATGTAATTGTCGGCGTTTTTGGATTGCTCCCCGTGCGGAATAATATACCTGAATACCGACAGCCCGTTGCTTTCCAAAGAGTCGGTTAATATAGAGCCGTATAGCGAATCCACTATGTCATCGGTTACGATATAGACAATATTACCTGTTAAGAAAGGCTTAATATATTGATATGCTTCCGACAGAATGTTTTTATCGATTATTATGTCATATTTCTTTGAACCTGCTACAGTTATTTTTCTCATCTTGTATCCACCATGTCACTATTATACATTATCATCTAACGGTTTGAAGTTATGTTTATTAACAAACCGTATAATGATAATATGATTATATTCTTAGCAGGCTCGATAAAAAAGAAAGCAGCATGTGCTGCTTTCTTCGAGTTGATGTTTATATTATTCTTCTTCAAACTCCTCTTTGGAAACTCCGCATATCGGGCATGTCCAGTCTTCCGGAACATCCTCCCATTTTGTGCCGGGATCTACACCGTTATCCGGATCGCCTTCTTTTTCATCATAAACATAACCGCATACCATGCAAACATATTTTTTCACGGAAAAAACCTCCTCCACAATTATATTTATGACTATACACTATTTTACGGCAGTTTTCCACAGTCCGTGCAAATTGCAGTATTCATATGCCGCAATTACCTTGTCGTCATCGGTGATTGCAAACGTTGCCACGGGTTTTTCCCCTGGAAGAAGGGATTTACGTTGTCCGCCTTTTGCCGTTTCCAGATAAATCCACATGATATAGTGTTCTTTTACCATGGGATGAACTACGGTGGATACTTCCACAACAACATTGTTACCGTTCTGTTTTATTACAGGTAAGTGTTTTTCATTTGCACCGTCGGTTGTATTTGCAACCAATTGCTCCATATTCACTCCGCAACAGACAATGGGCACACCCGAGTTATAAATCATTCCTATCATATTTCCGCAACGTCTGCAGATAAAAAATCTGTTCTGATCTTTTTTCATTGTATTTCTCCTTTCTATTTAGTACTTAGTACTATTAGACTTTTATTATATCACAAACATATAGTTGTCTATAGGTTATTTGCAAATATATTTTGTACACAAAGGTTCCCGGTATTCATAGTTTTATAATTTCCTAATTTCCATAATTGTTACCAATGTACTCATTGACTTGATATAATCAGTATTATAGAATACTCAGAATATTAGCTGATTGAGGGATATATGAACGAGTATCTGCATGCAATAAAGATAAAGTGGCGGAATTCCGCTTTTGCAAGAACATTTAACCTGACTGACGAAAAGGCTAAAGGAAGAAGTTGTTTTTTAGCTTCGTCCATACTCTCCTCTTTAGCTGCACAGTTAAGCGGAGGAGTGTTTTATACCGGTTTTCTCTTAAGTTTCGGAATAAATATCGTTAATATAGGGATAATAACCTTTGTTCCCACAATAACAAGGCTACTATCGATGTTCTCGCCTCTTATTTTAGAGCGATTCCGCTCAAGAAAAGTTTTTCTTACGGTAATGGGTATATTGGCCAACATAATAAACATATTAGGTGTAACTCTGCTGCCTGATATTATTACATCGGAAACGGGAAGAGTAATAGGATTTACATTGTTGGTAACAATATCTTCAGCAATATCCGCAATAATCGATCCCGGCTATTCCGCCTGGCATGCACCTTATCTTCCCAATGAGATAAGGGGCGACTATTTCACATTAAGCTCCGGAGTAAACAGTTTTGTAACGCAAGGTGTGGTATTGATTCTTTCATTGGTAGCAGACTCCTTTGCGGGCAGCCCCAGGCAATTGGAAATAATAACGGGATTCCGTTATGCAGCATTGGTGTTGGCTATAATGCATATACTGGTATTGGCTATACCTAAAGAGTATCCTTATGAACAAAGCGACAGCAAGATAAAATTAAGTAACATATTCATTCTGCCTTTTAAGAGTAAAAAATTTCTGTGGACGGTTCTTCTGATTGGCTTTTACTATTTGGGAGCAAGTCTTACAAATGCTTCCATTAACATCTTTTTGCTTCAGGATGTAGGTGTAACCTATTCTCAGATTAACCTTATCAATGCCGTATATTTCATGTTTTTTATCTTTTTCGGAAAGATGTGGAAAAAGGTTCTTAAAAAATATTCCTGGTTTAAGACTCTGGCAATTGCAATGCTTTTACAGGGACCGACATTCATTATGTATGCTTTTGTCACAGCGGAAAACTATACCTGGCTCTGGTTTACGGTAAGACTGTTGCAGCATGTGCTCGGTGTAGTCTCCAATACGGTAATTGCTTCAATGCTGTATGTAAATCTTCCGGACACGGACAGGACATATTATGTTTCTTTCTATAACATAGTAATACATATGTCCTCTTTCCTAAGTATGATGCTGGGCACCATGTTCCTTTCATGGATGGGAGACAATGTCTTGAATGTTTTCGGTTTTAAAATGGCGGGTGTTCCCGTATTGCTTGCCATAACCGGTATAGCGGAGGTTATTGTAGGGATTCTTTCCTGGAAGTTTAATGATAAGCTGCTTCCCGATGACTTATCGAAGAGATAATAGTTACCAATATTCCCGTTGACTTGGTATAATCAGTATTATAGAATGCACAGGCATTAACCGGTTGAGGAATTTATGAACGAGTACCTGCATGCGATAAAGATAAAGTGGCGGAATTCGGCTTTCGTAAGAACATTTAATCTGCATGAAGAAAAGGCTAAAGGAAGAAGTTGTTTTTTGGCATCATCTCTTCTTTTATCATTAGTGACACAGCTGAGCGGCGGAATATTCTATACAGGTTTTCTCTTAAGTTTCGGAATAAACATTGTTAATATAGGGATAATAACCTTTGTTCCCATAATAACAAAGCTGTTGTCGATATTCTCTCCTTTTATTTTGGAAAGATTCCGAAAGAGAAAAGTTTTTCTTACTGCAATGAGTATTTTAGCCAATGTAATAAACATATTGGGTGTAACATTGCTGCCCGATATTATTACATCGGAAGCGGGAAGAGTAATAGGCTTTACATTATTGGTAACAACCTCTTCAGCAATATCCGCAATAATCGATCCCGGTTATTCGGCCTGGCATGCACCGTATCTTCCTGACGATATAAGGGCGGACTATTTCACACTGACTTCCGGAATCAACAGTTTTTTAGCGCAGGGTATTGCACTGGTTCTTTCATTGGTGGTAGACTCCTTTGCGGGCAGTCCCGGGCAATTGGAAATAATGACGGGATTCCGTTATGCGGCATTGGTGTTGGCGGTAATACGCATACTTATATTGGCTATACCTAAAGAATACTCTTATGAACGAAGCGGCGACAAAATAAAGATAAGCGATATATTCGTGTTGCCCTTTCGTAATAAGAAATTTTTGTGGACCATTATCATTTTAGCCTTTTACTATATGGCAATAAATCTGACAACCGCCTCTATAAACATCTTTTTACTTCAGGATGTGGGTATAACCTATACACAGATTAATCTTGTCAATGCGGTATACTTCATGTTCTTTATCTTTTTCGGTAAGATGTGGAAAAAGTTTCTTAAGAAGCATTCCTGGTTCAAGACACTTGCTTATACAATGTTTATGCAGGGACCGACATTCATTATGTATGCTTTTGTTACACCTGAAAACTATATCTGGCTTTGGTTTTTAATAAGATTAATACAGCATGTACTGGGTGTTATTGTAAATGCCGTAACCGCCTCAATGCTGTATGTCAACCTTCCGGACAAGGATCGTACAAACTATATTGCCTTCTATAGCATAGCAGTTAATATGTCCATTTTCTTGAGTATGATGTTCGGTACATTCTTTCTTTCAGTTATGGGAGAAAATACGCTTAACTTTTTCGGATTCCAAATGGCGGCAGTGCCTATTCTGCTTGCCGTAAGCGGCATAATGCAGATAGCGGTGGGACTACTCTCCCGGAAGTTAAATGATAAGCTGCTTCCCGATGAATTATTGAGAAGATGAACACACAATCAGTTATTGCCAATATTCCCGTTCAATTGATATAATCTGCATTGTAGTACTCACAACATCAGCGGATTGAGGGGTTTATGAGCGAGTTCCTACATGCAATAAAGACAAAATGGCAGAATTCCTCCTTTAGAAAAACATTTAATCTGAACGACGAAAAAGCTAAGGGAAGAGACTGTTTATTAGCATCATCCATACTTTCATCATTAGCTACGCAGTTAAGCGGCGGAGCATTTTATATCGGCTTTCTAATATGCTTCGGAATGAATACCGTTAACATAGGGATAATTATCTTTGTTCCCATGATAACAAGGCTGTTGGCCATATTCTCACCGTTAATCTTGGAAAGGCTTCGCAGAAGAAAAGTTTTCCTCACGGTTTTAGCCGTATTGGCTAATGTGTTCAATATTCTGGGGGTGACACTGCTTCCCGATTTAATTACGTCGCAGACTGGCAGAGTAGTAGGATTCACACTGCTGGTAACAATATCCACTGCAATATCCGCAATAATCGATTCCGGTTATTCCGCCTGGCATATACCTTATCTTCCCAATGATGTAAGAGCGGACTATTATACCTTAACCTCCGGAATAAGCGGTTTTTTTACTCAAACCGTGGTTTTAATCGTTTCATTGATAATAGATTCTTTTGCGGGCAGTTCCGAACAGATAGAAATCATTACCACATTCCGATATATCGCATTTGCGTTAGCCGTATTGAATATAGTTGTATTGGCTATACCTAAGGAATATCCCTATGAACCAAGCAGAAAAAAAACAAAGATAAAAGATATGTTGGTTCTGCCTTTAAAGAATAAAAAATTTCTGTGGACGGTTCTTATAGTAGCCCTTTACTATTTGGGATTTAACCTGACAAGTGCCGCCATAAACGGCTTTTTGCTTAAAAGTGTAGGTTTAAGCTATTGGGAAATCAACCTTATTAATGCCATATACTTTCTGATTCATGTCTTTTTCGGTAAGGCGCTGACAAAGTCTCTTAATAAGAATTCCCGGTACAGGATACTCGGTTATGCATTACTGCTGCAGGGACCTACATATATCATGTATGCTTTTGTCACATCGGAAAACTATATATGGCTTTGGGTTATTGTACGATTAATGCAGCATGTGCTCGGAGTTATCATAAATTCCGTTATCGCTTCGTTGTTGGATGACAATATTCCGGAAAGCGACAGAACAAATCATATTTCCTTCTATAACCTGGCAGTACATATGTCCTGTTTCTTTAGTATGATGTTGGGCACTTTATGCTTTTGGCGTATAGGGAATAATGTTGTGGACATTTTCGGCTTCAAATTGGCGGGTATTCCCATTGTGCTGGCAATAAGCGGCATAGCTCAAATTTTAGTCGGACTGCTCTGTCGGATATTAAATGATAAGTTACTTGCCGATGACTTACAAAACGGATAATTATGTTTCCTCATACCAAAAGGCTTATCAACATAACACAAATATGTTAATTTTTCCCTAAACAGTGTATAATCTATATAAGAAGAGGTATTAAAATGCATTACGGATTTATAAAAGTGGCGGCGGCAAGTCCATCATTAAGAGTTGCGGATTGTAAGTACAATTGCAACGGCATTATTAAAACAATAAAAAAGGCATATGACAGAAATGTTCAACTTCTGGTATTTCCCGAACTTAATATAACGGGATATACCTGTGACGATCTTTTTTCACATAAGCTTCTTATCGATCAAGCGTTAACCGGTCTTTTAGATATTGTCAAAGCATCGGAAAGCAAAGAAATGCTTATCGTTACGGGACTTCCGGTTAAGGCGGAAGGTTATCTGTATAACTGTGCCGCAGTAGTGTATAACGGAAATATACTGGGTATTGTTCCCAAAACCCATCTTCCCAGCTATAACGAATATTATGAGATGCGTATATTCAGGAGTGCACCGAAGGAGAACTCCGTAATAGATATTAACGGTACGTCGGTACCGTTCGGAACAAGGCTCATATTCCGTAATATGCTTATGAACGATTTTTCACTTGCTATAGAAATAGGTGAAGATTTGTTTGCTCCGGTAAATCCCGGTTCTCTGCACGCAATGAACGGAGCCGCGGTTATAGCAAATCCTTCGGCAAACAATGAACTTCTGGATAAAGCCGGTTACAGAAGAACGCTCATTGAAGCGCAATCAAGAAAAAGTATATGTGCTTACATCTTCAGCAATGCATCCGATCGGGAATCCACTACGGACATGGTTTTTTCCGGTCATAAGATGATAGCGGAAAACGGAACGGTTCTTTCCGAAGCTCTGCCTTTTACCGGTGAATACATTGAAACCGAGATAGATCTGGAACGTCTGTCTCACGACAGAAAGAGCCGGTTACCCGTAGCGGAACAGCATGATAGCGGCTATAAGATTATACCGTTTACAATGAAGCCTGTTGAATGTCGGATATCCCGGACAATAAAAAAACATCCTTTCATACCGGAAGACAACGACACGATGGAAAAGCGCTGTGACCTGATATTGAACATACAGGCAACAGGTCTTAAAAAGAGAATGGAACACACAAACTGCAAAACCGCGGTTATAGGTATATCGGGAGGTATGGATTCCACTCTTGCATTGCTTGTCACACATAGAGCATTTAAGGATATGGGAAGGTCTCCTTCGGATATAGTGTGTATATCCATGCCGTGTTTCGGCACCACAAAAAGAACAAAGGATAACGCAAGCAAACTGAGCAGGATTCTTAATACGGATTTCAGAGTAATAAACATTACCGCCTCGGTAAAAAGGCATTTAGCGGATATAGGGCATGACGGAGTAACAACCGATGCCGCATATGAAAATGCACAGGCACGGGAAAGAACGCAGGTATTGATGGATATTTCCAATATGACAAACGGTATGGTTATAGGAACCGGCAGTCTTTCGGAACAGGCAATCGGCTGGAGTACATACAACGGAGACCACATGTCCATGTACAATGTAAATACTTCAGTGCCCAAAACATTGGTGAGACATATTATCCGATATATTGCTGACCGTTCGGAAAGCAAACTGAAAGCTGTTCTGTATGATATTCTGGATACACCCATAAGTCCCGAACTTATACCCGGAGTAAACGGTGAAATTATACAAAAGACCGAAAGCATTGTAGGACCTTACGAACTGCATGATTTCTTTTTATACTATTTCCTCCGCTGGGGCTTTACACCGAAAAAAATACTTATGCTTGCAACATATGCGTTTAAAGATAATTATTCCGCCGATGAGATTAAAAAATGGCTGAAGATATTTTTAAGAAGATTTTTCCTGCATCAGTTTAAGAGAAGCTGCAGTCCCAACGGACCTAAAATAGGGTCTGTTGCACTTTCTCCAAGAGGGGACTGGCGCATGCCGAGCGACGCATCTTCTGAGGGATGGATGAAGAATCTTGA
This sequence comes from Clostridiaceae bacterium, assembly GCA_012838235.1. Taxonomy (GTDB): domain Bacteria; phylum Bacillota; class Clostridia; order DUPQ01; family DUPQ01; genus DUPQ01. Next base: position 45,248 of record DUPQ01000057.1, read on the forward strand.
CTGAAAGAAAGGAGGTCTGACATGGACAATGTGATTTCTTATCTCAGAGAACTTAATTTTGTGACCATGATTATAAGGATTGTGTTGGCTTTTCTTTGCGGCGGACTTATAGGAATGCAGAGGGAAAGGCACGGCCGTTCAGCCGGGTTTCGGACACATATCATAGTATGCATAGGGTCGGCCCTGACCGCAATGACAGGAATATTCATGTCGGATATATTGGGTTTTGATACCGATCCCATGCGACTCTCCGCTCAGGTACTTTCCGGCATAGGATTTTTGGGGGTAGGAACCATTCTTGTTACCGGTCATACCCATGTAAAGGGACTGACCACCGCTGCGGGGCTTTGGACCATTGCTGCTGTAGGTTTAGCAATAGGAGCGGGATTTTATGAAGCGGCTATCATATGCGTTATAGTACTTGCAATAGTAATGGCTTACTTAGGCAACTTCGGGTCCAGAAGGATAAAGATGGATGTTTATCTGGAGATTACCGGCAGCAGGAACATAAATACCGTTATAAAGGATATTGAAAAAGCGGGATACACCATAGATAATGTTGAAGTGCAGAGTGCAAAAAGCGGCACATACGGCAATATCGGGTTGAGTATTGTAATAGGCATACCGAGAAAAGTCGATGAAGAAAAGGTAATAAATGATATCACGGCAGTGGGAAATGTAGTACTTGTTGTGAGATGTGATTGATGACGGATAAAAGCAATCTAAAAGACATACCGGTTTTCAGAATAGAAGACAATCCTGACGGACATTTGATGTTTTATGTCAAAAAATACCGACCGGAAAACGGAACACATTATCTGCATGCACATAAATGCATACAGATAAACTATGTATACAGCGGAAAAGCCGTTCATATCATACATAACAAAAAATATGACCTTGTAAAAGGAGATATTTTTGTCATTCCTCCGAATGTTCCGCATCAGATACAACCCGCGGGAGTAAGCGATACCGAAATAGTGGAATTTGAATTTGATCCCAAATTTATTAACGAATTTCTTAATGATTTGAAAAAAGGCGAGTCGTTCTGGGATTTCGCATATATAGAACCTTTTTTAGTGGAAGAGCATTCGGTCAGACCGAGATTTAATCTGGTAGGCAAAATACAGTGTGAAACGGAAAATATTTTTAACGAAATACTCAGGGAATATGAAAACAGAGAGCCGGGATTTGACCTTATAATCCGCTCGCTTCTTTTGAAACTTTTAGTGATGGTGGGAAGAGAATTTACCAAAAAGATAAGTAACAGCAAATCGGCAAAGCTTTTTGAAAGACATAACGATGCAATCAAAAGAGCTATACGATATATAGAAGAGCACTATACGCAGGACTTGAATATTGATGCCGTTGCAAAGAAGTTTCACTTGTCTCCCTCTTTCTTCGGTTATCTGTTTAAGAACCTTACATCCAAAACATTCAAGGAATATTTAACAGGACTGAGGATAGCAAAAGCTTCGGAGATGCTGAAACACACCGATGACCTGGTTATAAACATATGTTATGAGTCGGGATTTAACAATGTAAACCATTTTAACCGCACATTCAAACAGATTATCGGCATGACGCCGGGACAATACAGAAAACGATTTATGAATGGAAACAGTCAATAAATAAGTGGAAAGTGCAAAGAAATACCGCAATAAAAATGTTAGGGTATAATATAGAAGTATTCATACAAGAGGAGGAAAACATAAATGAGTGAACTTGCAATATTCGGAGGAAAGCCGGCAATAGACAAAACGAAGGTGCCGGATTCGCTTTTCAAGTGGCCCATAGTGACCAAGGAAGATGAAGATGCCGTTCTGGATGTTTTGAGAAGAGGTGCAATGAGCGGACTGGATGTAACGGAGAAATTCGAAAAAGAGTTTGCCAAATGGCAGAAGAGAAAATATGCCATCGCATATTGCAACGGCACAATGTCGCTTCAAGCTGCAATGTACGCATGTAAGATAGGAGCGGGCGATGAAATAATATGCCCCAGCAAGACCTATTGGGCATCCTGTCTTCAGGCGTTTAATTTAGGTGCAACAGTGGTTTTTGCCGATATACATCCCAGGACACTATGTATCGACCCCGATGATATAGAGCGATGCATAGGACCGAGAACCAAAGCAATAATGGTTGTGCATTATCTTTCACATCCCGCCGACATGGACCCCATTATGGCTATTGCAAAGAAACATAACATTTATGTGATAGAGGATGTATCCCATGCTCAGGGCGGCATGTATAAAGGCAGAATGTTGGGTACATTCGGTCATGTGGCCGCAATGTCCGCAATGAGCGGGAAATCTTTTGCGACAGGTGAAATGGGTATTCTCGTAACCGACGACAAGGAAATGTATGACCGTGCAATGGCATATTGCCATTATGAAAGAAACAATTCCAAGTACATATCCACCGATTATCTTTTAAAATATGCTTCCATGCCTTTGGGCGGAGTTAAGGGGAGAGTAAACCAGATGTGTGCCGCAATGGGAAGGGTGCAACTGAAATATTATGATGAGAGAACTGCCGAGATAAGGAAAGCAATGAAGTATTTCTGGAGTCTTCTGGAGGGAGTTCCGGGAATCAGAGCCCATATGGTGGACGAGTCGGACGGCTCCAATATGGCAGGATGGTATGCTCCCCACGGATTATACTGTCCGGAAGAACTGGAAGGACTTTCCGTAGAGCGATTCTGTGAAGCGGTACGGGCGGAAGGTTTTGCAGCCAGAGCGGGCGGAAACAGGGCTTTGCATCTGCATGATATATTTAAAGACTACAACGGATTGAACTATGATAAGCCGGCAAGAGTGGCATTTACCGACAGGGATGTGCGTAAACTGGATGAAGGTATAACGGTATCGCAACATGTTCAGATATATTCAATACCGTGGTTTAAACACTATATGCCGGAATGCATAGAGATGTACGCAAACGCTTTCAAGAAGGTGGCTTTGAATTACAAAGAATTGCTTGCAGGTGATGAGAAGAGAGGAACGGAAAGCGGAAGATGGTTCTTCTATACCGATAAAAAAGAAAAGAGCAAAGGAGCGAAATGAGTAAAGAGATTATAAGATACGGAATAATAGGATGCGGGGGTATAGCACATACTCATGCAGAAGCCCTTCTGCAGATAAAAGGAGCCAAACTTGTGGGAGTCAGCGGTTGTTCACCGCAGGAACCTGTGCCTTTTGCCGAAAAATACGGCATTAAAAGCTTTGACAGCAATGAGCATCTTTTATCAAGTGAGGAGATTGATGCCGTAACCGTATGTACTCCGAGCGGATATCATGCACCTATAGCCATAAGTGCGGCACAGCATAAGAAGCACGCTATTATTGAGAAACCGCTTGCCTTGACCACGGAAAGTGCTAAGCAGGTAGTACAAGCTTTTGCGAAAAACGGCATGACCGGCAGTGTAATTTCACAGTTAAGGTTTTATGACGGAATAAGGAAAGTAAAAAGCATGATTGAGGATAAAAGACTCGGTGATCTTATAATGGCCAACCTTACCATGAAATTCCACAGATCGCAGGAATACTATGATTCCGGTAAATGGAGAGGCACCTGGGAACTTGACGGCGGCGGTGCAATGATGAATCAAGGTATTCACGGTGTGGATGCGCTTCTTTATTTTATAGGAGAAGTAAAGAATGTTTACGGCTACATACGCACTTTGACACACAAAATAGAGGTAGAAGATAATGCGGTTGCGGTTGTGGAATTCAGGAACGGTTGCTTGGGAACAATAATTGCGTCCACATCAATGGTACCGGCATGCAACAGAACAATAGAGATTCACGGCACCAAGGGTACAATACTTCTTGAAGAGGAGCATATTGCACGTCTTTACATAGAAGGCGAGAAAGAGTATTCGGCTGATGATATAGCACAGGGAGAAGCGGCAAGCAGCCATATTATTACAGCCGGCGGACATGTGAAACAACTTACCGATTTCACAGAGGCTCTTCTGGAAAAGAGAGCACCTTATGTTTCACTGGAAGACGGAATGAAGGCCGTCGACCTTATAACGTCCGTTTATGCTTCTTCAAAGACCAACAGCATATACGGAAGATAGAAACACTACGGAAAAAAACATAGAAAACTAATGTTGAAAGAGAGCCGGAAGGCTCTCCTTTAAATTCACGTTTTTTTCTGCAATTTATCGTTCTTTTGAACTTGTATATATACATTTAACTCAAGCAACACAATAATTTGCAGAAAATTGATTTTTCTATGTATCAGTAGTGATAAAATATCTCATAGAGTAGGATAAATTTGATTTTAAATATACATAAAAGGTGAAGAAAATGCTGGAAGTATTGAATGTAACGAAAAAGTATGGAAAAGTGGTGGCAAATGATGATATATCTTTCTCTGTCAATGGCGGACAGATAGCAATTCTTTTAGGTCCCAACGGTGCCGGTAAATCCACAATCATTAAATGCATAAGCGGTCTGTTGCGTTTCAAGGGTGAGATAAAGTTAGACGGCTACGATAACAAATCCATTGAAGCAAAGCGGTTATTGGGGTATGTGCCGGAAGTTCCTGCGGTATATGATCTTCTGACCGTGGAAGAGCATCTGGAGTTTATTGCCAGAGCATATAGGATAAAAGATGACGAATATGAGAGAAGTCTTTTGGAGCGGTTTGAACTGTGGGATAAGAAATCAAAATTGGGCAAGGAATTGTCCAAAGGAATGCAGCAGAAATTATCCATATGCTGTGCATTGGTACACAAACCCGAGGTTATTGTATTTGATGAACCTTTAGTAGGTCTGGATCCTCATGCCATTAAGGTTATAAAAGCTATATTTCAGGAATTGAAGCAAGACGGAAGAACAATACTGATAAGTACCCATATGATTGACAGCGTTGAAGATTATTGGGATGTCGCTCATATAATGATGGACGGGAAATTTGCGGCTACGAAATTAAATGAAAGCGTTTCCGGAGACGACAAGGAAAGTCTGGAAGAACTGTTTTTCAGGATTACCGAAAAAAAGAGTGAAGAAGCATGAAAAAAAACGCAATTACATACCTTCTGGCTATAAAGTTAAAAAATAATATTAAGGAACTGTTCAAGAAACCGGCTCGCTTGATATATGCCGTTATCATGATAGCGTTAATAGTGGTTACCGCAATATCGGGGAAAAAGCGTGTGGATGAAAATACGGTATTCCGTGATCCTCGGGAATTAACAGCCGGTCTTACGGCTTTGTATATTATTATGTTCAGTCTCATTGCCTATAACGGCTTTAAAAGCGGAGCAACTATGTTCAAGATGCCGGATGTGAATCTCTTATTCACGTCACCCATACATCCGAGAAGGGTGTTGTTTTACGGATTATTCCAGCAACTGGGTACTTCGTTACTCTTAGGTGTTTTTATATTATATCAATACTCATGGCTGCACATTTTGTACGGAATAAATTTCCTGCAACTTATTATTATATTGTTGGGTTACTCATTATCGGTATTTGTTGCACAACTGACAGCAATGGTTATATATTCTTTTACCAGTTACGACGATAAGAAAAAAAGGATAGCCGCAGTTATTTTCTTCGGTATAATCATTGCATATGCAATAGGACTGGTCATATTTTTACTTAAGGATATGGATAATGTAGTAACCAATCTTGTAACTGCCGGAAACAGTATACTTTTGCGACTTATGCCCGGGGGAGGATGGATAGGCGGAATACTTAACGGCATATTGCTGAAAGATATTTCCGCCATACTGCTCGGTTCGGTTTTAACCGTTGCATATATAGCGGGCATGACAATTTTGCTTTCTTATGCAAAGCAGGACTACTATGAGGATGTTTTAAAAACAAGTGAAGAGCAGTTTTCGCTTGCATCGGCACAGAAAGAAGGCAAGATAATGGAAACAACCGGCAAGGTAAAAGTGGGTAAAACCGGTCTTTCCAAAGGTGAAGGAGCAAGTGCTTTTTATTACAAGCACAAATTAGAGGAAAGAAGAGCAAGAAGATTTATATTGGAACCGGCCGGCATAGTGTTCATGATTGTTTCCATTATATTTGCGGTATTTATGAGAGAATACGGAATAGGTCCGATTTTCGCATACACTACGTACATGCAGATGATATCGGTCAAGATGGGTCGTTTCTCCAAGGAGCTCGGCAAACCTTATATATACCTGGTGCCGGAAACATCTTTCAAAAAGATATTGTACAACATAGCGCAGTCATTTGCCGGATTCTTAGTGGAAGCGGCTATATTATACATAGCACTTGCGTTTATCTTAAAACTGACACCATTCGATGTGGTTGTACTAATACTTGCAAGATTGTCTTTCTCATATCTGTGTACCGCATGTAATATACTTATCCAAAGGGTATTCGGAACAATATCCTCAAGAGTACTTATATATGTTTTCTACTTCCTTTCGGTTGCAGTAATGGCGGCACCCGGAGCGGTTGTCGCATTGCTGATAGACAATACGGGGTGGATTCTGCTGTCGGATTATATATTACCGTTTTTGGCAATTACAGTATGCAATGTCCTTTTATCCCTACTGCTCATATACTTATGCAGGGATGTTCTAAAATATGCAGAGTTGAAGTAGTATAGAATGTTTCAGAGCAGGTGAGAATTCAATAATGTAGTTCTATTGCTTTAATGATTATTCTGATATAATCTATCGGTCGGATAAAGGGAGCGATGGATAAGAAAAGCAAGTTTGGGGCACATTTTACAGCACTGATAACGATTATGGTATGGGGAAGCACTTTTATCGCCAGCAGATTTATGTTGGATTACTTTACCCCGTTTCAGGTTATGATAATGAGATTTATACTTGCGTATATAGTCCTTCTGCTGATAAAACCGAAATTTACCAAAATTATATGGAAAGATGAACCGGTATTCTTTCTTATGGGACTTACCGGTTGCTCACTGTACTTTATTGCGGAATACAAGGCACTTACAATGACATCCGCTTCAAATGTCAGCATTATAGTAGCATCATCTCCTATTCTGATAGCACTTCTGGCTCACATATTTACAAAGGATGAAAAGTTAAAGGTTAATACGGTAGCCGGTTTCGTGATTGCTTTTATCGGAGTTGCTTTTGTTGTATTCAACGGAACATTTATCTTGAAATTCAATCCCATAGGAGATTTATTGGCTTTTTTATCTGCTCTGTCATGGGCGGCTTACTCTCTCATTCTGAAAAAAGTAATTAACAGGTATGACAACATACTGCTGATACGAAAAGTAATGTTTTACGGGATTATAACGACTGCTCCTTTTCTCTTAATCGAAAGAAAGCCGTTTGATTTTACAGCTTTTTCCGATCTCAAACTCGTTATCAGCATTTTATTCCTCGGTGTGATAGGCAGCGGTTTGTGTTATCTGATATGGAACATACCGGTAAGCAAACTCGGAATCACTGTTACCAACAGTTATATCTATGCCATACCTTTTGTGACTATGATATTGGCCGCAACTCTGCTGAAGGAAAAAATAACCGTATTGGGCATTTTGGGAGCGGTACTGATTATACTGGGTGTTGTTATTACAAGTTCACCAAAAAATCTTCTTAAAACAAGAAAAAATAAGTGAAAAAACAGTTTCACGTGAGTGTTTAATAAACTTACTTATGAAGTGTAATAACCACGATTTCCGGTCTGTTGAATAATCTTAACGGCAATATACTTCTGCCGAGACCTCTGCTTATCACAACCGAGGTGTCCAGATAATCATGCATTCCCTGATAATACTTAGGGAAAAATCCCTGATCGGGGGCAATCAATCCGCCTATAAACGGAAGACGGATTTGTCCGCCGTGTGCATGACCGCTTAAAACAAGGTCCGCATTTACTTTATTAAAAACTTCCGGAGCATAAGGTCTGTGACAGAGAACAAGGTTGAAATCCTCCTTGTCCAGAGCCGCATCGGTATCTATACCGTATTCGCAATCGGCATATCCGTAGATTGTTATACTTTGCTCCCCGATATATATTTTTTGTTGCTCGTTATCCAGAACGGTTACTCCGTATTCATCGAATATTTCAAGAAGAGAAGGATAAATGGGGGAGAGTATTTCATGATTTCCCGTAACAAAATATACCTTGGCAATATTAGTAAGCATTTTAACAGCGTCTTCCGCTACATCAAGTTTTCGGTTATGTAAATCAATAAGATCTCCGGTTATTACAATAATGTCGGGATTGAGTGCGTTTATCTTTACCGTACCTTTGCCTTTGAAATCTTTACTGTGCAAATCCGAAAGGTGAACAATTGTATAACCGTCAAAAGCATCGGGTAAGTTGCTACTGTATTTGTCATACTCGGTTACTGTCAGGCTGTTGTTCTGCCATATCATAAAAGGTATAAGTAACAAAATAACCGTTATAGCAATGACAACTGTCTTCTGTACTGCCTTGTAATCTCGTTTCCTTTGTAGTCCGTCAAATTCCATACTGCGCCTTATTGTAACCTTATATCAATAAGAATTCAAGCAATTTGTCTCCGCTTTGTTATATTTTTATCAATATGCCGCTTCATGCATAAAGTAAGGTTCTTAATAACCATTTAATTCCATTATTATTAATCTTTAAACTATGCTGCACGATATGATATACTTCAAACTGTAGAGATACGATGCGAGGTAGCAGATGGGTAATGTATGGTTGGCATTCGGGCTGACACTTATAGCGGGATTGTCTACGGGAATAGGAAGTCTCATAGCTTTTTTTGCTAAAAAAACAAATACTAAGTTTTTATCGACAAGCCTGGGATTTTCTGCCGGTGTTATGATTTATGTATCCATGGTGGAGATATTTTCCAATGCATCGGATGTGCTTACCGAGGTACATGGTGAAAAAATCGGTGTTCTGTATACTATTATCGCTTTTTTCGGAGGGATGCTGTTTATCGCCCTTATAGACAAACTTATACCCAGCGAGAAGAATCCCCATGAAGTGAAAATGGTGGAGACGGAAGATGAAGAAGTCAATAAAGACAGGCTTAAAAGAACGGGAGTGCTTACCGCTTTAGCTATTGCAATACATAATTTCCCCGAAGGGTTGGCTACATTCGTTGCAGCGCTTCAGGAACCCAGAGTGGCCATACCCATTGTTGCGGCTATAGCAATACACAATATTCCTGAAGGTATAGCCGTATCCGTTCCCATATACTATGCCACCGGCAGCAAGAAGAAAGCTTTTCTGTATTCTTTTGCTTCGGGATTGTCCGAACCCATAGGAGCTTTGATTGGCTACCTTATACTGATGCCTTTTATGAATGACACCGTAAGCGGAATACTCAACGCAGCTGTTGCGGGTATTATGGTATTCATATCCGTAGACGAATTGTTGCCATCTGCAAGAGAATACGGAGAGCACCATCTGTCCATATACGGAATGGTAGCGGGCATGGCTGTTATGGCTATAAGTCTTTGGTTGTTTATATAAAAGATTAACAATGGAAAAAAGCGTCCGAGATTTTTCTTGCAGCAAAATAATTGCGCATTACTTTTATTCTGTGCTTGAGTACTTTCTTTACCAAAGGAGAGGTATGATCCATATCAAATCCGTGGTATGCACCTTTCACTAAATATGTCTCAACCGGTATTTTTGTATCTTTCAGTTTATCCGCATAAGACAGCGCTTCATCTCTCAATGTATCCATTTGTGCCGCTTCGATATAGGCGGGAGGAAGGTTGCCGAAATCCGAATTGTGTAAAGGAGCCGCATATCCGAGCATACCCGCATGTCCGTTCTTTAAGTACAGGTTCCACATATGAACTGTAGCGGTTTTTGTCCAGGCCGCATTTTTATATTGCTCCATGGATTTTGATGTAACGGAATTATCCGTTACGGGATAGATAAGTATCTGTGCATTAGGCATATATTTTTTGTTGTCTCTTAACATATGACACACCGAAGCGGCCAGACAGCCGCCCGCACTGTCTCCGTATATGAGTATATTGTTTTTGTCTATAAGGTATGTGTCTGCATTTTCCGTTAAATGATTGAATGCGTTATAGCAGTCATACAAAGGAATAGGGAAAGGATATTCCGGCGCCAGCCTGTATTGGGGAAGAAACACTCTGCATTGCAAGTGCTCGGCATAGTATAGGGCATTTTTAATCATAAGACTTGCTAACGGCAATACGAATGCACCTCCGTGAAGATATATAATTGCCGGTAAGTTTATTTTTTGGTTTTTCGGTTCAATAACGGTACAGGGTATTTTTATATTATCTCCGACAGGTATATGAACGGTTCTCCTGGAAAAGTCTTCCTTGCCTTTCAAGAGTTTAATCTGCAAATCGGACAGGCGGCAGCCCGTTCTTATGAGAGTGCGGATAAGGATATTCTCAAAGTTAATATTTCCCAGGCTTATAGGTTTTTTCAATTCTTTACTGTAGTTGTATTTACTCACTTATCCGCCTTCCCGGTTGTAACATAATTTTTACAGGTATATATTAATATTTTACCATAATGGCTGTCTAATCACACACCGATAAGACCTGAAACGGATGTCCATATGGTATAATACTTTTGTAATGTAAAATAACAAAGGGAGGGCAATATTATGTATTGTAGATATTGTGGGGCAAACAACAATGATGATACAACTTTCTGCACTAATTGCGGTCAAAAATTTAATCAGGATTTATTGTGCCCGAAGTGTAACACAATATTAAAACAGGGAACCGGATTTTGCACTGTCTGCGGAACTCCGATAACTCAAGTAACACCTCAGCCTAAGAAGCGTGCAAAAAAACCTGTTAAGAATCTGAAGAAAAAAGTATTGATATCCGTTATAGCCGTTGTACTGATAGTCAGTATAGTTCTTGGAATAATGTATGTTCCGGGTATTATAGACCGTAACAGGAGATATAAGACCAAGGCGGGAAGAGCTCAGAAAGGTACGGTTGTAACTGTAGGACGGGAGAGTCCCGTTGTGCAGGCGGAGGGTATATCTGTAGATTTCGAAGGTATGACATCGGATGAAGATGTTGAACTGAAGATAAGTCCGACAAAAGGTGCATCCGATGAGGAAATGGGCAATGCCTTGGCATCATACAGATTGACTGCCGATGATGAAGAATCTTCGGAGTTTGCAGGTATAGTAAGCATAGCCATCCCGCTGGATATGACCGATTATGATGACTTGGATGTCTGTGCTGCATATTATGATGATCAATCTTCCAAGTGGAGGATTCTACCTCATGAAACATTCAAAGAAGAGAATAAGGTTGTTATTTACACCGATCACTTTACGGATTTTGCTCTTTTCAAAATATCCAAATCCGATTCGCGATTTGCAACGGCAGCACTTAACTATACTGTTATAAGGAGCTTTTTCCAGAACGGTGACCCTTTAAAATTCTATGAAAAATTAAAAAAGGGAAATTTACCTACCGATTCCGACATGGTAACAGTAGGATTGGAATTTTTAAATTTCACCAGTCAGGCTTATGAAGGCAAGGTGACCATGCAGGCCATTATGAACAGTATTCCATTGACACAGATTGAGGGACTGACTTCGACTCTGTCTAAAATAGGGTTCGGACTGGTTTTATTAAAAGCAAGTTATGAGTATTTTATTTTAGACAGCGGAAGCAAAGCGGCACAAACCGTGTTAACGGGGCTGATGGAAATGAGTTGGTTTGCAATGGCCGGTGCTATCGGAGGCCCTGTGGCTGCTACTGTCGCTTTTACAGGATGGGCGGCAGTCAATATTGCCGGAGCAGCCATTTCTCACAAACGCTCAAAGAAAATTGATTTAGCGGTAAAAACACAGGAAGATTTTATAAACGAGTCTTATCTGTATTGCATTAAGAAAGGGGATAGATATAGTCAAAGCAAAAGCGGGGCATGGTATTACATGTATAATTCGCCGGGAATGAACTATTACGCATATAAAGCGGGCAGTGATGCCGAGTGGTTGTGGCTTATTGACAAGTTGTATCAGCTTAACAAGGATGATCCGGAAGCATTTATTACAGCTGTAGCCAATGCAATTAATTTCTATCCGCGCTTATGGGCGGCAACACCCGCCGCTTACAGAGGAAATCAATGGAGGGCGGATAACGACCCGATGAGACGTGTGGAGTATCCTTCTTTGAGTGAGGAAGATGAACGGATTGTTACAGCCACCGTAAGAGAAAACTTGCGGAAGCGTATGATACCGATAGTAGCTCAGTACAAGAAGAAGATATTTGCTAAAATGCAGGCTGAGTTCGAAGAGACACTTTTGAAGGAAAAAGAAAAGTTAAACAAGACCATTACTTTTGAGATTGTATCCGATCAACCTGATACATTCTATGATAAGTATAAAGGTGCAACAATGAGATTTGCCGTACCCGACGGATTGGTTACAAAGCTTTCAAAAACGCAAATTGCAAGATTTTCCAATCAGTGGCGTTTCCCCATGATTAAGAAAGGAGAAAATCCTAAACTTGAAGCGACTTATTTAGGATACATTCTTTCCGGCATGCCCGATACATTGAACATATTCTTAAAGACTTCATCGTTAAGAAAGAACCTTCCGGACAGAACCGTAAACTTTACATTCAGAATGCCCGATACTGTAATAACCGTACCCGATTTACATCCTACATTTGAGGAACTTTTGGGCAGTTATCCGGACGGAACCTTATTTATCGAGGATGTTTTTATCGGAGAAAATTTTGAAAAAGCATTAGCGAGATTGCAGGAAAAGGCGGATGAAATGGCAAAAAGTATAGGATGTGATTCCGCTGCGGAGATTACAATAACTGTCGGAGAAGAGCTGATAGGAGAAACTCTGCAATCAACAATGACAATCTCCGCCCATGAGGAGGAAAATGAAGGAAGCATATATTTTGACAGAGTAGGATTAGACTCTATGAACTTCAGTTATTATGAAGATAAAGGCAGAATTGTACTTACCGATCTTTATATCAGAGGTGTATTTATAGCTGCATATCTGCCGAATAGGGAAGGCATATCCGTAACGGGTAATATAATGATGACGATTCCGGGAATGAAAATGACCGATTATCATGTCAGATTACGAGCAACGTTTGTTAAGAAATAAAATGATATGAAACCTTCTTTAGTCATATTCGGAAAAACCGTTGCATCCTACCGCTTATTTGCAATTCTGGCGGTTATATCGGGAACAACCATTCTGTTTCTTCTACTCGGCAAGAAGAAGATAAAAGTATGGAAAACGGCAATTTTGGCTGTTTTCCTGCTTGTATTCTTCTTTATCGGAGCCCGATTGTTCAACATCTTTGTTAATCCCGCAGCTTATGAGGATATTTCGGTTTTTGAGCCGGAGTTTGTAGGGCTATCAATATACGGAGGTTTTTTTGGAGCTCTGCTTGCGGTAGTACTGTGGTGTCTTCTGTTTCGTATACCTATATTCGGCATTTTGGATTTATGCATTGTTCCCGCCGCCGTTTCTTTTGCTATAGCCAGGATAGGTTGCTTTTTGAACGGATGTTGTTCGGGCAAATTCACAAACAGCATATTCGGTGTTGTATATCCCAAGTTCGCCGATGCAGGCGGTCTGGCAAGTTATCCCGTACTTCCCACTCAGTTGTTTGAGATGGCATTTGCTATAATTATCCTGATACCTGCTTTGATTGTGCAAAAAAAGAGCGACAAGTTTCCTGAAGGGAGTGCTTTTTTAGTATATGCAAATCTTTTCTGCATAATGAGACTGTTCATTCTTCCTTTCAGAAGATTGCCTTATAAATCTTGGGTTAAGCATTACTTTTATCCCGCTCTTTATTTAATACTGATATTTATATCTCTGGTGATTTTTCTGTACAGATATATAAAGAATCGTAAAGTTAATGAAAAAGGATATTAGGGATAAACATAGAAGAAGTGTAGAAAAAAGCAGGTTTTCACCTGCTTTCTTCAACTGTTGTATTGTTATTCTACATGCATAATGAACATGCACGTTTTCACCTTATTTCTTCAGCTTTCTGAAACATAGGAACCAGTCAAGGCAGTACATATCCTTACTTTTTGATTCCATTCTCTCTTTTGCCACTCCGCAGGAACCTGCTGTGGGAACTATAACATCATCGCCCGGTCTCCAGTCCGCAGGAGTTGCACAACTCTCGGCATCGGCTGTTTGTAAAGCCTGGATAATACGCTTGAGTTCATCGAAATTCCTTCCCGTAGATATGGGATAGTACAATATTGTACGAATCTTTCCCTTAGGATCTATTATAAATACTGCACGGACTGCCTGTGTGTTGGACTGTCCGGGTTGAACCATACCGTAAAGATTGGAAACTTCCATACGGATATCTTCGATAAGAGGGAATTTAATCTCAATATTCTTCTTTCCGTTCCATTCCAGTTCCTGTATTTTGCGAAGCCATGCAATATGAGCATATAGTGAATCTACCGAAAGACCGATAAGTTCGGTATTAAGAGCTTTAAACTCATCTATCATAGAACCGAAAGTCATGAACTCCGTTGTGCATACGGGGGTAAAGTCAGCCGGATGTGAAAAGAGTATTACCCATTTTCCTTTATAATCTGCCGGAAAGTTAATTGTACCCTGTGTAGTTACCGCTGTAAAAGCCGGTGCATCATCTCCCAAAAGGGGCATTCTTCTTACATTGTTATTTTCCATATTTTTAAGTCCTCCTTGCTCCTTAATTATACTATGTCCTAATTATACAATCAATATTTACTAAAAAATGTGATAAAGTCACTGTTGATGCCTATAGAGGGGTATATAATATGGGTAAATGAAAGTTTGGTGACAAACTTAAAAGGAGGCACATAATGGCAACATTGAAGATAACGAAAGACAATTTTGAAAAAGAAGTTTTAAAATCAGGTAAGACGGTACTTATAGATTTTTGGGCAGGCTGGTGCGGACCGTGCAGAATGATTGCTCCGACAATTGAAGCGGTAGCAGCGGAAGTGACCGATAAGGTTATAGGTAAGGTCAATGTGGACGAAGAACCCGAGCTCGCACAACGTTACGGCATAATGAGCATTCCCACTCTGGTTGTTATAAAGGACGGAAATGTTGTAAGAAGAGCAGTCGGCGTACAGTCGAAACAAGCTATTTTAAAATTACTGGATATATAGAATCCCCTTTTGAAAGATATACAAAACCACACATTCTAAAAAATACCGCCTTTACGGGCGGTATTGTCTTTCTGTAAATTGTTTCCTTTTATTATTTTTTTCTTTCAATTTGTTTAATTATATGCCTGAAGAGAATAAAACCGTATTTCACATATCTAATTTCATGTCACCAAGTTTGATGATACCTTTTTTTCTCATCAGTTCCGATACAAAAAGCGAAATCACGGCAGGCAGTATGAACTGTACACCGATAATAGAAAGTATTGTATACCAGACGGGAAATCCGTCTGCAAGCATGGTTTTGAAAGTCATTATGGGGCCTACCAGTCCCGATGTACCCATTCCCGAACCGGTTGCATCGCATGTCATTCTCAAAGCCCAGGCGGATATCGGTCCCGTTACCGCACTTGCCACTATCGGAGGAATCCATATTACGGGTTTTCTGACTATATTAGGCATCTGAAGCATGGAAGTACCCAGTCCCTGCGCTATTAATCCGTTCACTTTATTTTCTCTGTAACTGCTTACCGCAAAGCCTATCATCTGAGCACAGCAACCTGCGGCAGCCGCTCCCGCTGCAAGACCGGAAAGCTTTAATATTATTCCCAAAGCTGCCGAACTGATCGGCAACGTTAAAACACATCCCATGACCACTGAAACGACAAGACCGACTATGAAAGGTTGCTGTTCCGCTCCCCAGTTGATTACGGCGCCGACAGCTTCCATGAATTTGGAAATGGGGGGACCTATGAGCAGACCTACCGCCGCCCCTACGGTAATTGTAACCAAAGGAGTAACCAGGATATCAACCTTTGTTTTACCCGATACCAGATGACCTACTTCTATTCCGGCTAATGCACCCAAAAACGCACCCAGCGGTTCACCGGGACCTGTAAGCAGCAACCCTGCTCCCGGAAATGCCGTACCGGATAATATGCTTGCGGCAAATGCTCCTATCATTCCCGCAACGCCTGCGGATACCGATACCAATATGGACTCCTTGAACTTATATGCCACACCGAATCCTATCCCGGCACCGGTCAGAGCTTTAGCTACGGAAGCCACCATATTTATATATTTACCGGCGGTACCGCCTATCAATGATCCAATCTGGGCTATTATGGTACCGATTATCAAAGTGGCGAATAATCCCAAAGCCATTCCGGAAAGTCCGTCTATAAAGACATGGTTTAAGTATTTCTTTACTTTACTCCAAAACTTGTTTTGCTTCTTATCGGTCATGTGTTTCTCCTTTATTGTTTTTCCTATTGAACAACATATATTATGTTATGTCAAATAAAAAGCAAAAGATGGTTAATTTATTAACAAGTGTTTTTCCGCATTTTAATTGAATAAGTATTCCCGCCGTGATACCATTAACTAATAGGACCTGCGTTAAAATCGTAATAATACAGTATTATTACGGTAAGGGGAGGAGGAAGAAATGTACATAACTCATCTGATACACAGCACATTCCTTATAGAAACAAAGAAAGCGTTTATACTTTTTGACTATTACGGGAAAGGGCAACTTCCCGAGCATTTTGATAAGGACATTTACATATTCTCCAGCCACAGCCATGAGGATCATTTTGATATGAAAGTATTGGAACTTTTCGCCGACAACCCGAGGGCATTCTTTATCATGGCATATGATATAAGGAGAAATTTCGGAGACAGAATAAAGTCCGAATTTCCGAATGTTCAGGACAGAATAACATATCTGATGCCTAACAGGGAAACGGATATAGGGGATGTGCATATAGAGACATTGGCCTCAACCGACGCCGGAGTGGCATATGTTGTAACCCATGATAATAAGGTATTCTTCCATGCCGGGGATTTGCACCTTTGGATATGGAAAGAAGAGAGTGACAGACACAATGAAAGAATGAGTAAAGCTTACCGTAAAAGGATAGCGGAACTGAAAAACAGGGTGATTGATTACGCTTTCTATCCTGTGGATTTACGTCAGGAAGAGCACTATGATAAAGGGTTGAAATACTTTCTGGATAACACGAGAACATTGAAAGTTTTTCCCATGCATTATTTCGAGAATTACTCCACAACCGATAAAATATTCCAAAACAAGTCACTGAGTGACCATTATGAGAAAATAGTAAGAATAGAGCATATTAATCAGGTATTTTTCTTTGAGGAGGAGGCATGAAACACGCATTTGCACACTTTAATTTCAATGTAACCGATTTGGACAAATCCGTAGTCTTCTATAAAGAAGCTTTAGGATTGGAAGAGGTCCGAAGAAAAGAGACGGATTCCTTCACTTTAGTGTTCTTAAAGGAGCGTGAAACAAGTTTCATGCTGGAACTTACCTATCTGAAGGATTTTGACAAGCCGTCATACGACCTCGGAGATAATGAGTTTCATCTGGCAATGATAAGCGATGACTTTGATGCTTCATATGCAAAACACAAGGATATGGGCTGCATATGCTACGAGAATAAAGCAATGGGTTTATATTTTATAAACGACCCGGACGGATACTGGATAGAGATACTGCCTAAAAGATAACGGATAAAAGTATTATGCGGTTTTTATTTAATCCGATATTTAATCTCTCATACAATGCAGTCAAAACCATTTGACACGGATATGGCTATTGTATATATTAGAAAGTAGCAAGGATTTGGTATTTGTACGAAAGAATGAGGTGCAACATGGAAAGACAAAAAAGAGTATTGGCAATACATGACATATCCTGTTTCGGAAGGTGTTCGTTGACGGTGGCTCTGCCCATAATATCGGCAGCCGGGATAGAGTGCACGGTTATCCCGACGGCTGTGCTGTCTACACATACCGGAGGATTTACCGGTTTTACATACAGGGATCTTACAGAGGATATAATGCCTATAGTGGAGCACTGGAAAACTCTGGATATTTGGTATGATGCGCTGTATACGGGATATCTCGGATCTTTTGAACAGATTGACATAGTATCGGATATATTTGATATATACAAGAACAAAGATACCTTAATATTAGTAGATCCGGTAATGGCCGATAACGGTAAGCTCTATGCATCGTTCAGTCCGGATTTTCCCAAAGGAATGGCAAGACTTGTTTCCAAAGCCGATGCGGTTGTTCCCAATATTACAGAAGCCTGTTTTATGCTGGATAAGCAATACAAGGAAGGACCGTATGATGAGCGGTATATAAGGGATTTGTTATTGGGTCTTGCAGACATGGGTCCCGATAAAGTGGTTCTGACAGGTGTTTATTACAATGAAAAGGAACTGGGTGCGGCTACATATGATAAGACCGTTGATCAATTCGGATTCTATAAAAGAGAACGTATAGAAGGATATTATCACGGAACGGGCGATGTCTTCGGCAGCGCATTGTTGGCCGCAATGATTAAAGGTAAAAACCTGATAGATTCCGCAACGGTAGCAGTGGATTTCACGGTAGAAAGTCTTATCCGTTCATATAAAGCAAAAACCGACATACGGTTCGGTGTAAACTTTGAAGCAGGTCTTGAGAAATTAGCAAAAGAATTAAAGTAAAAAGCCGTTTATATTATTTATCACCGTTGTAAAAAGTGACGGTTACCGTTGTACCTTCGCCCGGAGTACTTGTTAAATCAATATCCGCCTTATGCAATGCTGCGGCATGTTTTACGATGGATAAACCTAATCCCGTTCCGCCCGTATCTCTTGAGTGGCTTTTGTCCACTCTATAGAAACGTTCAAATATTCTGGGCTGATGTTCCGGCGGTATTCCTATTCCGTTATCTTTAACGGTAAGAATGATTTCATCTTCCTCTTCTGCTAAGGAAATATCAACGTACCCTTTCGGATTGTTGTAAATTATAGCGTTATCAATCAGATTGTAGAGCATTTCATAAAGTATCGGAGAATAGCCGTTTATATACACATTTTTCAAATCGGATTTAATCACTACATCTTTATTCTGCGCTATCTGCTGTAAATCATTAATAACCGAGGTGCAGAGCTTGCTCAGGTTAACATCCTCAAATTCCTTCTCCAGATCCGATTCATCCAGTCGGGACAACTTCATAATATCTTCAATAACCTGAAGCAGTCTTGTAGCCTCAGTGTGTATCATCTCCGCAAAACGCGGTACATCCTCTTTCTTTGCAATCTTTTTTGATATGAGTTCGGCATAACCGGATATGGAAGTGAGAGGTGTCTTCAATTCATGTGAGACATTGGCGGAAAATTCTTTTCTTCTCTGTTCGGCCTGATCTTTCTCCGTTATATCGGTGATGAAAAGAAGAGCGGCATGTTTTTCGGGATTCTCTTTAACCGGACTTGCCGAAAGCTGATATACAAAACCGCTTTTTTCAAATTTTGCAGTCATTGGTTTTCCCTCGAGTGCAGAGCGGACTGCTTTGATATAACCGAGATCTCTGCAACCTTCCATGAAGAATTGTTGTATATCTATGCCGAGAATGTCTCTGGCACTTCTATTTGCACCCGTTATATAGCCTTTTTCGGAAAACACCACAATACCTACAGACATATTGTTGGATATAAAAGCAAAATTGATGCGGGTTTTGGATATTTCCTGCACATTTTCCATCAATTCGGTTTTTTGCTTATCCAATCGCAAGAGCAAAGGAGATAACTCATCATAAGTCTTATTTGACAAAGGATTATCCAAATCCAGATTATTAATAGGTCTGACAATGGATTTTGTCAACAATCTTGCTATGATTACGGATAGAGATATGAAAGTTATAAATATGAGGATAATCCATATCGCGGAACCTGTCATCATTCCCAAGATGCTTTTGGTTGTTGCGGCAATGCGTAAAATGTTGCCGTCTTCCAACTTTATAGCATAATAGTATATACTTTCTCCCAAAGTATCGGAATATCGGGTAATCTCACCGTGCCCGGTTTGTAAAGCCTCTATTACCTCCGGTCTGTCCGAGTGGTTTTCCATATCCGCAGCTAAGGCTAAATTGTCATAAAGGACGGTTCCGTCGCTTTTTATATATGTTATTCTGTTGCGACTTTTAAGACCCGCTCTGTTAAGGTATGAAAACATGTCGGCCGTATCATTATTATATGTTTTCAAAGCATCCGAAACATAAAAAGATTCGTTTTGAACCTCACGTTTTACGCTGTCGAAAGTGTTGTTGTACATTATCCAGGAGATAAGGATAAAGGTAAGTATCATTGTCAGCAGCGAGGTGAGAAAGATGCTTATAAAAACCCTTTTTCTCATGCATTGCCTCCGATAATATATCCTACACCTCGTATTGTCTTTATAATATCCCCGTACTTTCCTAATTTTTTTCTTAGTGTCCGTATATGTACATCAATTGTTCTTGTTTCGCCGGGATAATCATAACCCCATACTCTCTCAAGCAGTGTATCACGTGTCAGGACTATACCCTGATTAGCCATAAGCTCATATAAAAGTCTGAACTCCTTAAGAGTAAGAACCACAGGTTCCGAATCCAATGTAACTGTATGGTTCTTGCTGTTTATGCATACTCCCTCATACGTATAAGTATCGGTTACACTGTCGGTATCTTCTTTTCTGGATACTCTCCTCAAGAGGGCTTTTACTCTTGATACAAGCTCCATTATACCGAAGGGTTTGGAAATGTAATCATCGGCACCGCTGTCCAATCCGATTATTTTGTCATACTCGGTACCTTTTGCCGTCACCATTATAACCGGAATATTCGCCGTTTCTTTGGAAGAACGTAACTTCTTTAATATTTCCAGTCCGCTCTCCCCGGGCAACATAATGTCCAACAGTATCAGCTCCGGTTTATTTACGGATATTTTACTATACAATGTTTTTGCATTATCCATGCCCTCTGCTTCAAAACCCGTGTTGTTAAGGGTATATACTACAAGTTCCCGTATACTGCTGTCATCTTCTACAAAGTAAATCATCTTTACAGTTCCACATGAATGCCGGTAATTGAGAAAGCGACCCAACCGGCAATATTCGTTGCGTGGTCTCCTATTCTTTCCAAATATTTAGCTATCATTATTATATCGATTGCCTGTTCTCCATGTCTCTTGTCTTTTGATATAAGGTCGACAATGCCGTTTCTGACTTTAACAAAAAGATCATCAACCACATCATCGTATGCTATTACCTTATTGGCAAGCTCAAGGTCTTTTTTAACAAATGCATTTATGCTTTCCGTTACCATTTTTATAGTTGCCTCAGCCATATCGGCTATATGTACTCTATCCTTATTTTTCGACAGATTGGCAAAAGTAACTATTTCTGCAATGTCCCCGGCTTGTACACCGATTCTGTCCATGTCCGTTATCATTTTAAGTATTGAGGATATCTGACGTAAATCCCTTGCTACGGGCTGTTGCTGGAGAAGCAACTTCAGACACATTGCTTCTATATCCTTCTCCGCCTGATTTATATCCTTAACCGATTCCATTACTTTTTTTGCAAGAGAAATATTATTCTCCAGTAAAGCCTTAATAGCCGATGAAATGGCTTTTTCACACATTGCGCCCATCTCTATAAGGCTGTTATTCAATATCTCCAACTGCATATCGAATTTACTGCGCATCATCCGAACCTCCCTGTTATGTAGTTTTCAGTACGCACATCAGCCGGGTTTGAGAATAAAATTTCCGTGTCGTTCATTTCTATTACCTCACCGAGGAGGAAAAATGCCGTCTTGTCAGATATTCTGGTTGCCTGTTGCATGTTGTGTGTGACTACAATAATAGTATATCTGTTTTTTAATTCAAGTACAAGGTCCTCTATTTTAGCTGTGGATATAGGGTCCAATGCACTTGTGGGTTCGTCCATCAGCAGAACATCCGGCTCCACTGCCAATGCGCGTGCAATACACAGTCTCTGTTGCTGCCCGCCGGAGAGTTCCAATGCATTTCTTTTCAGACGATCTTTTACTTCATCAAAAATAGCCGCATCGGTCAGGGATTTCTCCACTATCTCATCCAGTTTAATTTTAGCTTTAATTCCGTGTGTTCTCGGTCCGTATGCTATATTATCATATACGCTCATAGGGAAAGGATTGGGTTTCTGGAACACCATACCTACTCTCTTTCTGAGAAGATTGACATCAATGTCTCCGTATATGTCCACCCCGTCCAACAATACCTTGCCTTGTATTTTGCAACCGGCTATAAGGTCATTCATTCTGTTGAGCGTTTTAAGCAATGTGGTCTTACCGCATCCCGAAGGCCCTATAAAAGCGGTTATTTCATTCATCGGTATAGACATGTTCACTTTTTTCAGTGCCTGAAATGTATCATAAAAAAGATCAAGATTTTCTATTACGAATTTATCCATTCAAATTTCCTTTCGTAAACTTTTTTGCCAGATAAGCGGACAATGCATTTAGCAACGAGACGGTAACTACCAATATTACCGCTGTAGCATATGCCGACTCGGTATTCATTCCCTCCGACCAAAGAGCATACAGATGCACCGACAGAGTTCTTCCCGAACCCATCAGGTTCTTGGGTATATGTGCTACCGTTCCGGATGTGTATATAAGTACGGCGGTTTCACCGACTATTCTTCCTATTGACAATATTATTCCGGCAAGTATACCGGGCATTGCGGCGGGTAACACAATTTTGAATACTGTACGAAGTTTGCCTGCTCCCAATCCGAAACTGCCTTCTCTGTAAGTGTCCGGAACGCTCTTTAATGCTTCTTCGGTGGAACGCATTATTACCGGCAGTATCATTATAGCCAGAGAAAAAGCTCCCGCCAGCATGGAATATCCCCAGCCGAAACCCGAAGCGGAAGAGACAAAGAGCAGATAACCGAATAACCCGAATACTATAGAGGGAATTCCCGATAATGTTTCGGTAGTTAATCGGATAAGTTTTACCGCCTTACTGTCACGATTGGCATACTCAACAAGATATATACCGGAGAATATCCCCATCGGTGCCGCTATAAGCAGTGAGACAACAGTCATTGTGACGGTATTTACAAGAGCAGGAAAAAGCGATACATTTTCCGATGTGTACTTAAATGCGAACAAATCCCACGACAAATGCGACACGCCTTTAATGAGAATATATATTAAAATACCTACAACCGTCGTTATGGTAAGTCCGGCCGAGATATATACTAAGCATCTTAAAAAAACCGATTGTCTCTTTGCAGCTTTCATGACTTAACTCCTTTCTTTATAATAGAAAAAAGTAAGTTAATAATCAAGATAAACACAAAGAGAACCACCGCTGTGGAGATAAGTGCTTCTCTGTGCAGATCGGCTGCATATCCCATCTCCAACACTATGTTTGCAGTAAGTGTTCTTAAGCCTTTTAACACACCTGACGGCATTACCGGCTGGTTGCCTGCAACCATTACGACTGCCATTGTTTCGCCTACGGCTCGGCCCATGCCCAATATTACACTGGACAGGATTCCCGATTTGGCAGCCGGGAGCAAGGAATAAAAAACACTCCGCTCATGGCTTGCACCTAAGGCCAATGAACCTTCGTAATAGCTGTCGGGTACTGCTCTTATGGACGCTTCCGACATGCCGATTATGGTAGGAAGTATCATGATACCAAGGACGAGGGAAGCAGCCAACATGCTGGTCCCTGCGACATTGAAAGTATTCCTAATAAACGGCACAATGACCATAAGCCCGAAAAAGCCGTATACCACGGAGGGTATACCTGCCAGCAGGTTTATAATCGGCTTAACAACTTTATATAACTTGGGCGGACAGAACCGCGCCAAGAATATAGCTGATAGAATTCCGACCGGAACGCCAATCACCAGCGCTCCGGCAGTTACATAGAGGCTTCCAATAATCATCGGAAATACTCCGTATATGTCATTTCCGGGTCTCCATGTTCTACCCAAAAGAAATTCAGCAAACCCTATTTTTTTCATTGCCGGAAGCCCGTTGGCAAAGAGAAATATACATATCAGTATTACCGCAACGACAGACATGAAGGCGCTTATAAAAAAGATCGCCTTCATGATGTTTTCTTTTACACTTTTACTTTTTTTACTACTCAAAATCTCAGTTTCCTATTTCCGACCACTTGGTTATTTCGCCGATGTAAATCTTGGTTACTTCTTCAGCTTTCATGCCTACTGTAGGATTATCATTATTAACTATAACCGCTATTCCGTCAATAGCTATTACTGTAGGTTTCACTCCTTTTTCAATTTCACTGTCTTTAAGAGCTCTTGAAGCCATTCCGATATCACATATTCCGTCGAGAGCACTGTTAACACCTGTAGTGGAATCCGACTGGTTAATCTCTATAACGGCATTGGGATTAAGTTTAATATATGCTTCTTTAAGTTTTTCCATAACCGGCGTTACCGAAGAGGATCCTGCTACGGTTACTTTACCCGAAGGTTTCTTGCCTGCATAAGCTTCGCCCGAAACTGCTGAAATATATCCGGATTTTTCTACAACTGCCTGTCCTTCTTTTGACAATATATAGTCTATGAAGTCTTTAGCAACATCGGATAATCCGTCTTTGGTTGCAATATTGAAAGGACGGGAAACTTTGTATGTTCCGTTTTTGATATTTGCAACTGTGGCAGCTACCCCGTCAATCTGCAAAGCCTTAACCGTATCATTCAGTGAGCCTAAAGATACATAACCTATGGCATACTTGTTCTGGGCTACGGTAGTCAATACTACACCGGTACTGGAGTTGATGTCGGCAGTAGAAATCGTGTGATCTACTTTTTTGCCGTTGGCATCTTTCTTCTCAATCTTGAACAGTTCAATGAAAGCGCCTCTGGTGCCCGAACCTTCCTCACGAGCTATAACGGTTATAGCCGTTTTGTTATCAAACCCTTTCTGAGTACATCCGCCAAGCATGGCAAGTAACAGAACCAGGCTTATAACTATTGTTATTGTTTTTTTCATTCTTAGTTCCTCCCATTTAATTTTACAATAATTTGTTTTCTTTTTCATACCTAAAGAATACATTGTCGATGTAAAGAGTGAGGACATTGAACAGTTAAAACAATGTAAAATGTAAATTTGAAATATTAAGTTATGTAAAGTGAGAAATTTTCTGAAAAGAGAAAGACTCGGAAGAATTCGGAGTTTTTTCTAACAATGAGAAAAAAGTATGTAAAATTTGGATTTTTCTTTAAAATGAGAAAAAACTATTGATAGGTATTGTTAATATCGGACATTTTTTAATAAAACTCCTGCTTTTTACAGGTTGAAACAAATAATGTATATGACGGAAACAGCCCGTTCGTATGTCAATAACCTATGATAATTTCACCCCCTAAAGTGTTTAATTATTCTGTGAATATTTCACCCCTTCCGGAAAATGACCTAATCTGACATCACTAAGAAAGAAGTGATGCAACAGACTTACAACTACAGTAGGAAAGTCTCCGGTTCTGACAACATCTTCTGCATAACTAATATCATCAATCGGATAAATAGGATAGAACTCACCGCTAATAAGAGCTCTTAATCCGTGTTTCTTGGAAAGCAAGACTGTAACCTTTTCTCTGGCAGAAAAGCGATCCTGTTCGATTTTAAAGAGTTTGTTGCAGATAGATATTGTAGACCCACTTGAAAGAGAACGTTCTAATTTGACGCTTAATAAACGGTCTAAATCAATAGTGTGCGGAATGGGAACAAAAGCTGAATAGCTCTCCTTTGGCTCAACAGAAAATTGCTCATTGAACAAATTAATGTATTCTTTTTCAAAGAAAAGATTAGCTTTCTCCATGCTCGTAATACCCCTCATTTTAAGTTCTACAGGCAAACGGCTCTGTAAAGTATTCCAACTTCTTTCAATACGTCCTTTAGCTTGTGGGGACTGTGCAGGAAACATATCAATGCCGAGTTGCTCGACAATCTTCCCAAATTGTGTTACCTTCTTTGTACATCCTGAAAGTTGCTCTTCAATAGAGAGTTTGTCTTTGTCTTGTGGTGTATAAAAGAAGACACTGTGACGATCAGGGTATAGGGATTGTGGGATTCCGAACGAAATGAGTGTTTGCCGGAGTACTTCAAGGTAGCCAAGCAGGCACTCATTTTCGCATAAATAAAGCCCTGTGAGTTTACCTGTGGCATCGTCAATCAATCCATGTAATGAAAACTTTTTCTCTCCTCCAAACCAATTAAAAGGTGATGCATCTGCTTGTAACATCATGCCAAAAGCAGGTCTTCTTTCTCTTGTTTTGTAGACCCTACGCTTCTTCCTTCTTTTCTTAGGGCTTTTAATCCCATGTTCGGTAAGTAAACGATAAAGAGCGGAATAGGAAATCCTAATGTCAAAGTGTTCTTTCAATATTTCTCTAAAGTGATTGAAGTTGCTTGAACAGTATGGTTCCTTTTTCCTAATTCCTAAAATTCTCTCTTCAGTGGTTTTGTCTGTGCGTTTTGGAGAAGGCTTGTTAGCATTTCCATGAATAGCAGCTGTAACTCCTTTCTCTCTGAACTCCTTCTTTAACTGCTTTATCCTTCTTTCAGTTAAATGAAGTAATTCTGCTGCTTCTTTTACAGTCAATTTGCCTTCAACACTCTGCTCTAAAACAAATAACCTTTTTAATTCCTTTGTTGACATATGATATTTCATACCTCCAATCATATAAACTTTTCAAGAATATTTCACTTTTACAGTACAGGGGGGGTGAAATATTCACTGGTTAGTTCATGGGGTGAAATTATCATAGGTTATTGACAAA
>DUPQ01000058.1 GCA_012838235.1 Clostridiaceae bacterium
ACTTTCATAGGTTCAAGAGAAGGTGAGGAAGATGTTCCCCACTATTATACTGATACTAGTGAATTGAAGGAATTATTCAAGAATTTTAGAAATATTAGCATTTCTAAAAATGAGTACCATATAAATACTGATTTGAATATCAGTAAATTATAACCTCTCAACAGAGGTTACAGTGTTTTAATAAAATCCTCCAAAAGCCTTGAAAATAAAGGATTTATCGCAATGTGTTCGCCTTATCTCTTTATACGGTCACACACAAGTTTACTCTTTCCCTCATTGCTCATAAGGGCAAATGCAAGGGCAAGAAAATCTCATAACAAGAATAAACATAAGTGTGGCAATCGGAGAACTGTGATGTATGTGCGAATATATTATAATGGAGGATTTTTCAATGGACAAGTATATTTACGATGATAAAAATGATCTGTGGTATGAACTGCAAGGAGATTATTATATTCCTTGTCTTATTTTACCAGCCGAAAAAGAACAGCCTATCGGCTTATGGGGACAGCGACACTTGCAGTATTTGAAAGAATACCGCAGGATTACATACCTTAATCTGCTCACAAGCGGCAGGCTGAACGCTTACCTTGCCGACATTGATAAGCAGACGGAGGAGATGTTCTTTCGGTTGGTAGAGCAGATGAAACAGGCACAAGGTATTATGGAACAGTTAAAGGCAGAAAACGCCTTAGAATGGACAGGGCGGCTCAATAACATACGGGCGTGTGCAAGGGAGATTGTGGAGAGGAAGATTATTTTTGCATAAGGCAAAGGCGGCAGGGAGAAATCTCTGCCGCTGTTCTTTTGGGTGGTGGTGCTCACGATTCGTTTCTTGCTATTGTTCGTTTGACCGAGTATAATATATCTACTAATAATGTGGAGGTTTGTTATGTTTGAATATATGACGGTACAGGAAGCTGCAACTAAATGGGATATTTCAGAACGAAGAATACAGACACTATGTTCTGAAAACAGGATTGAGGGTGTTGTACGTTTAAGCAGAGTATGGCTCATACCAAAAGATGCAAAGAAACCGATAGATAGGAGAAAGAAGAACAACGAGAAGTAAAAAAGGATTTTGGGCAGTTGCAACTGCCAGTTGACATATTGAATGGTGCTGATTGGTGGTTAGCAACTTTATCAATCGCTAAAATAAATATAACAATCACATTAACAGGAGGACAAAATTATGATTTTTGCCGATAAACTTATTTTGTTACGAAAAAAAGCAGGCTGGTCACAAGAGGAGTTAGCCGAACAAATGAATGTAACACGACAATCTGTTTCAAAATGGGAGGGAGCACAATCTGTTCCTGACCTTGATAAAATGATACGCCTTTCCGAACTATTCGGAGTAAGTACAGATTATTTACTTAAAGACGAAATTGAGCAAGCAGAGCATATCAACTCGTCCAATGATATGCCGTCATTAAAGCGTGTCTCTATGGAGGAAGCAAATGCTTTTCTCTCTGTAAAATCAAGGACAGCTAAAACAATAGCGTATGCTGCTTTTTTGTGTATCTTATCTCCGATAGCTCTTTTGATATTGGGTGCAATTAGTGAAAGTACGTCAGGCGGCTTGAGCGAAGATATTGCAGGTGGAATTGGAATGATTGCTCTTATTATTTTTGTAGCAATAGCCGCCGTAATGTTTATATCAAGTGGTAGCAAAACCGCTCCCTTTGCATATTTGGAAAAAGAAAAGTTTGAAACCGAGTATGGCGTGAGTGGAATGGTTAAAGAACGCAAAGCAAAATACAAAGATTTGCACACAAAGAATAATATTGCAGGAACTTGTTTGTGTATTACTGCCTTAATTCCTCTTTTTACTGGAGAAATAATTGACGCTGATAACGACCTATTTCTAATGATTATGCTTTCCCTTTCCTTTCTCATTGCAGGCGTAGGTGTAATTTGTTTTATCAAGACGGGGATTATATGGGCGAGCTATGAAAAACTTTTGCAGGAAGGCGAATATTCTAAAGAAAACAAGGAAAAACCGTCTATTGCTGATGCTATATATATCGCATATTGGGTAATTGCAACAGCAATTTATTTAGGATACAGTCTATCATCAAATAATTGGGGGCAGAGTTGGGTAATTTGGGTTGTTGCGGCAGTAATATTTCCTGCTATCGTTGCAATTACCAACGCCTTTGATAAAAAATCAAAATGAGAATAGAATGGCTATTATGCCCTATCTGTAAAAGTAAAACACGCCTTCAATTACGAGAAGATACCGAATTAAAGAATTTTCCCCTCTACTGCCCTAAATGCAAGCAGGAAACACTTATCAACGCAAAGGATTTACAGATAACCGTTATTCAAAAGCGGGAACACTAATCAAACTATGTAAGCCGCCGCATGGGTAATACCATAGCGGCGGCTTTTCGCGCCTATCGGCTGTCTCTGTCAAAGGATTTCTTTCTCTGTCTCGGTTGGTTTCTTTGCTTGCCCTCTACCTGAAGCTGGCGCAGGCGTTTCAATACGCTCTCCCGTTCAGGCGGCTTTGCCTGCTCTTTTTGGGCGGGTTTCTGCTTTTCCCTGACTTGCCGCTCCCATGCGGCAAGGTCACGGTTGTACTGCTCCACAACAGCCTCCGCCTTGCGGTAGGTTGCCATGAACGCCTGCACATCGGGATAACCGTCCTCTTTCAGAACATCGGGCAGTCTATCCAGCTTTTCAGCGATTCCCTTTTCTGTCCGCTTTATCTGTTCTGTGAGCGCCTTGCGCTCCTTACTTTTGAAAATCCCTTTTGTGTTGGTAAGCTGCTGTTTCAGTTTCGGAAGTACCGTATCCTGCAAATGCCGGATTTCTTTCGCCTTATCCTGCGCCTTTATCATCAGGTTTTGCATATGGCGGAACTCTGCCATATCTATCTCAAGGACAGGCTTCGGCGGCATAGCGTGTTCACGGATTAGGTTTTGCAGGAAGTCCTTTGCCTTGCTGACGATACTGCGGAACAGATTGGGAAGCCAGCCTTTGCTTTTGATAGACTGGCTCGCCTTTTCGTGTATCTCTGTCCGCTTGACTTCTAAAATCTTTGCTTCGGAGATACCCGATAATAACGCCATATTCGCTGTCCTGTTCCATTCCTGTCTTGCGGCATTGTCGGCTTTGATTTCGTTCCCTTTGGGATTGTTCTTGCCGATTTTCTTGGTCGGCAGATAGACACTGTTTTTATCAAATACCTTTAAGTGCTGCTCAGGATCAGAGATATGGCGGTTGATAAGTTCCGTATACACTTCCTTTATCTCCCGGAGAAAAGGCTCTCCCTTAAAGCGTGTATCTTTGGTAGTAAACAGATGGCTTTCGTATACCTCGCCTTTTTTGATGACGGTACAGTCTTTCCGTATCTGCCCGTCCTCCCCCGTGATTTCCTTTTTGGTGCGGACACGCTTTCCAGTCTCGTCAAAGAACACGCTGCGGGAAGCAACCTTCACATCAGGTTCGGGGAGCAGTTTCCTCTCGCTGAAAATCAGATGGATATGATAATTCGTCTTGCGCTTGTTGTGGTGGAGGGCGGACACGCACTCCACACCGTACCGCCTGCGGAACTCCTCTGTAAAGTCCGTGAGTACCTGCTGCGGCTCGTATTGCGTATAGATTTCGGGCAAGGCGATAATCAGTTCCCTTGCTTCGATACATTTGCCCTCTGCGCCGCTGCGCTGAAACTCCTGCTGGCTTTCCCTTGCAAGGTTGCTCCAAAATTGACTATCAGCGGTGCGGTAGGTGG
>DUPQ01000059.1 GCA_012838235.1 Clostridiaceae bacterium
GTGAAAAATCGCTTCAGTTTTACAAAAGTTGACAGGCGTAAATCTGCTGAAATCCCGCTATTTCAAGGCGTTTCAGCCGTTTTTAGGCATTTGAAAATTGTATCAAAATGAGTAAGAACATAGATCCACCTTATAACACAGGGGAAGACTTTGTGTATCCAGATAACTTCCACGATAGCATTGAGAACTACAAGAAAATAACCGGACAAGTAGATGATGAAGGAAAAAAAATAGGCACAAACACGGAAACCAGTGGACGCTATCATACAAACTGGTTAAATATGATGTATCCGAGACTTAGACTTGCAAGAAACCTGCTTGCTGATGATGGCGTTATTTTTGTTAGCGTTGATTATAATGAAAATTTTAACTGCAGAACAATATTAAATGAAATTTTTGGTTTATCAAATTTCATAGGGGAAATTTATTGGGAATCAAAAACAAAATCACAGAATACCGAAACAGCATATAATAAGCTTCAACCAAAAGCAGAAATGATTTTAGTTTATACAAAACAACTAAAAAGACGATTTAACCTTATAGTAAAAGAATTAAAGGATTATCCTTTGTCAGATGAGCAAGGAAACTATCGCGAATATCCACTTGAAGTGATGAATGCAACAGGTATTCGCGGGAGAGAAACAATGATTTATGATGTAAGTGATGGCATTTCCACTGTTTCTCCTCCGCCAGGGAAACAGTGGAAACTTGGTCAAGACCAAGTTGCCGCATATAAAGATAGTGGTAATCTGTTTATTAGGGAAGGTAAAGTTATTATTAAGATGCGCCCTGAGTTTGAAAGAAATGAGACAACAGAACCGTTTTGGGGCTTTTTCTCTAAAGAATTGGGAACGGCAGAAAATGCAAAGAGTGACCTTACTGAACTTATTGGGGAACATGGATTTGAAACAGTAAAGCCTATTGATGTAATAAAGAGATTGATTTTTCATGCAACAGAAAAAAATGACATTATCCTCGATTTTTTCTCTGGCTCAGCTACTACTGCACACGCTGTTATGCAACTTAATGCAGATGATGGTGATAGTGGAAAGCGTAAATTTATTATGGTGCAACTTCCTGAACTAACCGACAAAAAAAGTACCACTTATAAAGCTGGCTATGTAAATGTTAGTGAAATAGGTAAAGAACGTATTCGTCGTGCAGGTGAAAAGATAAAGTCTGAAGCAGGTTTATTTGCACAAAACCTTGATGTTGGCTTTAAAGTGTTCAAGCTTGATACGTCTAACATTCGCAAATGGCAACCCGATTATGATAATTTGGAAGTATCCTTATTGGACTATGTGGACAATTTTGTTGAAGGCAGAACAGAGCTTGATGTTGTATATGAGATAATGCTTAAATACGGTTTTGACCTCACTTATTCTGTTGATGAGTTTATTGTTTCCGAGAAAAAGGTATATTCTGTCGGTTATGGAATGCTTATGATTTGTCTTAGTAATGGAATTAAGCCTGATGTTGCAGAAGGAATTTTGAAAAGAGTAAAAGAGTTGTCTCCTGAGAGCAGTAGAGTAGTATTCAAAGACAATGGTTTTGAAAAGGATAGCGATAAAACCAATATCAAAGAAATATTAAAAGTTGGTGGAATCAAAGAATTCATTACTATTTAGGGAGGTATGGTTAAATGAAACTGAAGTTTGATGATAATTTAGAGTATCAACTACAAGCCATAGCTTCCGTTGTTGATTTATTCAGTGGTCAAACACCAATGCATACTAATTTTACTGTGTCAGCATACAGTGGACAGATAGGTTTATTTGATACTGCAAATGGTGTAGGTAACAGGCTTGAGCTTGATAAAGAAGAGATTTTGTCAAATCTACAGAATATTCAACTTAGAAACAGATTACCACAGACTGCGACTTTAAAAGCTGGAATGTATGATTTTGATATAGAGATGGAAACAGGCACAGGTAAGACATATGTTTATATAAGAACAATATTGGAATTGCATAAAAATTACGGTTTTTCCAAGTTTATTATTGTTGTCCCAAGTGTTGCTATAAAAGAAGGTGTATATAAGTCTTTGCAGGTTACTAAAGAACATTTTCAGGAGTTATATGACAACACCATCTACAACTTCTTTGTTTATGACAGTAGTAATCTTGAACAAGTAAGAAGTTTTGCCGTAAGCTCAAATATAGAAATCATGGTTATTAACATTGATGCATTCAGAAAAAGTTTCAAAGACCCGACTAAGGAAAACAAAGCTAATATCATCCATAGAGCCCATGATAGGTTAAGCGGGATGAGACCTATTGAGCTGATACAGGAAACAAGACCTTTTGTCATTATAGATGAGCCGCAATCCGTAGATACTACCCCTAAGGCTAAGGAAGCTATTAGGTCTCTAAATCCTTTATGTACTCTGCGTTACTCTGCTACCCATGTAGAAAAGCATAACTTGGTATATAAACTGGATGCAGTGGATAGCTATAATTTGGAACTTGTAAAGCAGATTGAAGTTGCGGGCTTTGAAACCAAAGATTATCATAACAAAGCATATATTAAGCTTATATCGGTAAATAATAAAAAATCACCTATTACAGCAAAAATGGAACTGGATATAAAAAACAGAAGAGGTGAAGTCAAGCGTGATACGGTAACAGTTAAACAGGGCGACGACCTCTATGAGAAATCCAACGGGCGTGATGTATATGACGGATATATCGTAAACGATATTTATTGTGAAAAAGGAAATGAATATGTCGACTTCACAAGTAAACCGGATATTTTGTTTATAGGAAAACCTATTGGTGATGTGGATGATTTGGTAGTAAAAGAACAACAGATTCGAAAGACCATAGAAGAACACCTAAATAAAGAACTTGTGTTGAATAAGCAAGGCATTAAAGTCTTAAGTCTGTTCTTTATAGACCGAGTAGCAAATTATCGCTATTACGATGAAAACGGAACCCCTCATAAAGGCATTTATGCAGAGTTATTTGAAAAGCACTATAAAGACCTTATAAGGCGTCCAAAGTACAATAAGTTATTCAAGGATATAGATTGGGACACTGCTGTCGAAGGAGTTCATAACGGGTATTTCTCAGTGGATAAAGCAGGTGTTCTAAAAGACACCAGCGGTCATACTCAAGCAGACGAGAATATATACAATTTGATAATGAAAGATAAGGAACGTTTGTTGTCCTTTGATACCAAACTCAGATTCATTTTTTCCCACTCAGCACTTCGTGAAGGCTGGGACAATCCCAATGTGTTTCAGATCTGCACTCTTAACGAAACCAAGAGTGAAGTCAAAAAGCGACAGGAAATCGGCCGAGGAATGCGTATCGCTGTTAATCAGGATGGAGAACGACAACATGGTTTTGCAATAAATACCCTGACCGTCATGGCAAATGAAAGTTATGAAGAATTTGCAAGTGCACTTCAAAAAGAATATGAAGAAGATACGGGTATACGATTCGGTATAGTGGAAAAGCATTTATTTGCCAACATTCCGGCAAAACAGGATGATGGTAGCATAGATTATTTGGGACAAGAGGCTTCGGAAGTTATCTATAGGCAGTTAGTTGATAACGGATATATAGATAATACCGGTAGAGTTCAAGACAAGCTTAAAATTGATATAAGAAACAACGATATTCAGATATCAGGAGAGTTTGAGTCTATAAAAACTGATATTATAACTATTGTCAGCAAGGTGGCAGGTTCACTTAATATCAAGAATAACAGCGATAAAAAGCAGGTCCGACTTAATAAACAGGTTTATTTAGATCCGGAGTTTAAAGAGTTGTGGGATAAAATAAAATATAAAACAACATATTCTGTTGAGTTTGATAGTAAAAAACTTATTGAGGTATGTTGCGAAGCAATTAAAAATAATATTTCCGTTAGTTCTGCCAAATTAATCTACACAAAGGCGGAGCTTGCTATCAGTGCTGCCGGAGTCACATCTGAAGAATCGAGCAGATATGCTGTTGCCTTGCACAACTTACAGGAAAATCTCCCTGATATCATTGCCTACCTCCAAAACGAAACTTATCTTACAAGGAAGACCATAGTAGAAATACTCATAAAAAGTGATACCCTACATCTGTTCAAGAAGAATCCGCAAAGGTATATGGAGCAGGTAGTGCAGATAATAACTGCGAAAATGCGACTTATGATAGTTGATGGCATCAAGTATACCAAAATTGGTGATGAAGAATATTATGCTCAGGAACTATTTGAAACTGAAGAACTTACCGGATATTTATCAAAGAATATGATTGAAAGCAAGAAATCTGTTTATGAATATGTTATTTATGACAGTGCAAATGAAGAAGACTTTGCAATTAACTTTGAGAATAATAATAGTATAAAATTGTATGCAAAGCTTCCAAGATGGTTTACCATAGCCACACCATTGGGCTCATACAATCCTGACTGGGTTGTATTGATTGAGGTAGACGGTAAAGACAAACTTTACTTTGTTGTGGAGACAAAAGCAAATATACAAGCTGAGAGTATAAGACCGGTAGAAAGAGCCAAAATAAAGTGTGGAAAGAAACATTTTGAAGCATTGGGTAATGAGGTTATATTCAAAGATATTGATAACTATAAGGATTTTATAGAGGAGTATGTGGTCGTATAACAGGAGTTTTACTTGTTATGAAGCAACTGAATGCCAGTTATTTCTTCTAAAAGATTGTTTTAAAAGTATTATCACAAAAGTGGCACTGTTAGTGCCATTTAGTTTTTAGTCAATTCCGACTTATGTAGAGTTTTAGGTGCAATATTACAACACACGCTTGCCCTTTACAAACACCGCATGCATATTAATATCATTATCAAAAACAATAACGTCCGCTTCCTTGCCTTTTTCAAGTGAACCGGTCTGTTTATCAATGCCCATTATTCTTGCAGGTGTTACGGAAGACATCTTTATAATATCCTTCAGAGGCAACCCCGCCTTCAATGCCGTCCGTATAAGCATATCGAATGTGGCAATGGAGCCCGCAAAAGCAGACCTGTCCAAAAGCTTGGCAACTCCGCCTTCCACAACAAATCTGTCACCTAATAAAGTGCCGTCCGGGGCATCCAGTCCCGCATAGGAAAGGCAGTCGGTAATAATAGCCGTTCTGTCCGGTCCTATAAATCTGTATACCATCTGAATAAGACCGTCGGGAAGATGATGGCCGTCACAGATAATCTCCACATCCATGTCGTCTATCAGATAAGCGGCTTCGGTTACGCCTAAAATACGGTATCCTTTATCTCTTGTTATTGTGGAACAACAGGAATACAGATGGGTTATGAGGGAAAATCCCCATTCTTGTGCTTGCTTAACCTCTTCATATGTGGCATCGCAGTGCCCTATTGCAGGAAGTATTCCTCTTTTTTTCAATTCATACGTAAATTCTTGCATACCGTCCAACTCACATGCCGAAGACCACCTCTTTATATCATCGGTCATGTTAAGTATTTTCAGATATTCAAAAGGCTTCGGTGTTCTTAAATGCTCTTCGCTCTGCGCACCTTTCTGTGCAGGCGAAAAGTACGGACCTTCAAAGTGCAGCCCTCTCATTGTTGCTCCCGAATAATTTATGTACTTTGCTTCTTTGTATAACACAACAGCTTCTTCCATGGTTTCAAAAGTTGCCGATGAAATTGTGGGATACAGACTTGTGGTACCGTGGCGTGCATGAATTTCGCAGGGGACGATATAGGAATCCGTGCTGTTTACTCCGAAATCATAACCTCCCCCGCCATGGGTGTGTATGTCGATAAATCCCGGAGAAATATGCATGCCTTTTGCATCTATGATATTGTCCGCATGTGATAATAAATCATGATTGGGGTTATGTTGTGATACATTTGTAATAACTCCGTCGGTTATTTCCACATGTCCTTGCTCGGTTATTGTGTCTTTAAGTATGAGTTTTCCGTTATAAATAATTGTACGCATAAATTTTCCTTCCTTCCCCCATTATATTATTTAACCGTTGAATAAACAACCTTGTAAGGTATAATTAAAGTATCAGAAGGAGAAACAAAAATGAAACTTGCGGCACAGTTATATACACTTAGGGAATACACACAGACCGAAACGGATTATTACAACACATGTGTTAAGGTGAAGAATATGGGTTATTCCTCCGTCCAGCTCTCCGGAGCAGGTCCCATGGAAGCAAAAACGGTTAAAAGTATCTCAGATGAGTTGAATCTGCCGGTTACGGCAACACATATACCCCACACAATGTTTGTAAATGAATTGGATAAGGTAATACAAAACCATAAGATAATGGGATGCAAATATGTGGGATTGGGTTACATGCCTAAAGAGTATTGGGAGAGCGTAAGCACATTGAATGAGTTTATAACCACCTATTCGAAAGTTGCAAAAGCACTGGACAAAGAAGGCTTACGGTTCGTATACCACAATCATCATTTCGAGTTCTTCAAGTTCAAGGGTAAAACAATGATGGATATAATATTGGAAAATACTCCCTCCTGTTTTTTCTTTTTGCCGGATACATACTGGATACAGGCTGCGGGAGCAAATCCGGTATACTGGATAAAGAAGTTAAAAGGCAGAGGCGACTATATTCACTTTAAAGACATGGGCATAGGCAGTGATTATAAAACAACTTTCGTGCCGGTAGGACAGGGAAATCTGGACTGGCAAAGCATCATAGAGGCATGCAGATATGCAGAAGTAAAATATATAGCAGTGGAACAGGATACATGTGAAGGTTCGCCGTTTGATGCGCTGAAAGCTTCCTATGATTATCTGTCATCAATGGGATTGAAGTAAGGAGATTAGCATGAGTGAAGTACGATTCGGCATAATAGGTTGCGGTAACATTGCAGTTACGCATTTAGGTTTTTTTGACAGAAACGAAATACCGAATGCCCGTGTAACCGCTATTTTCGATATAGATAAATCAAGAACTGATGCGGTAAGAGAAAAATTCAAGGATAAAATAGCGGTCTTTGACAATGAAGAAGAGTTCTTCTCATCAAAGCTCTTTGATGCCATACTCATATGTGTTCCGCATTATCATCATCCGCACTATGCCATAAAAGGATTTGAGCACAACCTTCATGTACTGTGCGAAAAACCGGCGGGAGTATATACAAAACAGGTGCGTGAAATGAATGAGGCTTACGAACATCATAAGCATCTTGTTTTTGCCATGATGTACAACCAGAGAACCAATCCGCTGTACAGAAAGGTACGTAATATGGTTCAAAGCGGCGAATACGGCGAGATCAGGCGTTGTGTCTGGATAATAACCGACTGGTTCCGTACTCAAAGATATTACGATTCGGGAGGTTGGAGAGCTACATGGGCTTATGAAGGAGGCGGAGTGCTGTTAAATCAGGACCCCCACCAGCTGGATTTGTGGCAATGGATATGCGGTATGCCTGTAAGGGTACGTGCATTCTTAGGTTTCGGAAAGTTTCATGATATTGAAGTGGAAGACGATGTAACCGCTTATGTGGAATATCCCAACGGAGCAACGGGAGTATTCATCACTTCCACAGGTGAAGCCCCCGGCACAAACAGGTTTGAAATTTCTTTAGACAGAGGCAAGATAGTAATAGAAAACAACAAAATATGCGCATACAAGCTGAAAGAAGACCTGAGCAGGTTTATTAAGCAGTCGGATAAGCCTTTTACTGCACCGGAATATGAAACTATTGAATATGATATAGATGAGCCCAATCTGCAGCATAAAGGAATACTGATAAACTTCGTGGAGGCGATACTGAATAATGCACCTTTAATCGCACCCGGCCCCGAAGGAATATTGGGATTGACAATATCCAACGCCATGCACCTGTCACAATGGACCGATTCGTGGGTGGATATTCCTTTTGACGAAGAGCTTTTCCTGAAACACTTGAACAAGAGAATCGAGCAATCGACTTTTACTAAAAAGACTGTAAAAGCAACTGAAACGGATATGTCCGATTCTTTCTGAGCGGTCGTTTTTTAATATCAAATATAAATT
This sequence comes from Clostridiaceae bacterium, assembly GCA_012838235.1. GTDB lineage: Bacteria > Bacillota > Clostridia > DUPQ01 > DUPQ01 > DUPQ01. Next base: position 7,983 of record DUPQ01000059.1, read on the forward strand.
TTAAAAGTAATACCTTTTTGTCTATTCAATGATACAAAAACGATATGTATCATATTAAATAGTGTTAACTATATTATGAATGGGGCAAGTACATGATTGATTATAAATACATCGGACAGAGAATAAAGGAAAAACGTAAATCGCTCAATCTTACACAACATCAGTTATCGCAGATCTCGCAGATATCCGCCGCATATATAAGCAGAATAGAAGCGGGATTACAGAATATGACTTTAGACACACTGGAAAAAGTCGCCCGGTCCATCGACGAAGATGCCATCTATCTCATTACCGGTGTTAGATACGAAGAAGATAACTGCATAAAACACATATGCAATAACACTTCCACCGAATTCGTATATCTTTTAGAACAGGCATTGTTAGAGTTAAAGCGCCAGGGCATACTAAATATCCAGCTTTGAGACCAGTTCGGCCGATATTTCAATCTCCATCTCAATATCCTCACCCTTATCTCTCTTTGACAGAATCTTCGCATTGGAATGTATAAATGAAAGAAGCTTTCCGTCGGCATAATCCACATTCAGTTTCATATATACATGCTTGTCTTTTGCCGCCTGATCCATTAAATCCAGCAGTGTTTCCATTCCCTCTCCCGTCACACAGGAAATATACGCTCTGGGATAGGAAGTAGCTTGCAGAAGCGGTTCCTTTACTAAATCGGTCTTGTTTACAACTTCAATAACCGGTATATGACCGGCTCCTATGCTTTTAAGTATGGAGTATACCTCATTCATCTGCATGTCGGCGTCTTTGCTTGCTCCGTCTATAACATGCAGTATACAGTCGGCATATCGTATTTCATCCAATGTGGACTTAAAGGCTTCCACCAGTTTAACGGGCAGTTTGGATATGAATCCTACCGTATCTATCAGCATTGCATCTTTATTGGACTTTAACTTCATGCTTCTGGCCGAAGGATCCAATGTGGCAAACAGCATATCTTCCGCCATTACATCGCTGTCTGTAAGTGTATTTAACAAAGTGGATTTGCCGGCATTGGTATACCCCGCAATAGCAAACGTGAAAAAGCTCTTTCTGGACTTATTATCTCTGAGAAGGGTTCTTCTTTTATCCACTTTATTGAGCTGTTCTTTTAAGTAAGTCATCCTCCTCCTTATATGTCTTCTGTCGGTTTCCAGTTTGGTTTCTCCCGGTCCTCTGGTGCCTATACCGCCTCCCAGTCTCGAAAGAACCTGTCCTTTACCGGTCAGTCTGGGGTAAATATAACCCAGCATAGCCAATTCCACCTGCAGTTTCCCTTCGTTGGTAAAAGCTCTTTTTGCAAATATGTCCAATATTACAGCCGTTCTGTCCAGCACTTTGACATTGAGTTCCGCCTCTATATTGCTCTGCTGCGAAACGGTAAGTTCGTCATCGAAAACAACGGTATCGGCCTGATAGCGTGCACAGGTATGCAGCAATTCGATTATTTTACCTTTGCCTATGTAATAAGCGGGATCCGGCTGGTCTTTATTCTGCACTACCGAAGCCACGCATGTTCCGCCTGCTGCCGAAATCAGTGCCGCCAGTTCTTCCATAAGCGGGGCGGAATAAGCGGAATTAAGCCCTACCGCAACCACTCTCTCACTTTCTTTACGGGTTATTTCCGTTGCATCGTTTTTTGTATTATAGGTGTCTTTCAATATATCCATGAAAGACTGTGTCTGAGATAACTTCTTATACGGACCGAACAGCACAGGTTGATTATATTCATCAAGACATGCACAATACATCATGTGCATCCTGCCGTCCCTGTTAATGCTTACCGCAGCCATGGCGGAAAGTGCGGAAGTTCGTAAAGTCTCCATATCAACAGCCGACAGGTTGGCACTTCCCGAAGGATGCGTATGAATAAGCCTCATGCCTCTTTCCGGTCGGTAATCGGTTCTTACCAACTCCGAGTCGCCCACCGCCACCATCTCAACTCTGTTTCTTTTATTGATATATACCGCTATTTCTCTTTTGCTATCAGAAGACACCGAACAAATCTTGTCCAATGTATCTTGTGTACAGTAATAGCCCGAACCGTCATAATCGTCATATATGCTCAACAATATATCTAATGTGCTTCTTTTTAAACCTTCGGTATTTCCGTAAACAATCTTCTCCATTATGCTCCCGCTACGCTTATTTCCGATATCAACAGCGACGGAGACCCTATTTTTCCATCGGTAGCGAATTTAAGGTCATCGCCTACCTCGGTTATATCGGTCAGCATCTTAAAGTAATTGCCGGATATGGTTATCTGCCTGAAATATTTATCTTTTTTACCGTTTTTTACGGTATATCCTTTTGCCGGTAATGAAAAATCACCGCTTATGTCATTAAATCCCGAATGTAAGGCGGAAACTTCCGTTATTACAATGCCTTCGTCCATTGTTTCCAGAAGCTGATCAAACGTCTTGTTACCTTTTGCAAAATACATATTTGTGGGAGTTACCCCAATGTTGCTCTTGTAGGAGCGACCGGCATTTCCGGTACTTTCGGTTTTATCAATCTTAGCGGTTTTCAGGTTATGAAGATAAGTTTTAAGCACACCGTCTTTTATCACTTCCTTGTATTTGGTTGCCACTCCTTCCCCGTCAAAAGAACCTGTTCCCGACATACCCGGCAGGAAAGGATCATCCACTATGGTAACCGCTTCGGATGCTACCTTTGTTCCTAATTTTCCTTTGAGAAAAGACATACCTTTTTGTACCGCTCTTGCGGAAAAGCAGGAACTGACAGCCCCTAAAATGTCCGCAGATGCATCATTAAGCATTACCGCTTTATATGTCCCTGTCGGAACAGGCCCCACCCCGAGATAGGACAGGGCTTTTTCCGCCGCTTCCTTGGCAAGATTTTCAGGATTCAACTCGGAAAAATCGCTTGAGAAATCGAAAGCAACGCCGCTGCTGTAGTCCTGTCCGTCCTGTGCAAGAACGGAAATATAGCAGAATACCGCATTACCTTTGTCGGACAAATCCAATCCTTTGCTGTTAACCATTGCGGTGCTTCCCGAACTGGAACCGAAAACGCAGTAGGGACAGGATTTAATCCTGCTGTCCACGGACAGTGCAAACCTCTCCATGTCTTTAGTAAACCGTATTTTTTCTTCCACCGTTACTTTTTCCAGTGCGGGAAACCAGTTTTCAACCTTTTTATACTCTTTGGAACCTTCAAATATGACATCCTGATCGGGATTGTCATTGATTATGGCATTCTGCCTGGCATCCTCAAGCAGTATATCTATGGAATCTTCCGAAAGCTTTTCGGTATAGGAGTAACCCATCTTGTTATCATACACTCCCCGAAAGCCCATTCCTCTGCTGTCCGTAACCTTATAGCTGTCTATCTGCTGTTCATATATTTTCACTTCAAAGCTTTCATTTGTATTTGTGAGGACTTCCATATCGGTAAATCCCATAAGTCTGCCCTGTTCGAAAAGTTTAGCTATTAACTGTTTCATTGTATTATCTTCCTCCTACGATGATTTTTGAAACTCTTATTGCAGGCTGACCCACATTGGTGGGTATATTACCGCTTATAGACCCGCACATGCCCTGAGCCATTTCAAGATTATCCGCTACCATATCGATATTCATAAGCACCTCCGACCCCTTGCCTATCAATGTAGCTCCTCTTACCGGCTCGGCAATTTTTCCGTTTCTTATCATGTATCCTTCCACTACGGCAAAGTTGAATTCGCCCGTTCCGGGATTGACCGATCCTCCGCCCATCTGTTTTGCATAAAGACCGAAGTCGGTGGCACTGATTATGTCTTCTCTTTTCATTTTACCCGCATCAATATATGTGTTGGTCATTCTGGATGTGGGTGCAAATCGGTAATTCTGTCTTCGCCCCGAACCGGTTGAAGGCATACCCATTCTTTTACCGTTCAGATTATCTATGAGATAACTCTTTAATATTCCGTCTTTTATGAGTACATTCTTCTTTGTGACCGTACCTTCATCATCGATATTGAGACTGCCCCATTCATTGGGCAATGTGCCGTCATCTATTGCGGTAACGCAGTCGGCGGCAATTTTCTGCCCCGACTTCCCGCAAAATACCGAATTACCCTTTGCAACAGAGGTGGCTTCCAGGCTGTGTCCGCATGCTTCATGGAATATTACACCTCCGAAACCGTTATCTATAACTACGGGATAGGTTCCCGCTTTGCAATAGCCCGCATATGCCATCTTCTTTGCCGTTTCAGCCGCTTCCTTTGCAAGTTGCTCTATATCCAGAGATTTTATAAACTCAAACCCTCTGTGACTTCCGGGACCGGTAAATCCGGTCTGCATTTCGCCGTTGTGTTCCGCAACCGCGGAGATAAACATTCTTGTATAAACTCTTCTGTCCCGTTTAAGCAAACCTTCGGTATTGGCAATAAGGATGTTCTGCACTTTATCCATCTGCGTTACCGAAGCCTGTTTTATGCATTGATCGTAAGTAATAGCGGCATTATATGCTCGTTTTAAGTACTCCAGCTTTTCCTGCTTAGTTACGGTATCGGGCATAATCTCTATGATATTACGATTTTTGACCTGTCCTTTTCGTAAATCAAAGGTAATATCCTTTTTAACCGATTCCATGGCCGCTGCGGCTTTAAGAGCCGTATCAATCATATCGTCCTTTAAAAAACTGTTTGTATAAACATATACGCAATTTAAGTCTTTAATAACCCTTATGCCTATTCCGAAATCTCTTCCCGACTGGGTGGATTCCACCTGTTTGTCCACATAGTTAATGTTGCTTGCCACAGTGTCATCCAAAAAGATTTCCGCAAAATCCGCACCTTTACTCACTGCGGCGGTAAGCACATCATAAATAATATTCTTTTCCAGCATATCCGTACCTTCCTTTAATAGTAACTTAGTTATAATTATACACCGTATTACTCTCTTTTTATTATTCACTTTAACATTTGACGGTTATATGGATGCATAATTGCCATATCCGAAGCAGTAGTTGCCGACATATACACTGCCATATCCGCAGTCACAGTGTTCAACTACCGATTGAATATATCGGCTTTATCTGCTATCATATTGCAAGGGAGAACTTTGTTGAGAAAGATATTATCAATATTATTAGTACTTATCATACTGTCCGCATTACCGCTCACCGTCAGCAGTGCCCCTGCAGGAGTAATACATGAGCAGGGTGTCGTATATGACGGCGGTCGGATATATTTTATATATGTCAACTTAAAAGACGGCAATACCGTTAAGGACTCGTATTATCTTGCCCTTTTTAAAGGAGATTATTTCACCGTACTTCCGCTGTCTCAACTGAAAGCCGATCTCAATAACCAATGGATGAATCATGCGGATAGAAATTACATTTCTCCAAATACCCTTTCCTATGCCCGGCACGGCAACAATCCCCAATACAGAGCGGTTGACGGAAGTTTTTCCGTAAGTCAGGTAGTCACATATGCGGCAAATAATCTTCTTAATCTGCCTAACGCACAGATATTGTCCACATCCTATTTGGATAACCGTACCGTTCTTTCACAAAACATTTCCAACGAAGACAACCATGCCCTGTATGACAGCGGTACCAATACCCTTACATTGAACTACACTTTCAATATTACCGAAGAGACCGTTTACATTACCGAGAACGGCGTTACAAACGAATATCTTAAAAAGACATATAATTCGGTACAGTATAAAGCAATATGTATGCTTATTGAATTGAATGCGGCGACTGTTACCACACCGACACCTACAGTCAGACCTACTTCTACTCCAACTCCAACGCCAACACCTACTCCTACTGCAAAGCCTACACCTACACCTACTCCCACGCCTACTTCAACACCTACACCTACACCCGTACAAACACCTTCGCCATCGGCACAACCGTCACCCGCAGTTTCCCCTGCATTTTCCGCTTCTCCCGAACCGACAAAAACCGAGAAGCCTACACCCACGAAAGTCCCCGACGAAATACCCGAGCGCAAGAATAACAAATATGAGGACATATGGACTTATGTAATACTCCAGTCCCTCATCATCTTAATAATTGTAATTATTGTTCTTTCCTCCAGGAGGAAAAAACGTTAATCAATATCCTCTTCGATATCCAACCATTGTTGATATAATTCTTCCAGATGACTGCTTAACAGTTCACGTTTTTTTATAAGCTCGATAAGTATCTCATAGTCGGTTACATTGCTCTCAATCCCGGCATTAACGGTGTCCAGCTCATATTCTGTAAGCTTAATGTCCTGCTCCAGCGTTCTTTTGAGTGCATCGCTTTTTCTTTTTCCCTTTTTGCCTTCGAAAGGCTTTTTGACTGCAGGTACAACCGTTTTATTCTGCTGCATAAGCGCCTGTTTTTTGGACAGATAGTAGTCGTAATCGCCTTCATATATATTAAAAGAACCGTCCTCAATTTCAAATATTCTCTCAGCGAACTTATTGATGAAATGCCTGTCATGGGAAATGAATATCATGCTGCCTCCGAACATGGATAATGCATCTTCTATTTCCTCTCTTGCTGCAATATCCAGATGATTGGTAGGCTCATCCAATACCAGAAGATTGACTCCCTGCTGCATTTCCAAAAGCAGCCTCAGACGGCTCTTCTCCCCTCCCGAAAGACTGCTTACCTTCTTGAAAACATCGTCATCGTAAAAAAGGAATTTTCCCAGAAGATTGCGTGCCGACTGCAAGGTAAGGTCCAGCTGATTGCATACCAGTTCCAGTACCGTTTGCGTCTCATCGGGAAAAGATACTTTCTGCTCAAGATAAGCGTATTTAACGCTTTTAGGTCTTTTTACAATTCCGCTATCCGCTTCCGCCTGCCCGGTAATTATTTTAATCAGCGTGGTTTTTCCCGCTCCGTTGGGACCGATAAGAGCGATTCTGTCTCCGCTTCTCATGACAAACGATATATCTTTGAACAGCGTTTTGCTGCCGAAGGATTTTTCAATGTTTTTTACCGAGAAAATCTCTTTTGCCACTTTATCCTCTTCCAGAAATGTAAGCTTAAGTTCCTTTTCGGTAACCGGCTTGTCATATATATCCATTCGGCTTATTCTTTTTTCCAGATTCTTGGCTCTTTTTATGGCAATTTCCGTTCCGTAGTTTCTCATCTTAAGAGCGGTCGCTCTCAGTCTTGCCATTTCCCTTTCCTGTCTTTCATACAGTTTGAGATGTCTCTCCTCTTCCTCCGTTTTCTGAACAAGATATGCCGAATAGTTACCGCGGTATTCTTTTATACCGCCGTTCTGAAGATACAATACCTTCATAGCCGTATTGTCTATAAAATACCTGTCGTGCGAGATGTATAAAACGGTGCCTTTAAATTCATTTATGTATTTTTCCAGCCAGTCGGAAGCATCACAATCCAGATGATTGGTAGGTTCGTCCAGAAGCAGTATATCCGGTTGCATCAGCAATACTTTTGCCAGCATTATCATTGTCAGCTCGCCGCCGCTCAACTTTGAAGCTCGGGTGTTTAAAACATCATCCGGTATGCCCAGTCCCTTGGTTACCTTATTGAATTTCTCATTCAGACTGTATCCCTCATGAAACTCGAACTTTTCGCTAAGTTGGCCGTAAGAGCGCAAAAGGTCGGCATTGTGAGGATCGGCTGATAACCGCTTGCTTAATAGTTTAAGTTCACTTTCCATATCCTTTATATGAGAAAACGCCTCTTCAATAACCGCTTCGGCAGTCTTATCGGCAAGATCCGTATACAGTTGCCTAAGATAGCCTATACGTAAGTCTTTTTCCACATACACCTGTCCGCCGTCATATTCCAGACCGCTTGCGATTATATTGAAAATAGTGGTTTTTCCGGTACCGTTGCGACCTATAAGAGCGACTTTTTCATCGGCATTCAATTCAAAACTGACATCTTTTAAGACGTCATATCCGCCGTAACTCTTATTCACACCGTTAAAAGATATAACAGGCATTGTTACCTCTACGGTAAGTATATATTAATCTTCCTTCAACTGCTTCTTACGAAGATATTTATCTATCTTTTCCACCAAATCATCCGGTATTTTTCTTTCCACAGGAAACATGTAGGCATTGACGGTTCTTTCGGAGAACCTTGCAACAAAGCGGGCGGTATTCTCCAGAGTTTTCGGCGAAATAACATCCAATACATCGTTTCTTGTATGACAGGAAACGGCACCGGGTGCTCCATATCGCACAAAATTGACAGCGGGTATACCTTTATCTGCAAAAGGAATGCAATCGGAAGAATATATGTCCTGTCTTAAGCCCATGGGATGTCCCACTTCCTTATACATGTACTCTATCATGTGACACAATTTGTCCTCCGCCAGCACAATGGCCGTATCCCTCCCTATTATCGGGCCGGCAAGATCCACATTTATGCACAACTTTATATCCTTCAATTGTTCCTCATGTCGTTTTACATAATCCTTACTTCCGAAAAGACCTCTCTCTTCCGAACCGCACCAGATAAATCTGACCGTTCTCAGAGGAGGATTTTTAAGGAAATATCTTAACAGTTCTAAAAGTATTGCAGAACCCGATGCGTTATCGTACATACCTTTACTGAAGACAACCGAATCGTAATGAGCCGTATAGACTATTACTTCATCGGGATGTTTTGTGCCTTTTACCTCCACAATTATATTACCCGAATCGCCTTCTTCTTCCTTCTGCTCTAAAGTAAGTTTTGCTTTTTTCGGATTGGTCTTTAATATCTTTACGGCATCTTTCATTCTAATGGATACTCCCGGTATCTGACCGTAAGTAATATGGCCTTTTCTTAACATCCGTTCATCCAGATCGGTCTTCTTGGGATCATCGAAATAGCCTCCGCTCGGTGCAATAAATCCCGCTACTTTTGCCTTGGCAAGGCGTTCATATATCTCATAGCCCATATTGGAGACCAATACAATCTTACCTTCGGCATCTATTAAGTCTATGTCTTCGGCCGCTTCCACATAGGCAAAATCCGCCGTGATACCGTCTTTTGCGGCGTTACCGCTGTATCCGTAACCTTTTGCTTCCACAAGCATATATTTAGGTTCGGTAATCTCCAGTTTCACATTTACTATCTCATAGCAAGGAACTTTAAAATCCTCAAAAACCGGCTCCAAACCCATTGCCTTTATCTCATCGGTTATGACCTTTGCTCCGCTTTTCTCACCCTCGGTGGTGGAAAGCCGGATAAAGTTCATTTTCTTCATCGTGTCATATATTCTCTTCCCTTTTATATCCATACCTTTTTCCTTAACTGCTTTACCTTTTCTTCTTTAAATTCTTCCGTGTATTTTATTGTATTCCTTTACCGCATCAAAGAACGCATTAATATTCTCCCACGGAGCCATCGGAGGTATATCACATCCGCTGGATATTATGAAGTTGTCATATGATGAACATTTATCCATGATAGCGAGTGTCGCCTCTCTTACCGATCGGGGTGTGCCGTTTCTTATCTGAGCTGCCGGGTCGACATTACCCATAGCTACTATATCTTTAGGTATTTTGGTCATCATAACCGACATATCGATGGAGTTACCGAAATGATATGCCGCCGAACCGGTGTCCAGTATGCCTTCTATCATCTGAATTACATTATCTCCGCAATTGTGGTAGATGATTGCAAAATCATCGGTTTGAACACTATCGACAATCTTCTTTACATAAGCCGATGAGAACTCATCCGCCAATGACGGTGACAGAAGACCTCCTAAAGGTTCCGCCATCATTATTCCGTCCGCTCCCGCTTTTTTGTATGCCTCCATGTAGTTGATAATAAACTCGGTACATTTTTCCAGCACAACATGCACCAGGTCCGGATCCTCATAACAAAGTACCATCGCTTCGGTTACATCCAAAAGCCTTCCCGCCAAGGAGAAAGGTCCTATTACACCGGCAAGTACCGGTCTGTCGGTTATCAACTGTTTTGCTTTTTTAATTGCTTCTATGTATAAACCGGTCCTTTTACTTCCGACTTCGGGAACCTGTAAATCTTCAGCCTGCTGCATGGTTTCCACTACATGACCGGTTACGGTAGGCACTTCGTCATCCGATGCAACCACATGTGAGCCGAAGCATTCGGCTTCCACCGAAAGGTCCATAAGGCTTACAGCCGCAAGCGCATCGGTCGCATCCGCTACGGCCTTCATGCCTTTTGCCTGATAATCGGAACTGGATATCAGTTCCTTTACACTTATGTTCAGTAGCTGTATCGAGGGGAAAGATAATATAGGCAAAGCCTTTTTCACCTGACTTTTCTTAATATCTTCCAGCCATTTCTTCATATTCATTTAAAACACCTCCACATGACATATGATAAATTGTATTTCGCACCGTTTCTTATTCTACCATAAAAAAAGACCTGTGCCGCATTATATGTGCAAATATCTTATCTTTTCTTTTTTTTCTTTTTTATCACGAAACCAAACTTTGTACTCTGATATTTTCTTATTTAACTCTGCTTGTAAAATTAACGGAATATTGTGTAAAAAAATGATATGATTTAATAGTGTTAAATAACAAAGCGACAATTCTTCCGATATGGTGACAAAGAAAAAATATATGACAAAACTGATGGAAAACGAAAAATACTTAACCGAACAGATTATAACGTATATAGGTAACAAACGTTCCCTGCTGGATTTCATCGGAGAAGCGGTCGAGATAGTAAGAACGGAACTGAACAAAGAAAAACTGGATATAGCGGACCTGTTCTCCGGTTCGGGAATTGTTGCGCGATACTTAAAAAAATATTCTAATAAAATTATTACCAATGATTTGGAGAATTATTCATATACGTTGAATAAGTGTTATTTAAGCAATGAAAAAGATATTAATATTGATAAAATAGTAAGTTATTACAATAGGCTAAAAGATAGACTTGAAGAAAAGCATATAAGCGGGTTTATTACAAAACTGTATGCTCCCGAAGATGACGGCAATATAAGAAAGGGAGAAAGAGTTTTCTATACCAATAAAAACGCAAGATATATCGATACCTGCAGACAGACGATAGCAACTTTTCCTGTCGATATTCAACACTTTTTTATAGCACCGTTACTGACCGAGGCCTCGGTAAAAAACAATACCGGAGGAGTTTTCAAAGGTTTCTATAAAAACAGGGAAACAGGCATCGGACAGTTCGGAGGTACTGCGGAAAATGCATTGTCAAGAATAAAAGCGGATATAGACATTCCCTTCCCTGTTTTCAGCAATTTTAATGCGGAAGTTATAAACTACCAGTGTGATGCCAATGCTCTGATTGATACATTGGAAGAAGTGGACTTATTGTATTTGGACCCGCCGTATAATCAGCATCCTTACGGTTCCAATTACTTCATGCTTAACTTGATTAATGACTATATAGAGCCTGAGAATATCAGTGAGGTTTCCGGTATTCCCGAAGACTGGAACAGGTCGGGGTATAACAAAAAGAATAAATCTTTAAGTATACTGTATGACCTTTGCAAAAAAGCAAAAGCAAAATACATACTCATTTCCTTTAACTCCGAAGGCTTTATAACCAAAGAACAAATGGAAAATATGTTGAAAAAAACAGGAACCGTCCGAACACTGAAAAAAAAGTACAATACCTACAGAGCTTCCAGAAACTTGAATAACCGTAACACCTATGTGCATGAATACCTGTTTTTGGTAAGGAAGTCATAAGAACACCGTTTATATATTTTCTGATCGCTCCTTAGTATCGGATAACCTGTTTCTTATCGCTTGATTGCAGATTTATATGGACATTTGCCCTTATAAACATTAAAAAGAAGATAAATGGAGCAGGTAACGGGGATCGAACCCGCATAACCGGCTTGGGAAGCCGGGACTCTGCCATTGAGCTATACCTGCTTAAAGGGAATTTTATCTTTTTATGTTTTATTGTCAATATTTAACCTAACCTTTTGATTAATTTTCTGACTGACTTTAATTCAAAATATTATTTTTATAAATCATACTTGCATAAAAACAATTACTCCGAGTATATTGACATTATATCGGTGTGCCGTTATAATGCATAGCAGGAGACATCTGATATGACTGTTAGGGAACTAATTGAAAACAAGAATATAACATTGTATAGGTTGTCAAAAAACAGCGGTATTCCTTATACCACCGTTAACGACATTTATCATGGAAGAACCGGCCTGGACAAGTGTACGGCGGAAACGGTGTATAAACTGTCTAAAGAGCTTGGTGTGAGTATGGAGGAACTTCTAATACCCTACTTAAGCGAACCAACCGACTTTGAACTATACAAAAGCAGTGTTTGTCACAGATTAAAAGAATTGGGCGATATAGATTTCATTGCAGAAACCCTTCAGCATGACAATATCAGTAAACTATACCATCGTAAAAAGTATCCCGAGAGTCTCTACCTGCTTGCTATGCTTGATTATGTAAGCCGGGTAAACAATATACCTCTGTGCACAAAATACAAGGCATTACGCAATGTAAAACTGGAGGAAACACTTTATCCCGCCGGCATACTGGCCATGGCTGTAATAAGCGGACAGTCTAAGATTAAGGAAGATGCATTATCTCAATCCGTTCCGGAATTCTTGCGTCATAATATTATAGAAAGTGAGGTACGCAATGTCATATGATATAGTTCATGCATTCAATAAAGATAATTTGGATACTTACTTAAAAGCGTTAGCTAAACTCTTTCGGAAACAAAACGGTAAAAGAGCTACTGCAGAGATTATTCTTGTGGGCGGAGCAGCTGTTTTGGTTAACTATGGCTTTCGGGACATGACTGCAGATATAGATGCCATCATTCACGCTTCAGCTTCCATAAAAGATGCAATCAACCAAATCGGTGATGAGTATAATTTGCCCAATGGCTGGTTGAATACCGACTTTATGCATACCGCTTCCTATTCCGAGAAACTCAATGAATTTTCCGTGTATTACAAAACCTTCTACGGCATTCTTCAAGTGCGTAGCATATCCGCAGAATATCTGATTGCAATGAAATGTAAGTCCGGACGAAAGTATAAGAATGATATGTCCGACATCATAGGTATCTTGGCAGAACATAAAAAGCGAGAAGAACCTTTAACTTGGGAAAAAGTTAATCAGGCAGTAATTAACCTATATCAAGACTGGAACGGTATTGCAAAGGAAATAAAAGACTTTATTCGGAATGCCGTTATGACTGATAACTATGAAGAAGTACTAAAGCAGATAAAAGAGCAGGAACAGCTCACCAAAAACATTCTTATTCAATTTCAAAAAGAGCATCCGCATACTGTAACGGAATCAAATGTTGACAGTATTTTGAGAATGCTTGAATCCAAAAAGATAGCCGATAACATTGAAGGTAAAAATCGCATTTGTACAGAAGATGAAATGTTATAGAATTATGAAAATCAATCTGCACTATGTTAAACTTCCGCATGTGCTTCTTTGTACAGTTTGTTCCATTTTATAAGGCCGGAGATATTAATATAAAGGTAGGGTATATTCTGCACTATCAATGTAACATTGGATGTATCGGAGCCCAATGTGCTTATCCATATTCCGGAAAAGATTAAACTGTATGATATCCAGAAAAGCCATTGTTCTTTCACCCTCTTTGCGGAAAGATACCCCGCTGCCACCGATAAGAAAGTTCCCAATGCGTTTGCATACGGAAGATTGGATTTCAGAAGACTCAACACATAACCGTAACCTCCGGTCACCACTACACATGCAACGGCAAGTATTATAATCTGTTTCTTGGTTATCTTAAATATCTGGGCATCGCCTTTTTCCTTATTGCCTAACTTAATCCATTTGATTGCGGAATATATATATAACGGTAACAGGTAAAATGCCGCCAGAACCGCTTCACCTATAAATCTGTTGCGCCAGGAAACATATGCATACAGACTTATCTGAATTATGTACAGTATATAACTGTATTTGTTGGCTTTCATATGTATGACGCCTGCGGTTATTCCCACGGTCGATACCAGAAAAGATACCCAGTATGCTTTAAAGATAATGCCCGATACTACAACCAGTATTATCGAAGCAAAATAAAATATGAAATCGCCTATTTTCCAATCCTTGAACATATCCGCCTCATTTAATAAAAAACTCAATCAAAGACTTGACGTTGAGGAATATTACCAAGGCACCTACAAGCGCCATCAAAGGCTTCATAGGCACTCTTTTACATAAAAATGCTCCGAACGGTGCCGCTATTATTCCTCCTATTACCAATCCCAAGATAGCATATACGCTGTCTTGCAAGCCCAAAAAAGAAATAAACATGATTGATTCGGCCAGTGTCACGAAAAACTCCGCGGCATTAACCGTTCCAATGGTATAGCGCGGTTCCACACCCGTCGCTATGAGAGTGGAAGTTACTACCGGCCCCCAGCCCCCTCCGCCTATGGCATCCAGTACTCCTCCTGCAAGACCAAGAGGATATATCCATCCTCCTAAATGTTTTTCTTTCTGCTTTTTGAATATCTTAACTATTATTACAACACCCATTACTATTAAATAGGCATTGATGAAGGGTTTTATTGTTCCGCCTTCAAAGTTGGATAACACATATGCACCGACGGCTCCTCCTATCACACCGGGAATAAGCAGTTTCAAAAACATACTTTTATCCACATTCTTGAGTCTCCAATGAGAAAATCCTGAAACCGATGTGGTAAACACTTCGGCAATATGCACGCTTGCCGAAGCTATTGCAGGAGACACCCCGAAAGTGAGTAAGAATGAATTACACGATACTCCGTATGCCATTCCCAATGTTCCGTCAATAACCTGGGCGATAAAACCTACCAGTATGAATACCCAGAAATTGGAGGGTGTCTGTAAAATGAATTGCCTAATGTTTTCTATTATCCCCATAAAATCAACGTGCAGTTATCTGCTCAACCCTCTTCCTTATAATCTCCAACGCATCTTCATCGGCCCGTAAAACCATATCACACTCTATATCGGTAGTACATTCCTCGCCCAGCCAGATTACCAGCATATTATCATTCTTTGTTACAAGATTTATCGTTTCTATGTCATATTTGGTCAGATCGGAAGCGGTTACTATGAGAATAAGTCCGGTATCGGTAAGTATATTGGCAACCTCGGCCAGTCTTCGGATATTTTCGCCCGATCTGCTTTCCTTTTCTCCCGGAGGATTTATATCCGCACTGAGCCCGTATATCACACTTCCGATACCTAAATAATATACATTCCTGCCTTCATCGAAAAGCGTTCTTTCCAGTGCTTTGGCAAACAGCTTTTTGTTTGTGTCTTTTGCTCCGGTAAGTATTATGAGGGCGGGATTCTGATCATATTTGTCGCTTCTTTCCTCAACGGTCACATAACCGTGCTCCCATTTGCCTTCTCTCAACATTACTTTGGCTCTTTCATACCTGTGAAGGTTCTCCACCGTATCGGTAAATATACCGCCGCCGGAAATCTCATAATCATCCACTATGACAAACCGTCCGGTCGATGCCAAAGCCGCAACATTGTCAAATGCACACAGTCTGGAGGTAGAGATAATGCAGTCGGCTACATCATGTCTGTCAATATATTGTTTTTCCGTTTTCACAAGAGTGGATGCGTCCATAACGCTCAATATCTCTTCCAGATAGCATTCCGCTTTCATGGTACCGGTCTTGAGGTAGTATTTTTTATCTTTTACCATGGGATTTTTACCCAGCCAGAACAGGCTGACTTTCATGTGCTTTCCCATGAGAGGCGGCAACTCATCCGCTTTTACGCACAACTCCCCTCTTCTTACATATATCTGTTCGGTCATGGTAAAACCTGTGGCATATCCGGCACTTGCCTTTCCGACTTCTTCCTGCTCGCTCATAGGCTCTATTCTTTTAACATGTGTTTTCTTTCCCGACGGATAGAATACCACTTGATCTCCCTGTTTTAGTATCCCGCTTTCCACCGTTCCCGCAATAATTCTTCTGTCATCGTTATCGGCGGTAAACTTGTATACATCCTGTACCGGCATTCGAAAAGGTAAGTAATCCAAAGGTTTCGTAGCCCGGAACTTATCCAGCATGGTAAGTACCGAATCGCCTTTATACCAAGGCATATTGATACTTGTTTTGGCTATATTATCGCCCTGCATTGCGCTTACCGGTATAAATCCTTCCGCTACAATGCCTATCTGTTTAAGAAAAGCATCATATTCCGAAACAATCTTCAAGTATGCTTTCTCGCTGTATGACACATTATCCATCTTATTAACCAGTACGCACACCTGCTTTATACCCAACATGGAAAGCATATATCCGTGTCTTCTGGAGTTTTCCTTGACACCCTCGGCAGCATCTATAACTAAAAGTGCAGCATCGGCTCTGGAAGCTCCGGTAATCATGTTTTTAAGAAACTCTATATGTCCGGGTGCATCAATAATTATGTACTTTCTCTTATCCGTTTTAAAAAAACTTCTGGCGGTATCTATGGTAATGCCCTGTGACCGCTCATCTTTTAATGCGTCCAGTAAAAATGCATATTCAAAAGGTTTGCTTGTTCTTCTGCACAGTTCTTTAATCTGCTCCAGTTTTCCTTCGGGCAGAGAGCCTGTATCGGCCAATAATCGCCCTATAACGGTGCTTTTGCCGTGGTCTACATGCCCTACAATGACTATATTCATATGTTCATTGTTGTTTTCAGTCATTTACATGTACCCGCCTTTTCTCAACTCTTCCAGACCGCCGCCGTCTTCTTTATCCTGGTCTCTTCCCGAACGTTCGGCTATATTGGCAAACTTACCGGTTTTAAGCTCCTCAATGATATCATCGATGTTTTTAGCAGATGATGCTACCGGTTTTGTACAGGGATAACAGCCCAAAGAACGGTATCTGGTATTATTTCCCTGATCAAAGTACAAAGGCACAATAGGCACCCTCTCCCGTTTTATATACTCCCATATATCCAGTTCCGTCCAGTCCAGCAAAGGATGTATTCTCAGATGGGTACCGGGAGCGAAATCCGTCTTGAACTGCCCCCAGAACTCCGGAGGCTGATCGGATATATCCCAGTCACTGTGAGTATCTCTGGGAGAAAAATATCGTTCTTTGGAACGGCTGCCCTCTTCGTCCGCCCGCACTCCCACTATTACCCCCGTAAACGGTTCGGTATTGGGGTCGGGTACATATTTTTTCAGTTTATGATCCAATCTGTAACGTGTCCACTCTCCGGATAAAGTATGTATCAACGCTTCGGTTTTTAAGTTTTTACAACATTCCAGTCTGGTGCAGTTTCCGTCGGGAAAAGTTCTTTTTTCCTGCAAAGCTAACGTATTCTCACCGTATATCATGTCTAAGTTCCATTCCAGCGCCAATTTATCGCGGTATTCCACCATGGACGGTATTTTATAACGGGTATCTATATGAACCAGCGGAAAGGGCACATGGCCGTAAAAAGCCTTTCTTGCAAGGCATAAAAGCACGGTGCTGTCTTTACCTATCGACCACAGCATACATAAGTTTTTAAAGCAACTGTATGCCTCCCGCATTATATGTATACTCTTCGCTTCCAGCCTGTCCAGATGATCCATTACAGTACTCCTTGTATATATTCCGTTACTTTATTTGCACATGTCAAAACATCATATTTATCTGTATCCAATAAAATCTCATATTGCTCCGGCTGCTCAAACGGTGAATCGATGCCGGTATATCCTTTTATCTCGCCTTTCAAAGCTTTTTCGTAAAGTCCTTTGGGATCGCGTTCTATACAGGTATCCAGATCGGCTTTGACATATACCAAAACAAAGTGTTTTGCCTTGCTTCTTGCAAGCTTTCTCATCTTTTCCATGGGAGTAATGGCGCTGACTATGGCTATAACTCCGCTGTCTTCAAACAAAGCAGCCACCTCTGCCAATCTTCGGATATTTTCCACCCTGTCACGCTCGGAAAAAGCCAAATCGGAACACAAACCGTGACGGACATTATCTCCGTCAAGCAAATATGCCGTTTTACCCGAATCTATAAGGTTCTTTTCCACCAACGAAGCGATTGTGGATTTTCCGCTTGCCGAAAGACCGGTAAACCAGATAACCATCCCTTTGTTGCCTGTCTTTTCCTGTCTGTATTTGCTGTCTAAGTTGCGATGCCATACGACATTAGTCATCAATGCGTCCTCCACATTTGCCAATTGTGATTGTATATGCACCTATTATGTTTGTCAAACAAAAGAAACCTGTAAAAACACATCTATAGTATCTATAACATTTCTAATCGTAATAATCGATTTTGCGCAATATTCGATTATAGTCGAATTTATTGCTGCAACAATATGTTTATTCGATTATACTCGAAACTGTTAAATTGCAAAACTGATTTTTGCATGCCCTGTAAAACAAAACTTAGTTATGCAATCTAATTTAGCTTAAACATGCTCTCTTGATGTTGCATATAACTTATCTTTGTTGTAAAGTACACTTTAAGGCGAGGTATTTTTTATGTTAGTAACAGTTATCGGAAGAGGCCATTCGGGCACAAGAGCAATGTCGCAGACTTTAAGCGAAAGCGGTGTATATATGGGAGAACCGCTAAACACTTCATGGGATCTTCTTCCCCCGCAGGATATGTATGAAGCATGCAGGGTTTTCGGCAAATATGTCAGATACACAGGTAACATGAAATGGGACTTTTCACGCGTTATGGCAATGGACCCCGACCCGGCTTTCGTAAAGCTTATAGAAAGTTATCTTAAGTCGGTTCTTACCTCGGACCGCGATAAAAAAGGCTGGAAAATACCCGAAACAACATTGGTTTATCCCTGGATACGGAAGATGTTTCCAAAAGCTTATTACATACACTGGGTACGCGATCCCAGAGACTGCATATTGAAAAAACACATGACCGATGACCTTAACGATTTCGGAATAGAATATGACAAAACAGAGGATGTAAGAAGAAACCGTGCAATAAGCTGGTATTATCAAAGAGAACTGGTAAGGAGCACCCCCGTTGCACAAAGAGAGATACATATCCGATTTGAAGATATGATTTTTAAGCAGGATGAAACTCTGAAAAGACTGGAGCAGTTTTTGCATATTCCCATGGCAAAAATCCCCATGCGGACCGATTCCGTAGGGCGATACAAAACCGATGAGGAAGTTCATATGTTTGACTTTTTTAAAAAAGACATGGAAGAATGCGGTTACGACTTCTGATACATGTCGTCTTCAAAAAGGTGGAATAACACACCGCCCGTTGCCTGAGCGGGCTGAGGGTATTTCAGTAAATAGCATAAAGTGGGCGCAACGTCCTCAATATTGGCAGGTCTGTCTATAATCTGCCTTTTTTTCACATTCTTTCCTGATAGTGCGAATAAGCAACGGATATCTCCCGTAGCGGTTTTTGCCGAGGGTATCTGACAGGCATGCACTCCTCCGATGTATCCGCCGGTAGTGTTTCCCGAAAGACCGTATAACACATCTCCCACTCTTTCGGTTCCCAAGCCTACAAATCCCGCCTGCTGTTTTTCTACAGCAAAAGCAATATAGCATTGGTCTTTTTCATTCCAGTGGTGCTTATACAGCGCTCTTATAATCTCATTTACCGTCTTATCGTAATCTTCCGGCTCCACTATACCTTCCGGCTGGCGACCTTTTAAATTAACATACACATTGACACAACCCACGGGAAAAGCTTTCGTATTCTTCCAGTCTATACGCCTGTTGCGCCAGTAAAGACGCTTTCCGTCCGGTTCGGGCAGATAATTCAAAAGACCTTCTTTTTCCAGATAGTCATGTACAAGTACGGTTCTGTTAAATCCTATGGAGCCGTGATCGCCTATTATCATAAATACGGTATCTTCACCTAAAACATGCTCATACAGCCATCCTATAAAATCGTCTAAAATTTCATATGCTCTTTTGTATGCATACTTTGCAACAGCCGATTGCTCTTCGGTGGGATTTTGCAATCCTTCAAAGATACTTCTGTACATATGGTTTACGCTGTCGGTATGTCCCATTACAAACGCCATTATATCCACAGGATCATTTTCCATTGCATCCAATATTATTTTCTTCCACCACTCGTTCTTGAACTCGATAAGTTCAAACGCCGTATCTATATTCCCCTCCCGGGTAAGAAAATGGGCATAACTGTTGGAAGAGCATATCTCCTCAATATTGTCCGCTCTTTTTGCAAAGCTTTCAGGAGATAATGCATTATACATATTGACTGCGGAAGTGATAAATACCATAAAACCGCCGTTCTCCCCTGCCGGGATAAGTTTTATCCTGAATCGGTAATTGCCCGGTCCGTTATCGTCTTTCAATGTCCTTTTTATAACTTCCGACCAGCCGTTCATAGGTACTTCATAATATTTACCTGCCTGCATATCTTTTTCACTGACGGCAATATTGATTCCTTTTTTCGTTACATCCATGTACCAGTAAAACTCCTCTATATTAAACGGATTCTCCAAATCATTCTTCTTTTCCACATGCAGTCTGAAGTATCCTTTATCGGTTTTATCATACTTACTCTGTTGAAGTTTTATCTGAGGTTGCCATTTCCCCGAAGCGGTCATTGCAAAGGCGGGCAAAGAGGGAAATATTGATGAGACATCGGCATCGAATACATACAACTGTTCGGATATCTCCTTTACCGTACGTAAGGTCTGTTCCGTTGCAAGCACTCTGGAATCGGCTACGCTGCCTATACCCCCGATAGTACGGGCCAGATGGGTTCTTGCCGGCCCCGATACGCAGAAATCCGCTATCAGGGATTTTTTGCCTATTCTTGCGGCGGCTTCCCAGAATCGCTCTGCCATAAGGTAATCACCGTGATAAGCGGAAACAAATTCATTGGGATATGCACCTTCCGGTACGATATTTTCGTCGGTTATACCGTGCATATGAGGGCTTGCTCCGGTCTGTATGGTAGCCCAGCAGGTAGCGGATATCGAAGGATACGCCGGTCTGCAGTCGGTCAGAACGCAGCCTTCGGAAAAAGCTTTTTTAAGATTGGGCAGTTTACCTTTCTCTATCTGCTCCGTTATATACGAAGTCATTCCTCCGTCCACTCCCAGTAAAAACAATTCAGGTTTTTTCATGATATTCCGCCTCCTGTCAGCACGCACTCCATTATACCTTATTTACACTCAATAAAGTTAACCGATATACGTAATATATTTTTAAACACTTAATAATAAACATTAAATTCTTAGTGTAAAATGTATAATAAGGGTTAAATAAGGGTTTTTGATGTTGATTTTCCCCTTTGCTGATATATAATTCATAGGTGTGAGTATTTATTAATCGAAAGGAAAAACCGTATGATCAAATTAGGAGTAAACTCAGTACTTTTCAAGCATTACACATTCGGTCAGGCTGCCGAAGCCATAGCAAAATGCGGTTATGACGGCGTGGAAATTTCCGCCATACCGGGAATGTGCGAGCATCTTCAGGTGGAAAACTGGAGAGCACAGAAAAGAGAAATTAAGGCAATACTGGAGGCCACCGGCCTTACAATTTTAGCCTCTGAAGTGGCATCCAGAGACAAAAAGAGAATGAAAAAAGCGCTTGCGGCTGCGGAATACTTCGGCATCCCCGTACTGAATGTCGGTCCGGGAGGAAAAGCCGGCAATGAAGAAGATCTTATCGAGACCGCAAGAAGTCTTTCGGAACTTGCAAAAATGGCGGAGAAATACGGGGTGACAATATGCTGTAAAGCTCATGTGGGAGCATCTATGCACAACACCGAAACCACATTAAGGGTTATGCAAATGGTGGACAGCCCCAATTTCGGAGTGGATATGGACCCTTCCCATATATACAGGGCATCGGAATTGCCAGAAGAAGCAATAGCGGCGGTATTACCGGCAATGAAACATATACATATACGTGACTGCAAAGGAAGAGGACCGGGTCCCGGACACCCGTCTTTGCAGGCTTGCGGTAAAGGCGATATCTACCTGTTCGGTTACATATCCAAGATGGTGGAGGCCGGTTACAGCGGTCCGGTCAATCTGGAAGTTATAGGGCCGGAACAGGATATGGTGGAAGCCACGCGTATAGCGGCGGAAAGTTACGGATACATAAATGCCTGCCTTAAGATACTTAATGCAAGGTAAGTTATTAACGGTAATTTATCAATAAAATGAACGGAAAATTAAAGTATATCAGTTATATAAGTTAAAAGGAGAGAGATAACATGGCAAAGAAACCCAATCTATTATTCTTCGGAATTGACAGCTTAAGAAGAGACCATATGAGCCTCTACGGCTACAACAGGCTGACAACTCCCAATATCGACAAGTACCTGAAAAAAGGAACGGTGTACAATAACTGTTTCTCACCGCATATCCCGACAACTCCGGGATATGCCAATATGCTTACCGGTTTCGACTGTTTCGGTACCGACATAGTAGCTTTGAGACATAAAGGAGATATCGCTCCCGGTGTTAAAACACTGGCAGAGATTCTTTCGTCACACGGGTATACCACCACAAACATAGGATTTAAGAATGTTTCCGGAAGAGGATTTGACAATTACATACAATACAGCGGCTGGAGTATTGAGGAACATGATAAAAGGGCCCATAAAGCCGAGAGTATGAACGCAGTGGCTATACCGGAACTGGAAAGACTGGCAGCACAGGATAAGCCTTTCTTCCTGTTCTTACGGCACATGGACCCCCATTCACCTTATCTTCCCCCCGGACCCTGGGAAAGAATGTTTTATCAGGGTAATGAATTTGACCCCAACAACCGCTCGATGGAACCTGTTATGGCATTCAAACCGTTTTGTGACTATTTCGCGGAATGGATTCCCGAAGGATGTACCGATAAAGATTATGTTATTGCCCAGTATGATGCGGCTATTGCATACATGGATACCTGCATTCAGTCGATACTGCAGAAACTTTACGACCTGGGACTGGAGAATGAAACACTTGTAGTATTCACATCCGACCACGGAGAAACACTTTATGATCACGACTGCTATTTTGATCATCACAGTTTATATGATCCCACTTTAGTGGTGCCTCTTGCTTTCCGTTTCCCGGGCAGAGTACCCGAAGGTGTGAGAGTGGACGATACCTGCAGACTGTATGATGTTACGCCTACGGTTCTGGATATTCTCGGAATAGAAACGCGTATAAACTTTGACGGACGCAGTGTATTTCCTTTGGCATTCGGACAACCGATACCGAAGCTTGACGAATTTTACATCACCGAATGTACATGGATGAGAAAACACGGTTGGAGAACTCCCAAGTGGAAATATATTCAGGCATTGGAGCCGGATTTCCATTTCAAACCGGAAGTGGAACTGTATGATCTGGAAAATGATCCCATGGAACTGTGGAATATTGCAAAGGACCGGCCGGATATAGTTATGATGCTGGATAAAAAAATGAGTGAATTTATAAGGAAGCGCGAAAAAGAAGTCGGAAGAACCAATCCCATATATACCAACCTTACATGGCACGGACTGGATCTTAACAGAGGCTTCATATCCTCGGAAGAAGCTTACAACTCCATGCACATAGCCTCAGCCAAAACGGCAGCCAAATTGCAGCAGAAATAAGGAGGCATATCATGTTAAGAACAGCCGTCATAGGCATGGGACCTATCGGCAACAATCATGCAAAAGCCTATAAAAGCTGCAAGCAGGCGGAACTTGTAGCGGTATGCGATATTCGGAAAGACAGAGCCGATGCGGCAAAGGAAAGATATGTGGTTCCGGCATATTATGATGCAAAAGAGATGTTAAAAGCGGAGAAACCGGACATTGTAAGCGTGGCTACAGGCGGATTTGAATACAGTTCCGATCACTACATCCCCACCATGCAGGCACTCAACGCGGGCTGCCATGTACTGACGGAAAAACCCATATCCAACAATTTGCAACACGGTCAGGAAATGGTGGATTTGGCTAAAAAATTAGACAGATGCTTCGGTATAGACTTAAATCACAGATTTACACCTGCTGCCCGTATCGCAAAGAAATGGCAGAATGAAGGTTTAATAGGTAACCTGCTCTTTTTGAACATGGCATTGTGGATAGGCAGATTCCAACCGCATTTTGACACGGAATACTATCATCTTAAGGCTCTTAATCCGCATTCCTGCGATATATTGAGATATTTCGGAGGCGATGTGGAACAGGTTCACTGCTATGCCATGAAAGCCCCCGGAAGAGAAATATGGTCTACGGCATCTATAAATATGAAGTTCGTAAACGGTGCGGTAGGTCACCTCACCAGTTCCTATGACATAGAAAGAGGTCATCCCATGGAAAGATGCGAGGTCGCGGGAACAAAAGGCAGACTGATATTTGAAGACATGTGGAGAGAGGCCACACTCTACCCTGCGGGAAATTATGAGAAAAGAGTATATACCAATCCCGTATTCGGCGGATTCCGAGACTTCTACGACACATTTGAAGACAGGATACATACATTCGTCCGGGAAGTTGCGGAAGGTGTCAAACCTGAAGATATAGACGGATCGGGCAAAGACGGCCTGGAAGCCAGCCGTATAATACATGCGGCTATACAGTCTTTAAAGACAAATAAACCGGTTATTGTAGCAAATATTAAGGAATAAGGAGAGAAAAAATGGCAATTAAGATAGGGATAGTAGGAATGGGCGGAATAGGAAATACGCATGCAAGATGCTATAAAGCCGACCCGCTGGCACAACTGGTCGCAGTGTGCGATGTAATTAAGGAAAAAGCCGATAAAGCGGCTAATGAGCATAATGTGCAGGCTTTCTATTGCATTGAAGACATGATGAAAGCTCACCCCGAGCTGGATCTCATTGATGTTACCACATCGGGCTTTGACAACGGTTCCTGGCACTATGAGCCGGTTATGAAGGCTCTGGATGCGGGCTTCAACGTAATGGTGGAAAAACCCATATCCAACGACAATGACGAAGCACGTGAAATGGTAGTTACTGCACAGAAGAAAAACCTTTATTTAGGCTGCAACTTAAATCACGGGTTTACCGGTCCCGCGGATAAGGCAAAAGAGCTTATCTCGCAGGGAAAAATAGGTGCTCCGGTATACATACTTCACAAAGTGGGATTTAACGGAAGCGAGTACTCATACAAACCTCTTCCCAAAGACGGTCCCATGAGAAGATTCGCAGGCCCATATTCCCATGCATATGCATTTCTCTCTCATCCTTTCTCTTTGATGAGAAGTTTCGGCGGAGATATAACCCATGTTCAGGCTTTTTTCGATAAGCCGGGCGGACGCAAGAGTGCAAACGACCTTATGTGGTCGATAAACGGAATAAATGTCAAATATCAGAACGGTTCGATAGGATATATATTATCGCAAAGAGGAGACGCCATATTCGGTTTAGGCGGATGGTGGAGTTTTGAAATGGCCGGTACAAAAGGAACTTTCTGCATAGAAAACTGTGTGGAGAAATTGTATTACTGGGACGGTTCCAAACCCGCATCCATGGGTACAATGCAAGCCGAAGTATTCGATTTCGGCACCACCGATTTCGGTATAACATTCAATAACAGACTGCATGCATTCTTAGAGGATATGACCAACAAAGTTCCTCCGGAGCATATAAGGGGGTCGGGAAGAGATGCTCTTGCGACATTGGAATATACCGTTGCCGCAATAAAATCCTTTGAAGAAGGCGGAGCACTTGTGCGTCCCCGTGCGCTTCCTCCTTTACACGGAACACCGGGATTTGTAGTTTGATGAAAAAACCCAATATTCTGCTTTTTTTGGCAGATCAGCATCGTTATGACTGTGTAGGCTGCTCGAATATCCGGGCAGTCCGCACTCCCAATATAGACAGATTAGCAAAAGAAGGAATTGTATTTGACAATGCATATTGTCCCACACCGGTGTGCGCTCCCGCCAGACAATCGTTCATGAACGGAATGCGAGCCGAATCCATAGGGGCATTGTGGAATTTCGGGTTTGTACCCACAAATACCGTACAACCGACCGACTGGAACATACCCAAAAGTCTTAAAGATGCGGGATATGAGAATATTTTCATAGGCGCATGGGATGTTTCAAGAATACCTCCCGAGCAATACGGTTTCAATGTGACACATCTGTCAAAGCAATACAATAAGTATATTTCGGAAAAATATCCCAATGTGCAATACACCAACAGCTGGTTCGGCGAGGTAAATCCCGTCCCTTATTCCGACAGCAGACCCAAATATTATGCCGACAGGGTATGTGAGCAGCTGGACAGATTAAAAGACGGTGATAAACCCTGGTTCATATGGGTGGACGGAGTGGACCCTCACCTGCCCTGCAGACCTTGTAAAGAGTTTTATGACATGTATGCTCCGGAAGACATACCGCCCTTCGGAGGATTCGGTGATACTTTCAAAAACAAACCGTACATCCAAAAGCAGCAGATACTCAACTGGAGACTGGAAAACATGTCATGGGAAGACTGGTCGGAAACTGTCAGATGCTATTATGCCATGATTACCCAGATAGATCATTCCTTCGGAATAATATCGGATAAACTAAAGGAATGCGGTATGTATGACGACACTTTGGTGATATATACATCCGACCATGGCGATATGTGCGGATCTCACGGGATGATAGACAAGCACTATATCATGTATGATGATGTGCTGAGAATACCTATGATAATGAGTTACCCTAAGCTTTTTAAGAATAACTCAGTTGATTATAGAAGATGTGACACCTTTGTATATAATGCATTGGATATTCCGGCTACTATATGCGAACTTTGCAAAATAGAGCGGAATCCCGATTGTCACGGAAGATCCTTATTAAGTATTCTTAAAGGAGAAAAACCCAATAAAGAACAATTTCCCGATTACACGGTATCCGCCTCCAACGGACAGCAGTTCGGCAGTTTCACGCAAAGAAGCATACGTACCGATAAGTATAAGTACATCTGGAATCTTACCGATATTGATGAGTTTTATAATCTTCAAACCGATCCTTACGAACTGGAAAACCTGATATATGACAGCAGTTATACAGATATAATCTCCGATTTAAGAAAGCTGTTAAAAAAGGAACTTGCACGATGCTCTGATCCTTTTGTAAAAAGCGGTTGGCTTAACAGAACATTGGAAGAAAATATAAAGCTGTAGAACAGCTTTTATTTTTCTTATCTTTTTTTATTTATATATATCAATGTTTTATATATTGAACTACTCTAAGAAAAACACCTTTCTCATCAGCGGCTGAGCTTTGGTAACGGGATCCATCTCCATAACCATGACATCCTTCATGTACTCATTCCATTTATCCACTATGGGACTTTCCGCCTGAACTTTTGCGGCATATTCCACACCGTGTTCACACTCATAGTATCCGAATAAATCGTTATTGTTGTACCAGATGGTATAATTCTTTATTCCCGCTTTCTTAAGCAACTTTACCATTTCCGGCCAAATCTCATCATGCCTTCTGATATATTCATCCAGCATTCCTTCTTTTACTTTAGCTCTCCATGCGTATCTTTCCATAAAGTCCTCCGCTTTATAACAACTGCTGCAGTATGTCTTCCAGTATCCCGTCCGCCAAACCGTTGGGTACCTGACAGGTTGCGGCATTCATAAGTCCTCCCCCGCCGTGTTTCTTGCATATTGCGGACAGATCCTTGTTTGAACTCCTGTTTACAATGGATTTTCCCAGTGTAAATACGGTATTCCTCTTTTTCAGGCCCCACATCTCATGAATGGATACCGTGGCTTGCGGAAACAGAGTATATACATAAAATCTGTTGCCTACATATATGGGATCGCAGTTCTTCAAGTGAAGTATTACCACATCCTTAACCACTTCCGCACAACCTTTTA
>DUPQ01000060.1 GCA_012838235.1 Clostridiaceae bacterium
AATACCGAATTTGCCCATATACCCGACTGGTACGAATGGGAAAGAGCGCAGGTAAGAAAACAGATTGATGACGGAACATATTATTTCGACAAACAGGTTCGTATAGATTCCCTGCCCAACGCAAGAGGATATATTGATTTAGGTAAAGGACGTCTCATTCATAACATGGAAGGATTTACCCTGACCGGAATGTCCGACGGGGAAGAGTTTATGATTGAATGGCCCGCCAACAGACTTTATTCCTGTCATATAGAATACGACTATTTAGGTAAATACGGTGACTGTGTGGATTTAAATACCATGAATGACACTTTATACATCTACCCTGAAGGTGAGGACTTCGCAGTAACCAAGTTATCCCTGGCTACGGAGGAACTGTATAAAAAGCTGAATGATATGGACTAAAGCAGATAAGCTGTCACCTAAGCCATGATTTGCACCTTAAGTTTGAAATATAGTCAGAATAAAAGAAACGGAAGAGCGTACAAAATAATACAAAATGCTTGAATTGTACTCATACATATAGTAAAATGCAGGCAAGGAGTAAAACAATGGAAATCAAGTTAGAAAGTTTAATTTCTTACGAGAAATTTAAGAATGATATAGACAATGTGCTGGAAATGGTTGAGAAAAACGGTCAAGCTGTCATATTGAAAGATAACGAACCCTTATACATAATACTGAAGAGCGACAGATATTCAATCCTAAAAGAGAGGACTTTATCAAAGAAAGTAAATAAGATGACTTTGCAGGAAGCAATGAAGATTGTGCTTAAGGAAGTGAAGGGTAGAAAGTTGCACGCTGCTGAATTGTCTGATGAGATATATAGAAGAGGGTTATATTTTAAGAAAGACGGAACCCAGGCAAGATACAATCAAATACGTTCAAGATGCGGGCATTATCCGGATATGTTTGAAGCTTTACCCGGAAATATTATTTATTTAAAAGAAGGTGTGGAGTAATGGTAAATATGAGGATAGAATACATAAGGCAAATTATTAAAAAGGGCGAAAGCATTGATATAGAATTCAAGGAAAGTAAAAGTAATATCAGTAAAGATGTTTACGAGTCGGTATGTGCATTCTTAAATCGAAATGGCGGACATATATTCCTTGGAGTTAAAGATAACGGTGATATTGTGGGTGTTGATAAAGTGGCGATAGGCAGGATTAAAAAAGACTTTGTAGTGACATTAAATAATCCTCAAACTTTGAATCCTACTTTTTACCTTGCGATAGAGGAAATTGAAATTGACGGAAAGACAATATTGTATATTAATGTTCCTGAGAGTTCACAAGTTCACCGGTGTAAAGGAAGGATATTTGATCGTAACGAAGATGGGGATTTTGATATTACTGATAATACAAATCTTGTTTCCGGCTTGTATAGGAGAAAGCAAAGTACTTATGATGAAAACAGAATTTTCCCGTATGCCGGAATGGAAGATTTGGATTTAGAGTTATTTGAAAAGGTTAGAAGGCTTGTAAGGAGTCTGGATTCTAATCATCCATGGATTTCAATGAGTAATGAAGAAATACTAAGGAGCGCAGGACTGTATCTTATGGATCCTGCTACCGGTAATAAAGGAATTACGCTTGGCGGTATTCTGCTTTTAGGAAAAGAAGAACTGATACACGCAGCACTTCCTCATCATAAAACGGATGCGATAGTGAGAAAAGTTAATTTAGACCGTTATGATGACCGTGACGACATAAGAGTTAATCTTTTAAAAAGTTATGAAAGACTGAAACAGTTCGTTGCAAAACATATTGACGACAAATTTTATCTTGAAGGAGATCAGCGCATAAGTGTGAGAGATAAAATTTTCAGAGAGGCAATTACCAATCTGTTAATTCATAGGGATTTTGCAAATCCGTTTCCGGCAAAGTTTATTATAGAACG
>DUPQ01000061.1 GCA_012838235.1 Clostridiaceae bacterium
AAGTTTAAAAAACACCGTAAATCATTTGACAGTAACAGACGCGAATGATATAATTTGTTGAGTAATAGGTAATATTTATGCCACACTCGGGGAGGTAGATATAATGGATGAGAATAGCAAAAGTTCAAAGATAATGAAATGGGCAATAGTTATTTTTGCAATAGGTTTTGAAGGTATTACTTTTGGTATGTTCATGAGACTTGTATATATGAATGAGCAGTATATGGCAAGATGGCATATGTGGGTATGGTATGTTGTAGGTGTAGCATTCCTGATTCCTTCCTTCTACTTGTTCTATAGAGCCAATAAACAGAAAGAGCAGGAGAGGCATGAATACTACGAAGATTACTTCAAGGAAGAAGAGAAAAAGATTACTATTGAAGAATAATATATCCGATGCAAACAAACCGGCTTTAAAAGCCGGTTTTTTGAATTTAAGGAAAATATAAATATGCACAATTTGCTATATAATCACCGCATAAATTCTATATAATATACATGAAACAAAAGGAGGACCCATGAAGGACTATATCAATAAAACAATTGAAGATATAAAGAGGCAGGTAGGGAATGAGCAGGTATTATTAGGCTTATCGGGCGGTGTGGATTCCGCAGTATGTGCAGCCTTGATATCCAAAGCGATACCCAATCAGCTTGTATGTATATTTGTAGACCACGGCTTTATGCGTAAAAATGAAGCAAAAGATGTAATAAGTGTTTTCGGCAACAAGGACCTGAAACTTATAGCAGTGGATGCATCGGAGCGGTTTTTGAAGAAACTTGAAGGAGTAACCGATCCGGAAAAGAAGAGAAAGATAATAGGGGCGGAATTTGTGGAAGTATTCAACGATGAAGCTTTAAAATTAGGACGCATTAAATTCCTTGCTCAGGGTACCATTCGTTCCGATGTTGTGGAGTCGGGAGACGGTAAATCTGCAACTATTAAGAGCCACCACAATGTAGGGGGTTTACCGGAGAAAATGGGCTTTACCGGCCTTGTGGAGCCTTTGAGAGCACTGTATAAAGACCAGGTAAGAGAAGTAGGAAAACTCTTAGGTTTACCCGATTCCATAACTCAACGCCAACCGTTCCCGGGGCCGGGATTGGCAATAAGGATAATAGGGGATATAACCAAAGAAAAACTGGATATGTTAAGAGAAGCGGATTACATATACAGAGAAGAAATAGACAAACTGAAAAAGAAGCCCGACCAATACTTTGCAGTTCTGACAAACACCAGAACGGTAGGGGTACAGAAAGGCGAAAGAACATACGGCTATGTACTCGCTTTAAGGGCGGTGGAAACTGTGGATTTCATGAAAGCAAACTATGCACAGATACCGCACAGTACATTAGCAAAGATATCCGAAAGAATAACAGAAGAAGTCAAAGGCATAACAAGAGTTGTGTTTGACATAACGGGGAAGCCGCCTGCTACTATTGAGTGGGAGTAACCGCGAAAACGCCGGGACCCGTATAAATACCGGATTTCTGAACTTCTAAAAAGGCGTTTGGCAACATCTGAAATACTCCATCGAATAACGAAAAATAAGAGCTATCTGATTTGAAAGTCAAGTAGCTCATTTCATTTTGCTTGAAAGGACGGTGGAATATGTCAGTCTTTCAGTTTTTTCTTGAAAGCTTCGACCAGGGCGTCGCTCAGTTTCTCGGAGGGTATTTTCGCAGTAATCTGTGTATGTCATAGGAAGTCCATGAAGTTCAATGCGGCCAATGTGGATTCTACTCGTACTCATCTCAATATCAATAATTGTAATGCTCCAATCAAGCAGGTCTATCATGAACTGGTGATTCAGATTGGAAAAAAAGATGACACAGGCTCTGCTACGGAGATCGGAGAGCAGGCCAAGCTTGCCCTGGATGAATATTTCCAAAGCTTTCATGAGCGTAACCAGTGGGTTCAGTCCGAAAAGGAACAGCTCGCCCAGGGCATGGAGTGTTACGGTTTTGAGTGGGAGCACTTGAGCATAATCGAGTTTAAGAAACAGGAACGTGCAAAAGCAGCTCAGCAGGTTCAGAAACGACAGCGTCAGAGAAGTCGCGGATGGGAGCGATAAAAAACTTTCTGAAATCAGTTCAATTTTTATTCCCCACATGTTGCAATGCGAATGTGGGGAATAAACTTGGGGAAAGGAGCAGACACTGATATGGATATTAAGTCAATCGTAAAAGATCTCTGTGCTTACGACGATGAGCAGGAATGGTTTGAATTCAAGGAAAACTGGTTTCAACCGGAAACTCTGGGTGAATATGTTTCCGCCATGTCGAATGCGGCTGCTTTTCACTATAAGAAGTATGCATACTTCGTTTGGGGCGTAAACAATGATACTCATGAAATCGTTGGAACGACTTTCAATCAGTATTGCGAGCATAATAAGGAGCCGTTTCAGAATTACCTCGCAAGGAAACTTTCCCCCAGCATTAATTTCTCATTTGAAGAAGAAACAATTGACGGCAACCGCGTTGTAGTACTTGTTATTCCGGCTGCTGAGGAGATCCCAACCGCATTCAAAGAGAAACGGTATATCCGGATCGGTTCTTCCAAAGCGGCGCTGAAGGATTATCCGAAAAGAGAGATTCAGCTTTTCAAGATCCTTGACGGCAGAGTTGAGACGATAGAAACCGTTCCCTCAAAATATCAAGAACTGACTTTTTCAAAACTCTTCGGTTATTACGGTTCACGGGGAATCGTCCTCAGGAAAGAGACTTTCATCAAGAATCTGGGACTCAAAAACAAAAGCGGTGAGTTCAACATACTGGCCCAGCTTTTGTCAGATAATTCCCACATCCCATTGCGCGTTTCCATTTTTGACGGTGAAACGAAAGGCTCTCCGTTGTTTTCTGTTCGGGAATTCGGGAACTCCTGCCTTCTATACAGCCTTGACGAGCTTCTTCGCTATGGGGACGTCCTTAATCTGATTCAGACGGATGAAAGAAACCGGATCGTTGAAAGAAAGGAAGTTCCGCTATTCGACAACAAGGCATTTCGTGAGGCAGTCATCAATGCTATCCTACATAATCGGTGGATCGACGGGAATGAGCCTATGTTCTCGGTCTTTTCCAATCGAATCGAGATTCTATCCAGAGGAACAATTCCTCCCGCGCAGACCATGGAAGGGTTCTTCCTGGGAGAATCTGTTCCGGTCAATGAGAAGTTATCAGAGATATTCCTGCAGCTTCATATCAGCGAGAAATCCGGAAGAGGTGTTCCAAAGATTATAGAGGTCTACGGGAAGGATGCGTTCACATTCAGGGAGAATTCTATCGTCGTTACGATTCCGTTTCAGCGGATCCATAATCCCCAGAATGCGGAAAAGAAGCTGGGGAATAACATGGGGAACAAAAAACCGCTGAACGAGCGTCGCAGCAGGATCCTTGCGGAAATGCGAAACGACCCCAACATTACTACGGCACAGCTAATAGTTATCCTTAACTGCGCAGAGACAACCGTTGAAAACAATATCGCTTTCTTGCGTAACAACGGTTATATTAAACGGGTCGGTTCAAGAAAGAGCGGCTATTGGAAAGTATTGTAGAAACAAATAAATATCAGTGAAAATATCAAGTATCACCGAAGCAGATTGCACTTGTCGAATAATCGGATATGAAGAGTAAGCGTCAGCAAACTTTTAAATGCTGCTTTATGGGAAAAACCTAAAGGCTTAAATGTTCTTTTGGTCGATTTATTATACGCAAACACCTTGTTGTCAAATAGGAGAAATCCATTGTTTCTCAATTAATCGCTTCACGGCTCTCTCATTATTATGGCAGACCGTGTAATTGACTTGATTTATTTGAAATACTTGAAGGCCGCAATTTCTTACTATAAAGATACCAGAGTGGAGACCTATCCCTTTGCACGTGAGGCAGTCAGGGAGGCTGTCTTTAACGCCATAATTCACTGTAATTGGGCGGAGAATGTTCCTGTGCAAATTAAGATAGAAGATGATGTGATGTATGTGGGTAATTGCAGTATGCTTCCTTTTGGCTGGACAGCAGAAAATCTTTTGGGTTCACATGTATCAAAGCCTTATAATCCTGATATTGCTCGTGTATTTTACAGAGCCGGCTATATTGAAAACCGGGGTCGCGGAATTCAGAAAATCCGTGAAGCATGCGTGGCACATGGTGCGGAAGACCCGGAATATATCGTTCATGGCGGAGATATAATGGTTAAGTTTAAGGCTCTCCAAAGTGCTATTGTAACAGACACCAAAGTGCCGGACGCAACAACAGTATTGAAAAATTTGAATGATGTCGGTCACAATGTCGGTCACGATGTCGGTCATAAATTAGAACCTAATGAAAGACGACGAAAAATAGTAGATTTATTATTTGAAAATCCAAATACAACAGCACCGGAATTAAGTAAGGTGTTTTCCTTAAATGTAAGGACGATAGAAAGAGATTTGGCAAAACTAACAGAAGAAGGTTTTATAGAATACATAGGTTCATCTATGGAGGGAGCATGGAAAGTTAAGAAAAGATAATTTACTGTTCCCTGATATTATTATTTTTATTTTCCGGTTTATATGTTTCTAATATATTAATAAAACGTTATTTAACCTACAAAATGTATTATAATAATAATGTAGGTTAAGTAGGGGAGAGAAATGTCTATATTGAAACAAGTGTTAATTGAAGAATTAGAAAGAAACAATCATTTTATAGATTCTGCGGAAAAAGAAATTTCTCAACTTCCGAACGGATATTTAAGTAAAAAAAATATAAATAATAAGACTTATTTTTATTATCAGTGGAGAGAAGGAGAAAAAATAAAGTCTGAATATATAAAAATGAAAGACGTTCAAAACCTAGATAAGAAAATCAAAAGAAGAAAAGAGTTAGAAAAAGCTATACTTGAGGCAAGAAATGAAAATAAAAGAATAGAGAAGGTCCTGAAATGATTAAAAACAAATACAAGGAATTTTGGGATATTATTGATTTGTTGGATAAAGAAAATGCTTTAGTAATTTAATAGTATAGGATTACTTTTATGAACAATAAGACTTATTAAGTGATTTAATCTGAATTACCAACTTTTACAAATGAAGAGTGGAAGTAAAACAGGACTTAAAGTATACCTACATCATAATCGGCAATAAACTTTTCCATCTCTTTTTCCGATTTGATTCCTGTGGAAGCCCCTTTTGCCATGACACAGTGTGCACCCGTTGCATTGGCAAATCTACCTGCATCATATAGGGATTTTCCCGAGACCAGGGCACTTAAAAAGCCTGCACAGAATGCGTCACCCGCACCTGTTGTATCTACCGCATTTACACGAAAAGAATCAATAAAGTGTTTTTCACCTGTAAGTTTGCTTTTTATAAAGCAGCCGTCTTCACCCATCTTTATTACTACGGTATGAGGTCCCATACCTAAGAATACATCGGCAATATCTTCCGGTTTCGTTTTACCTGATAGTTGTACGGCTTCTTCGTAACTGGGTAGGAAATAGTCTATATACGGCATACATGGAGCAAGAAGCTTCATCCAACGCCCTAAAGAATCCCATGCTGTATCCAGAGCGGTGGTTTTTCCCAAGGCTTTACATTTTGACAGGAAAAGGGCACAATCTTTTCCGTCAAAAGCAGGCATGAGCATGGTGCCCGCAACGAATATAATATTTGAGGACTTAACAATATCATAATCGATATCTTTTTCATTGAATGTGCCGTTGGTTCCTACCGAATGCAGAAAAGACCGCTCGCCGTCAGGGGTTACCATAACCAGAGAAGAAGAAGTTTCTCCATTCGCATCAACTTTTAGTCCTCTTGTATCTACACCGTGTGATTCCAGTGAAGATTTCATAAACATACCGAAACCGTCATTACCTATTTTCCCTATAATAACAGCCTTTTTGCCTATTTTCGTAATATTGATGGAAGCACTGGCGGCACATCCTCCCGAATAAAGACCTATACTGTCCACCAACTCCAATTTGCCCTTGTCGGGGATTACCTTTACAGGCTTTGCTATACAATCCGCTACCAATATTCCTACACAAGCTATGTCATTCATGTTATCCTCCACATCAGCCTACAATATATCCGACTCCCTGTTTATTTTCCCGTATCGCTCGTCCAAGTTATAAATAAACTTCTCCATATCAAATGAATCGGTCAATTGTTTATAATATTCCGTAATCATATTTAAATAAGTTTCATTATCGGATAAACCGCAGAAATTCTCCAATACATAAACAACACCTTTTTCTTCCAGCGCCTTTATCAACTCACCGGAGTTATCATCCTTCTGTGCTCTGAACAGAAGACCTGCGGCAACTCCCGCCGGGATGTAAACGGGCCTGATACCTATGGATAGACAATACTTCAAGGCTCCTATGAATCTGTCGTTCTCCGATAACTTCCTCTTTATATCCTTACCCACTCTGTCAACGGTATCCTCCAGGGCATGGTTGGAGAACCTTCTCATAAGGTCATAGATATGGAGAAGTAAATCCCTTAAAGGCATATCATATTCTGAAGATATAGCCCCTGCGGACTCCAGCATAGCTCTGAGTACAACATATTTTATTCTGCTGTCATCAATAGCCTCCCATATATATTTGTAACCTGAAAGCGCTCCGAGATAAGCTGTTAAAGAATGGCCCATGTTATGTATATACAGTTTGCGCTTTATGAAATACCCGAAAGGGGAGAAAGGATATATGCCGGGAATATCCGGTATGTTTCCTTTAAAAGCATCTTTATCTACGGGAAGCTTACAGTATCTTTCCGCAAAAACATTCGTGGGGTTAGATTTAATCTGTTCCGCAGTTAAAACCGGTACCATACGTCCGATGGAAGCCTTTACCAAACCTATATGTTCAGTAAAATATCCGGTTTCTTTTTCGTCAAGTTGCTTACATATTAGCTGTGACAGATATTTATCCGCATCTATAAGGTTTTCACAGATTATAATATCCAACGGAGATGTAATACCCCTTTGGTATCTTAACTTTATACCTGTTGCAATGTTGGGTGCTATATACGGGAGTATGTTAACCCCTATTGCCGTTGCCATACAATCGGCGGAGGCTATGGCTTCGGCAACGGCGGAGTTATCTCTTCCGTCAATACCGTAAACATCATATAAGACAATCTCCTCTTTTATATCATTATCCAGAATCGTTACGGTATATTTCTTATCAGCATTTAATCTGTTTATGATATCAGTATTGACATCGATAAAACCTACTCTATAGCCTCCTTGAGAAAAGAGTTGTCCTATAAATCCTCTTCCTATATTCCCCGCACCGTATTGAATAAACAGTTTAGACACGGTTACATTCCCCCAAGCTATTTCTCTTCAACACCCGACATTCTGTTTATATCCGGGTCGGTAAAAACATCACTTTCGTCATGACTGGAAGTGGAAAACTCCGAAACAACCGCTCCCGAAGCTCCTGCTTTAAACCAGTGAAGAGTGTCGGGATATAAAGTGTACTGGTCTCCGGGTTTCAGTATAATCTCATGAAACACCGTGTAGACTCCTTCGGGAGGATCCACCTTACGGTTTTTCGTAGCGGGACCGGAAACATAAAGATAAACTTCACCGTATCTGCAACGGAAGGTTTCCTCTTTACCGTCAGAACCTTTTAACGGAGGATGCCTATGCTCGGGACATGTCTGGAACGGTGTCAAAACCAGTTCCTTGGCACATACCTTTTTGGTATTTACATAGGTCAGTATCTGAAGGCCTGTGTTCTTCAAGTCTCCTAATCCGAAATCCGCAACTTCTATTCTTTCTTTTTCCGCCTCGGTCACAACAATACCCGCCTTGTCAAGATATTCCAGAGTTGCTTTTCTTGCCTTATTGTATTCTTTTTGCGTAATCATGAAGATCTCCTTTTGTGCATCCTTTAATGCTTGCTAACCGCTTTCTAAGAAACACGTAAATATAACAATAAAGGAAATGTACACATATATATGATAACAGATGTAGGGAGAATATATAACAGGTGATTTACAAATATTGGAACGAATATTTATGACTTATATAGAGGGATAATGTAGAGAAAGTACAAAATTAAAGTAAAGTGAAATGAAATAAAATAAGTTGGATGTATGGTATTATAAGAATAGTGGATTAAGGATTTCTTAAACCTCCAGATACAATTGGGTGTGAGTAGTATCAGGTGACTTAGATTTATAATTGCTTTGACCTTTTATTATTTATTATTCATTATTCATTATTCATTTTTTATATAGGTTTGTAGTATGTAGCATAAGATTTTATGTCTTATATGATATAATAAGAAAGTAAAACCGAGATATATAAAGCGGAGTTCAAAGAAATGAAAGAGAGCCAAAACATTGAGTGGAAAGAGTCATGGAGAGATGAATATTTGAAATGGATCTGTGGCTTTGCTAATGCTCAGGGCGGGAAAATATATATCGGAACACGTGATGATGGAAGCATTACCGGCGTCAAAAATGCTAAACGCTTACTTGACGATTTACCAAATAAAATACAGAGTAAGTTAGGTATTGTGGCTGATGTCAATTTACTTACAGAGGGAGAACATGAATATATTGAAATCGTCGTGAGTCCGTGGGCGTTTCCGGTAAATTACGATGGTTTATATTATTATCGCAGTGGTAGCACAAAACAGTTATTGCGTGGTAATGCACTTACAAGTTTTCTGATGGAAAAGACAGGACGTAAGTGGGATGCTGCAACAATTACCAATGTAGGCATAGAAGATTTAGATAAGGAAAGTTTTGATATTTTCAGGCGAGAAGCGCTTCGCAGCGGCCGCATGACAAAAGAAGATTTGGATATTTCCAACGCTGAACTTTTGGAGAAGCTGGATTTGATTGTTGACGGAAAACTTAAACGTGCTGCAGCCTTATGTTTTTATCGTCAGCCGGAGAGAGTCAGCGGCGGCTGTTATGTTAAGATCGGTAAATTTGAAGGAAGTGAGATTTTATATCAGGATGAGGTACACGGCTCTCTCATTATTATGGCAGACCGTGTAATTGACTTGATTTATTTGAAGTATTTAAAGGCCGCAATTTCTTACTATAAAGATACCAGGGTGGAGACCTATCCCTTTGCACGTGAGGCAGTAAGGGAGGCCGTCTTCAACGCCATAATCCATTGTAATTGGGCCGAGAATGTTCCTGTGCAAATCAGGATAGAAGATGATGTGATGTATGTGAGTAATTGCAGTATGCTTCCTTTTGGCTGGACGGCAGAAACTCTTTTAGGTTCACATGTATCAAAGCCATATAATCCTGATATTGCTCGTGTATTTTACAGAGCCGGCTATATTGAAAACTGGGGTCGCGGAATTCAGAAAATCCGTGAAGCATGCGTGGCACATGGTGCGGAAGAGCCGGAATATATCGTTCATGGTGGAGATATAATGGTTAAGTTTAAGGCTCTCCAAAGGGCCATTGTGACATCCAATGAGCCAAATGTCACAAAGGATGTCACAATTGAGGAAATGATATTAGACTTAGTAAGAAAAAATAAAGCTATTACTACGACGGAAATGGCTGAGAATTTGTCAGTAGCGAGGCGAACGATTCAAAGAGGCTTAGATACCTTAAAAGAAAAAGGAATTATAGAGCGTAAAGGTGGTAGGCGTTATGGTTATTGGGAGATTTTAAAATAAAGACAAATTCGTCACGCACTGCGTGACGAATTGATAAAGAATTAGCTTCTCGGGAGGGGTAGTATAGAAGATTTGTTTGCTGTTGATGAAAAACTCAAATCAGACAGTATAAACAGAATTACATTGGATTATCATAGGATAACAAAGATAAAGCCAAAGGAACAATTGCCTAAGGTTGCTATTGAGTATGTTGTATGGGATTACACAGAAAATAGGCGTGGTTGACAAAATTTTGCATATTATGCTATATAATAAGAGAATATTTTTTTATTAAGATAGAGTTTTTAAAAAGGAGTTTATTCAATGAAAGTTTTTATTAGTTGGTCAGGTACTCGGAGTAGAAAAGTTGCGTTAATTTTCCATGATTGGCTTCCATCGGTTATTCAATCTATTGAACCATTTGTTTCCTCTGAAGACATAGACAAAGGTGCAAGGTGGAACACAGATATTGCAAGAGAATTAAAAGAATCTACATTTGGTATCATTTGTGTAACAAAGGAAAACTTATTAGCTCCATGGTTAAATTTTGAAGCCGGCGCACTATCAAAAACTATGGATAATACCTATGTAGCACCATTTCTATTTGATGTAAAACCCTCGGATTTAAAAAATTCGCCTATTTCCCAATTCCAAGCCACTTCATTTAACAAAGAAGATTTAAAGAGATTGCTTGGAACACTAAATCGTGCTGCGGAAAATAGTCTTTCTGACCAGCAACTCGCAAAAACATTCGAGGTTTGGTATCCAACTTTAGATAAAAGTTTGAATGATTTACATTTGGAACCAACAGAAAATAGTGAAGATAACTTAGAAACGGTAGAATCGGATGTTCTTGAAGAAATTCTTGAAATGTCGCGTAATACACAGCGCTTATTAGGCAATGTAGATGCTAGGATTTATAAAAACAATGAGCAATTTCAGAAGATGGTTGAGGAAGTTATGTCAAAGAGTTATAGGGTTCTTGACGTAGATGCAATGCACTATTCGTGTAGGATGTCATCTGTAATTGCGGAAGAAATCTTTTATATGCTCCGTAGTGAGAAAGATTTTGACAATATTATGTGTTATGATTTAATGGTTATTTTAAGTTTGTATCGGGATGATTTTCCGTGGTTGTATGATGTAGCTAGTGAGCTAGAAAGGATAATTGAGTCTGATATACCACATGAATCGAAGGTTAAGATTATAGATAGATATAAGAGAATTCTTAATTTTATAGTTGACCACCCAAAAACACGTGAATTATTCCGCTATAATAAAGAAACATTGATGATATTACGAGAATTATCAATGAAACTTATAGATGAACTTACATATAAAATTTTATAAGAAACACATGCATAAATTTTTGTAAGCTTGTTTATTAAGTGTATTAGTTGTTATGCCAAGAAGAATGTTTGTTAAGCGGGGGATTACTTAGTTGTAGGGCTGAGTTATAAAATGGGAGGTGGATATAATAATGGCTAGAAGTCAAATTATTAAGGATTTAATAGATGGAGACAAATCAATAACAGTTTCATTGCAAAAACTTTTAGTTATTGTAGATGAATTAGAAAACAAAGAGTTAAAAGAATGGGCTAAAAATGAATTAAATGGATATGGAGCGGATGAGGACATTCCGGATTACAGGAAGAATCTGCCTTTTGCAATTCTATATTCTGGAATGAATGGTTCATTTTTGGTTAAGAATCAACCACTTGTTATTAACTCATTTGGCGATTATGCGGATGAAGTAAGAAAGCTAAACATTATAACGAATAGCATATTAGAATTAGAGAATTTAAAAGGAGGTACATTGCAGTATGATTTGACAAAGTATGCAGAGGTTGTTAAAAAAAACATGGGAATATCGTGCATAAGTATAGTACTAAAATATGGCTATAATGTTGCTGATAGCATACTTTCTAGTGTAAAAACAAAAGTATTAGAGTCGTTGTTATATTTAGAAAAAGAATTTGGTTTACTGGATGAGTTATTTATTGCAGATAGTAAATTGGATAAAAGTAAAATTGAGAAAACTAATCATAATATTAATTCAATAATTTTTTCTGATGGAGTGAGGTATTAATATGCATGAACAGGTTTTTTTAATTTGTATTGGAGCTCTAATCTCGAGTTTTGCATATGTGTTTCATAAATTAGTTGATAGGTGGTTAGATAATACAGGAGATGTAACTATTTACAGAAAACTTGTATATGAAAAAAATAGTGATAAAAGACCTTCTGGAATTTATAATATGAATGGTGAAATTGTTATGCGTCTACCAATTTGGATAGAAATACAAAATATGAAAAAAACTCCCGTTATCATCAGAGATTTTGGTGTTGTTCTTTATAAAAAAGGGAGAAGAATCAAGAAAATGAAACAAATTAATTATCAGAAGGACAATACTAAGAAAGATTCAGTTCTCGTTTATTATGGAGATAATGGTAGATATTCCTTCATTATTCCTTCTGAAAGCATAAGAGCATTTGACCTATTATTTGTTTTAAAGAAAACAGAGTGTCCTAGTGATTTTGATGAAATAAATATTACTTATTACAATCAAAAAAACAAATTTATAAAAGTAAGTCTAAAAAAGGTTGAGAAATCTTGGGCTCTTCAGCAATTTGATGTTGATGAAGATTGGGTTGAGGTAAATAAGTTTTAAGAAAGAGAAAAACCAAGAAAGAAAAAACAGTAGAAAAAACA
Source organism: Clostridiaceae bacterium (assembly GCA_012838235.1). Lineage (GTDB taxonomy): Bacteria > Bacillota > Clostridia > DUPQ01 > DUPQ01 > DUPQ01. Next base: position 12,339 of record DUPQ01000061.1, read on the forward strand.
GTTCTTGCTTAATAGCTTTATTTCTCAAGAGCAAGAGACTGCAGGGACATTGTTGATATGCATATTGATATTTGCTTTTTCTTTAGGATAAATAAAATCTTGTTGTCTAACTTGATTTGGGAGTATAGCCTGAATTCTTTCTCATAACTATTCATCTAAAAGTCTGTGCTATATAAAGATATTTTCCTAGATTGGATATACCGATTAAATAGTGCACCCTGTCCGATAAATCAGAGTAAAGTATTAATGACTAAGTTATAAAAGAAAGATAACTGAATTTAGGTGTCAATATTCCGGACCATTTTGAGCCAGCTGTCCAGAGTTTGAGAGGCACCTCTTTCGTTGGCTTTATTGTTCCTTCCACATGCATCACATTGGCGTAAATATATATAAAGGCGGGTCAAGAATTATAACCAAATATCAAGACTTCTGCGACTATATTGCATAAATTTTTGCGAGAGAAACATTGCACAATATCAAAACATTTTTATCACCAGAGCTAGAGGCAGTGGAAAAACCTACATGGTCTGCCCTTTTGCATGGAAGCTTGTAAACAGTTTTTCACTGTGTGATATGTTAGACTTCCTGATTTTCCAATGGAGATTGAAGTTACTAAAAAAGCGAAGGCTATTACGCTAAGGCATTAAACAAATATCTTAAACCGACGTTACTCATAATTGACGAATGGTTGCTTGTGAAACCTAACAATTCAGAAGCAAAACATGATTTTGAGTTAATCCGCAAATGCTGCAAAAGAAGTTCCATAATCTTCTGCTCGCAGTTCAGAGAAGAAGGTTGGTATGAAAGAATTGGTGATGATAGTATTCTAGCAGATGTAGTTATGGACAGAATCACATACGATTTTTACAAGATTAATTTTAAAGTCTAGATAAAAGCAAGAATGAATTAATGCAAAAGCGTTATGGATTGGATCCAAGAACATAAGATAATTAAAAAGGAAGGTGGTTCTCATTCTACCGGACTGTTGGCTCCTCCACACCGGAATAGGCATACTATTTACAAGTTACTTTAATCTTATTTAAAAGCACATCTGTGATATAATTAATAACAAGTTAAAGTTCACATTAAAGTTCACAAACTTGGACTTTTATGAATAACTGTGAGATTGTTTTATTTTGTAAGCAATTTCATAAGCACTCAAAATCAATTGAATCTTGTTGAAAATTGTATTATCGACGCAGAAAGAGGGAGACTACCTGATGAAAAATTATAAATTAAGCACAGCAGACTATAATAAATTGGTTAATTTTATTTGGTCTATAGCTGATGACTGCCTTAGAGATGTGTATGTACGTGGAAAGTATAGAGATATTATTCTCCCCATGACAGTTATCAGACGTTTTGATGCTATATTGGAGCCTAAAAAGAAAGAAATTTTGGACTTAAAAGAGACATTTATAAAAAATCAGGCAGAAAATTTAGAAGCTGCTATGGCTTTAGCTATTGATCTTCCCTTTTATAATCTTTCAAAATTCACATTAAAGGACTTAAAGAGTGAAACCTCTGCTCAAAACCTAAAGAAAAACTTTGAGGATTATCTAAACGGTTTTTCGCCGAATGTCCGTGAAATTCTTGATAAATTCAAGTTTTATAATCAATTGGACACCATGACTGAAGCGGGTATATTAGGCTCAGTTATCGAGAAATTTGTTTCAACTGAAATTAACCTCAGCCCCTATCCTGTTCTTAACAGTCAAGATGAAGTGATTAAACCCGGTCTTGATAATCACACAATGGGCGTTTTGTTTGAAGAACTGATAAGAAGGTTTAACGAGGAAAATAACGAGGAAGCTGGAGAGCACTTTACGCCTCGTGACGTTATTGAACTTATGGCAGATATAGCCATTATTCCTGTGGCAGATAAAATAAAAGATGCCCCTTACACTCTTTATGACGGTGCAGCCGGAACACTTGGCATGTGTACTGTTGCAGCAGAAAAAATGCAGGATTTGGCGGAGAAAAAAGGCAAAACCATTAGTACACATATTTATGGGCAGGAAGTTAACCCGGAAACCTATGCCATTGCCAAAGCTGACATGCTTGTAAAGGGACAAGGTCAGGATTCTGACAACATTTATTTCGGTTCGACTATTTCAAGCGATTTTCTGGCAGGACATACTTTTGATTTTATGCTATCCAATCCACCTTACGGGAAGAACTGGAAAATAGATCTTGAAAAAATCGGTGCAGGAGAAAGTAAAAATCTAAAGGACAATGTGATAGACTCTCGTTTTGTGACTACGCACAAAGGAGACGGAGATTTTCGAATGATACCGGATGTATCGGACGGACAGCTCTTATTCTTGCTTAATAATATCTCTAAGATGAAAGATACCGAAATGGGTTCACGTATTGTAGAAGTTCATAATGGCTCGGCACTATTTACCGGCGGAGTAGGAAACGGTGCTAATAATGCCAGAAAATATATGATAGAAAATGACCTTATTGAAGCTATTATCGAATTGCCGGAGAATATGTTTTATAATACCGGAATTTCAACATATATTTGGATTCTTTCCAACAGAAAAGAAGAGAGGCGTAAGGGGAAAATACAATTAATAAACGCATCTTCTATCAAGACTTCTCTTCGTAAAAATATGGGTAAGAAGAATTGTGAATTCAGCCAATACGATCAGAAAAAAATCCTAAACCTGTACTTGGACTTTGAAGAAAATGAGTATTCCAAAATCTTTGATAATGATGAATTCGGCTATTATCAAGTGACTGTAGAAAGACCTTTGAGACAGGCTGTGAGAGTTGATGACGAAACCTTATCGGAATTCAACGCTATCCTTAAAGGCTTGGGTGTTCTTGACGGTGAATTTGACGCTAAAGCTTTGAAGGAATATAAGGACAAAGGTGTAAAATCAACTAAGGGTTCAAAGACAGAGCTCGCTGATACTGATAAGATGAAAGCCTATTTAGAAATTATGGACACCTTAAAATCAGCGGAGGACTATTTATCGTATACGGAATTTGAAGAAAAATTTAATGAAAAAGCAAAAGGAATAAGCGGTTTAACTCTCAATAACTTGAATAAAACAAGCCTTTTAGACCTTTTTGTCAAGAAAAATGAAAAAGCTGCGATAACAAAAGACTCAAAAGGAAATCTCGTTCCCGATGCGGACTTGCGTGATACGGAGCAAATTCCTTTGACACATGATGGCGGCATAAATGCCTTTATTGAAAAAGAAGTCATCCCATACCATGAAGATGCCTGGGTAGACGAAGCGTCTATTCAGGTCGGTTATGAAATTAATTTTACTAAATATTTCTATGAACCTAAGAAATTGCCGTCGGTGAAAGAGATTGTAGAAGAAATAAAAAGCTTGGAAAAAGAGTCCGAAGGCTTGATGGATACTATTTTGGAGGGACTTGATTATGAGATATAAAGCTTATAAAAAAGTAGATCTTCCTTGGCTTGAGGAAATCCCGGAACACTGGGAAATTGCAGCATTAAAAAGATTTACGGATATATATACAGGAAATAGTATTCCTGATGAGAAAAAAGACCACTATACCAAAAATGATAGCGCAAGACCCTATATATCAACAAAAGATATTAGAAAAGATAATAACACTATTGATTATAATAACGGAATGTATATTCAGAAAAATGATTTAAGTTTTAAAATTGCGCCAAAAGGAGCTTCTTTAGTATGCATTGAAGGTGGAAGTGGTGGCGAAAAAATAGGATATCTTGAAAAAGAAGTATCGTTTGTAAATAAATTATGTTGTGTTTCATCTGAAAAACAAGTAAATGACAAATTTGTATTTTTTTTACTTCTTAGTAATCAATTTAAGCACCAGTACAAAATGTCTGTCACAGGAGATAGAAATGGTGTGAATTTAGGGAAATTAGGTACATTTAATTTTGCACTCCCGCCAAAAGAAGAACAAGAACAAATCGCCGAGTTTTTAGATTGGAAAATCAATGAAATTGATAGGCTGATTGGGTTAGAAAGAGCTAAGATTAATAGTGTTGAGAATTTAAAGCAAGTATTGATTAATAAATATTTGTTTTCCGGTTTAGACAAAAATGTTCCGAAAGTCAATATCACAACAGATTATACTAATAGCATCCCTGAAAGTTGGAAATTCGAGAGTATCAAGCGAAATTTTGAAATTGTTAAAAATATTGTGGGCGAAGAAGGTTATAATATTCTTTCTATTACTCAAAAAGGAATTAAGATTAAAGATATAAGTGCTAACGAAGGTCAGATGGCACAGAATTATTCTAATTACCAATTTGTAGAAGTTGGTGACTTTGCGATGAATCATATGGACTTATTGACAGGATATATAGACATTTCAAAACATTTTGGCGTAACCAGTCCGGATTACAGGGTTTTCAGAATAAAAAATGACAAAAAAATATATCCGGAATATTATTTGCTCATGTTTCAACTATTTTATAAAAGAAGGGTATTCTATAAATTGGGGCAGGGAGCTGCACGTATGGGAAGGTGGAGGTTACCAGCAAAAAAATTTTTAAAAATGTATGTTCCTGTACCGAGTTTTGATGAACAAAAGCGGATAGTTGATAAAATTAAATCGGAGTTATTGTCGCTAAATAAGTACATTGAAAATTTGGATAACACAATCCAAGCGTTAAAAAACTTGAAGAAGACATTGATATCTGATGTAGTTACCGGCAAAGTTGATATTCGTAATATAGATATCCCCGAATATGAAAAAGTTCAAATCTTAGATGATACACTTGAAGAAGATACAGAAGTGGAAATAGATTTTGAAGAGGAGGATTAAGAATGGGCATAAGAACACAAAAAGCCGAGAGTTCGCTTGAAAAGCAGATAATCGAATATTTAAGTTCAGAATCTGTGGCTTATGAATATGTAGAGCCTGAAAAGATGAAACTCGTCTACAACAAAAGACATGCTGTAGATGAAGAAAGACTCTTTCGTTTTATAGAAAAAACCCAGCCCAAGGCTTATACAGATCATAGACTGGGTACAGATGCAGGAAGACAAAAATTTCTCAATACTCTTTCCTCCAACTTGCATACTCAAGGTGTGGCCAAGGTTTTAAAAGACGGCATAAAAATGTATCCTACAGGCATTATCTTCTTTTATCACGCTTTGGATAAAAAGAGACCCGACTCTTTCAAAGAATTTGATTCTAATACTTTTTCTGTGACCAATCAGCTCACTTATTCAGAGAAAAATCCCGGATTGGAACTGGATATTTGCATATTCATAAACGGCCTACCTATTTTTACTATGGAATTAAAATCAAAAGCATCTTCTACAGGCTGGACTTATAGGGATGCAGAAGATCAGTATAAAGCAGACCGTGATCCGAAAGAGACACTATTCTCATTTAAGAGATGTATTGCTCATTTTGCTGTAGATGAAAACAATATCTCTTTTACAACGAGGCTTGCCGGAAAATCTACCTTCTTCATGCCCTTTAACAAAGGTGACGGAAAAGGAGGCGCAGGAAACCCTATAGGTACGGGGACAATGACGGATTACTTATGGAAGGTGTTTTTGGATAGAAAAATGCTTGCCAAGTTGATTGTTGACTTTATCTATGTGGAGAAGAAAAAGGATAAAGATACAGGCAAAACAAAAGAAACTCTGATTTTTCCCAGATATCAGCAGTGGCGTGTAGTTGAGAGACTGATAGAGGACATAGAAAAAAACGGTGTCGGTAAAAAATATCTGATTCAACATTCTGCCGGTTCAGGAAAATCCAACTCCATAACTTGGCTCGCCTATCGATTGGTGAAGGCGGAAAAAGACGATAAGACTTTGTTTGATTCAATAATCGTCGTAACGGATAGAAGGAACTTAGACAGACAAATTTCGGATAATATAAGGCACTTTATGTCAGTTTCCTCCAATTTTGCTCATTCCGAATCTTCTAAAGATTTACATGACTTGCTTGTAGACGGAAAGAAGATTATTACGACTACGGTACAAAAATTTCCTTATATCATTGAAACTATCGGAACAAAAATGAAGGGCAAAAACTTTGCGGTTATCATTGATGAAGCACATTCCTCTCAATCCGGTAAGGCAGCGGCTTCGCTTTCTACTGCTATTTCCGGAAAATATCATATAGAAGATGATATGGATTCGGAAGACTTCATAAATGCCATTATTGAAGCGAGAAAAATGCCGGAGAACGCATCTTATTTTGCTTTCACAGCTACGCCCAAAGCAAAGACTATAGAGATGTTCGGCTCGGTGTTTGACCTCTATTCTATGAAGCAGGCTATTGAAGAAGGTTTTATTTTAGATGTCCTGAAGAATTATACCTCTTACGAGAATTATTATAAGGTTTATAAGACGATTGAGGATAATCCTGTCTTTGACTCAAAAAAGGCTGCGAGAAAGATTAAAACTTATGTTGAAGGACAGGCGTTTCCCATTAGGCAAAAGGCTGATGAGATGGTGAAACACTTTATTCATAATTCTTCCAATAAAATAGGTGGCAAGGCAAAGGCTATGGTTGTTACGAGCTCAATTATGCGAGCGATTGAGTATTACCATGCTATAAAAGACATTTTGAAGGGATATAACAGTCCTTTTAAGGCGCTTGTTGCTTTTTCAGGTGAGAAAGAATATATGGGTAAAAAAGTCACTGAGGCTTCATTAAACGGTTTTTCCGATAAGGAAACAGCGACTGTTTTTAAAGGAAATGAATATAGGTTTTTAATTGTAGCGGACAAGTACCAGACAGGATATGACGAACCTCTTCTACATACTATGTATGTGGATAAAATTTTGAATGATGTAAAGGCGGTTCAAACTCTTTCCAGACTTAACAGGTCATATCCCGGAAAAATCGACACTTGTGTTCTGGATTTTGCTAATAAACCTGAAGATATACAGGAAGCATTTCAGCCGTTTTATAAAGAAACAAAACTGATAGAGGGAACAGATCCTAACAAACTATATGAAATATTGGGAAGGTTAGATGCTTTGTGCGTCTACGAAGAGGATCAGATAGAGCGAGTGGTTGACATGTTTTTCAAAGACCAACCGAGAGAGTTCATAGACCCGATTATGGACAATTGTGTTGAGAGATATAAAGAACTTAAAGAAGAAGAGCAGGTTGAGTTTAAGTCCGGCGTAAAAGCGTTTATAAGGAATTATAATTTTCTTTCCGCTATCCTTCCGATAGGCCAAGTTGAGTGGACCAAAAAATGTATCTTTTTTGAGTTTTTGGTTCATAGATTGCCCACTCCACGAGTTGACGACAATATAGATGAGCTTATAGAATCAATAGATCTTGAATCTTATAGGCTTGAAAAGAAAAATGAAATAGATATTGCCCTTTCCAATGTGGATGGTGAGTTGGAAGCAAAACAATTTTCAACAGTTTCTATATCTGAGGCTCAGTTTGAATACCTCGACACAATTATAGCTAATTTCAATGATATTTTTGGCGATATTGACTGGAATGACAAGGATAATGTGGCCAGACAAATCAGAGAACTGCCAAATATGGTCGCTAAAGATGAGCGTATTTCCAACGCAATAAAAAACTCTGATGAAAGAAATATCAGAATTGAATACGATGTTGTTCTTCAAGACGTCATGCGTTCGATGATGAAGGATAATATGGAGCTCTTTTTGCAGTTTACATCTAATCCGCAATTTAAGAGATGGCTTTCAGATACGGTGTTTACGGAGATTATGAATAAGGGAGAATATTATTTTGAACAAGGACAGTAGAGGCGGTTATAAATTTTTGAGGTAAACGTGAGACATAGATGTTTGCTCGAAAAGTAATGGACAAATAAAAGGAGATACAGATGGCAAAAAACATTGAACCAAAACTAAAAAAGATAGGAGAATATTTGAAGCTGGAAGGAGATTCAAAGTTTTTAGTGCCTGAATACCAAAGGGCTTATTCATGGGAAGAGAAACAATGTGATAAATTATGGCAAGATATTGAAGATTTTATTGATAGCGGTGGTACAGATCCATATTTTTTCGGGACAATTATTATTAGTTGCCAAGAAGAGGATAAAAACTTAAGTTTAATCGATGGGCAGCAAAGGACAATAACATTTATTTTATTATTAAAGGCTCTTCTAATCCGCTTAAATCAATCGATTGAAGAGACAAAAGGAGATGAAGATTCACAAAGATTAACTCGTGCCCTCGAGATGAAAAGAGATAGAATTATAAAAATCTTGTACAAAGCTAAAGACGAAGACATTTATGATATATTAGCAAACTTTGAAAATGTACAAACAGCGGATATCTTAGAAAATCTTTCAATAAATGAACAGTTTTCTTCGGATTTAAAAACAATTTTAAACAGCCATGATTTTAAAAAGGCCGAAAATGAAGTCAAAAAAATTAAATATAAACAGAGAAATAATAAATATACAAATTATTTTAGGAATTTCAAGTTTTTTTACACAAAATTACTCGAACGTTCTGAATCAAATATCAATGTTTTTTCTGAGTATATACTGGATAAGTCAGAAATAATCGAGATTAGAAGTTGGAATGTAGAACAAGCGATAACAATGTTTAATTCTTTAAATTCTGACGGTATGCCGCTTCTTGATGCAGACATCATTTCTGCAAAGTTATACTCAAATTCAGGGGATAACAGAGAAGATTTTGTCGAAAAATGGACTGAATTAAAGGGATTGGTTTCAGACCTTGAACAAAGAAGGATAGTAGATATTGATTCCATCCTTATGCAATACATGTATATCAAGCGTGCTATTGATAGGGAATACATATCTGAAACAGGTGCAGTAAGCGTAACAACGCCCGGGCTAAGAAGATATTATACAGAAGAAAATAAGGAATTATTAAAAAATTCGTTGGGACTAACGGCTCAATTGCTAAAAATAGCAAAGACTTGGGACATAATTAAATATTACCCTACTGTTCAAATGAGTGCGAAGTTCAATGAGAATATTAAGTTATATCTGATCTCTTATCTTTATAGATATGAGTTGGACGAAATAACTGAAAACTTGGTCGTCGATTTCCTGCATTATCTTTTGAAATTATTTTCGGTTTTAGAATTGGAAGACATTGGTTATTCAAGTGCTAAATTTAAGACTTTTTTGTTTGGGTTAAATATAAAAGTTGTAGATAAAAACACGGAAATTGAAGAGATTAAAAAAGACATAAAATCTCATATTAATAAAAACTGGGACAAAGAAAACATTGAAAAAGAAATTTTAGACTATAACAAGAACCCACTTGTCTATTTAAGCGAATATATTTACTCCAAAAAAATTGATAAAAAATTCAAATTGCCGGAAAAATATGAAATAGAGCATATTATGCCGAGAAGTGGTAAAAACATTGTTCAAATACGCATAGATGCGGGTTTATCAGATGAAGAAGAGTTTTTGTCTGTAGTAAATAAACTTGGAAACAAGATGCTGCTTGAGGAAGATATTAACCGGTCAATTGGAAATGCTTGGTTTAGAACTAAAATTCAAAGCTCAGTCAAAGAGAAAAAAGGATACAAAGACAGCATGTTTTTATTGGCGAAGAATATGATTGATACATATCGTGATAGTTCTGAACCCGTTTGGACTGTTGAAGACATAAATAAAAGAACAGAAAAGATTTCAAAGGAGATTTCTGATTTTATTTTCTCTTAGTTTAAAGATGAGTTTTAACACCGACTCAGTTTTGACTAAAATGGTGGCGAAAATTAAATTATGAGTTTGATAATTTTAGGCATAGAACTTGTTTTATAAATGCACAATAAACCGGAATTGGAAGTGGAATGGAAGAGAAAACAGAAAAACCATACGGATTATTATGTACAGAATGAAAATGAACTGCTCGTAAATGCCTATTTTGAAAGGTTTTGCACTATCAAACAATCGGATAAGAAGAGTGGGAGTGATGTACGAAAAGATTAAACTAAGTGAGCTTTATTTTAAAAAACAAATGGAAGGATTTTGAAAGGAGTTTTTATGGAAAATGCAATTAGAGAGTTGAGTGAAACTATACAACAGGTTAATATGCATTTTAACTGGCCATCTGCTATTTCAGCTGTTTGCTCAGTTGTTTCTCTTCTTGCTATTGTTGTATTATTGAAAGAACGTGCAGAGAAAAAAAGACCTTATTTACAAGTGTCCCTTGAATTGATTAGAGGT
>DUPQ01000062.1 GCA_012838235.1 Clostridiaceae bacterium
GGAGGAGATAACTGGATTAGTATACCTGCTACCGTTCAACCGACAAATGCAACCATTAAGGGTATAACATGGACAAGCAGTAATGAGGCTATTGTGAGAGTAAATGGTGATGGTCGCATACAAGGTGTTTCTGCAGGAACAGCAGTTATTACGGCAAAAACAGCAGATTGCGGTTTTGAAGCGACATGCACAGTAACAGTATATGAACCTGTAAAAGAAGAAGATTTTGAGATTAATGCGGAAACAGGTACAATAGTTCGATATAGAGGTACTGAAGATAAAGTAATTATTCCTGAAACTATTGGTGGAATACCTGTTCAGGTTATCGGTGAATATGCGTTTTATCGTAATAATTATATTAGTTCGGTAACCATTCCTTCAAATGTAAGAATTGAGAAATTTGCATTTTTTAACTGCAATAACTTATATGTTGTAGAGATTGGTTCAGGTGTCCATATTGCAGGTGATGCTTTATATAGCAGTGATTCTCTACACCATGCATATATAGCAGGTGGTGCCGGTATGTATGCAAGAGATGGTTGGATATGGAATAAAATTGATCAATTAATAAGTGTAACGGGAATAACTATCGAGAAAGATGCAATGCGAATACCTGTTGTAAGAGATAACTGGATTAGTATACCTGCTACCGTTCAACCCTCAAATGCAACCATTAAGAGTATAACATGGACAAGTAGTGATGAGTCTGTTGTGGTTTTAAGTGGAGATGGTCGCATGAAAGGTCTTTCCGAAGGAACAGTGGTTATGACCGCAAGAACAGTAGACGGCGGTTTTGAGGCGGCATGTACCGTTAAATTATATGAACCCGTAATTGAGGGAGATTTCGGGATTGATCCGGAAACAGGCACAATTGTTCTGTATACAGGAACTCAGGATAAAGTTGTTATTCCTGAAACTATTGGAGAAATAACTGTTAAGGTTATCGGGGAAAATGCATTTTCTAACAATAGGAATATTGCTTCAGTAACTATCCCTTCAAGTGTTGAGAGGATAGAGCATGGTGCATTTCGTTTCTGTAATCTATATGTAATGCAAATTGGTTCAGGTGTCCAGATTGCAAATGATGCTATAAATAACAATAATTCTTTCCGTGAGGCATATATAGCAGGTGGTGCCGGCATGTATGCAAGAGAAGGTTGGACATGGAATAAATTCGATCAATTAATAAGTGTAACGGGAATAATTATTGAAAAGAATGAAATGCGAATACCTGCTGAAGGAGAGAGCTGGATTAGTGTTCCTGCCACTATCCAGCCTTTAAATGCAACCATTAAGGGTGTAACATGGACAAGTAGTAATGAGAATGTTGTGAGAGTAAATAGTGATGGTCGCATTAAAGGTATTTCTACAGGAACAGCAGTTATAACTGCAAAAACAGTAGATGGGAATTATGAAGCAGCATGTACTGTTACAGTATATGAGCTTATAATTGAAGATGATTTCGTATTTGATGCGGAAACCGGTACAATAGTTCAATATAAAGGTACTCAAGATAAAGTGATCATTCCTGGAGTTATTGGTGGAATACCTGTTCAGGTTATCGGAGAAAATGCTTTTTCCCAAAATAGCTATATTATTGGAGTTACTATTCCTTCAAGTGTTGTGAAAATAGAGTATGGTGCATTTCTTTCTTGTAATAACCTGTATGTCGTGGAGATTGGTTCAGGTGTTGAGATTGAAGACGATGCTTTTTGCTACGAGAATTATTTCCGAGATATATATGTGCCAGCCGGTGCCGGTATTTATGAAAGAAGTGGTCCAATATGGAATAAAATCAATCAGGTAATCAGCGTAACAGGAGTATCTTTTAATAAAGAATCAATAAGGATACATGTTGGAGAAAAATACTCTGACCTTACTGTTTCTATCCAACCTGAGAATGCATCTGTTAAGGGTATAACATGGACAAGTAGTAATAATGCTGTTGCGTCATTAGAAGAAGGTCCTATAAAAGGGAACTCTGCAGGTACAGCAGTTATATCAGCAAGAACAGCAGACGGGGGTTTTGAAGCATCTTGTACCGTTACAGTATATAATCTTGTACTTGAAGGAGATTTTGCCTTTGATGAGGAAACCGGTACAATAGTTCATTATACAGGTGCTGAGGAAAACGTAATTATTCCTTCAACTATTGGCGGAGTACCTGTTCAAACTATAGGAAAAGAAGCTTTTTATAGGAATAATCACATTGCATCGGTTACTATTAGCCCAAGTGTTTTAAGGGTTGATGAATATGCGTTTAAAGACTGTAATAATCTCTGCAACATAGAGATTGGTTCGGGTGTCCAGATTTTAGATTATGCTGTTAATTGGGGCAACAGCTTCCGAGATGCATACACAGCGGGCGGTGCAGGGATATATGCAAGGCAAGATCATGGTACATGGGTTAAAATCAATCAAACAATCAGTGTAACAGGAATATTCTTTGATAAAAATGAAATTCACATACCTTTTGGAGAAAATGAGTATTATAGAGTTAAAGCGACTATCCAACCTCTTGATGCAACTATTAGAGGCATTATTTATTCAAGCAGTAATGAAGCTGTTGCTTCAATATCGGAAACTGGAAACATGAAAGTCAACTCTGCAGGAACAACAGTTATAACAGCAAGAACAACAGATGGAGGTTTTGAAGCATACTGCACTGTTACAGTATATGAACTAGTTGTTGAAGGAGATTTTATTTTCGATCCTGAAACAGGCACAATAACTAAATATACTGGCACACAGGAAAAAGTAACTATTCCTTCAACTATCGGTGAAATAACTGTTCAAGTTATAGGAGAAAAAGCTTTCTATAATAATAATCACATTTCGTCAGTTACTATTCATCCGAGTGTTCAAAGGATTGATGAATTTGCGTTTAGTGGTTGTGATAACCTATATGTTGTACAAATTGGTTCGGGCGTTCAGATAGCAAGCTCTGCTATTGGATATGACAATCACTTCCTAGATGCATACACAGTTGATGGTGCGGGCATGTATGCAAGACAAGATAATGATACATGGAATAAAATCGATCAAGTAATCAGCGTAACTGGTGTGTCTTTTGAAAACAATGATATGCTGATTACAGCTGGAGAGTTCTATGACCAACTTGCTACTATCCACCCTTCAGATGCAACTAATAAAGGTATCATATATACAAGCAGTAACGATGCTGTTGTGTCAATACATGGGTTGTCAATAAAAAGCAACTTTGCAGGAACAGCGGTTATAACTGCAAGAACAGCAGATGGAGATTTTGAAGCATCATGTTCTGTTACGGTTTACTATAAAACTGTCACCGAAGAGGATTTCATATTCAATGCGGAAACCGGTACAATAACTGGTTTTAAAGGAGCTCATACTACAGTAGAAATCCCTGAAACTATCGGTGAAGTTCCTGTACGAGTTATCGGAGAAAATGCTTTTTACAATAATAATTGTCTTATTTCAGTAACTATTCCTTCAAGTGTAGAAAGAATTGAGAAAAATGCATTTAGTTTCTGCAATAATCTACACATAATAGAAATCGGTTCAGATGTCCAGATTGGAAGTAATGCTATGTACAATGCTAATTATTTCCGAGATGCATATACAGCGGGTGGTGCCGGTAAATACACGAGAGAGAAAACCCTTCCGTGGTATAAAATAGAACAAGTAACAAGTGTAACAGGGATATCTCTTGAAAAAGATGAAATGCGGATACCTGTTGGCGGGAAATACTGGTTTTACAGCAATCCAGCTACCATACTACCATCAAATGCAACAATAAGGGGTATTATTTGGACAACCAGTAATAAGGCTGTTGTGTCATTAAATCCTGATGCTCATATAAGAGGTGAATCAGTTGGAACATCAATTATAACAGCAAAAACAGTTGATGGTAGTTTTGAAGCATTTTATACTGTTACAGTATATGAACCTATATTTGATGGTGACTTTGGATTTAATGCAGAAACCGGTGAAATAGTTCAATACAGAGGCACTTCGGATAAGATTACAATTCCTTCTACTATAAATGGTATATCTGTTCAAGTTATCGGAGAAAGTGCTTTTGCCCACAATCAAAATGGCACTTCTTTAACTATTCCTTCAAGTGTTGTAAGAATTGAGAAAAATGCATTTTCCTTTTCCAAGATATTAAATGTCGTGGAGATTGGCTCGGGTGTGCATATTGCGGATAATGCTTTTAACAATTGTAACTATTTCAGAGATGCATACACAGCAGGCGGTGCAGGTACTTATGAGAGAATAGAGAATACAATTGCTTGGAGAAAAGTTAATTAATGATTTCTTGTTGTAATAAAGGATTTAGTATAATTAGAAATCGTACAATTTGTACGATTTCTATTATTAGTTCAAAAACAATGAAGCAGAATATGAGATACCTATGAACAGTAATTATAAAAGAGCTTTAGTAATGTCGCTATAAATGTCGGTATATATTGACATAATGTCGCATATAGATATATAATCATTATGAGGTGATATCTTATGAAATATTATGAATCCAACCGGCTTGAATTGAAAGAGAAATTGAACGATAAATTTATCCGTGCGGTTGTTGCGTTTTTGAATACCGATGGCGGCAGAATACTTATCGGTGTAACTGATGACGGAACAGTAGTGGGTGTTAATGAGATTGATAAGACCTTAAAACAGATTGCAGATATTATTACCGCTCAAATTGAGCCGTCTCCGACAGATAGCGTGAAAACCGAAATTCTTATGGAAGAAGGAAAGGTGCTTGTTTCCGTTTCGGTTTTGAAGGGAACAAAGCCCATATACTGCATCAAAAAATACGGTTTTTCCTCCATAGGTTGTCCCGTTCGTATCGGCTCTACCTGTCGTGAAATGACTGAAGAACAGATTGCAAATCGTTACAAATTGAAGTTTCTGAATAATGATTTAATAACGGAAGCGGTTACCAACCTGCCTTTACTTTCTTTTCGTTCACTCAAGCAGTATTACCTTGATAAAGGATATAGGCTCAACGATGATAACTTTGAGACAAACCTGTATCTAATAGCACCGTCAGGAAAATACAATATTATGGGTGAGCTTTTGTCAGACAATAATAGGTATTCCTTAATATATGTGAAATTCAGAGGATTGGATAAAGCATCTATTTCACAGCGAACTGATTACGGACAGCGTTCATTGATATTTGCGTATGAACAGCTTATGAACCGTATTGCTTCGGAAAATATTTGCACTACCGATACAACAATAAGACCGAGAAAAGATACCTATCTTTATGATTATGACTGTGTAAAAGAAGCAGTTATCAATGCTATTATTCACAACGACTGGTTGATCAGCGAACCGCAAGTATCTTTTTATACCGACAGATTGGAAGTTTTTTCCCATGGCGGATTACCTCACGGGTTAACGAAAGAAGAATTTTTCCGCGGAATAAGCAAACCGAGAAATTTAAGGTTGATGAAAATATTTTCCGATTTGGATATTGTGGAGCATACAGGGCACGGTGTCCCGACAATAATCAGGAAATACGGAAAGGAAGTCTTCGATATTACCGATAATCATATTATGG
Organism: Clostridiaceae bacterium; assembly: GCA_012838235.1. Lineage (GTDB taxonomy): Bacteria > Bacillota > Clostridia > DUPQ01 > DUPQ01 > DUPQ01. The sequence continues at coordinate 5,561 of DUPQ01000062.1, forward strand.
TTACAATTCCCTTTGAAAGAAGTGTTTTAAATGAAGTTATTCAGAATAATGTCGGAATAAATGTCGCTACAAATGTCGATATAAATAAAACTGAAAAAGATATTATGGAAATAATATTGAGAGAACCGAGGGCTACATACGGTGTTATTGCTAAGAAGATAGAAAAAACACCTAAGACGGTGGAGCGCAACTTATCCAAACTAAAAGAAAAAGGATATGTAATTCGTCAAGGTTCTAAAAAAAGCGGTTGGTGGAAGGTTATCAAATAGACATATATTCATTGTTTTAGTTCACGTTACATGAAAAGAGTGTATAATAAATATATGACTTAAAGTATGACAAGGAGATGTGTATCATGGATTTTTATTCGAATTTAAGAAATAAGCTTCAGGCAATGAAAGACGGAGGTACTTACAAAGAGTATCAGTATCTTACAACACCTATGAGTAATAAATCGGATATTGAAAAATATGACGAGGTTATCGTATTGTGTTCCAACAACTATATAGGGCTTTGCAATAACAAGGAAGTAATACAGGCAGGACATGAAGCATTGGATAAATACGGTGCAGGTGCCGCTTCCGTCAGATTTATCTGCGGTACTTATGATATACACAGGCAACTTGAGAAGGAAACGGCGGAGTTTATGCATACCGAGAGCTGTTTAACATATATGTCGTGCTGGAATGCCAATACCGGTGTAATTCCCGCTATTGTTTTTGAAGGAGACTGTATCATATCCGACGCGTTGAATCATGCCAGTATAATAGACGGATGTCGTTTAACCAGCAGGAAAGTGGAAAGATTTGTATACAAGCATTCGGACATGGAAGATCTGGAGCGGCTTCTGAAAGAAGGCGAAAGGTTCAACACAAGGCTGGTTATAACCGACGGCGTATTTTCCATGGAAGGCGATATTGCCAAACTGGATGAGATATATAAACTGTGCAAGAAATACAAAGCAATCTTATTGGTGGACGATTCCCACGGAATGGGTGTAGTAGGTGCAACGGGAAGAGGAGCTATAGAATACCATAATCTTTTGGGCAAGGTAGATATTATAACCGGAACATACGGTAAAGCGCTCGGAGGTTCGGCCGGAGGTTTTGTGGCCGCTAAAAAAGAAGTAATCGATATGTGTATCCAGGCCTCCAGAACATCGCTATTCACAAACAGCCTTCCGCCGGTTGTTGCGGCAATGTCGTTAAAAGCAATACAGTTGCTTAAGAGAGATAACAGCATTATAGAGTCGTTACATAAGAAGGTAAAATATCTGCGTCAGCGGCTGCATGAAGAAGGATTCGAGCCTTTGGAAGGAGAAAGTGCAATAGTGCCTATAATTGTGGGAGATACCGCAAAGGCCATCAGAATAGCTAAAGCTATGCTGGAAAAGAAGGTTTATGTTACCGGATTCGGTTTCCCTGTGGTCCCGGAGGGTACCGCAAGGATAAGAATACAGGTTTCCGACGCGTTGTCTTACGAAGATATCGATTATTCGGTTAAAGCTTTTAAGGAAGTATTTGATAATCTGTAGTATAAGACGTTCCTGCTTGGGACGTTTTAATATACTCAAATATATTGTGTGAGGTGTGAAATGGGTGCTTCGGTAATCAATTGCAAATTCAGTTCCAATCTTCTTTATTATCAGGATGAATGTAATGTTATACTGCCGTCTTTGGCAAAGCCCGAAGACTTAAAGGTATTGTATCTTCTGCACGGTATACACGGGACATGCCATGACTGGATAACATATACAAATATAGTAAGGCTTGCCGAGAATTATAGAGTTGCGGTGGTCTGCCCCAACGCAAAAAACAGTTTTTATGCCGATATGCGATACGGTGAGCCGTTCTACACATATCTCACTACCGAATTTATGGAGTATGTTCAACGCACATTCGGATTTTCCTCCAGGAGGAAAGACAATTTGATTGCAGGATTATCTATGGGCGGATACGGTGCTTTGAAAATAGCATTTAATAATCCCGACAAATTCTGTATTGTGGGAAGCTTTTCCGGAGTGTTGGATATGGCGAACATTAAAGGTTTTGTTACAGGCGATGAGCAGACCGACAGGAAAAATATACAGTTGTTTATAAGCATTTTCGGTGAAGACCCCGTACTTGCCGGAACCGACAACGACCTTATTTCCCTTATACAAAGAAACAAGACGGTTAACGGATATTCCGTAAAAGACCTTTTGGTTTATCAGTACTGCGGGACATCGGATTTTCTTTACCTTCACAACATGAGTTTCAAAAAGTGTGCGGAAGAAGCGAAATTAAACCTTAAATATGCTACCGACGGCGGAGCCCATGATTGGGAGCGCTGGGATGAGCAGATAGCTCTGTTTTTGCAGGAGTATTTCGGATAAATTATGGTAGGCCGTATTAACATTATTATCATGGCAATATCTGCAGGGGCATTTGTAATTCTGCCCCTTGTTTTTTCTGTTGTCATGATTATACGGAAAAAAACAAAGTCCATGCTTTTAGGTATGGCGAGTTTTTCCATTTACGGAATAGTAGTGAAAAATCTTATATTCTCCCTTATTTTCCTCGTTCCTTTTTTGAAGACACGGTTGTCTTCCGATTATATTGTTTATTCTCTTTTTATCGGTATTACAAGTGCTTTAATACATATGGTTACAAGATATGCTCTGCATATAAAGATAGGTATTAAAGACAAAGCGGCTTTTTCAGCAGGCGAATCGGTCATTCAGTGCATATATGTGGGCATACCCACAACGATTATAGGTCTTGGATATGCCGTTGCAATCAATCTCGGAGGTTTTGAATACGTAGGGATAACAAATAAAGTACTGCCCGCTTTAACCTCCCTTATTAATGCCGACTATACCGAGTATCTGCCGTACGTTATCTATCCGTTTTTTGTGTTTGCATTAAACCGGATGACTGTTGACCTGTTTATTAAAAACAAGTTTGTGTCGGCGCTTACCGAAGCCGTTATCCTATCAATCTATTCATACTTTATGCTGTGCAGGTTATATATTCCCGGCACAATATTTCTTTTGGCTGTAACGGTAGTAATTGTGGTTGTACTGATAGTATCAGCATCAAAAAAACAAGTCGGGAAAAGGCTTGATTCGGTTGACACAACTACCCTTTTATGATTAACTAATTATACAACTCAATATGCGATTTTTACGGTAAAAGCAATTTTTTAATAGGGAAGCAGGTGAAAATCCTGCACGGTCCCGCCGCTGTGTGAAGGAGCGATTGCAATAAACCACTGTAGAGATACGGGAAGGTGCAAAAGCGATGAATTTCAGTCAGAAGACCTGCCGTAGGATATAGCATACATTGCTTGCGGAAGATGGGGAATGTAGTTTAATCCTTTTCTCTGCAAGAAGAGGATTTTTTAATTTTAACGGAGGATTGAAATTATGAGAAGAAGTACAAAGACGATCTGCATGATAGTAATAACGGCATTACTTATTGCAATGACACCTGCAGTCTTCGCTGCACAGACGGAATATGCATACATACGCATAGAAGGATATGAAGGCACTTTAGTGGAAAAGACAGCGGTGCCTTTGAACAGGTTTGATTTAAAGGCATACGGAGTTACCGAAGAGCCTTCAGATTATACTGTGCTTCATGCGGTAATATATGCTTTGAAAGAAAAAGGGCATGACCCGTCCAAAGCAAAGGTCTTGGAAGCAAACGGCGGTTCCTACATTTCTTCGGTACTGGGGCTTAAAGCCGAAGGAAATGCCGGTTGGATGTATGTTCTGAACGATGAATCGTCATGGAATTCCGTAAAGGACCAAAAGCTGGAAAAAGATGATTATGTAGTACTCTATTATATCAAAGACTGGATGAACTGCTCCTATTCCACATTCGGTGTAGCGGACGAGTATGAAGTTGACGCATTTACCACCGTAAAGCTCAACCTTAAGCATCAGGTAACCGACCCCGTTACATGGGCTGCTTCTAATGAGAATCTTGCAGGAGCGGTTATAACGGTGGACGGAAAGAAGACCGATGCGGTAACGGATGAATTCGGCAATGCCTACCTTACATTCAAAGATAAAGGCACTCATATAGTATCCGCCGAGAAATATGTTGACGGGATAAACACTATCTCCCGCCCCTATGCATACATAGATGTGCAGGGTAAAGGTGTGGCGGTAAACATATATACAACCGATAAAACCTACAGAGCGTGTGTGGAGCCTAAAGGGTTTGATCTTGCAAAATACGATGCATCATCGGAGTGTGAATTTTCCGCTTTACATGCCATAATTGCGGCACTCAACAGTAACGGTTTTGATGCAGCCGATCCTAAAATTGCTAATTACAACAAGGGTTCTTTCATATCCGCATTGGCGGGAGTGGAAGCCTCGGGCAATTCCGCCTGGATGTATACGGTAAATAACCAAACATCCTGGTTTGCGGTAAATGAACAGCCGTTGACTGACGGAGATGTTCTGGATATTTATCTTTTAAACGATTGGGCAACCGATACCTATTCTTACTTTGATATGACAAGCATAAAAGTCCAAGGCGGTGAGAATATACGAGTGAGATTGTATCGCCATGTACTGGATTTTGTCACATGGGAAACATCGGTTCATCCTTATGCAAACTGTGAGATAACGGTAAACGGACATAAAGCGGGATATGTAACCGATAACGACGGATATGTAAATCTTAAGTTTAACAAAAAAGGCGTTTATGAAATATCCGTATTACCCAAGGAAGACAATATTTCCAGAGCGTCGGTGACCGTTGATGTAACAAGTGACAGCGATGTATCTTTGGAGCAATACAACGATTATGCGGAAGTAACCGATAATTACTTAACATACATGGAAAAGGCGGTAGGTAAATATATCATGAACGGGGATCAGGATAATAATCTGAGACCTGCCGATGAAATTACCAAAGCGGAATTCCTTACAATGCTCGTACGTGCATCCAAACTGGATGTACCGGGTAAATACAGGAAGAGATATGTCGATGTCGTTGCAGGCAACTGGTTCGGAGGTTATGCTCAAGCGGTATTCAGATACGGTCTGGCAAAGCATGACAAAGGATATCTTTATCCCAATGCTGCGGTTGCAGCCGATGTTGCCGAGTATGCTCTGAATACGGCATTTGCATCGGATGCCGCTTTGAGTGATGCACAGAAAGCGGTATTTACTGAAGGTTTAACGCGAGAAGAAGCTGCCTACCTGATAATAAGCTATATGGAGGCTATAGGGAAATAAATGAGAAAGGCTCTGGCTGTGATATTGGCTGTATGTGTTTTGCTCGGAGCTGTATGTGTTAAAGCTTCGGAAGATACATGTGAAAAAATATCACAGCTATACCTTGAAAAAGCGGAGCTTTCCTTATGGGAAGCTCTCGGACTTTCACTTAACGGTTATAGAATACCGGACTCATATTATGCGGCATTAAAAGAAGATATTGTGAGCAGAAACGGAGTCTACAGGACATCTTTGGAGTATGCCAAGATAATAATTCTTTTAAAGCAGGACGGAAAGAATCCCAAGGATTTTCACGGATATAACCTTGTTTCTCTGCTTCAGTCTTTTAAGAAGATAGATAAATCGGGAGTAAACGGCGTTATTTTCGCCCTTTTCGCATTGACCGATGTGCAATCGGAAGACAATGCAATATGGACCAAGGATAATTTATTGACTCTGCTGTTGGAATATCAAAATGAGGACGGCGGTTTTCCTTTGGCAAAGGGGTGGGGTTCGGATAGTGATTTAACTGCAATGGCTGTGTCCGTATTAGCATATTATCAGAACAATAAGCAGGCAAAAGAAGCCATGGATAAAGCTTTATCCTATTTAAGCGGAAAGCTGGACAATGACGGATTTATGTATTATCAGAAGTTCGACAGCTCGGAAATACTTTCCCAGATTATTATTGCTCTATGTACCGCCGGTATATCCTTGAACGATAGCAGATTTGTTCGCAACGGTAAAACACTTTATGATACTTTGATAGAAAATTATATGACAAAAGATTTTCGTTTCAAGCACAGTATTTCCCAAAGTGCCGATGCTATGGCGACGGAACAGGCATATTTGGCATTAAGTGCAATGAAAACCGGTTATGTATATGTAAAGAAAGAAAAGAGTGTTATCCCCGAACCTTCTCCATCACCTTCACCGATTGCATCTCCTTCTTCGACAGTACCGCCGAATATTATCCATGAACCGACAGATCCGGCCGTAGTAAGGAAGACGGGATTTTTCGATGAGGAAAGTATTTCAAAGAGGTATTATAGCGATGTTTTGACAGCGTATACTGAAAAGTTGGTTGTAGGTGACGGAAACAATTTGCGACCTTTAGATAATCTTACCCGGGCCGAAGCATGTGTTATGCTGTACAATGTTGCTCCGTTAGATACCGATATTTTTGTTCCCAGATTTAAGGATATTTGTAGAGAAAGTTGGTATTCAAAGTATGTTTTAGCCTGCTATCTTAACGGAATAATGTTCGGAGCGGATGAAGTATATTTTGAACCCGACTCATATATCACGGTTTTTGAGCTGACAGAAAGTATTAGCAGAATAGCAGGTATTGATGTAGTGAATGATGATAGTTTTATAACAAGAGAAGCAGCCATATCGTTGATGGTGAAGATTTTTTACGGAGAATCTTATTAATGAAACGTACAGTATACATTATTTTTTTATTATGCTTAATATTTGTCTTAATAACCGGTTGCACAAAAGATACCGATCTTTCGGAAGGGTATGTATATGTGACAATAGATGCAACCAAAGCGGATAAAGGAATAATCTTATCGGAATATGCGGTAAGTCTGAAAGAAGGCACGACGGTATTCGATGTCACATTGGCGGCATGTAAAGATAATAAAATACACATGTCGTCAAGAGGAACAAAGGTTACACGTTATGTTGAAGGTATTGCCGGGCTATATGAATTTGATTGCGGTCCTACCAGCGGATGGATTTATTATGTCAACGGTGTATCGCCGTCCGTAGGCAGCGACACGTATGAAATAGAAGACAAGGATCAGATAAAGTGGGAATACATAATCGAGTGATAAAGTTGTACTTTCAATGACTTTTCTGTAAAACGGACATATGGGTAGAATATCGGACAGTTAAAAGCGAACACTTTACAAACATATGTTCGTATTATATAATACGCCTGAAGGTAGGGGTATTATGGAAACTATTATTTTGCATGCGGACTTAAACAGTTTTTATGCTTCAGTGGAGTGTCTGTATAACCCTGCCATAAGAAATCTGCCGGTTGCCGTATGCGGAAGCGTGGAGAACAGGCACGGAATAGTACTTGCCAAAAATCAACAGGCAAAGGCTGTAGGTATAAGAACGGGAGAAGCGGTGTGGCAGGCAAAGCTTAAAGCCGCCAATCTTGTAGTGGTACCTCCGCATTATGACAGATATCTTCGGTTCGGCAATCTTGCAAGAGAGATTTACTGCTCTTATTCCGAGAAGGTTCAGCCTTTCGGTATGGACGAGGCCTGGATAGATATTTCTTTTCCGGGCAGAACAATGGATCAAGGTTACGAGATAGCCGAGAAGATAAGGAGACGTATCAAATTTGAATTGGGTATAACCGTATCTATAGGTGTCAGTTTCAACAAAGTTTTTTCCAAATTAGGTTCCGATATGAAAAAACCCGATGCCGTCACCGTTATAGACCGAGACAATTACAAAGATAAGGTATGGCCTCTTGATGTAGGGGAACTTCTGTATGTGGGATATGCCACTAAAAGAAAACTGAATAGTTGGAATATAAATACAATAGGGGAGCTTGCCGACATTGATGCAGTATTTATACGTGAGAAACTGGGAAAATGCGGAACGATACTTAAAGATTACGCAATGGGCAATGATTATTCACCGGTGGAGAATACCCAACATGAAACAATAATCAAATCCATAGGCAACAGCACCACTCCTCCGAAGGATTTATGCTCAACGGAGGATATAAAGATAACTTCTTTTGTATTGGCCGAAAGTGTTGCGAGAAGGCTTAGAGAACACGGACTAAAGGGAAAAACCGTACAGATATATATACGGGACTGCGATTTGGAATCGTTTGAAAGACAGGGACAGCTTTCCGATTACACCAATATATCCTCGGAAATAGCCGACAGAGCCATGAAACTGGTAAAAGCCAACTGGTATTTTAATAAGCCGGTACGCAGTTTCGGCATAAGGGTAACCGACCTTGCAAGTTCCAAAGGACCTATACAGATATCCATATTTAAAGAGGAAAACAAGCGCTTCAAGACAATGGACTTGGAATACTCCATAGATTCAATAAGAAAGCGATACGGGCCGTATGCCGTACAAAGAGCGGTACTTATTCACGGGAGAGATTGCGGGGATTTATCCGACAGCACCGAAGCACTTATGAGGAAAGTTTCTTTTAACACGGGAGAGAAAAGATGACAGAAGATAAAAGGGTAAAAGAATATGTCAATGTTACCGTTAAATTTAAAAAGGACGGACAGATGATACCGGTTAATATAGAATGGGAAGACGGAAGAATATATACCGTAGACAGGGTATTGGATATAAGGAGGGCGGCAAGTCTCAAAGCAGGGGGTTGCGGAGTACGGTATTTATGTAAGATAATGGGTACAGAGACATATATATTTTTTGAAGAAGACAAATGGTTTGTGGAAAGGAAAGCGTGATGTGCGGAAGATTTCTGAATTTGGAAGAAAGAGAAATATTTCCTTCCGACCTTGTGGAGATAGAAACCATACAAGGTAACATGGATAAGATATGGGGAGTGGTGAATAAGTACAATAACAAAACAGTCATCAATGCAAGAGGCGAGACCGTAAACGAACTTACCATGTTTAAATACATGAAGCCGTGCATAATACCCGCTACGGGATATTTTGAATGGGATAAAGATAAAAAGAAATATCTGTTCACAAAACCCGACCGCTCGGTTATATACATGGCAGGTGTATATAAAGAAGACAGGTTTGTTATAATAACAACGGAAGCATATGAGCAGTTTATGTCCATACACCATCGTATGCCGTATATAATATCCATAGCCGATATACCGGCATGGCTTAAAGACAGAAGATTATTAAACAGACGGGAAGAGTATATATATAAAAGAGCTTAAGGGGGAAGAAACAATGGCCAAATCAGCGGTTCAGAAAGCTAAATTATTGCATATCTACAAAATGCTGTATGAAAACACCGACGAAAATCATGTTATGACCGTAAACGATATAATACGGCAGCTGGCAACTGTAGGTATAAACGCCGAAAGAAAAAGCATATATGATGACATAAAAGTATTAAATGAATTGGGATGTGACATAATAGGTGTAAAATCCAAAACATACGGATACTACATGGCATCAAGGGAGTTTCAGATACCGGAGTTGAAGCTTATCATCGATGCTCTGGTAGCTGCCAGATTTTTAACCGAAAAGAAGACCAAAGAGCTTATTGACGGCTTATGCAATCTGGCATCACAACATCAGAAGAAAGAGCTTGTAAGGAATACCGGAGTATACAGTAAAGCTAAAAGTAAAAATGAGAATGTCTATTACAACATAGACAGCATAAACGAGGCAATATCCAAAAATGCCAAAATACGGTTCAGTTACTTTGATTATGACATTGATAAGAATAAAGTTTACAGGGGAGTAAGGGGGAAGTATAAGGTATCTCCGTATGCCCTGATATGGGAAGACGAGTGCTATTATCTTGTATGCTATTACGAAAGATATAATGTTACCCAGTTCAAAGTGGATAAAATGGAGTCCATAGAGATATTGAAAGAAAAGATTGATATGGATAAAAAAGAAGAGTTTGATCTTGTAACTTATACAAAACCCATGTTCAACATGTTTAAGGGAGAGCCCGTAAAAGCCGAGATTATTTTTGATATGTCTCTTTTGAATGTGGTGTTTGACCGGTTCGGGTTGGATATAACGGTATACCCCGTGGGAAAAAACAAATTCAAGGCTTTCCTGAATGTTTCCATAAGCCCTACATTCATAGCCTGGCTTTTTACATTCGGGGATAAGGCGCAACTGGTAGCTCCGGAAAATCTGGTTGATGAGATAAAGAGTACTCTGAACAGCTTAAACAAGACATACGGTTGTTGAGGAAAAGTCGAGAAAAAACGCTGTTTTTATGTATTCTTTAAATCTGTAAAACCTTTGGAAATAAATCCTTTCAATCTATGGCATTTGTCTGACATCAAGATTGTACGGATAATCGTGTGCTCTTGTCATTTGCAATTACAGTTTTAATTTAAATATGTTAGGAATAACCCCTGTTCCAAATGTCGCTATGCTCATCCTGTACATAGCTTTTACGTGAATTCTGTTGTGCCAGAAAATCTTCTTAAAATTTTGGAATTGACCATTCTTCCTCATAACTACCTTCGCAAACTTTGCCTTATAAAAAATTTCCTCTTGCTTCCAATTCTTCAAAGCTCCGAATAAGATTGCTTCCATAACATTGCATTTGACCAATATAACGGATATAAGCTCATTTCGTCTTTTTGAAATAATAGACATTAAATCATATTGCATGACACAACTTCCGCTTATTGATTTACTTCTGTTATACTTCAATGGTTACTTCAATGCAACTTCAATGGTTACTTCAATGCTACTTCAATACAACTTCAATAACTATTGAAGTAGTTATTCCGGATTAGTTAAAAAAAAGAATACGGTACAAAAAGCACAGACACCGACAATCTGCTCCAATTGTTCTACAATTTTATTTGAATGTTTTTTATGGTTTCAAGCAGGTTATAGGAACCACATAAACTCCATCTTTTCTACGGTAAGCAAAGGGAGCCTTTGCACATAAGACAAGCATAAATGCGGGTTCTTTCATCTTTCTCGTATCTATATTTGAAGCCAATTTGTTTAGGTTATTGACACCTTCCTCAATCAAACTGTCACCGCCCAACTTTATTTCAATGAGACCGTAAGAGCCGTTTCTTAAGTGAATAACCGCATCGCATTCCAGTCCGTTGCTATCTCTGTACTGATAAATGCTGCCATCCAAGTAATCTGCATATATCCGTAAATCGCGGACACATAAGTTTTCAAAAATAAGCCCCATGGTACTTAAATCGTTCAATAAATCAACAGGTCCCAGTTCCAATGCAGCAGCAGCTATTGAAGGATCAACAAAATACCTTGTATCAGTTGTCCTGATAGCTACTTTAGACCTTAAATTCGGATTCCATGCAGGTGAGTCCTCAATAACAAATATCTTTGTTAATGCGTCCCTATATGAGTAGAGTGTCACAGGGTCCAAGGTGCCTGCGTGATTTGCCAATACATCCTGCCTTATAGTCTCTAAAGAGGTTTTGGTTCCCACATTTCTTGCATATGACCGCAATATTCTTTTTGCTTTTTCCTTATCTCTTCTTACCGAGTCCACTCTGCTTATGTCGGTTGAAACGACAGCTTCAAAGTAGTCTCTGGCTTGGTAAAGAGCCGGATTTTCAGGTAATCCGACAGATTTAGGCCAACCGCCCCTGCATATTAAAAATGCTATTTCCTCCAAGTCTGTATCGCTTTTAGCGGATATTTCCCGACTTGCAAACAAGTCGCTAATAGATACTTTACCGCTTGAATCCAAAGATTCATATAAACTCATGGGGCGCATATATAGTCTTGAAATCCTGCCGGTCCCTGTATGCATAGACTTATCTATTTCTGCGGGAACAGCTGAACCTGTCAAAATGAATTGACCGAACTCATCTCTTTGATCCACCTCATATCTTACTGCATTCCACAAATTAGGTGCTATTTGCCATTCGTCTATTAACCTCGGAGTTTCTCCTTCCAAAAGCTGCAACGGAGAGAGTTCAGCCATTGACTGATACTGCTTGGTCATTTCAGGCTGGTCTATTGATATAAAGCTGGCTGCTATTTCTTTAGCACTGGTAGTCTTACCGCACCATTTAGGTCCCTCCAATAGAACAGCTCCTTTAGCCTCCAACCTTTCTTTTAATAATTTATCAATAATCCTCGGTAAATATGTCTTCATAAGCCTACCTCACTAAACAAGGACATTATAGCACATATTCAAGTGTTTGAGGAAGTTTTATTCAAGTGTTTGAGGGATTTCTATTCAAGTTTTTGTATATTTTTCTATTTTCTCCATTAGAGCATCCTGCAAAACTTGAGAAAAATTGATACCTCTTGCAATTCCTTCTTCGTTTAGCCATGAAGGGATTGTGAGTGTTTTTTTGACAGCTTTGCTATTCTTTCGTTTTCGGTACTCCATTGTATCGCATGCGATATAGTTGGCGAACTCGTTTTCTCCGAGACTTAACCCTTGAAGTTTACCGGGAGCAGGAAGCAAAGCTTGTTCCGTTTCCAGTTTGTAGAGTGTAAAGGCAAGAACATCTTCCGCCATAGCAAGGCTTTCCGCTAATGTATCGCCACATGTGTAACAGCTTTCAAAGTCCGGAAAGTTTACGGAATAGCCTCCATCTTCTTCAACTGTGAATATTGCCGGATATACATATTTCATAGAATTAATCTCCTAACTATTATGCCTTGGAACAGGGAAGTTTTTTCCGGTTATGTCGCTATGCCACATGTCGTGTCTTGCACCGTGTTCGATGAGATGACACTTCTTACTTGCCTTCAGTTTTTTAATGAGTTCAGATACTTTCACAGGCACATTCCTTTCGGCAACTATATAATAACACGTATTAATACGTATGTCAAAGTATATAATTTATTACCTTCCATTGATTATACAAATCATCCATGGAATATCTTGCATTGGCAGGGCTGGTAGAGGGAAGTTGAATAGCTTTAGCATTAGTTTTTTGCTCCTGATATTTCTGATAGTAGTGATAAGCGGTTGCTCCGTTACAGAAAACTTTCTTTATATCCGCCTCTTTAAAGATTCGGCTTAAATCCGAGGGGATTACATTTTGGATACTGGAATCACCTGACCCTATAATGTCACATTGATAAATGACATCATAGACGGCAATATGATGTTGCAAAAGAAAGGTTCTTCTTTCTTCAATATCCGTACTCAGTTTCACATCAAAAATCCTCTCGATCAAAGGCCAGAAACGATTCTTCGGGTGTCCGTAAAAGAAGCCGTATTCTCTGGTTTTTACGGAGGGAAAGGAACCCAAGATTAAGATTTTTGAGTCGTCATTAAAAAGAGGTTGTAACGGATGAGTAACGGTTTGGTGTTTGGTCATTTTTCTATTTGTCATTTTGTACGGTAGTTGTCGGACTAAACTGTTTCAATGTTACATAAATGTGTCCGATTGCAAATATAACGGAAAAACCCACAAGCAGCCAATGTCGCAATAACAGTCCGCTAAAGAAAAAGATGCATGCGGGCAATATGGCTAAGATAAGTGCACGGTTTTTGTTCTTCTTTTTTAAGTATAGTGCAAATACCGACCAGTATGCAATCAGCAGTACGCCGTTACCTATGATATAAAGGAGCATTTCAAATACACTTGCAAATCCGAATTTCCAAACAAGAAGAGGCAGCCACATCAGGATAATGCAAGCATATCTTCCTATCTGCTCCGTTATGTTCATATATTTATCGGTACAAACATTTTTCTCATTTTTGTTTTTTACGGCATAAACAATGTTCGGTATCATAAGAAAAAGCACAATACCCGCTCCGAACACATTAATCCATCCGAACTCCATACAATTCTCCTTAACAAATTCCGATTCTTGAATAGCGGATTATTACTTCTCCCTTATATCCGTTATTACCGAACCGCCCTGAACGGTTACCCATCCCCATTTAAGACGGGCTTCCATTTCCATTTTTTGCAACAGTTCCTGTGTTATGGATTCGGCTATAAGTCTGTTGGCCTCGGCTTCGGCCTGTGCTTCAATCAGTTTAATCTGGGCCTCTATTTCCGCCTTTTCCTTGTTTGCCGATGCCTCTATTACTCTTTGCTGGGCTTCTATTTCCACACGCAGACGTTCCTGTTCCGCCGTTTCCACACGTTTTTTGGCGATGGCTTCATCCTGAATAGCTTTTTCAATTTCCGCTCCGGCATCGGTATCGGTAAAGTTAATGGATACGAACTGTATACCGTTTATTGCAAAACGTTTTGTAAGTTCCTCTTCGATGCCTGCGTAAAGTTCATTTCGCTTTTCTCCCAATATTTCGATAATGTTGTATTGTATGGAAATGGTTTCAATACTTCTTTGTACGGTCGGTGATACCAGACTTACTGCGACATTCTCCAAAGTTCTGTATTGTTTAAACACTTCATAGGCTTTTTCCGGAGAAACCTTATACTTAACGTCAATAACCATTTCGACGTACTGGCTGTCTTTTGTCTGACCGGTAATTTCAGTGAGGGTGCTGGTCTGCACTTCGGTACTGATTATATATATATTGTCGAATACGCCTTTAAAATGCCATCCTTCGGGAAGTGTTTCCTCCAGAACTCCTTTGAACGGGCTGTATTGTACACCTACCGAGTTTGCCGGAATTACCGCTATTGAGGCAATGAAAAATGCTATTATGAGCGGAAGTGCGGCAACTATACAGTTTGCACGGAATTTCTTTTTGCTGTCCTTTTTGCTGTTGAAATAAACTATGACGCTTAATAAAGCTATTGAGATTATCAGTCCTGCTATCAATGTTGTCATGTCACATACTCCTTTTCTTTTATATCGTTTGTTACTGATAAGTGTCGGTACTTTTAAGTAACTTATAAACATCAGTCTTTCCATAAAATATTATATCTTTACCCTTATCAAGTCAAATGCTTATACCTTGTAAACATCAGTAATAATGATAGAATAGGTTATGGAGGATTTTGTATGTCATATGAGTTAGGAATGCAGGCTGTTAACCTGGAAATGCCCGATATAGTCCCAAGAACCGAATATTCTTATCAGTTGGCATACGAACTTTTACATGCGGTTACGGGAATAGCCGTCAATAAGGATTCCGATGATGATACAAAGTTCAATGCAATTACCGCCTTTGAAAGAGCATGGGATATATCACTTTTCTGGGCAACCGGAATAGGCAGTAATATCTTCGGAGATAAAAGGACCACTATGGGGCATGCGGGATTTGAAGAAGGTTACGGGGATTACAGGGATAATAAGCATGAGGCCTTTACCGATATTGAGGAAATATATAATCTGGATTTTTATGAAACATACGGAACAATAGACTTAAAAACCAAAGCAAAAGCGATAACCGAGGGTTATCTTGAAAGATGTCAATTGCATCCTGACGGAGTTAATACTTCAGGTATATATGTCACATGCATATCGGGAATTTTAGAGATACTGGGATGGGATATGCTACTGTCGGCTGCAGGGGAAGATCCTGCCCGTTTCGGTGAGTTTACCGTAAGATATTCCCAATGGATTTCACAGTACTTTAAGGCGCTGGCCAAATCCGATGTTCCCGTATGTATGATACATGATGATATGGTATGGTCGTCGGGGCCTTTCATAGCTCCTGCCTGGTATGACAAATATGTATTCCCTTATGTTAAGAAAAATATCTCTTATTTGAAAGAAGCGGGTAAGAAGGTCTTATTTACCTGTGACGGCGGGTTTGATTTGTTTGTGGACAGGTTTGTGGATATGGGGGTGGATTGTCTGATATTCGAACCTCTTACCGACTTAAAATATATTTGCGAAAGATACGGGAAAACCGTTTCCATTATAGGGAATGTTGATACAAGGATAATAATGAGAGGCAGCAGGGAAGACATTGAAAATGAGGTCAAACGGTGCATGGATTTGGGTAAGCCCTGCCCCGGATACATGCTTGCAATAGGCAACCACATAACTCCCGGGCACAATGTCGAGAATTACCTTTATTATAATGAAGTGTATGAGAAACTGAAAAGAAGATAAAGGCTATGACCGTTGACTTTTCTTCTTTTAGAACATATTATAAATATATATTTCAAGGAGCATATAATTTATGAAAACGACACCTTTAACCTCTGTGCATGAATCTTTGAGAGCCAAAATGGTAGACTTCGGGGGCTTCTATATGCCTGTGCAGTATACCTCCATCATAGAGGAGCACAATGCAGTAAGAAACAAGGCGGGTATTTTTGATGTCTCGCATATGGGAGAGATTTCGGTAACGGGAAAAGATGCGATAAAGTATTTGAACTACATTATAACCAACGACATCAGTGTCATATCGGAAAATCAGATAATGTATTCACCCATGTGCTATGAACATGGCGGGTGTGTGGATGATATACTGATATACAAGAACAACGATAAAGATTTTCTTGTGGTTGCAAATGCTTCCAATACCGACAAGGATTTTGAATGGATGAAAAAACATACAAAAGGGTATGATGTGGTTGTCAGTAACCAATCGGATAGATACGGACAGATTGCACTGCAGGGACCTGAAGCGCAAAATATTTTGCAGCAGTTAACTAAGACCGATCTGGAAGAGATTGCATTTTACAGATTTAAGAATAATGTGGTTGTAGACGGCGTGAACACCATGGTATCCAGAACGGGCTATACCGGAGAAGACGGATTCGAGATATATACGGCCGCCCATGATACTGAGAAACTGTTCAGAAAATTCATGGAATCAGGTGCCGCTCCGTGCGGTTTGGGGGCAAGGGATACATTGCGGTTTGAGAGTGCATTGCCTTTATACGGTCACGAGTTGTCCGAAGAGATAACACCGCTCAATGCGGGACTGAAGAGTTTTGTTAAACCGGAGAAAAGCGATTTTATCGGAAAAGCCGCTCTGATTGAACAAACCGAAAAAGGTGTGTCCGTTCGGTCTGCAGGCTTGGAAATGGTAGACAGAGGTATAGCAAGAAACGGCTATGACGTATTCAATGAAGAGGGCGAAAAGATAGGTTATGTGACAAGCGGCAGTAATTGTCCGAGTTTAGGTAAGAACTGTGCATTGGCTCTTATTTCCACCGAATATACTAAAGTCGGTACCTTCGTTTATGTGGACATAAGAGGAAAAAAGGTTAAAGCAGTAACGGTAAAGAAGCCGTTTTATAAAAAAATGTATAAAAAATGATAAGGAGTGGGATATGAGATTTACAAGAGATCATGAATGGATTAAAAAAGAAGGCAAATATGCGTATATCGGCATAACCGACTATGCCCAGCAACAGTTGGGAGATATTGTTTATGTCGAGTTGGCGGAAGAAGATCTCGTGCTGCAACAAGGTGATGTTCTTTGTGCAATTGAATCGGTAAAAACCGCTGCAGAAGTATATATGCCGGTAAGCGGGACGGTTATTGAAGCCAATGCCGAGCTGGAAGATGCTCCGGAAAAGATAAATGAAGATCCGTACGGCACATATTTGGCTAAGATAATTATTGATGATGAAACGGAACTGAATGATCTTATGACGGAAGATGAATATAACGAGTTCCTCGAAAGCGAGGCGGAATAATGAGATATATACCGGTAACTGACAGGGACCGGCAGGAAATGTTGAAAAGATGTAAGGCCGACAGTGTCGAGCATCTTTTTTCTTGTATTCCCGAGCAAGTCAGACTAAAAAGACCTTTGAATCTTCCGCCGGCAAAAAGCGAAATGGAACTTATAAAATACATGCAGTCTTTGGCCGCGCAAAACAGCAACACCGGCAATTATGCATGTTTTTTAGGTGCCGGTGCTTATGACCACTATATACCTTCGGTTATATCTCACCTTATATCACGTCAGGAGTTCTTAACGGCATACACCCCGTACCAGCCGGAAATAAGTCAGGGAACTCTTACCGCTATCTTCGAATATCAGACCATGATATGCGAACTTACAGGAATGGACGTTGCCAATGCTTCCATGTACGACGGTGCATCGGCTCTGGCGGAAGCGTGTGCAATATCCTCCGGTGCTTTCCGTAAAAGAAGCGATATAATCATTGTGGAGGATATGCATCCGGAGTATAGAGAGACTGTGGAAACATATCTGAAATTCAGAGATATAAAATACACATCTATGACGGTTAAACAACTGTTGGAAGCCGATTTAACAAATGTAGCGGGAGTATGTGTGCAGTATCCGTCGTTCTACGGAGATATTTATGATATGCAAGTAATCGGAGACTATGTAAAGCAAAACGGCAGTTTGTTTATTGTCTGTGCAAACCCCGTGGCGCTGGCACTGCTGAAATCGCCTAAAGATTTCGGTGCGGATTTCGTAGTGGGAGAAGGTCAGCCTCTGGGAATGCCCATGGGATTCGGCGGCCCTTATCTCGGATTTTTCGCATGTGTTAAAGAGCACATGAGAAAGATGCCCGGAAGAATAGTGGGTAAAACTACAGATGTGGACGGAAAAACCGCTTATGTGCTTACCCTTCAGGCAAGGGAGCAGCATATAAGGAGGGAGAAGGCCACTTCCAACATATGCTCCAATCAGGCATTATGTGCCTTGACGGCAACCATTTATCTTTCGGTGACAGGTAAAAAGGGATTTAAGCAGGTCGCACAGCGCTGTGTGGATAATGCACATTATGTTTATGAAGGGCTGCTGAAAACAGGTAAGTTTGAAAAGACTTCGGATATGCCTTTCTTCCATGAGTTTACGGTTAAACCGAAAGTAAATATAGCGGCTTTGAACCGATATCTTTACGGACACGGATTTATAGGGGGCTTGGAGACCGACAGAGGATGGCTTATAGCCGTAACGGAAAAAAGGACCAAAGAAGAGATGGATGAGTTCATAAGAAGGGCAGGTGAGTTTAATGGCTGAATTGATATTTAATTTATCTAAAGAAGGAAAATGCGCATTTTCACTGCCTGAAAGCCAAGTACCGTCTTATGAGATAGATAAGAAATACACAAGGGAGGACGATGTATCTCTTCCCGAAGTGTCGGAAGTGGATGTTATAAGACACTTTACCAACATTTCCAGAAATAATTACGGTGTGGATCAGGGATTTTATCCTTTGGGATCGTGCACAATGAAGTATAACCCCAAGGTAAATGAGGATGTTGCAGGCCTTCAGGGATTTACTTCATTACATCCTTATCAGCCGGAATATCAGGTTCAGGGTGCGCTTAAAGCGGCATATGAATTGGGCGGGTATTTATGTGAGATAACAGGCATGAAAGGTGCTACGTTGCAGCCTGCTGCGGGAGCTCACGGTGAAATGACCGGTATAATGATAATAAAGGCTTATCATCAGAACAGGAATGACAATAAAAGAACCAAAATGATAGTTCCCGATTCCGCTCACGGAACCAATCCTGCAAGTGCGGCAACGGCGGGATATGAGATAGTACAGGTTAAATCGGATGATTTGGGACTGGTGGACATTGATGCATTGGCCGCCTTAATGGATGATGAAACCGCGGGACTGATGCTGACCAATCCCAATACTTTGGGGTTGTTTGAAAGCAATATTACAAAGATAGCAAAGATTGTGCATGACAAGGGCGGTTTACTATACTATGACGGAGCCAATCTTAATGCCATAATGGGTATTGCCCGTCCGTTTGATATGGGATTTGATGTTGTTCATTTTAACTTACATAAGACAATGTCCACGCCTCACGGTGGCGGCGGCCCGGGAAGCGGACCGGTTTGTGTGCGAGAAGATTTGGTCAGATTCCTTCCGAAACCGGTAGTCTGCAAGGACGGTGAGCGATATTATTTAGACCATGACAGAAAAGACGCGATAGGTCGTGTAAAAGCATTTTACGGTAATTACCTTGTGTACATAAAGGCACTTGCCTATATACTGACAATGGGACCCGACGGATTGAAAAAGGCAAGCGAAACCGCAGTGTTGAATGCCAACTATATAATGGCCGGAATAAAGGACAGTTTTGTCATTCCGTATGACAGATTCTGCATGCATGAATTTGTGCTTTCGGGAAGCAGACAGAAAGAGCAATACGGCATATCCACATTGGATATGGCAAAGAGGCTTTTGGATTACGGTTATCATCCGCCGACAATATATTTCCCTCTGATTGTGCATGAAGGCATGATGATAGAGCCTACCGAAACAGAGAGTAAGGAAACACTGGACAAATTCATTGAAGCATTGAATAAGATAGCAAAAGAAGCAAAAACAAATCCCGAGCTTCTGCATGATGCACCTCATAACACATATGTAAGAAGACTGGATGAGGTAACTGCAGCGAGAAATCCCGTACTTAAATGGGAGAAGGAACAGGATGAATGAACGGGAGCGATAGTTTAACCGAAAGGTTTATCCTGGAGATGGAAAAGAAGATTGTAAACGGGGAGTATAAGATAAATACTATGCTCCCCTCTTTTCGTAAACTGTGTGATGAGTATAATGTGTCAAGGAGTGTTATAAACACCGCTGTGGCGGTTCTTAATACTAAAGGATTTGTGGACATAGTACCGAGAAAAGGTGCCAGGGTACGCAACTGGAAAAAGCAAGGCACCCTTCTTACATTGAATTGTGCTGTTGCATTCGGTAAATTGGAACAGGAAATCATAGACAGTTTTTTTGATATCTTTGCATTCATAGAGTGTAACGGCGTATATGAAGCGGCATTAAAGGCAACAGAGGAAGAGCTTGTTCAGTTGGGAAACATAGCTGAGCAGGAAGTTTTACTGAAAGATGAGAAAAAGCTTGCCGCTTTGTATCATGAGTTTTATAAAAAGATAGCGGATATATCGGGTAATATGGCATATTCACAAATATTTATGACATTGGAGCAGGCGATATTTGCAGTTTCCGATATATATGTATCCGATGCCGGTGCTAAACAGCAATGTATGAAAATGCACAGCAATATCTATCAGTCACTAAAAGCAAGAGACGGACAGAAAGCCCGATGGGAGATGCAGGCACTGTCGGACCACTTAAAAGTATTGGTGGAATATAAGACAAGTAATCTTAAGAGAAAGTAACGGATAATTTTCTTTAAGATGTCATAAAAACACCCTTAAATATGCACATAATTTGCATATTTAAGGGATGAATTTCAAATTTCTTCTTTGACATTATTTAGTATATAGTATACTATCCTAATATGGAGGATGTACTGTTATGAACGTGCCGAAGATTGTTCCCATAGCAGAATTACGAGATACAAAACATGTACTGCAGATGTGCAGAGCTGCAAAAGAGCCTATCATTGTTACAAAGAACGGATATGGTGAATTGGTAATAATGAGTATTGCAACATTTACGGAAATGACTGAGGAACTGAACAGACTCAGAAAGCAAGTTGCAAAGGACAGCACATATTAGCCGGTTAAAATTGTAGTCTACATGTATCCGTCTAAGGTCTTATGTTGTTTTATATACCATCTGGCATTATGCCGCTAAATAGAAGAGTATCGGGAAGATATCTCTTCTATCTTTTTACACGCGCATTTCCCTCGTATATGCTCCATATTACTTCTTCATCCGCCGGATGAGCGTAATCCGTTAAAAGAGTGGTTGCAAGCGCTCCGCTTGCCCATGCGAACTGTACCCATTTTTCCGGTTGCCATCCTTTAAGAATACCGTATAAAAGACCGCCGACAAATCCGTCTCCGCCTCCTATTCTGTCCAGAACGGGAATTTCACGCGGCTCCACAACATACCAGTTACCTTCGGCATATATGATGGCACCCCATAAATGTAAGTTTGCATTTTCCACTTGTCTTAAAGTGTTTGCAAATACTTTTACATTTTTAAACTGTGCGGATATCCTTGTTATCATATCTTTGAATGCGTCGGTTTTGGAAATTGATTTACCTCCGGCTTCCGGTCCTTTGACACCCAGTGCCAGCTGAAAATCTTCTTCGTTTCCTATCAATATATCCGATATGGAAGCTATCTTTGTAAATATTTCACGTAGCTCTTTCTCTCTTCCTTTCCAGAAAGAAGCTCTGTAGTTTAAATCAAAAGATATTGCGGTTCCGTATTTTTTTGCAGCTAATGCAATATCCAGACAGCATTTCGATGTTTCTTCGGAAAGAGCCGCTATCAATCCCGAAAGATGCAAAATTCTGCAACCTTCCTCTTTGAATATTCTTTCCAGATCAAAGTCCGATGCGGACAGGGTTCTTCCCACTTCGCCCGCTCTGTCATTCAACACCCTGGGTCCTCTTACTCCGAAACCGCTGTCGGCTATATTAAATTGATGGCGATATCCCCAAGGACCTCCCTGTTCAATATCAATCCCTTCAAATTCTATATTTCTTTTCCTGAGTTCTCCCTTTATATAAAGTGCAATGGGGCTGTCCTTAACGAATTTTGTTAAAACTTTAGCTTTTAGTCCTAAAGCCGCGGAAATGTTTAATACATTGGTTTCCGCACTTGTCGCATGCATTTCATACAGGTTGGATACGTTTACAGGCTGGCGATTGACGGGAGTAATTCTGATGCCCATGCTTGTAACGGCCATAATATCGTATTTACAGTCTTTCTTTAGAATCATAAAATATACCTCCGGATTATTTACTTACTCACAACCTATATTATATATCATTGTGTGAGAATAAGGAATGAGTGAATACCTACTTGAATGTGCCGATGTATAAGTATTTATAGTAATTAATAAAAACAACGGCTTATTATGTTTAAATCTTTTTCCAGGTGTTGTATAATTTCATTAACATTATGGAGGCATATTTGCTTGAAGGGTAGAAAAAGAAAAATAACCATGGCAGTGCTTTTACTGTTACTTGCCATAAATCTTACATCCTGTGCATTAATAACTTTGATAAAGAAAAATGATGCAACACCGGGTAACAGTCCTTTTATGCAAAAAATTTCGTTTAATCCCTATTCAGTAGGAATTTGTTTGGAAGATGTCAATACCGATCATGCAAAATATGTTGCAGATATTGATGAATTTTATATCCATTTTGATTCCTGTGTTGCAAAAAAACACAGAAGCATATTTGTCCGTTCGTCATCACAGGATAATTTTTCTTCTCTTGATTGCTTGGACAAATATGGATTAAAAGGATGCTACAGGACGATTTATTCGACAAACAGCGGCAGCTATTTTGCAATATATGAGTTGGAATATTATCCCGGTGACAGTATTGTATATGCATATCTCAATAATGACAGATCATTGCTCAGTCAGAAAGAATTGGAAATTTATCGTTTTGCCGTGGATTTCGTAAACAATCGTCTGGACAGCAAAATGAGTGATTATGATAAGGAAATAATTATTCACGACTACATATGTGAAACTCTGGGTTACCAAAAAGAAGCCGACAACGATGCGGATAAATACAATATTACCGGTGCATATTGCCTTACAACGGGCTTTGCCAACTGTCAGGGATACACCGATGCATTTTATATGCTGACCAATATGGCGGGTATAAGGTGTCAGAAGGTAAGCGGAGAAGCGCAAGGGACCGCACACACCTGGAATGTTGTGAACATAGACGGAAGATGGTCTTATGTTGACGTCACATTCGATGATACGGCATTTGACAGTGATGAAGTGATTTTCTATGCTTACTGTAATGTTCCCGAAGAATATCTGGAAAAAAGTCATATTTTTTCTGAAGATCAAATACTTTTCCCGACAACGGGGTATGAGGATTTCTACTATAAACGAAAAGGAAATGCGGTATTTAACAAGGAGGATTTCCGACAGATTGTCTACCTGCCCATATCCGAAGGAGCCACCCGGGTAGAAGCATTTATTCTTATCAAGGAAATACAACCGCTGTTGGATACTCTCAAAGATTTGAATAAATCCATGCAGTTGAGCTATTTCGAAATAAATGAATGTACACTTCTTGATATAACAGTGCAGTAATGATATATTCGGGGATGAAGGGATTTTTGTATGACTAATATTCGGACAAAGTCACAGATTGAAATGATCAGAGAAGCGGGCAAAATAGTTGCGGCTTGTCATGAAAATTTAAGGAAGATTATAAAGCCGGGTATAACAACTTTTGCAATTGACAGATTCGTAGAGGAATTTATAAGATTACACAATGCCATACCTGCTCAGAAAGGATATCACGGATATCCTTATGCTTCGTGCACATCGGTCAATGATGAGATATGCCACGGAATGCCTTCCGGATATGTTCTCAAAGAAGGTGACATTGTTAAAGTGGATATGGTGGCCGATAAAGACGGTTGGATGGCCGATTCGGCATGGTGTTATGCCGTAGGAGAGGTAAGTCCCGTTGCACAAAAACTTATGACCGTTACTAAAGAATGTCTTTACAAAGGCATAAGCAAGGCTGTAGAAGGCAACCGTCTGGGTGATATAGGTTACCATATACAAAGGCATGCCGAAAAGAACGGCTTTTCGGTAGTCAGGGATTTTACCGGACACGGTATAGGCAGAGCCATGCATGAAGATCCTGCAATACTTCATTACGGACAGATAGGCAGGGGATCAAGAATAGTTGAAGGCATGGTTTTTACCGTTGAACCCATGATTAATGAAGGAGATTATGACCTTTATGTAGATGAGGACAACGGCTGGACCGCATACACTGCGGACGGATCCCTTTCGGCACAGTATGAACACACCGTCGCCATTACAGCCAATGGGCCCGAAATAATGACAAAACAGGAATTCTGATATGTTCGGTAAAATAAAAGATTACTTACGAAAGTTATATATTGCGGTATTCTACAGAAACGACACAAAGTTGCTTACCATGCCGGGTAAGAAGGACAGAGACTGGTTTATAGTACAGGGATTTGTCGGTACCGTTTTCGCACTGCTTACCGGAGCCACTTATCTGACCGGACTTTTCAATAAAGTTAATGCTCCTGAAATAGTAATAGCTTATCTGCCTATTATCGGAAGTGTTGCAGGTGTTATGGCTATTTTTGCCGGATATGTCATGCAAACGATAAAGAATCGTAAAAAATTTACTCTGATACTCAATACCATACTTAAAACGCTGATAGTCTTTATAGCATGGATTCCGTTGATATTTCCCAATCAATATGCCTCGTACATTATGATAGCCATAGCTTTAATTGCATATGCTCTTAATAATTTCATGGGTATTGCGATAAACAGCTGGTTTGTGGATCTTATAGACGTTAAGATAAGAGGTCAGTATATGAGCGTAAGGAATATGATTGCTTTGATAGCTCATCTGCTTGTTCCTATTATTGTATCGGCATTTATAGATACCTCATCCGACCAGTACATGGCCATTGTTATTGTGTTTACTATATCCTGGATTGTCATGTGGGCGGAAAATTATTCATTCTATAAAATATACGAGCCGCCTCTGCAACCGCCTAAGAAAAAGATAAAGCTTAAGGATGTGCTGATTGTCCCTTTAAAGGACAGGACATTTATGAAATCTATTGCATCCATTGCCGTGTTTTACTTCATATGGTACCTGTCCATGTCTTTTGCAACACTTTACCAGTTGAATTATCTCGGTTTGTCGTACACTTTTATATCAATCTCCGCTACATTGAACGTTATACTGCAATTTGTCTGGTATCCTATTGCAGGTAAGTTGGTGGACAGACATAATACGGATTTTCTTCTTATTGTTAGTTACATTCTATATTTAATACAGGCTATTTTGTGGGGATTTACCAATATTTCATCAAGGTATGTTATGACGATACTGGTTAATATTTTCGCTTCCATGGCCGTACCGCTTTTTTCTCTGGTAGTGTTTAAAGCCAAGTATGATGTTATTCCCGCAGAAGATCGATCGCTGTATGACGGTTTCTATACCGCTCTGGTTGCATTAATTTTAGCGGTAGCTCCCGCTATAGGAAATTTAATGAAGGATTTTATTGCCGTAAATATGCAACCGTTCGGCGTATTTGAAGTGCCTCAGTTTCAGTTGATATTTATGTTGTCCGGCATACTTCTGTTGGGACTTATACTGTTCAACATGAAAGATACCGTAAAGCTTTTCAGAGAAGCCAAAGAAAGGAAGACCGAAAATTAAAAGAGATAACGAAAGGGGAAAATTGTGGAGATTTTAGAAAAACTTACTGCGACATTCGGAGTGAGCGGAAGAGAAAGCGAAATTAATCAAGTCATAACCGATCTGGTAAAAGATCATGTGGACCGGGTTATGACCGACGGAATAGATAATGTTATAGCCGTTAAGAACGGGTACGGAAAAGACAAGAAGAAAATAATGGTTTCCGCCCATAAGGATGAGATAGGATTTATGGTCATGTATATAGATTCCGACGGATATATATATCTCAGACCTGTAGGCGGTATTCCCGTATCGGTTTCGATAGGAAACAGAATAATATTCCGAAACGGAACGGTGGGCGTATTATGTTTCAAAAAAGATGTCGAGAGTATTAAAAACAACAATGTCGGGGATATGTTTGCAGACATAGGAGCAAAGAATAAAGAAGATGCCATGAATTATGTCAAACCGGGAGATATGGGCAGTTATTACGGACCTTTATGTATGCTTAAGAATGACAGGGTAGTTGCCAAAGCATTGGACAACCGTATCGGTTGTTATGTTGCCATAAAGGCATTAACGGAAAATACCGAGCCTTACAACGACATGTATTATGTTTTTACCAGCCAGGAGGAATTGGGCTTAAAGGGAGCAATAGTAGCAAGTAGGGTAGTGCAGCCGGAAATAGCTGTTGCAGTGGATGTGACATCTTCATTCGATACTCCTATTACCAAAGAAGGCAATGCGGTATTGGGCGGAGGAGCGGCAATCAAGGTCATGGACAGGTCGGTGATATGTGACGAATCACTAATCGGTATAATGCAGGATATATGCAAAAAGAATGATATAGCCAACCAGTCGGATATTCTTGCGGCGGGCGGAACCGATGCGGGAGCCATATATACATCCAACCAAGGAGTAAGGACGGGCGGCATATCCATACCCATGAGATATGTACACGGACCGGTCGGAATGGTGGACATGAATGATGTCAAAGCCTGTATTGAATTGTTAAAAGGCTTTGCTAACCAAAAAATATGAAAAATCACATATATACAACAAAAGTTATAATTTTCATGTATTGAAAACGGTAAATATGTGATAAACTATTAATGTTATAATGCACGATTATTCAAGGGATTTATCTTTAAAAGAAGGGTTGGTGTTGTAATTGGACGAGAGTAGCTTAAGAATTTACAAAAAAAATGAGAAAAAAATCTTCACTAAGGTAAATATAATGATTTACCTGATGATAGTTCCGGGACTGATACTGTACTACATTTTCCGTTATGTAACTATGCCCGGTATTATGATTGCGTTTCAGGAATTCACTACCGGTGGATTTAAGTACTGGTGCGGATTTGAGAACTTTGACAAACTGTTCGGCTTGAGAGCTTTCTGGCAGGCATTCAGGAATACATGGGTATTTATCGGATTGCAGTATCTGTTTATAAAGCCGTCACCGATTATTTTAGCATTATTGCTGAATGAAGTGAGAATCATGTGGTTCAAGAAAACCGTTCAGACAGTTTCCACATTACCGAGCTTTCTCACATGGGTTGTTGTCAGCGGTATCTTTATACAGCTGTTATCCCCCAGTACAGGATATGTTAACGTAATTATAGCTTTACTGGGAGGAGAAAGGATATACTTTCTCGGGAAACCTCAGTTATTTCCCTGGTTGCTTACCGGTATAAGAATATGGAAGGGTGTAGGTTATTCCTCCATCATATACCTTGCATCCTTGGGCGGTGTGGATCCCGAATTATATGAAGCGGCGGTTATAGACGGTGCTACCAGATGGCAGCAGACAATGTATATTACTCTGCCCGGTATTAAAAATACGGTAGTTGTACTTTTAATATTCTCTTTCTCGGGAATTATGGGCGGACTATTCGAACCTGTTTTCACATTGACGGACGGTAATGCTTTGCTTGACGAAACGGCAATGGTTTTGGATGTATATATTTACAATACCGGTATCAGACAAGGAAAGTTCAGCATGTCGACTACCACAGGTTTATTTAACTCGATAATTTCAACCATTCTTATGTTAAGTGCCAACTGGGCAAGTAAATACTTAACTGAAGACGGAAGAACGATAATATAGGAAGAAGGTGAGATAAATGTTAAAAAGATCATTAGGAGAAAAGATTTTCAATATATTTAACCTGTTGGGAATGTTTCTATTTACACTAATCATAGTTATTCCGGTATTATTCGTTTTCAGGAACTCTTTTGAGTTGAGTGAGACTGCTACGGCAACGCTGAGATTGTGGCCGGAAGACTTCAGTTTGGTATTCTACGGAATGGTTGTAAAAGACGAGACGGTATACAGACCGTTATTTAATTCCGTAATCGTAACTATAGTGGGAACACCTTTGACATTGCTTATTAACGCATTAGGCGCTTATACAATGAGTAAAAGAGAGCTTCCCGGAAAAGATTTCTTCGCTTATTACATGGTTATAATACCCATGCTTATAGGCGGCGGAGCAATTCCCAGTTTCCTTCTCATGAGAGCATTGGGACTGATAGATACCCTCTGGGTACTTATTATCCCCTCACTTGCTTCAGGATGGAACATGACCCTTCTAAGAAACTATTACTGGTCGATACCCAACGAATTGACCGAATCGGCACGTATAGACGGCGCTTCGGAAATGACTATTTTTGTAAAGATAATACTACCGTTGTCCAAGCCGGTTCTTTCGGCATTAGGTCTTCTGTCCGGTCTGGGATTCTGGAATATATTCTATGCGGCAATGATATATATCAGAACACCGAGAAAATGGACATTCCCGGTTAAGATTCGTGAGACGGTTATGAAGAACGAAGGTAATGATAAACTCTGGGAAGAAATGATGGTTGCAGCGGGATTTGACCCGACGGAACTTCTTATCAACCAGTCGGGCTTAGGCGGAGCGATGATGGTTGTTTCTATGCTTCCGGTTCTGATTGTATATCCCTTCTTACAGAAGTATTTTGCAGGCGGTATAATGGTAGGTTCGGTTAAAGGATAATCAATCAGTAAATATATAAATTAACAAAAGGATGGGCGAATGCTCATCCTTTTTTAAAGAAAAAAATTAAACTAATATTAAGGATAGCTTTAAGCGGATGAACCTATGATCGGAAGACAGATTTTAGCACTTCTTTCTAAAAATGTGGGAAGATTGCTAAAAACTCCCTCATGAAATGTGCAGAAAAGCTAAAAACTCCCTCATATTTTGTGAAAGCGGTTGAATTTCAGTTATTTTGCGGATATAATTGTGGCGAGGGATAGTGAGTGAAATGATTTATCTGAAAAGGAAAATAGACAACTTTCTGGAAGAATGGAAGGCAAATCCTGACAGAATGCCTTTGATTGTTAAAGGACCGCGTCAGGTAGGAAAGACCCAATCCGTTATACAATTCGGGAATGTTAATTATAAAAGTGTTGTTTATATTAACTTTGTAGAAGAACCGAAATACAAACTGATTACAGCGGACGGATATAGCGCGGAAGGTATTATAAAAAATATTTCCAGAATGGATCCGTCTAAACAATTTATTGGAGGAGAAACTTTAATAATATTCGACGAGTTGCAGGAATTTCCCGATATCGCGACATCATTAAAGTTTTTCAAAATCGACGGAAGATTTGATGTTATATGCAGCGGATCTATGCTCGGAATCAACTATCATAAAATTGAAAGTAACAGTGTAGGCTATAAATCCGACTATGAAATGTACTCTATGGATTTTGAAGAATTTCTTTGGGCAAAGGGATATAATGATGGTCATATTGAAAGTATGCTGGAAAATATGAAAAATCTCACACCGTTCAATGAGGTGGAAATGTCGGTTTACAACAATCATTTTCTGGATTTTTGTATATTGGGAGGAATGCCTGCGATTGTTCGTGAATTTATTATAAAAGGAACATTTGAAGGTTCACTGGAACTTCAAAGACAGCTTATCATTGACTACAAAGAAGATATCCGAAAATATGCCGTAGGTATGGATCAGACAAGAATATTGAATGTGTTCAATCACATTCCCATTCAGCTTGCTAAAGATAATAAAAAGTTTCAGATATCTAAAGTTGCTTCCGGCGCACGTTTTCGCGATTATCGCGGCTGCATTGAATGGTTAGACGATGCGGGAATTATAAATCTCTGCTATTGCCTGAATTTTCCCGAATTACCGCTGCGTGGAAACTACGATGATACAAAGTATAAGATTTACTTTGCAGATACCGGAATGCTTGTAGCAATGCTTGACGAAGAAGCCCAGGAAGATATGAGAGCTAACAGAAACTTAGGAGTGTACAAAGGTGCACTGTATGAAAATATAGTGGGGGAAGCATTGAAAAAATCCGGATACAGTCTCTACTATTACAAGCGGAACGATTCCACTTTGGAGCAGGATTTCTTTGTAAGGACGGCAAAATCTCTTATCCCGATAGAGGTAAAGGCGAAAGGCGGAACTGCCAAATCAATGAGAATGCTGATTAGCGAGGATAGATATTCCGACATCAGTTACGGCATTAAACTTACCGGCGGTAATATCGGGTATAGCGAGGACATCTATACTTTTCCATATTTTTGCACCTTTTTATTGAAGAGGTATCTATCGGATTAACTAATCCTTTTTGATGTTGAAGGCAATCTTTAAAACGGGTATACTGTTAGCAGTAAAATACTGAAGCGGAGGTTTTGTATGGATTACAAAAGAACGGATGAGATAATCAAAAGAACAAAGGATATGTATGAGTCGGGAAAAGGTGCCCTTATACAGGTTAAGGAGATATTCAGCGGAATTGATGTGCCTTTTCGTCCGTTGGACAGTTTCGGATTACCTAAGAATATGGAAACTTATCTGGATTATATGATTGAAAGACAGCGTATCTTCTGGGACACTCGAAACCAAATACCCGATGATATAATACAGTCCATTACGGTACGCTACGGTATAGCGGAACATTCAGCTTTTATGGGCGGAGACGTCACCTTTTCCGAAACCACTTCATGGCATCATCAACATGTGAAAGATTACTCAGATTACACTCTTGCGAAGGTTGATGAGTCAAATATATGGAGGAATCTTGTAATAGAAGGAATGAAATATATGAAGAGCAAGGTGAAAGATGAGTTCTTTATAAGATTCAGAGGTGCGGACGGTCCATTGGATGTGGTCAATGCATTACGCGGAAACGATATATTTTACGATTTTTATGATGAAGAAGAAGGTTTGTTGGAGCTTACATCAAAATGCACCGATGCAATAATATACATGCTGAAAGAGCAGCAGAAAATAGTTACCGAGTACAAAGGATATGTTATATCGGGATTTGATGTTATCATGCCGAAAGGTTATGCGGGGCATCTTTCGGTGGATGCGACAACTATGTTGTCCGATGAGATGTTCAGAAAATTCGAAGTTCCGTTTCTTGAACGAATAGGTGATAACTTTGACGGATTATTCTTCCATGTACATTCGGTCGGACACCATGTCATACCTGCGGTTTGCGAAGTGGATAAGATAAAGTTTGTGGAAATATCTAATGATCCCAATGCACCGAGAGGTATTGAGGTTTATAAAAAGTATGAGAAGGAACTCAGTAATAAGATTGTAACTGTAGCTTTAACCAAAGAGGAAATAATTGATAATCTGAACTTTTTAAGGGACAAGAAAGTCATCGTCTGGTATGATGCAAGCGATGTTGAAGATGCAAAAAAGGCTGTCGATCTTGTCAGGAGTAAGTTGGGATAAGAAAGGAACAGATAAAAACTGAGAAAAGATACTGCCCAAAAAAGCTTAAAAAACAAATTGCTTGGTGTATTGGTCATATGCCTTGCCATAGTTTTATTATTGATAACGGCCAATAATATAATCCTGGCTAAAATTGCCGAGCGCGATAAAAACAGGCTGTTGGAAGAAACCGACCGCCGTATCGTTTTGATGTATACAAAGCAAGTGGAGATGTTTGATTCGGTAGCAAGCAATATCGCAAACAGCGATATGTTATCGGAATATGCGGATAACATTTATTATCTCGATGATATAATGCATGATAATTCCGATATTTTCCGCTACTTTAAACTTATGAGCAATACAAATGAATATATAGACCATATCATGATTTACGATTATGAACTTGAGTATCTGCTGAACGGCAGAAATGAGTTTGCCGCATATGTTGATAAAGCCGGATTCCCTTGGTTTATCCAACGTGTGGAAGGAAGAATCCCTTCGGCTGATCTTGATAAGTACTGCATGTGGCATATTTATGATGAATATATAGCCATAACATACAAGGCCGATGTTCTCAATCCGTCACTTAATCGTCGTGTTTTTATAACATTGAATATTACACAAACGGATTTCGCACGGTTTCTTGACGGACCTGTTTTGACAGAGAACTCAACAAACGGGTTTATTTCCAAAGACGACAACTTTTTCTTCAGCGGCAGCGAAGAGATACTTATGTATAAGACGCGAGGACAGGCTTTTGATTATTTCGACGACCTTTTAATAAAAGAAAAAGTAACAATAGAACATAACTATGTGCTGTATTACCTGCAGTATTCGCCATTGGATTGTGATTATGATTTAGGAATTGTATACCTTATCCCGGAAAAGGATATAGCGAATGATGTATATAAGTATACCGTTATAATCTCGATAGGAGTTTCTTTGTTTATTCTTATATTGTGCTATTCTATTTTCCGAAGAATATTGGAAACCAATGTTCAAAGACCCATTTCCCGGCTGATCAGAGGTATGGAAAAAGTAGGCAGCGGAGATTTTACCTCCAAGCTGGATGACAGCATATGTAAGGATAATGAGATAAAAGGTCTGTTTCATGCCTACAACTCCATGACGGACAGAGCTACTGTGCTGATTGAAGAGCTGTACCAAGCCGAACTTTACAGAAAACAGCTGGAACTGCAGACTTTACGGGACAAGATAGATCCGCATTTTCTGTACAATACTCTGGATACCATTAACTGGACTGCAAAAGAGCATAATGTTGAAGAAATATCTAAAATAGTTGTGGCCCTTTCCACCATGTACAGGAAAATATTTAACAGAGGACAAGATTTAACCACCATAAAAGATGCTTTGGAAGGTATTGAATGCTATCTTGACATACAAAGAATAAGGTACGGAGAATCCTTTTCCTACCATATATTCTGCCCCGATGAACTTAAAGAATGTGTAATACTTAACCTCATAATTCAGACTGTTGTGGAGAATGCAATTATTCACGGATTGGAAGACAGAGACTCGGGAATTCTTAAGATATATGTAGAGCATGAGAAAAATGACGATGATTCAAAAGGTGATATAATAATAAAGGTAATAGATAACGGTATCGGAATGACTGAGGAAAAGCTTAACCTGATAACATCCAGCATAAATTCCGCCAAACTGGAGAGCGAATCGGGGTTAAGAAATGTACA